>NZ_JAEFCF010000070.1 GCF_016405985.1 Paracoccus sp. IB05
CTGTCTCACAAACGTGAATCCATGAGCGAGCCGGATAGTGCAACAAAGCCGCTCACACCTCTCAAACGGTCGGATCTGCGACGCAAAATCTCAATAGTTGTCAGGAGTGCAATCGAAAGAACCACAAGTATTGTTGCAACCGCGAGGATTGCCGGGCTGATGGATTCGCGAATTCCATTCCACATTTGCCGCGGGATGGTTTGCTGATCCGGGCCCGCAATGAACAGGACCGCTACCACCTCATCAAAAGATGTGACGAATGCAAACAGGCCGCCGGAAATCACCCCGGGCAGAATCAGCGGCATGATCACCTTGAAGAACGTAATTCTGGGGTTTGCCCCGAGGCTTGCGGCAGCGCGGATCAGCGACTGATCGAAACCCGACAGTGTTGCCGTGACAGTGATGATGACAAAGGGGATGCCAAGCACGGCATGGGCAAGCACAATTCCGGTATATGTCGAGGTCAGACGACCACATTGCATGCCGATAATCGAACATGGGTTAGAGTAGAAGAAAAACATCCCCGTCGCCACGATGATGATCGGCACGATCATCGGCGAGATGAGCAAGGCCATGATCAGTCGCCGATAGGGCATCTCCGGGCGCGACAGGCCAAGAGCAGCAAGGGTGCCGAGAGTGGTGGCGAGGATCGTTGACCAGAAACCTATGATCAGCGAATTCCGGGCCGCTTTTACCCAGGTCGCGTTGGCCCACATATCTGACCACCAGCCACTGACGGCCTCAGGTTGCTGCATTCCCGTTGAGACCAGGGCATCATACCACCTGAGGGAATATCCCGCCGGGTCGAAAGTCAGCATTTTCTCGGTAAAGGTAAAATAGGGCTCGGCGTTGAAGGATAGCGGGATGATGACAAGGATAGGCGCGATCAGAAAGATGAAGATCAGCGTGCAAATCACCAAATAGGCATAGTACCAGGCGCGCTCAAGCGGATCGGCATAGGTTTGGAGGGCCATATCTTTTTTCCTTAGCCGAGCTTGAGTTTGTCGATGCCGATAAGGCGGTCATAGAGCCAGTAGAGCACAAGAACCCCGGCAAGCAGCATCGCGGCCAGAGCGGCAGCCTGGCTCCAGTTCGAGCGGGTCATGTGGAACTGGATCTGGTTCGAGAAGAGTTGCCCGTCAGCGCCCCCGACCAAAGCGGGGGTGATGTAGTAACCGACGGCGAGGATAAAGACCAAAAGTACACCCGCACCGATCCCCGGCAGGGTTTGGGGTGCATAGATGCGGCGGAAGGTGGTCCAGGAAGTGGCGCCAAGGCTGCGCGCCGCCCTTGCATAGGCAGGAGGGATCACCCGCATCACCGAATAGATCGGGAGAACCATGAAAGGCAGCAAGATGTGGACCATCACTATGATGGTTCCGGTCTGATTATTGATCAGTGCGAGGCGTCCGTCCTCCCCGATGATACCTGCAGAAACCAACAGCGAGTTCAGGACGCCCTGGCCCTGCAGTAAGACAATCCAGGACGTGGTACGCACAAGCAGCGACGTCCAGAACGGCAGGAGTACAAGGATCATCAGGAGATTGGCCTTGCCCATCGGCAATGTCGCCAGAAGATGCGCAATCGGAAAGGCCAGCACCAGGCAGATGACCGTAATCACGCCCGAGAGCAAAAATGTCTTGCCGTAAAGCGCGAGATAAACGCGCGAGTGCTCATCCACACGTTCCAGCGTTCCATCTGCTCCGCGCTGAATATCCAGTGCGGTCAGATAAAAATCTGACGTCCACGGCGAGGAAGCTTCGCGCATGGCGACCCAAATCCGAGGATCATCCCATTTTTGATCCAGGCCGAGGATGGCATCCCTGTAGGGCGCTTCCAGATCATCCGCTTTGCGTGCAGCGCTGGTGAAAAGCGAACGGCTGCCAGGCACATTGTAATTGATCCGGGTTCCAGCGGCTCCGGCCAGGTTTTGCTCTTTCATGTAGCGCAGATCCGCGGCAAGGGCCGCAAAACCCGCCTCATCGGGCCGGATGTCTTCGGGGTTTTCACTGAACCATTGGCCCAGCGACGGCGCCGCAGCTGAGAAGCCATCGTGATACAGTGAGCGCTGAAGCATCTGGCCAATCGGAAGCACGAAGGTCAGCGTGACGAAAAGCAACAATGGCAGGACCAGTAGGAAGGCCCTGCGCCTGTTTCGCGCCTGTGCGCGCGCCAGTCTGATTTTAAGGGGCATGCCTTCTGATGCCAATGAACTGGCAGGAACGGCTGTCTGGGTGATACTGGCCATCGATCTCTTCCGTGAAGTTGCATCCCGGCCAGGGGGATGCCCCTGGCCGGTCCGGCATAGTGCTCAGTTTGCAATCAGCCAGTTATTGAAACGCTCATTCAATTCGGTATCCCGGTCGACCCAGAATTCGATGGAGGTTTCAAGTGCATTTTCCCTGTTTTCTGGTGAGCTCGGCAAATTCGGAGCCATGACGGTTTTCTCGTCCTTGTAGATAATCTCCATCGCGTTAGAGGATTTGCGAGGAGGTCCGTAAGAGATATACCTTGACTGCTCAGCCAGTCCTTCGGTCGAAGTGGCAAACCGGACGAATTCCATCGCTTCTTCCAGATTGGGCGCCCCCTTCGGGATGGCATAGGTGTTCAGCTCGTAAATCTGACCATCCCAGATGATTTCAAATGGCTTGCCCTCTTCAATGTATGCATTGAAGATCCGTCCATTATAGGCAGTGGTCATCAGAACTTCGCCATCCGCCAGCAATTGTGGCGGCTGCGCGCCGGCCTCCCACCAGACGATATCCTTTTTGATCGTATCGAGTTTGGCAAATGCGCGATCACGGCCTTCGGGGGTTTCCAGAATGGCATAGACCTCATCTGCCGGTATCCCATCGGCCATCAGTGCAAGCTCCAGCACAGCTTTAGGATTCTTTTTCAGACCCCGTTTGCCCGGGAATTTTTCAGTGTCAAAAAAGTCCGCTGCTTTCGAAGGTGCTTCGCCGCTGAACTTAGTAGAGTCAAAGGCAATGATATTCGCCCAGAGGTCTGTTCCGACAGCGCAATCTGTTATGCCACCATGAAAGAAGTCCTCTTCCGCAGCAGTTCCATCTGAGCCGGCAGGCAATTTGGCCGGGTCGATGGGCTCAAGCATTCCTTCATCGCAAAGACGGGTGGCATCTGCCAGCTCGATGGAGGCTACATCAACCGTGACATTCCCAGCTTCGACCATGGCGCGAATTGGCGATGCCGCATTGTCGGTATCGACCATCCTGGTACGAATTCCAGTCTTTTCCGTGAATGGTTTCAGATGCGCTTCATTCTGTGCAGTTCCATATGCACCACCCCAGGACATAACAGTGACGTCTGCCTGGCTCATGAAAGCCATACAACTCAGAACAGTGGAAAGAAGCAGTTTTCTCATTTCATTTCTCCCGGTTGATTTTTTATTTACCGGCTGCGCAGGGCCGGGGTCTTCAACGACTGGTCTTCAGACAGCGTCAAGCGCACGCGCATCCTGTGGATGCCAGCCGATCCGAATCTTTTCGCCCGGATTAAGGCGCCTTTGCCCGATGGAATTTCTGAGTTTCACGACGAAGTCCTCGGATCCCGCAACCCGCATACGGGCACGCAGAATATCGCCCATATAGATGATCTCCCGGACTTCAGCGTCCAGAAGATGAGCATTTTCTGGCATCATTTCAGTATTGATTTCCACCCGCTCGGGGCGGATTGAAACCATGGTCTTCTCACCTTTTTTGTGAATGTTGACCGCAGTTGCATCAATCAGCTCGCCGGTGGCCAGACGGATCAAAGCTCTGTCATCACGCAGTTCTTCGACAATCCCAGGAAGTTTGTTATTCTCGCCAATAAACTGCGCGACGAAACTGTTCCCGGGGCGTTCATAGAGATCCGCCGGAGGTGCGAGCTGCTGAATACGGCCATCATTAAAGACCGCAACCCGATCAGACATCGTCAGGGCCTCGCCCTGATCATGGGTCACATAAACAACCGTGATACCCAGAGAGTCATGCAGATGCTTGATCTCAAACTGCATATGTTCACGCAGTTGTTTATCCAGCGCGCCAAGCGGTTCATCCATCAGCACCAATTTCGGATCAAATACCAGCGCCCGCGCAAGAGCAATCCGCTGTTGCTGACCGCCTGAAAGCTGAGCGGGGCGGCGTGCGGCAAAGGACCCCATCTGCACCATATCCAGCGCGCGTTTGATCCGCGTTTCGCGCTCATCCTTTCCCATGCCGCGCACTTCCAGCGGGAAGGCGAGATTTTCGCCAACGGTCATGTGCGGGAACAGTGCGTAATTCTGGAAGACCATTCCAATGCCGCGTTTATGCGGCGGCACCTGATTGATCGGTCGGCCATCAAGCAGGATCTGCCCATTGGTCGCAGTTTCAAAACCAGCAAGCATCATTAGGGAGGTTGTCTTGCCCGAGCCCGACGGGCCGAGCATGGTCAGGAATTCCCCCTGGCTGATTGAGAGATTCAGGTCTTTGACGACAAGTGTCTCACCATCATAGCTTTTCTGTACATTCCTGAAGGCGACATATTCGCCAGTATCATGGGCCATCTGAATTGGTTACCTCCGCGATGTCCGGGCTATTCCCCGGATCGGTGTGCTCTGGTCAGAAAATCGGTCCCGCGCCTTCTTGCGCTTTTTGCCGGATGTCACGCAGCTTCGTTCGCGGGCGTTCGGGCAGCAGACGTTCGGCCCAGAGCGCATGGCCAATCAGGGCTTCGTCCTGCTGGGTGGCCGACAGCAGCTGGACGCCGACCGGCAGACCAGACGGCCCGGTCAGTCCCGGCAAAGTGATCGAGGGCAGCCGCAGGAGGCTCCACAAACGGCTGAAGACCGGATCGCCGGTAGAGGCCAGCCCGACCGGGGCCTCGCCCGGTGCAGCAGGGGCAAGAAGGATGTCGAAACCGGCGATGAGTTCCGCCATTCGCAGCCGCAGCTCCTCGGCCAGGCGCAGGTTTTTCAGATGTTCGGCGCGGGAAATGTCGCTGCCGTGGACCAGCATCCTGTGCAGAACCGGGCTCATCATGTCGGCATGCTGCATCTCCTGAAACAGGCTTTGTGCTGCCTCGTAGGCCATGATGTCAGCCTGCAGCCGTGCCCCATCCGCGAAGGCTTCAAGATCGGCTTCGACTATCTCCGCTTCAGCGGACAAGATCATACCGGCGGTCTGGATCGCCTGCCGGGTCGCATCCTCAGCCTGACCCCACCACGGGGTACGACAAAGCCCGATGCGGCGCGCCGGGCGCGGCTCGCGCACCGCTTCGGCAGCAACGGGGGCTGCCAGAACAGCATGGGCTTCGGCCAGGCTGCGGACATCTGCGGCCAGAAGACCGAGCGTGTCGAAAGACGGGGCAAGCGTTCCGACACCCACCAGGCTGTAGCTGCCAAAGCCTGGCTTGAAGCCAACCACGCCGCAATAGGAGGCCGGGCGCGTGATGGAGGCCGCCGTCTGGGACCCCAATGCGATATCGACGAAGCCGCAGGCCACGGCGGCCGCCGAACCGCTGGAGGACCCTCCCGGCGTGCGCGTCAGATCATGAGGGTTCCGGGTCGGGCCAGGTGAGAAGAAGGCGAATTCGGTGGTGACTGTCTTCCCCACGATCACGGCGCCCGCTGCGCGCAACTGAGCAACGGCAGCGGCATCGGCGGCGGGTTTGCGCCCTTGGTGCAGAGGAGAGCCGCTGGAGGTCGTGTAAGGCCGCGCGTCGATGATATCCTTGACCCCGATCAGCCGCCCGGCAAGGGCTCCGCTGGTCGGAGCATTGGCCAACTCGGCCTGCAAAACCCCGTAATCAATCGCGGAAAAGGCACGGATCTGCGCCTCGTCAGCCAGGATCCTTGCCTGACAATCCGCGAAATGGTCTGTGAAAGACATGATGCTACTGTCCGATCTGGGTTGAAGGCGGGAAGCGTCACCAGCTGCCGCTGTTTGGCAGCGACGCCCATGGCTCCTCGGGGGTAAGCTGCTCACCGTGCTGGAGAAATTCGATGGAAATTCCGTCCGGGGAACGAATAAAGGCCATATAGCCGTCCCGCGGAGGCCGGTTTATCGTGATCCCCGCCGCCGCAATCCGGGCGCAGGTCTCATGGATATCCGCCACTTCATAGGCGAGGTGGCCAAAGTTCCTGCCCCCTGTGTATGCCTCCGGATCCCAGTTCCAGGTCAGTTCCAGAATGGGGGCATCCTGTGCTGCGACAGCCGCAAGATCATCCGGCGCGGCCAGATAGACGATTGTGTAGCGCCCGGCCTCAGAACTGCGCCGCCTCGTCTCCTGCAGGCCGAGCACGCCACAATAAAACGCAAGCGAAGCCTCAAGATCAGCGACCCGGACCATCGTGTGAAGATATCGCATCCTGTCTTTCCTCGGTGCGGCGGCCCGCGTCAGGGGCCGCCATTGCCTGGGTTCAGTTCGGGAAGGTCTTGTCGTCTCCCACAACACATCCGCCGCCTACGCGGCCAAAGCGGCCGTGACCGTCAATCATGCCAAGAAGAATGATCGGGCCGGTATTCGTGGCCCGGACCTTTGCCGCATCCGTTGCGGCGAGGGCACCGAAGCCATCAAGCACCCCGTGAAGAAAGGTCGCCGGGCGCGTGGTCGCATCTGCGGGGAGATGGGCTGCGAGGGCTGCTCGCACGGGTGCCGCAGTCGCAAGGAGCTGCCCGCCGAGACCAAGTACGTCTACGATTGCGCTGTCACCAAGCGCCGGAAGCGGCGCGCTTTGTTCAAAACCCACCCCGACATCGCCCCGGATCGCGGGAGCGGAAACAAGGTGCCAATGACCCGGATTGCCCGCGAGTTGATAGCCGAAATGCACGCCATTTCCACCGGCATGGGTCACAAGATCAGAGCCCGCAACTCCCGCCGCAGCAGAGGCGATCAGCCCACAGGTCGCCATCCAGACATTCAGGGCGAATGCCGGGGCTCCGTGCAGGAAAGCCGTTAACTGCCCGTCGCCGGTGCCGGCAGGTTTGATCGCGAGCAGCGCCGCGACCAACGCCTTCGACCCCGCAATTGTCCGGGAATGGCAATCATCCTCATGCGCAATGGCTTGCTTCAGGATCGGGAAAAGCGGCAGCGGGGTCTGTCGGAGCCTTTCGCTGACCCAGGGTGCCAGAATGTCATCGAGCCAGCGAAGATGGGCAATCAGATCCTCATGCAGAATGCCGAGACGGGTGCAATGCACCATGCCCTCATTGATCGGGCTGAAGGCGGACCGGCCGCTGGCCCCGTCGGCGACCTCGATCAGCATCGTCGACGGCCCGGCCGCACCGGCGAGCGGCACATAGACGCCGTGATTTTGTGCGGGCTCGATGACCACATCGCCGCTTTCAAGCAGGGTCAGCGCCTGCCCCTGATCAACCGCCCAGCCTTCGCGCCGCACGATATTGCTCAGCGAATTGCGCAGCGCAGCCGGTATCGCGGCAAAGCGGTCAAAGGGCGGGCCAGCATGAAGCACGACCCGGCGATCAAGGCCCGGCAGATCCCCCAGACGCCGCAGCCCGATCCATTCCGGCTGAACGGCATTCATCCGCGCAAAGGCAATATCATTAGGATCTGGCTGTGACATGGGCAGTCTTTCGCTTCTGTGGGGGGCGCGGGTTTCAGGCCGGTTGTTCGCAGGTCAAGGCTGTTCTTCGCAGATCCAGGACTCGCTATGCGCCAGGGCGGCGGACTGGGCGCGGCGGTCGAAGAAATCGCGTTCAACGGTCTCCCCGGCCAGCCTGCGACCATCGAGAGTGATCGAGGCCGACCGGGCTGGCTGGAACACGCTGAACATTTCATGCCTGCCGGTCTGACTGTCCTTCGGCGGCTGTGCGACCGCGAACATGTCCTGAAGATCACTCCAGCGCATTTCGACACGATGACCGCCGAAACTGGCAATCTCGGTCACGTGACGCGGATAATCCGCCTCGACCGAGAACGTCGCGCCGCCGATGACCTGCAGCGCATCGATGGCCTGTTGGGCCGGGCGGAACAGGCCGAATTTGCGCACGAAGTCATCAAGCAGATAGCGCGCCAGCTGTTCGTTATCGGTGGAGCACAGCCTGACCGGATTTGCCTGCCCGCGATTATAGGGATCCTCCAGCACGAGGATCATATGACCGCGACCATAGTCTGATCCGTTGACACGGAAGAAAAGCGCCAGCGTCGACCAGTCGCCGTTCGGGTCGGTCTTCAGATAGATCGGCGGGTTGTCCCCGGTCCATTCGACTTTGCCTTTTCTGACGTAATCCATGCTCAAACCCCTTCCAGGTCGCCACTCTGCCCCTCGGCTGCCTGGAGCCGGAGGGAGTTGAAATCCGAAGTCGGGCGCCAGCCGAGCAGGCGGCGCGCCTTGGCATTGCTGAAGACAGAGGCCCGGGGATTTGCCACGAACCAGGCGGGATCCTGATCTGCCGGCAGGTCTTCCAGGATGCGTGACGCCCATTCCAGCGTCGCCTCGCGATGCGAGCTGTCATCGGCGCCGATGTAAAAGCTCTCGCCGCTGATACCGGGTGTTTCCGCAGCGGCCCGGAAGGCGCGGGCCAGGTCCGCAGCAGTGACATAGTAGAACAGCCAGTGAAGATCCGGTTTGTCGACAAAGGCTATATACTGCGAAAGCGTTTCAGGCAGCACGACGGCGAGCGGGCGCAGGCTGACCACTTCCATCCTGCCGCGGCGCTCAAAGCTCTGCCCCATGATCTCGGCAATCTGTTTGCTGACGCCATAGGCATAGATCGGGCGATTTTCGTGCTCTTCGGTAATCGGCAGGCTCTGGGGCTTCCAGTCCGCGCGCATCTCCTGGAGGCCACAGATCGAAATGGATGAGCAAAGCACAACCCGCTTTACACCCACAGCTTCGGCGGCCTGCAGCACATGCCAGCTGCCCCTGGTGTTCACGTTGATATAGGCCTCGTCCGGGCAACCCCAGTCGTAGTCGAGACCGGCAAGATGAATGACCACCTCTGCGCCGGCAAACGCCTGTTGCAACTCGTCAATCTGCATCACATCGGCGCGCATATACTGCGCCGCGCAGGGGCCGGTGGGCGGCGTCAGATCGGCATTGACCACCTCGTGACGCTCAGCAAGGCAGGCTACAACCTGTCGTCCAACCCTGCCCGAACCACCGGTGACCACAATTTTCAGCCGCTCCATAAGCAGACCTTCCTAGATATCGAGTTCAAGAAAATCGCCCGCAGCGCGGGAGACGCAGACCATCATAAATGTGCCTTCTTCCCGCTCTTCGGCGGTCAGGACGCTGTCGCGGTGGCTGGGAACGCCCGACAGGACACGCGTTTCACAAGTGCCGCAGACGCCATCCCTGCACGAACTCTCGACCCTGATCCCCGCCTCACGCAGGACCTGGAGAACACTCTTGTCTGCCGGAACCCAGAGGGTCTTGCCGCTCTTGCGGCAATGGAGGTCAAAGCCGTGATCGGCCGAGCTGTCGACCACCGGAGCCGCCGCAAAACGCTCGATCCGCAGCTGCCAGGGCGCATCGGTATTCAGGGCCTGCAAAGCGTCCAGCATCGGGCCGGGGCCGCATGAATAGACGGTGGTGCCTTCGCCCTCAGCGCCGAGAAGCCCGGCCAGATCGAGAAGGCCCGCCTCTTCGTCGCAATGCAGGCTGACGCGTTCCGGTGGAAGGGATGCAAGATCGAACAGGAACGGAAGCCGTGCCCGGTTCCGCGCCGCGACAACCAGATGCCAGTCCTGCCCGGCGGCCATCGCCTCGTGGACCATCGGCAGGATCGGCGTGATGCCGATACCACCGGCAATAAACAAAAGCCGCCCCGTGCAAGCAAAGGGAAAATGATTGCGCGGGGCGCTGATCATGACCTCATCGCCGGGCTTCAGCTGGTCATGGATCCGTACCGAGCCGCCCCGTCCGCCAGCGTCTCGCAGGATGCCGAGCCGGTATTGGCCCAGATCCGCCGGATCGCTGCAGATTGAGTATTGGCGGATCAGCGGTTCGGCCTCGCCCACTGTCGTGGGCAGGATCAGATCCACATGCGCACCCGGTTGCCATGCCGGAAAACACCGCGCGTCAACAGGCTTCAGGATCAGCCGGAGAATGGCTTCCCCGGCTGGCTCCATCGCCTCGATCCTTGCAGGAATGCTCCGGCGGCCCTGCATCATTCAGCCGCTTGCCGGGCAGCCTGTGCCCGACCTTCCTCAGCGGCATATTTTCGCACAAGCCAGGTCTGAAGCCGCTTGATCACCTCTTCTTCGGGAGCCAGGGGGCCGCGGGCGGAGAAGCCCGAATTATAGCCTTTCTGGCAGCTGCTCCAAGCATAGAGATCTTCCTCCATAACCGGGCCGAGGTCTTTGATCTCACGATCATAATTCTCACGGAACCCCTCACGGGCAAGGGTCTCCTCGGGATACATCCAGCTGACGCCGTATTGCGATTTCTGCGCCTCGAGCGGCAGCCAGAGGAAATATTTCACCTTATCCGGCATTGCGACGATCAGCAGGTTCGGCGCCACCGTCACATAGCTCAGCTGACTGCGTTGCTGGTCATCCAGCCCGCTGATCGGCGGTTGCAGAATATCGCCGGTATGCGTGGGGGCCGCGTCGCGATGCGTACTGCAAAGATTGTAAGAGATCACACCCTTATCGAGATCATTGAACTCGACCGCTTCATCAAGGGTTTCCCCGCGATTGAGCGCGTACATATCCCCCCAGGAACTTGAGTGGAGATACATGCAGTGATAGCATTCATCGTTAAAGATTTTCCAGTTCCAGGCCATCTCTTCGAGGTGGAGAGGATCAGCCCCCCGCAGCGCGCTCATATTATAGGCCTTGAGCTGCTCCCCCAGCTTGGCAAGGCGCTCGCCCACCGGAGTGAGGCTTTCATCGAAGGTGATGAAGATGAAGCCTTCCCAGATCTCTGTGCGCATCCGGGGAATGCAGATCCCGGCAATCGCCTCATTCTCTTCGGAACCGCCATCCGTCAGTCCCGGAGCCGCAATCAGCTTGCCGCCCAGATCATAGGTCCAGGCATGAAGCGGGCACCGCAGACGGCGCAGATTGCCGCGACCCTCCACAAGGATCATCCCCCGGTGCTGGCACACATTGGCAAGAACCGAGACCTCATTGCTACGGTCGCGCAGAACCACCAGCGGGTCTTTACCCACCTGTATCGTATAGTAATCCCCGACATTCGGGATCTCGCTGGAATGACCGACGCAGAACCATTCATGCCGCCATACCGCATTCATCTCGAACTTAAAAAATTCATCGCTGGTGAAGACATCCGAAGGCAAAGCAATGACATTCTTCGCATCCAGCGTGCTGGCATGCAGGTCTTCGAGAGCAATCGGGGACGGAATTAGGGGCTTGTTCATGGGAAAACCCTGATGGCTGTGCCGCATTGCGACGTTTCGCTTAACCAAGGACTAGGCGTGGAAGTCGAATCTGAAAAACATCGATTTCTCAGCAACAGATGAGAAAATCTCACCCATATTCCACATATCTGCCCTTGTCTGGGTCAGCGGTCAGCATCAGGATTTCCGCTTCCCACCGGCGCGTAAGGAACTGCGGCCATGGCTTCCGGAACCGATATCCATCTCAATGCCCTGCGGGTATTCTCCGTCGCAGCCAGCCATCTGAGCTTTGCTTTGGCTGCGAAAGAGCTGAACGTGTCACCCTCAGCCATCAGCCATCAGGTGCGGATCCTTGAGGATTATCTGGGCACCAGGCTTTTTCTGCGAGAGCCGAGACAGCTTGTGCTCACTCATGAAGGAAACCATCTCTGGCAAAAGCTCTCGGGCCCCTTCCGCGCTATTGAGTCCACAGTCGACCAGATGCGGCAAAAGAGCAGCTCCCAGCAGGTCAATCTGATCTGCCGCCCGTTTTTCTCAAGCTTCTGGATGGCATCGCGCCTGCATTCCTTCTGGGCGGCCTATCCACGCGTGTCGCTCAATCTGATCCATCAGAACACTCTCGCCGCCTCCGATTTCGACCGGGCGGACCTGGCGGTGACCTGGGGCAAGGCGCCGCCGGCAAATATGATCGCCGTTCCACTGGTCTCTGCCGGGCTTTCGCCGATCATGCATATCTCGCTTGCGGGGCGGCTCGGGGTGCCGCAATGCCCCGCCGATCTGAAGAACTTCACCCTGTTGCATGAGGAAACCCGGCTCGGCTGGACTGAATGGTTCGATCATGCCGGCGCACCGGCGACTGAAGGGCGGCAATCTTATCTCATCGATGATACGAATGTGCGCTATCAAAGCATGCTCAGCGGTCAGGGGATCATGCTGGGGGCAGCTGCACTTCTGAAGTCACAAATCGAATCCGGTGAACTGATCCAGCCCTTTGACATTGTTCTGAATGAATATCGCTACTGGCTCGTCCATCCGCGGGGACGCAGCCTGCCCGCGCGGTGCCAGACGCTCATCGACTGGCTGCAGAAAGAAGTGGCCCAATCTAGCCGGGAGAATGCAGCCGGAGAGGCAAGGTGAGCAGTCGATCTCCACCAGGCACGCGCAAAAGATATCAACAGATCCGTATTGAACGCCAGCGTTACGGAACGATGATCTGCGACCTGGATAGGCGACAGGTGATTGACCCGCTACCCAATAACGAGCTTATCGCTGTGGAAGCCTGCTCAGCGCACACTCTGGCATTCAGTTCATCGCCCGCGACCGAAACGGTGGCCGGCCGGTCCACTCCCCACGGCAGGCGAGCGCGGCCCATAGCCGCCACTCAGCTTCGCCTGGTGCTGCAATGCCGAATTTTCGAAAGCTGCCGTTCGGCACAGGGTGCAGCAAAATACGTGGGAGTAAGGCGCCGAATAAAACTATGCTGTGCGGGTTGAGTGCTGACGATTTGGCTGTGCAGGAAAATCCGATGGGGTTCCTCTATTGTAAGCGGTGTCCGCTTCCCACCTTCCGTGGCTTTGTTGCACTATCCGGCTCGCTCATGGATTCACGTTTGTGAGACAGCGGGT
>NZ_JAEFCF010000071.1 GCF_016405985.1 Paracoccus sp. IB05
CGCGGCATCTGGTCTGAGGAAAGCTTTACCTTCCGGGGCGATTTCTACCGCTTCAGCGATTATAGCCTGAAGCCCAAACCCCTTGATCCGCAACCGGAAATCTTCCAGGGCGGCTCGTCACGCGCGGCGCGCGACATGGCGGCCCGGGTCTCGGACTGGTATTTCACCAATGGCAATACGCCGGAAGGGCTCAGCGCCCAGGTCGAAGACATCCGCGCGAAAGCGGCGGCCAACGGGCATAAGGTGAAGATCGGCATCAACGCTTTCGCCATCGTGCGCGAGACCGAAGCCGAGGCCCAGGCGGTGCTGCGCGAGATCATCGCGAAGGCCAATCCCGAAGCCGTCCGGGGCTTTGCCGGACAGGTGGTGAACGCCGGCCGCGCCAGCCCCGAGGGCGAGGGCAACTGGGCGAAATCCTCACTCGAGGATCTCGTGCAATATAATGACGGCTTCCGCCCGAACCTGATCGGAACACCCGACCAGGTCGCCGAACGCATCACCGGCCTGAACGAGGCCGGCGCCGACCTCGTGCTGCTGGGCTTCCTGCATTTCCAGGAAGAGGTTGAGTATTTCGGAAAACACGTCCTCCCCCGCGTCCGCGACATCGAAGCCCGCAAAAAACAAACCCTCGCCGCCGAATAACGCGGCGCCTGCCGATAAGCCCATCGACCAGCCATGATGCCCCCGGCGCCACTGCGCCGGGCAGGGTGGGCTGTTGCAACCGGAGTTCCCGAAAATGACGATACAAGAAACCAGCTTTCAGCCCGCGACGCGCCCCGATCTGGCCGCGCTCAAAGCCCGGTTCGCGCCGCTGTTCGAACGCATCCGTGAGGGCGCCAACCGGCGCGAGCGCGAGCGGCAATTGCCGTTTGAGGAGATCAAATGGCTGAAAGAAGCCGGTTTCACCGCGCTGCGGGTGCCGGTTGAATTCGGCGGTTCGGGCGCGAGCCTTGAGCAGTTCTTCGATCTGCTGATCGATCTTGCGGCGGCAGATACCAATATCGTCCAGGCGCTGCGCGGCCATTTTGCGCTGGTCGAGGACCGGCTGGTGGCGCCGCGGGCCGAGGGGGAAGTTTGGCTCCGCCGCTTTGGCAAGGGCGAGATCGCCGGCAATGCCTGGTCGGAAATTGGCAAGGTGAAGCTGGGCGAAACCATCACCAAAGTCACACCCGAGGGGGAGGGCTTTCGCGTCGATGGCGAGAAATATTATTCGACCGGTACGATTTTTGCAGACTGGATAGACACTTATGCGGTGCGTTCAGACAATGGGGCGCCGGTGGTGGCGATCCTGCGCGCCGATCAGCCAGGGATCGACCGGCTTGATGACTGGACCGGCTTTGGCCAGAAGCTGACCGGGACCGGCACCACCACCTTCAAAGGAGCAGCGCTGGAGGCCGAGGGGCTGGTGCCGTTCGAGACCCGCTTCCGCTATCAGACCGCTTATTATCAGCTGGTGCTGGATGCGGTGCTGTCGGGCGCGGCACTGGCGGCGGTGCAGGATGTCGCGGGTAAGGTCGCCGCCCGCAAACGCGCCTTCTCGCATGGCTCGGGCTCGGTGGTCCGCCAGGACCCGCAGGTGCTGCAGGTCGTGGGCCGCGCGCGCGCCTTTGCCTTTGCCGCCCGCGCCGCCACCATCGAGGCCGCCCGCGCAGCCGATCGTGCCTTTGAAACCTCGCAGGCGGGTGACAAGGCCGCCGATGACGCCGCCAATATCGCGGCGGAGCTGGCCTCGGCAGAGGCTCAGGTTGCGGCGGCGGACCTCGCGCTACGCGCAACCAGTGACCTCTTCAACGCGCTGAGCGCTTCGGCGGCGGATACGGCGCTCGGGCTGGACCGCTACTGGCGCAATGCGCGGACGGCTGCGAACCACAACCCGTTGATCTACAAAGAGCGTATTCTCGGCGATAACGCGGTCAATGGCACCGAGCCGGTCTATATCTGGCAAATCGGCGCGGTCGAGAGCTGAGGCCTGTCGCTGCCGCCTGACGGATGCGGTACTCTGCGGTGGGCCTGAGCCAATTAAGGACCACCCCGTTGGGCATTCGCTTTTCCTGAGCCGGAGGTTGTGCCGGGGGAGAGGCAGATCCCGACATTTTGAAAGCCGTGGAAATCAGAACCAGACCTGTTTCGGCGCGGCCCGTGACCGACCGGGCCGGCCATTGAAGGAAGCCTCATCCCAGGATCGCATATTGCCCATCCGGAACGTCTGACTGCGGTGCTCATCGACAGGCTGAAGTGCGGCCTGGCACCTGGTGCATGGCAGCAACGCCTCCTCATATGAAATGCTTCAGGCGACAGAGTTTTTGATGCCGGTGCAATCCGCGAGCCTGGCTGACATCACCTCAATGCCGGTCCGGCCCGGGATTTGTCGCGCCCTTGCCAGACCCGGGAAAACGCCAACTTGTCATGGCGTTCTTTGCGGGTGCGTGGGGTGCTTCAACAGGCCGGCGCGGTCGTTGCTGTCACTCGGGGTCAGCGGGGTTTTCGACCAATAGGATCCGGACTGGCAGCAGCAGCTGCGTGTCGGCGGTGGGACGACCAATTCCGACGCCGGACCGGGGCGTTTGACTGGCCCGGTCCACCACTTTTCGCAGGGTGCTCGTTGGCAGTCGGGACACGGCGGGACGCTGCTGTTCCTGAACTGGCTCCCGCACAGACCCGCCTGCCAGAACTCAGCCGTTGCGGTTCGAACTGCCACAACAGTCAGACGGCTTTGGCCTGGTGCCATCACGATTTCTGGCTCATGAATCCCGGCATCTTGCCGATCCATATTAGATTTCGTATGAAATCTAATATGGATCGGAGAACATACCATGCGCAGAATCGTGATTACCGGTATGGGCGCCGTCAGCCCGCTCGGCACCGGCACAGCGCTGAACTGGCAACGCCTTCTCGCGGGCGGCTCGGGTCTGCGCCCTCTGCCGGATGCGGTCAGCGCCGATCTGGGGTGCAGGATCGCGGCACCGGTTCCCGGCACTGCCGAGGATCCGGAAGGTGGTTTCGACCCCGACAGGACGGTCGCGCCGAAGGACCAGCGGCGGATGGATCGTTTCATCCTTTTCGCCATGGCGGCAGCCGATGAGGCCGTGGCGCAGGCGGGGTGGATCCCTGCAACCAATGAGCAACGTCACCGCACAGCTACGATCATCGCGACCGGGATCGGCGGGTTCCACGCCATCGTGGGCGCAGTGGCGACAGTGGCGGATCGGGGTCCGCGTCGCCTGTCGCCCTTCACGGTGCCGTCGTTCCTGGCAAACCTTGCCGCAGGTCAGGTGTCTATCCGGCATGGATTCAAAGGGCCGCTTGGCGCGCCGGTCACCGCCTGCGCGGCGGGGGTCCAGGCCATCGGCGATGCTGCCCGCATGATCCGCGCGGGCGAGATCGACGTCGCGCTGTGTGGCGGCGCCGAGGCCTGTATCGACCGCACGGCGCTTGGCGGGTTCGGCGCCGCCCGCGCGCTGTCGACCGGCTGGAATGAGACACCCGGGCTGACATCGCGCCCGTTTGACAGGGGGCGCGACGGGTTCGTGATGGGCGAAGGCGCGGGCATCCTGGTGATCGAGGCGCTGGACCACGCTCTCGCGCGCGGTGCGCAACCGATTGCCGAGATCGTCGGTTACGGTACCACATCAGACGCCTGGCACATCACCGCAGGCCCCGAAGATGGCGACGGCGCGCGCCGCGCGATGGAGATTGCGCTGGCCCAGGCCGGGATTGCGCCGGGTGCGGTCGGCCATCTGAACGCACATGCCACCTCGACCCCGGTCGGTGATCTGGGCGAGCTGGCGGCGATCCGCACCCTGTTCGCCGGTCTGCCAGGCCCGGCGATCAGCGCGACAAAATCGGCGACCGGCCATCTTTTGGGGGCGGCAGGCGGGCTGGACGCGATTTTCACCGCACTCGCACTGCGCGACCAGATCGCGCCGCCGACGCGCAACCTGACCGATCCGGATCCGGCGGCTGCCGACCTGCAGCTTGTCGGCCCGGACGCCCGCACCATCCAGACCGACTATGCCCTGTCGAACGGCTTTGGCGTTGGGGGTGTCAACGCCAGCCTTGCTCTGCGCCGCTGGACAGACCAGTGACCCAAAGGATCAACCGGATGTTCTCCGCCTCCAGCCCATTGATGCCTGCATGACCGCTGCCACTGCCACGAGTGAACGCGACCCGCGCACGCAGCGTCTGCTTGAGGCGCCGATCCTGCCGGTGCTGGTGCGGATGGCCTTGCCCAATGTGCTGATCATGCTCGCGCAGGCCTCGACCGGGCTGATCGAGACCTTCTGGGTCTCGAAGCTCGGCACCGATGCGCTGGCGGGTATGGCGCTGGTCTTTCCGGTGGTCATGCTGATGACGATGATTTCAGCCGGGGCGGTGGGCGGCGCGGTCTCCTCCGCGATCGCCCGTGCCCTTGGGTCCGGACGCAGGGCCGACGCCGATGCGCTGGTGCTGCATGCGGTGGTGGTCAATCTGGTGATTGGCCTTGCGTTCTCGGTGCTGTTCCTGATCTGGGGCCGCCCGATCTACACCGCGCTTGGCGGGCGCGGCGGCGAGCTGGAAGCCGCGATCATCTATTCCAACGTGGTGTTTGCCGGGAATGTTTTCACCTGGCTGATGAATGGCCTGGGCAGTGTGATCCGTGGTGCGGGCAACATGCTGGTGCCGGCGCTCGTTTCGGTGCTCGGGGTGGTGTTCCTGATCCCGGTCTCGCCGCTGCTGATCTTCGGCTTCGGCCCGGTCCCGGCGATGGGCATCGCGGGCGGCGGGCTGGCGCTGGTGCTCTACTATGCCGTTGGGGCGGCCATTCTGGGCCTTTACATCGCGTCTGGCCGCAACCCCGCGCGCTTTCGCTGGCTGCCGCTGCAAGCACGGCATTTTGCCGGCATACTGAAGATTGGCGCGCTGTCTTCGGTTCAGTCGGTGATCAGCAATGTGGTGATCGCCGGCAGCACGGCGATCATCGCGCTGCGGCTCGGGGTCGGGGCGGTGGCGGGCTTTGGCACCGGCATCCGGCTGGAATATCTGCTGATCCCGCTGGTCTTTGGCATCGGTGCCCCGATGGTGGCGCTGGTCGGCACCAATGCCGCCGCAGGCCTGGAGGCCCGCGCGCGCCAGATCGCGCTGATCGGCGCGGTGCTGGCCTTTGCCGTAACCGAAGCGGTGGGCCTGATCGCGGCCGCCTTTCCGGTGGCCTGGCTGACGCTCTTCAGCGCCGAGGCTGAGATGATTGAAACCGGCCGCGCCTATCTGCGTATCGTGGGGCCGTTCTACGGTTTCTTCGGCCTCGGGCTGGTGCTCTACTTCGCGGCGCAGGGCCAGCAACGGCTGACAATGCCGCTGGTGGCGGGGATTGTCCGGCTGGTGATCGCGCTTGGCGGTGGCTGGCTGGCGCTGGAATGGACCGGCGACATCCGTGCCCTCTATCTGGCATTGGGGCTCGGGCTTTTCGCTTATGGGGGGATCATGCTCGGGGCCGTCTTGCGGCGATAGACCTGCCTTGCTGCCCCCGGATGGGGCGGGGTGGATGCTGCTTTGATTGCGTTCAGCCTCTATATGCGGTAAGAATTTCGCAGCGAATTCAAGGATCGGAGCGCCTCATGAGAGTGACCCGCGCGCAGGCGGAAGAAAACCATCAGGCCGTGATCAATGTGGCCAGCAAGCTGTTTCGTGAACATGGTTTCGATGGCATCGGGCTCAAGGATCTGATGAAGGGCGCGGGCCTGACACAGGGCGGTTTCTACAAACAGTTCGCCTCGAAAGAGGATCTGATCGGGCAGGCCTCCGCGCGCGCAATGGAAATGGCGACACGGCGCTGGTCGGAGGCGGTCGCCAGCAATCCCGATGCGCCGCTTGAGGCTGTCACCGCCTTTTATCTTTCGCCCGAACATCTGAACAGGAAGGGGGAAGGCTGCCCCATTGTCGCTTTGGGGGCCGATGCTGCCCGTCAGGGCGCGGAGGTCAGAGCGCAGTTCGAGGTCGGAATGCGGGAGCATCTTCGGATGCTGACAGAGATGACCGGATCTGCCGGCGAAAACCGGCCCTCGGACAAGGCGATGGCCGTGCTGTCGCTGATGGTGGGCGCGCTGACGCTCTCGCGGGCGGTGAATGACAATGCCCTTGCGCAGGGACTGCTGGAGGCTGCGGCAAGACAGGTTCGTGAAATCGCGGCAGGGTAGGGAGGTCTGGCAGGCGTTCCAGACCCAACAGTTTCTCACCCTTCGGATCGTCGACCTGTCCAGCCTGCTGATCCATTGGCGCAGTCTGGCAATCAGGTCGCGCGCTTCTGCATTGCCTTTCCGATAAAGACCCAGGGCAAAGCCTGCCTGCCGCGAGGTTAAAAACTGTCAGGAGAGCGCCCGGTCTCTTCCGCCGAGAGGGTCTCGATCCGTCTCCGGCGGACGGGAGTATTGCCGGAATCTGGCGCAACCCTCCTCTGGCTCTGACGCATTTTGCGCTGTTCGGATAACAGTCACTGATGTCGGCTCGCTGTTCATCACCCTGGCCGGACAACGGCGACGGCGATGGCCAGCACCAATGCTGATCCCGCGAGAACCATGAGCAGAAAAAGCACTGTGTTCGCCCCCATGATCTGTATTGCGAAAGCCCCGGCCACAGGGGCTGCTGCCTGGGCGATCAGGGCTGGCCGTGCCATGCGCCCCATCAGGACGGGATATCGCTCGGGTCCGAACAGCGCCATTGGCAGCGCACCACGGGCGATCGAGAACAGGCCGTTGCCGCCGCCATAAAGCATGAGCGCGAGGCCCGAAAAGCCGAAGCCGGAAGCCAGCAGAGCCACACCCGCAGCAAAGAGGAGAGCCGCCATCAGCAGGGTCCATCTGGGGTGATGTCTGCCACCGCTCGCGATCTCCACCAGGCGCGAGGCGACCTGTGCCGGACCGATCAGCGCGCCCATCGCAACCGCCGCAGCGGTTGACACGCCGCGGGCCTCCAGCAGGGTCAGGAGATGGACAGACACCACAGCCGCAATGATCGCGGCCAGGGTGAAGATACTCGTCAGGATCCGGAAACTGCGGCGCTCAGGCCGCGAAAGCGCTATCTGCGCCGCCGCGTTACCCTTGCCCATCGGTGGCCCTTTCATCTCCTGCGGGATCATGCGCCAGATCAGTGGCAGGCAGAGCGTCAGATGCAGCAGCCCGTAGCCGGCGGCGGTGCCGCGCCAGCCGAACTGCCCGACCGCCCAGGCCGAGATCGGCCAGCAGACCGTGCTGGCAAACCCGCCCCAAAGGGTCAGCGCGGTGATCGCAGATCGGGCGTCGCGACCATAAAGACGGCCCAGCGTTGCGAAGGCCGGATCATAGAGCCCGGCGGACATGCCGAGGCCGATGATGACCCAGCCGAGGCAGAACACCGGCAGGTTCGGAGCCGCCGCCAGCACAAGAAGACCTGCCGACAGCAGGATCATTCCGCCGGCAAGCACCGGCCGACCGCCATGGCGCGCAATGGCCGTGCCAACGCGGGGCGAAGTCAGTCCCGCGACGAGCAGCCCAAGGGACAGGGCGCCGATCACCCAGGGCAGCGGCCAGCCGGTATCGGCCACAATTGGGCCGGCCAGCGGGGCCATCAGATAGTAGCTGCTGCCCCAGGCAAAGATCTGCACGATGCCGAGCGCCGTGATCACCGGCCAACGCCGGGGCAGGGCCGGTGCGGCAAGGGTCATCGCACAGCCTCGTCCAGTCGAAGCCGGGCTTCCAGCGCTTCGGCGGCCTCTTTGCGTTCACTGTAGCGATCGGTCAGCCGGGCGGAGATGTCGCGCGTCAGAAGGGTGAACTTCACCAGTTCCTCCATCACATCGACCACGCGGTCATAGTAGGGTGATTGCCGCATCCGGCCGGCCTCGTCGAACTCGTCATAGGCCTTCGCGACCGAGGACTGGTTCGGGATGGTCAGCATCCGCATCCAGCGGCCAAGAATACGCATCTGGTTCAGGGCATTGAAGCTTTGCGACCCGCCCGAGACCTGCATGACCGCCAGTGTCCGCCCTTGTGTCGGTCGGATCGCGCCCATGGAGAGCGGGATCCAGTCGATCTGGCTCTTCATCACTCCGGTCATAGCCCCGTGACGTTCGGGGCTGATCCAGACCTGGCCTTCAGACCAGAGGCAGAGGTCGCGCAGCTCCTGCACCTTCGGATGATCGGCGCCGGTCTCGTCCGGCAGCGGCAGGCCTTTGGGGTCGAAAATGCGCGTCTCGCAGCCGAAATATTGCAGCAGCCTCTCGGCCTCCTGCGTCAGGAACCGGCTGTAGGACCGCGCGCGGAGAGAGCCGTAGAGCAGCAGGATCCGTGGCGGATGCGCGGATCGCGAGGGGGCGCACAAATCGCCTGCCAGAGGAATGCGCACGGCATCGGTGAGGTTCGGGAGATCGGTCACGTCTGCATCTCTTCTTTCGTTGGGGCATCCGGGAACCAGCGTCGGCCGAGCCGCAGCGCGACGGATACCAGCAGGATCAGCACCGGCACCTCCACCAGCGGGCCGATGACGGCAGCAAAGGCCACCGGCGAGGCCAGCCCGAAGGCCGCGATGGCGACCGCGATGGCCAGTTCAAAATTGTTGCCGGCGGCGGTGAAGGCGATGGCCGTCGTGCGGGGGTAGTCGGCCGCGATCAGCCGCCCCATCCAGAAGCTGATGGTGAACTGGATCAGGAAATAGAGGGTCAGCGGCACCGCGATGCGCAACGCGTCGCCCGGGAGGGTCAGAACCTCGCCCCCCTTCAGGCTGAACATGGCGACGATGGTGAAGAGCAGTGCCGCCAGGGTCAGCGGGCTTATCTTTGGCAGGAACTGCTCTGCATACCAGGCCTGCCCACGCCGGGCGATCAGCAGGCGACGAGTCAGGTAACCGGCAGCAAAGGGGAGGCCGAGATAGATCAGCACCGCCTCGGCTATGGTCCGGATGCTGATGTCGATCACGCTGCCCTCCAGCCCGAAGAGCGGCGGCAGAAGGGTCAGGAAGACCCAGGCGTAGACCGGGAAGAACAGGATCTGAAAGATCGAGTTGAAGGCAACCAGACCCGCCACATACTGGCTGTCGCCGCGCGCAAGCTGGTTCCAGACCAGAACCATGGCGATACAACGCGCTAGGCCGATCAGGATCAGGCCGGTCATGTAATCGGGATGGTCGCGCAGGAAGATCACGGCAAGGGTGAACATCAGAACCGGGCCGATCAGCCAGTTCTGCACCAGCGACAGGATCAGCACGCGGCGATCGGCGAAGACCTGCGGCAAGTCCTCGTAGCGGACCCTGGCCAGTGGCGGATACATCATCACGATCAGGCCGATGGCGATCGGGATGTTGGTGGTGCCGATGGACAGGCTTTCCATCAGCTTGGGCAGCCCCGGGATCACGGAGCCCATCAGGATGCCAAGCGCCATGGCGGCGAAAATCCAGACCGTCAGATAGCGGTCAAGGAATGACAGGCGGCGCGAGCGGGAAGATGCCATCGCTCAGGCGGACCTGATGCGGTTGCCCGCCGCGTCGATGACCTGCTCGCCGTCCTCCTTGGTGAACGCGCCTTGCTGCGGCGGCAGCAAATCCAGCACATCCTCGGACGGGCGACAGAGGCGAACGCCCTTCGGCGACACCACCACCGGTCGGTTCATCAGCACCGGATGTGCCGCAATGGCATCAAGCAGCTGGTCGTCGGTCAGGCTCGGATCGTCAAGGCCAAGCTCCGCAAAAGGCGTGCCCTTCTCGCGCAGCAGGGCGCGGAGCGGAATATCCATTCTGGCCACCAGGTCCTGCAGCATGGCCCGGCTCGGGGGCGACTTCAGATATTCGATCACATGCGGCTCGACACCCGCGTTGCGGATCATGGCCAGGGTGTTGCGCGAGGTCCCGCAGGCGGGGTTGTGGTAGATGATGATGTCCATGATATCCTCAGATGCTGTCGCGCGCGCGGTCCGTTGCGCCCTCGGCGCGGCCGATCTCACGCAGGTGGCGGGTCAGGCGCATTGCATCCGGCGATGCAACAGGCAGGGCACAGAAAAGCTCAAGGCGGAGCCGCAGGTAACGATGCGCCTCGATGAAGGCCATCTCGCGCGCGCGCTCTGAGCAGGCGGTGGCTGCCGGATCTGCAATGCCCCAATGGGCGTCGCCGGTGATCCCGGCCAGATCGGACAGATTTCTCCCGCCGCATCGTCGCAAACGGTGATCCCGACGCCGGGCCGAACGTCCTGGCCGTAACAGGTAAAGACCAATGGCCGATCCTCAAGGTGGCGGAGCGCCCGGAGAAGCGCGCCGATGGTAATATCTTCGGGGTCGGCTATGCCGGTCGGCGCGCCGATATTGCTTTGGATCGTCATTCGCGATACCTATTGATTCGACATTTATAGGATCATCAAATAATGGATGAACGTCAAGCGCTCTTGTCCTTCGGAGCCCTGTCTCAGGAAACCCGCCTGCGCATCCTGCGGATGCTGGTCGTGGCGGGGCCGGAGGGTCTGGCCGCGGGCCTGATTGCCGAGCAGGCCGGGGTCACCGCATCGAATGTCAGCTTTCATGTGAAGGAGCTGGAGCGTGCGGGCCTCGTATCCTCCCGTCGGGAAAGCCGGTCGATCCTCTACACCGCCGAGTTCGATGCGCTGAACGGCCTCTTGCGGTTCCTCATGGAGGATTGCTGCGGGGGCCGCATATGCCTTCCTGATGCGGTGGCCGATGGATGTGCCAACGCGCAGAAGACCAGCTGAACTGATCCTGGCATTCTTCCTTGTTGCGCTGGTCTATACGTGGCGGTGGGTCAGGCGGGCGCCACAAGCCAGATCGCGCTGATGGCCATTCCTGGATTGTCACCGCTGGAGATGAAGATTACCGGGTTGGCGCTGCACCTTGTGGTCGCGGCGCATTGGAACTTTCATGCTCCAAAGGGCCGCACAGCTCTCCTGGCGAAACCGCTCTCCTTTTGCAGTGCCCGGCTTTCCGTTCCCCGTGCCTGGCGGGTCCGTGAATCTGGGTTCCGGGGCATATTTTCCGCTCGATGGCGCTATTCAGGCACTGTCGGGCCTGCTGATGGCGCGGAGCACGAGGCTTACCCAAAGTAAAGCGGCCGTTCGCGTGCCCGACCCACCGCCGTTCATACCTGCCCTGATCACCGGTGCGGTGATCGGTTCTATCTCCGGAACAACCGGCACCGGCGGCGTCCTGGCCCCATCATCCTGGTGATGAACCGGGCGGATGCCCGATAGACCACAGCCACGACGGCCGTTTATAACCTGGTCAACTCGGCAGCGGCGTTGATCGGGGCCTGGGCGTTCTGCCCTCAGATTCCGGCTTCTGCTCAGATCTCGATGAGCGGGGGCCAGCCCGCTTGAGACGGGGTTCAGCTCGGAGGCCCTGAACGAGGCAAGCAACCTTTACGCAAAAGCTCTCCGTCCGCGAAAGCAAAGCCGTCGCGAGGTGGAGGCGGAAACTCGGGATTTCGGGCGGCCAGATCGGCGAGTGGTCAACAGGACGTTACGGCCTTTGATGCGTAAGATCATGACATTGTTGGGCAAGGTGTTCGGAGTTGCACTCTCTATGCCCCAAACTGGCAGAAAAGGGCGGATAAGGGCAGAAATGCTGTGTAAACTCACAACAGCTCCATTGGCGAGCCCGGGCCAGCGTTGATGATGAGAGTACATAATTAGGCTTATACGATAAGCCATCATCTGTAGGGTGGGTTCTATTGTAAATTCACTCAGATAACGCCCATTGAAACGGCGGCCAAAAAGACGCCACTTTCTGGGTTTTGGCGACCACTTTGTGGACGTATAACTTCCACTTTCCGAGCCACGCCAGCGTATACCAACAATATCAGTATCTTACGCTGATCGCTCTCCACGCGATTTCCAGCGGCTTCCGGCCCCTCATGGCCGACCACCTTGGCAGGCCCTCGGCTTGACTCAATCGAGAACATTCAGGCAACATTGGATGCGCTAAGACCGGCCACCGCGACCCGATCGTCCCGCCGGACCCCATGACATCCATCCGAGACCAACCGGAAAGCGTCCGATTTTCGCATCGGCCCACTCATGCCGCGAGGTTCTCAAAGCCATGCCCAGGATACCCGGCCGCAACTCGACGGACTGGCGCTCTGCGCAATCAGGCAACCCGCTCTCTTGAGGACTTCGAGGCGAACGCGTTCACGGCCCTGTAAGACGCAGGCAGACTGACCCAACTTTTGAGCGATTTCGCAGCGCGGGCAAAGGCACTCGCTCCCTCAAGCGCCACAGATCGCAAGGAGAAATAATCATGGAGCGGCCGAATATGGCGGCACGACTGGCAAGGCTCGAGGCACTGATGGAGAAGGCCAAGCTTGATCTCACGACCGAAGACCTGTTGGAGGCTACACTCCTGGATCGCTGGCGGCTCCTGGAAAA
This sequence comes from Paracoccus sp. IB05, assembly GCF_016405985.1. Classification (GTDB taxonomy): domain Bacteria; phylum Pseudomonadota; class Alphaproteobacteria; order Rhodobacterales; family Rhodobacteraceae; genus Pseudogemmobacter. The sequence continues at coordinate 12,369 of NZ_JAEFCF010000071.1, forward strand.
CCCCTTCGGATTTACGGTGCTCGACGGGGATTTCGCGGCGCACCCGGTGCTGCGAGGGGATCTGCGGGGGCTGTCGATCTATACCTCCCCGCTGCTCCGGCCGGAGTTGGGCCTGTGGGGATAGGCGCGCGCGGTCATGCTCTGCCTGGACCTGTCCCGGTTCTGTTCCGGTCTTCTGAGAGCGATGCTCTCTTCAAAG
>NZ_JAEFCF010000072.1 GCF_016405985.1 Paracoccus sp. IB05
CCTTTTGGACGCCGATCACCCCAGAAGCGGGGTCCTTATTGCAAGCCGTTCAACAACGGGCGCAGCCGGACCGAAGCTCTGACCGAAGAGCAAAAGGCGGCAGAAAAGTTGAACGAAACGCTCGTGGAGCGTCTTAACGGTCTCGAGTCTGAACGTATCGCGTTGGCGCTTGTCACGTCTGGTCAGTTCCAGACCACGGAAGCTGCGCAGCTCTTCGCAGAGGCGATGATTCAGGGTGGCGGCTCTGTCGATAAGCAGACCGAAGCAATGATCCGTCAGATCGGCGCGGCTGCGGCTTTGAATGAAGAGCTGCAGAAGGTTGCCCGTGATCCGGTGAAGGAATGGATGAAGTCCGTCCCGAACTGGCTGGAGGCTGGAAAGCAGATCGAAATGGGGGCAATCGAGTCCCTGAAGTCTTCGATCTCCGACTTCATCAAGACGGGTAAGTTCGACATCAACAACCTCGGAGAGGCTATCCTCGGAACCATTTCTGAGATCGTGGCGGACAAGGCAGTTAAGGAGCTGCTCACCATGATGGGTCGTGGAGATCAGGCTCCGACCGGCGGTCTGGGCGGTCTCTTGTCGGGCCTGTTCTCGTCTAAGGGGGATACTTCCATCCCGGGCGTTGGTGGGGATACCACCGCGCAGATGATGGCCGGTGGGCAGCAGGCGGGAACGGCGATCTCCACCGCGATGCTTCAGGCGGGCCAGCAGATTTCGGCACAGCTTCAGTCTGCCCTTTTCGGCGGCGGAGCGCAGGTAGGCGCTTCGGCACAGTCTGGACTTGCATCGGGTGCGGCCTCCGTACGCGCGGCGGGACAGCAGGGCCTCGCAATCGGTTCCGCGCAGATGACGTCCGCAGGTGCAACGGCTGGCACCACGATCAATCAGGCAATGGTGGCCGGTGGCCAGTCGGCTGCCAGCAGCATCAGCATGGGTATGGCGGGTGGCGGCGGTGGCGGGTTCCTATCGGGGCTTGGGGGGTGGCAGGGGATCGCATCCATGGTCATTCCGGGCCTCTTTTCAGAAGGCGGGCACTCACATTCTCCTGTATCCCGCGCGGCTGTACCGTCTTCGGCTTTCGCAAATGCGCCGCACTATTCGCAGGGCACGGCTAACACTTCGGGTATCCCGGCAATTCTCCACGACAATGAGGCGGTCATTCCTCTGTCACGAGGTCGCAAGATCGGGGTTGAACTGAACGGGGACTCCGGTGGCGGTGGAAGCGCGCCGATCATCCAGCACATGAATTTCACGGTCAACAGCCCGAACCCGGATGCCTTCCGCAGGTCGGAAAAGCAGATCGCTGCCGACATGGCTTCCGCAGGCCAGCGCGCCGTCCGCGACATTCGATAAAGGAGGCGACCATGAGCACCGAACACGGCCCCGGCCACCGGGACCCGCGCGGGCGACACGCCGATACTTTCCGCGCCGATGCTGCGCGCCTCCGCCGCCTGTTTCTAGCGGGGGTCCCGGTGATCGCGGTGGGGCTTTATCACTACCGGATTGATGGGCCTCTGCCGCCGGGGTTCCGATGGGATGAGGACGAGGACGAATGATCCAAACGGACGATTCGGCTTGAAGCCGAATCCCCGCTAACGCGGGGTTGCCACAGACCGAACCCCACAACTTTTAGCTTCACAGAGTCACACACAACTGTGGCCTCTGAATCACACACAAATCCGGGTCGAGTCACACACAAAAGCCCCCGCGAGGGGGCCTAAGTGCTTGATTTCATTAGCGGGAATAATGGTGGGCGATAACGGATTTGAACCGCTGACATCTTCGATGTGAAGCCACAAATTGGATTGTCACCGCATCGCAGGAAATGACACCAGAGTCCACCTGAGCAATGCAAACTGCATGCCGGAAAATTGGGCACGGAGGCGGGGCGAAGGTCCACTCTTTTGCGAAGTGGTCGAGTATCGTTCAGTTTCGTGCAGGTGACCGGATGGTGACCGCGAGCACTGGATCTTGCTGGCTGATCTCAAATGAGATACACTCGATCTGACTAAGGAGGCAGCCATGGCAGCGCAAACGTCAATGCTCCACGTCCGGGTGGACGACCAGTTGAAGGCTCAGGCGGCGGAAGCGCTGGCCGGGGTCGGCCTTACGCTTTCGGATGCGATCCGCATCCTGCTCACCCGGGTCGCGAAGGAGGGCGGACTGCCCGCCGGGCTCGTTGCCGATCCAGAGGCCTATGACGCATGGTTTAAGGCCAAGGTTCGGGAGGCCCTCGACGACGACCGCCCTGCCCTGTCGCATGCCGATGTCGCGTCCGAGATGCGCAGCCTGATCGAGCGCAGCAATCGTGCCTGAGCTGCGCTGGCGGCAGACCGCCCGCGACGATCTGCGGTCGATCATCGAATATATTGCTGCCGACAATCCCGCTGCGGCACTGGCGCTCTGGGAAACGATTGAAGCCAGGATCGGGCATCTGCCGGAGTTTCCGAAGGCGCATCGTCCCGGACGTTTGCCCGGCACCCGCGAACTCATCGCGCATCAGAATTACATCGTCGTGTATTCAGAGAGCCCGGACAGCATCGAGATCCTGCGGGTGCTGCACGGCGCGCAGATGTGGCCGTAGAAGGCGGCCCTTTGCGGTCGGTCGACCTCGCCAGATGCTGCATTCCCCCATTCTTCAAAGCTGCACTTCGAGGAAGGACACAGCAAAACACTCGGGGGCAAGGGTGATGCGGATTCAGAACTCGCGCAAAGGGGGATCTCGGCCAATAATATCGCTCGCATCCTACGTCTGACCCGTTGATTCCCGAACTCTTGGAGGGCGCGCTCGCGGGGCAGCACAAGTCAGAGTTCCTTAAGGCGGCGTTGCAGTCAGACCTTCCATCGGACAGGAAAGCGTAACGCGCCTTGTCTTTGACATTCGGCTCAGCACGTTAGCGTCTATCCATCATCTCACATCTTGGCTAAAGTAGCTCCAACTCGGGGAGGGGCTAACCATGCAAAGCATGTCGGCGCGCGATGCCAAGAATGCCTTTGGGCGGCTGATCGACATGGCGAGGGCGGAGCCTGTTGCCATCGAGAAGTATGGACGGTCTGTCGTCGTGGTGCTTGCCGTTGAAGAATTCGAGCGACTGACGGCAAAGGCGAAGAAGCAGGTGGCTTCCGGGACATTGGGCAAACGCCCGGGACAAGAAGACTGATCAATACAACAACAGACCGGACAAACCGGTAGGAGACTGAACGACATGGCAAGCCACTCGGACCTGGCGAACTTGATCTGGCAGATCGCGGACCTCCTGCGCGGGCCCTATCGCCCGCCGCAGTATGAACGCGTCATGCTGCCGCTTGTCGTTCTGCGCCGCTTCGATTGCGTGCTGGCTGACACCAAGGACCAGGTTCTGGCGGAGTATGCGCGGCGCAAGGGTGGGAAGCTGGAGGACGATGCTCTCGACAGTATGCTGAACAAGGCATCCGGTCACCGCTTCCACAATCGTTCGGAGATGACCTTCCAGACGATGATCGGCGACACCCCCAACTTGGCACGCCACCTTCAATCCTACATCAGCGGCTTCTCGGCTAACGTGCGGCGGATATTCGACTTCTTCGAATTCACCAACGAAATCGAGAAGATGGATGAGGCGAACATCCTCTACCTCGTGCTGAAGGAGTTCCTGAAGGTCGACCTTCATCCCGATCGGGTGAAGAACGATCAGATGGGCCTGGTATTCGAAAACCTGATCCGACGCTTCAACGAACTGGCCAACGAGACCGCGGGCGATCACTTCACGCCGCGCGAGGTGATTCACCTCATGGTCGATCTTCTTTTCATGGATGCCGATGACGTGCTCAGCAAGCCAGGCACCGTCATGCGCATGCTCGACCCGGCATGCGGCACGGGGGGCATGCTTGCCGAGGCACAGCGCTACATGCGCGATCACCACAAGGAAGCGAAGCTCTACGTCTACGGACAGGATTACAACAAGCGCGCCTTCGCGACGGCCGCATCCGACATGCTCATGAAGCAGGTTGACCACAACGGTGGCGGTGAGAACGTCCAGTACGGCGACAGCTTCACCGACGACAAGTTCGAAGGGCAGACCTTCGACTACTTCATCGCCAACCCGCCCTTCGGCGTGGACTGGAAGAAGCAGCAGAACGAAATCGTTCGACGGTACGAAAAGGCCCCGAAGGACAGCCCGTGGAGCGCAGGCCTGCCGCGCGTGAACGACGGCTCCTTGCTGTTCCTGCAGCACATGATCTCGAAGTTCGAAGGCGTCGATCTCAAGTCGCAGAAATACGGCTCGCGCGCGGCCATCGTCTTCTCTGGCTCACCCCTGTTCACCGGGGGCGCGGGCGGCGGCGAAAGCAACATCCGCAAGTGGATCATCGAACGCGACATGCTTGAGGCCATCGTCGCCCTGCCGGAGCAGATGTTCTACAACACCGGGATCGGCACCTACATCTGGGTCGTCACTAACAACAAACCCGACCATCGCAAGGGCACCATCCAACTGCTCGACGCGCGCGACATCTGGATGCCCATGGGTCGCAGCCAGGGCGACAAGCGCCGCAAGATCGGCGCGGGCAAGGCACCCGAAGGGGATGATCGCCCGGACGAACCCGATCAGACCGCCGAGATTGTTCGCCTCTACGGCGGCTACGCCCTGAACGCCAAGTCCAAGATCTTCGACAATGCCGACTTCGGGTATACCCGCGTCACCGTCGAGCGTCCGCTGCGGCTGCGCTACCGGATAACGGTCGAGGACAAGGCCCGGTTCCTCGACGCGGCACCGCATCTGCTCGATGACATCCAGGCGGTCGACCAGGCGCTGGGGCGTGAGCCGGAGCTGGATTGGAACAAGGTCTGGGGCAGCATCGAGAAGCTGTTGAAAAAGCGCGAGTCTCGATGGCGCGCACCCGAAGTCAGGCTGTTCCGCAACGTGTTCACCGAAAAGGATGCGGATGCCGAGCGCGTCAGGGACGGCAAGGGCTTCGAAGCCGATCCCGACCTGCGCGACTTCGAGAACGTGCCCCTGAAAGAGGATATTGACGCCTACTTTGCGCGCGAGGTTCTGCCGCATGTGCCGGATGCCTGGATGGACCGGAGCAAGGACAAGGTTGGCTACGAGATCAACTTCAACCGCCACTTCTATCAGTTCACGCCGCCCCGCAGGCTGGTCGACATCGACGCGGACCTGAAGAAGGCGGAGGACGAAATCCTGCGGCTCTTGCGAGAGGTGACGGAATGATCGGTGGCGAATGGATTCGAACGCCGCTCCCTAACAAATGGCGGACTGCCCGCCTACGTGACCACGTGCGGATCACAAATGGGTATCCTTTTGACTCAAAGCAGTTCTCGGACTCGGATGGGATGCCACTCGTTAGAATTCGCGACATCTTCTCTCGGGAGGCGGAAGTCTTCTTCTCGGGAGAACCGGTTCCAGAGGCAATCATCGAAAGCGGTGACATCCTCGTTGGGATGGATGGCGACTTCAATGCAGCAATGTGGAAAGGCGGGAGGGCGCTGCTCAATCAACGGGTATGCAGACTAGAGCCGGAGCCGACGGTTGACCGACGTTTTCTGCTATACCTCCTTCCTGCGCCATTGCGACTGATAAATGAGTTTACCTATTCCACCACGGTCAAGCACCTCTCATCGTTTGACATCCAGAAAATCCACTTTCCGTTTCCCGACATTGCAACCCAGACGGCAATCGCAGACTACCTCGACAACGAAACTGCCGACATCGACGCCCTGATCGCTGCCAAGCAGAAACTTCTCGACCTGATGGCAGAGAAGCGGCGCGCCATCGTGTCCGAGACCGTCATGCGTGGCCTCGACCCTACCGCGCCTCTGCGCCCGTCAGGCATCGACTGGCTTGGCGACATCCCCGCGCATTGGGAGGTGGAGCGGTCGCGGTGGTTGTTCAGCAAACGCGACCAGCGGTCCCAGACCGGCGAAGAGGAAATGCTGACGGTCTCGCATCTGACCGGGGTCACCCCCCGGTCCGAGAAGGACGTGAACATGTTCGAGGCCGAAAGCACGGCTGGCTACAAGCTGTGCTTCGCCGGGGACCTCGCCATCAACACCCTCTGGGCCTGGATGGGCGCCATGGGCACCGCCCGCGTCGATGGCATCGTCAGCCCCGCATACAACGTCTACACCCCTGGCCCCCGCCTGCTTCCCGACTACGTCGATGCGCTGGTCAGGATCCCCGTCTTCGCGCAGGAAGTGACCCGCTTCTCCAAGGGCGTCTGGTCTTCCCGACTTCGGCTCTACCCAGAGGGCTTCTTCGAGACCTGGTGGCCCGTGCCGCCGCTCGATGAACAGCAACAGATCGTCGAACACATCAGCACCGAGACAGCCAAGATCGACCGCCTGCGCACCGCGACCGAGAACTCCATCGCATTGCTGAAAGAGCGCCGTACCGCCCTGATCGCAGCGGCCGTGACCGGCCAATTTGAAATCCCGGAGGCAGCCTAGCCATGCGGATACGCGAGCTTACGATCCAGAACTACCGGGCCTTCGGCAACCAGCAAACCTTCCCGTTCTCACCGAGATTCACCGCCATCGCTGGGATCAACGGTCGCGGCAAGACCTCGCTCCTCGACGGGTTGGCACTGCTGGCGTCGCGCATCCTGCCGCATATCTCGCCTGCGCGCAGCGGCTATCGCACCCTCGGCCCGCTCGACCTACATGACGGCCATGGGCCACTGTCGCTGTCCATGAGGATCAATTGCGCGGATATCCCGATCGAGTTTGGGGTCTCTCTCGACGAAGATGCGAAGGCACCGAAGGTCACTAAGCTTTCGCCAGCGGTCAAAAAGGCTGCTCGCAACATCTATGGCGATCCGACCCGAGCCGATGATGCAGCGCCGCTGGTCGTCTATTTCACGACAGACCGGGCCGGATACAGTCTCCCCAAGAAGCTGCCGACTGCAGTGCCACGTGGTCAGGCTGCGGCCTATGCCGGAGCGCTTTTCAACAGGACCGTGAACTTTCGCGATTTCATGGCCCGCTATCACAGCGCAGTTGTGCTTCAAGAAGAAGAGACGCGCCTCAATCCGAACTACCTCGGCGACCGAGCCGTTGGAGCGATCTCGGATGCTCTGACGACCTTCCTTGGTGGATTTCGCAACCTTCGTGTCGAGCAAAGACCGCTTCGACTTCTCATCGACAAGGACGACCAGAGTTTCGACATTTCCCAACTGTCGGACGGCGAGCGTTCATTTCTCGCCCTGATCTGCGACCTTGGCCGCCGTCTAGCGCTCGCGAACCCAGAACTGCCCAACCCGCTACATGGCGCAGGTGTTGTATTGATAGATGAACTCGAACTGCACCTACACCCGAAATGGCAACGAGAGGTCCGCGACAAGCTGCTCGCGACCTTCCCTAATGTACAATTCATCGCCACTACGCACTCGCCCTTCATAATTCAATCGATGAAGCCGGGTGAGCTGATCAACTTGGACCCCGACGAGTTTGCCGAATACTCGGACAAGAGTATCGAGGACATTTCCGAAAACGTGATGGGCGTCGATCTCCCTCAGAAAAGCAAACGTTATCAGGAGATGATGAAAGCGGCAGAGGAATACTTCACCTTGGTCCGCCATCCCTCGCCAGATCGGAAGCTCTTGGCATCGGCAGAGTCGCGGCTGAACGAGCTTTCGGTTCCATTCAGTGATGACCCCGCCTTCCAGGCGCTCCTGAAGCTCGAGAGACAAACCAAAGGGCGCGAGGGTAGCGATGCGTCCAGTTGAACGAGGAATTGCCCCAAACGTCTATGCGAAGTACCAAGATGCTGGTCCAGATCTACAGACGCGGCTAGGGGACTACTGTAGCTACTGCGAACGGCAAATTGAGACCAATCTGGCTGTGGAACACGTTCAGCCGAAATCGCTGGAACCGGCGCTGGGAAGCACATGGACCAACTTCCTGTTGGGTTGCGTTAACTGCAACTCTAGTAAGGGCCATCAGCCAGTGTCGTTGCCGGACTTCCTATGGCCGGACCTCGACAACACGCTTCGCGCTTTCGACTACGGTCCGGGTGGCTTGGTCAAATCCAATTCCGCTTTGGACCCGGCGATTAGGGCGAGAGCCGATGCACTTATCACGCTCACTGGCCTCGACAAGGATCCGGGAAACCCACTACCAGCTAGGCGCCCGACTGATGCAGACAAGCGCTGGCTTAGGCGACAGGAAGCTTGGCGGAAAGCCGAACGTTGTCGGGCTATTCTTGCACTTCAGGATACCCCAGAAACACGCGAACTGATTGTCGAAGTTGCCAAGGGAAAGGGTATGTTCTCAATATACTGGGTGCAATTCGCCCATGATGCAGACATGAGAAGGAGATTTCGTGAAGCATTCGTTGGGACAGCTCCTTTGTGTTTTGATCACGCTGAGAACCTTCAGCCCCGACCCGGAGGCCAAGTCTAATAATGAATCACGCTCGACATTCAGAAGGAGCTTTCGAAGCCATCATCGAAGCCACGTTGTTGGCGAATGGTTCCGTTCCAGAACCTGCGTCGGGGTTCGACCGTGATCGCGCCATCTTCCCCGAGACCGTTCTTTCCTTCATCCGCGACACACAGCCGAAGGAGTGGAAGGCACTGAAGGCGCTCCATGGGGAAAAAACTGGCTCCCAAGTCATTGCCGATCTGACCAAGTGGATGGACCGGGAGGGCTCGCTGGCCACCTTGCGCCACGGCTTTAAGTGTTACGGCAAGACCCTTCGGGTGGCATTCTTCAAGGCCGCGCATGGGCTGAACCCGGAGCTGGAAGCTCGCTACGCAGCCAACAGGGTCGGGCTCACGCGGCAATTGCACTTCTCGAGGACCTCCGAAAAATCCCTGGACGTTGCGCTGAGCGTGAATGGCATTCCAGTTGTGTCGGTCGAACTTAAGAACCCGATGACCGGACAGACGGTCGAGCACGCCTTGCACCAGTACCGGCATGATCGTGACCCCCGCGAGCCGATCTTTGAGTTCAAGCGGCGCATGCTGGTCCACTTTGCGGCTGACACCGACACGGTGTTCATGACCACGCGGCTTGCAGGTGCGGCCACCCACTTCCTGCCCTTCAACAAGGGCAACAACGGTGGCGCAGGTAATGCGCCCGACCCCAAGGAGAGAAGCTACCGAACGGCATATCTGTGGGAAGATGTGCTGCAACGAGACAGCCTGCTCGACCTCTTGGCGCGCTTCATTCATCTCCAAGTCGAGGAGAAGCGCGACGACCAAGGTCGAAAGGTCAAGAAGGAAACGATGATCTTTCCGCGGTACCACCAGCTTGAAGCGGTCCGGTCGTTGGTCGATCAAGCGCTGAGAGAAGGGGTGGGTAACAACTATCTGATTGATCACTCGGCCGGCAGCGGAAAGAGCAACACCATCGGGTGGATGACGCACAGACTCGCTTCGCTGCACGACGACGCGAACGCGCGGGTTTTCGACAGTGTGATCGTCATCACCGACCGGGTGGTCCTCGACAAGCAGCTTCAGGACACGATTTACCAGTTCGAACACAAACACGGCGTTGTCCAGAAGATTGACGAGGACTCGCGCCAGCTGGCGGCAGCACTCGAAAGTGCGGTGCCGATCATCATCACCACACTTCAGAAGTTTCCATTCGTCTCGCGTCAGTTGGCCAAGATCGCCGAAGAGCGAGGCGACGCCGAAGGAGGTGTGCTGACGATGCGCCGCTTTGCAGTGATCATCGATGAGGCACACAGCTCGCAGGGCGGCGAGACGGCAACTGACCTCAAGGAAGTTCTCGGCGGGCAGCGCCTTCGCGAAGAGGCTGCGCGAGCCATGTCGGCGAATGATGAAGACGACATGGACGAGCTGTATCGGTCCATGGCGAAACGCGGCAGGCAGGCAAATCTCAGTTTCTTCGCGTTTACTGCTACGCCGAAGCATAAGACGCTCAAGGTATTCGGGCGAGACGGCAAAGCCGCTCATAGCTACACTATGCGCCAAGCTATAGAGGAAGGCTTCATCCTCGACGTCCTGAAGCACTACACGACCTACGCCACCTATTTCCGGCTGCTCAAGGCAAGCGAGGATGACCCGAATGTCGAGCGTAAAAAGGCAGCACGCGCCCTGGCGCGGTTCCTTAAGCTTCATCCGCACAACATCGCTCAGAAAACCGAAGTGATGATTGAGCACTTCCACGCAGCTACCCAGCACAAGATCGGTGGCCGCGCCAAAGCCATGGTGGTGACGGGTTCGCGTCTCGAGGCCGTTCGCTACAAGCAGAGTTTCGATCGCTACGTGAAGGAGAAGGGATACGCCATCAGATCGCTGGTGGCTTTCTCAGGCATCGTCACGGACGACAAGCTGAAGGACGTCACCTACACCGAGGAAGGCATGAACCTCGGCGTCCGTGAGAAGGAACTGCCGGAGGTTTTTGCTACGCAGGAATACCAAGTGTTACTCGTCGCCGAGAAGTACCAAACAGGCTTCGATCAACCCTTGCTGCACACGATGTATGTGGACCGGCGGCTTGCCGGCATCCAGGCGGTACAGACGCTTTCTCGCCTGAACAGAACCCACCCCCTGAAGGAGGACACCTTCGTCCTCGATTTCGTCAACGAGCGCGATGAAATCCGCGAGGCATTCAAGACCTATTTCGAAGGCGCGGAGGTCGGCGAGGACGTCGATCCGGCCAGAATGTATGAGATCAAGAGCCAACTGGACGCCGAGGGCATCTATGTTGTCACGGACGTGGACCGCTTCAGCGCCGTCTATTTTAAGCCGCGCCAACGCCAGAGCCCAAACGATCATCAGTTGATGAATGCCGCGCTTGATCCTTGCGTGGCCCGCTTCAAGGAGACTCAGCAGGAGAAGCCCGACGAGGCCGAGCTGTGGCGCGGCAAGTTGATGGCCTTTTGTAGTCTCTATGGATTCCTCAGCCAGATCATTCCATATCAGGACACCGACCTCGAACGCCTCTATGTTTTCCTGCGCCATCTCGCGACTAAACTGCCAAAGCGCGGCGCCGGGCCCTCCTACCAATTCGATGACGAGGTGCGGCTTGAATACTACCGCCTGCAGAAGATTAGCGAAGGCTCGATCAGCCTTAACGATGGCCAGGCCAACCGGCTCGATGGCCCATCCGAGGTCGGAACCGGTGTACTCCAAGAGGAAGCGGTGCCGCTCTCGCGACTCATCGATGTCGTCAACGACCGGTTCGGCACCGACTTCAATCAGGCCGACCAGCTGTTCTTTGATCAGATTGTGGAAGCGGCGATCTCCGATGCAGCCTTAAGGCAAGCGGCAGCCGTGAATCCAGGCGACAAGTTTGAACTCGTCTTCAGAAATCTTTTGGAAGCGCTGTTTGTGGAGAGAATGGACCAGAACGAAGAAATTTTCGCTCGCTTCATGAACGATAAATCATTCCAGAAAGTCGTGACGGGTTGGCTATCATCTGAAGCCTATCGCAAACTCAACCAGACAGTAGAAAACGCGCCTATTGAGAATTGAAGAGTGCTGAGAGCGCTATCTTTCTAACACGAATAAAGGGGAAGGATTTACGGAACCTCGCCGCACGCTGCAGGACTGTCCGCTCCATCTGTTTTGCTGCGACAGCTGTGCCGCAGTGCGGTCAGGTGGCTTTCCGCCCTTCGCCGCTGTGGTCAGCCTCTCTGCTGCCCCGTCCCCACGCTGCCGCCCCGCCACGTAGCCGTCACGAGTGGCCAACAGCGCCGCCGAGAGGCGTGAGGGCTGGGACCGAAAGCATATCCAGCCCTCTGGAAGTTTTGCACATCGCTCGCGGTTTACTTTCGCACATGCTTGGACCTGTCCCGGTTCTGTTCCGGTCTTCTGAGAGCGATGCTCTCTTCAAAGG
>NZ_JAEFCF010000073.1 GCF_016405985.1 Paracoccus sp. IB05
TCTGTCAGGGGAAAGGGGAACTCCGGACATAACCGGATTTGCTCAACAAAGCCGGTCGCATGGACCAGGGCGATGAAGGCATCGGGCGGGATGCGGTGATCCTCGGACCCCTCCGAGGTCCATTTGTTCAGCACGGCCTCGGAAATCGAGCGACCGAGATAGGCTGACATCCGTTGCGCAATGCTGGCCCGGTTATTCCCGTCATCGCGGGCATCGCGCAGGGCCTGACCGATAATCCGGGCAATCCGATTGTCCAGCGGACCGCGACCTGCGACTTCGGCGCTGTAGCCGACAGCTACCTTAGGCGGCTCCCAGCTGAACAGATCCTTGGTCAGAGGGTCGCGACGGCATCGGCTGCAAGGTCGCGGCGCTGGTCGGTATAGCTGCAATTGACCTCGACCGCGCCCGCCCGCACCGCCGTCATGCCGGTGTTCAGCCGGATCCCGACGCCCGGTTCCACCAGCCGCAGATGGATCGCGCCCTGGTCCAGCGTGTTGCGCGTCCAGTCCGAGACATAGGCCGGGGGGATCACGAGGATCACCTTCGCACCGGCCTTCTCCATGACCCCGGCCATGACGCCGCCCATGTAATAAGGGTCGTCATCATAAACGACGACGGTCTTGCCGCTCAGGTCCGCGGGGTGTTTCCCCGCCATCACATCATCGGGCGTCCAGAGCGGCATGGATGCATCAATCACCATCGGCACCACATGCTGGCGCGCGTCCCCATCGGCCCGCCAATGCGCCCCGGTCGCGATACAGATATTCTGGAAGCCGAATTCGAGGATCTCTGCCGCGCCCAGACGGCTGTCGAAATAGGTCTCGACATTGGGGCGCTGGCTGATCTGGTATTGCCGGCAATCGACCACGCGGCCCCAGGCGGAAAGCCCGGGCAGCAGACGCTCGCGCGCAACACGGCCGCCAAGAGTCGTAGTCGCCTCGGCCATGGCCACGTCATAGCCCCGCAGGGACAGCGCGCGCGGCCTCCGGCCCGGTGGGGCCGGAGCCGACGATCAGCACGGTCGAGCTGTCGCCTTTGGCGTTCATCTTTTCGGGATGCCAGCCCTTGCGCCATTCCTCCATAAAGGTCGGGTTCTGGGTGCAGCGCGAGATCGACATCGTCATATCGCCGGTGATGCAGATATTGCAGCCGATACATTCGCGGATATCCTCGACCCGCCCCTCGTCGATCTTCTTTGGGATGAACGGATCGGCCATCGAGGGCCGGGCGCAGCCGATGAAATCCAGCACGCCCTTGCGGATCATCCGCGCCATCACATCGGGCGAGGTGAAGCGGCCCACGCCGGCCACCGGTTTCGACGACAGCGCGCGGATGCCGCAGACCAGCACTTCCTGCGCGGCTTCCTCTTTGAAGCGCGAGGGGCCGGAACAATCCTCCCATGCGCCCTGGGCCAGATCCCAGAGATCAGGAAGATCGCCGTTGAGTTCGACGAATTCACGGACCCCGGCATTGGAAAAGCCAAGATTGCCAATATGTTCGTCAAGGCTGACGCGCATGGTGATCGCCATCGTATCACCCACGGCATCGCGGATATCCGCGACCACTTCGCGGGCAAAGCGTGATTTTCCAGGCTGTCGCCATATTCATCGCTGCGCTGACTGGTGGCGCGCGACAGGAATTGCTGGAAAATGCCAAAGCCATGCGCGCCGTAAAGGCAGATCAGGTCGAACCCGGCAAGTTTCGAACGTTTCGCGGCATTGACGAACCAGCGCCTGAGATCGCGGATGTCGGATTTCGACAAAGCGCGCGCCGAGACCGGGTCATTCGTGAAGGTGCGGATCGGCAGGGCCGAGGGCGCCAGTGGCTCCTCTTTGGTGGAGAGATTCGGGCCATTGATCCCGGAATAGGCCAGCTGGATCCCCACCAGCGCGCCATGGGTCTTCATCGCCTCCGACATCCGGCGAAGGCCTGGAATATCCTTGTCCTCCCAGAGCCTCAGCTCGATGAAAGGGGTGATTGCCGAACTGTGGTGCATCTCGGTCTGTTCGGTGAGAATGCCCCCCCAGCCGCCTTCCGCCTTGGTGCCATGCATGGCGGCTGCGGCAGATGGATCGCGGTAGCCGCCCCCATTGCAATGCGGCACCTGGTAAAAGCGGTTCTTCGCCTCCAACAGGCCAATGGCCAGCGGCTCGAACAGGATATCATATTTCGGCTCGCGCATCTGGGGACATCCCTGATGCAGGGTCATGGGGGAAAAGCGGGATCTGCCCCATAGGATTGACCAGGCCAGGTCTGGTAAATGATGGGTTTCGGAAACCTTGCTTAGACTGCGCCTGATCAGCACCTCACCAGGGCGGGCTGCCCGGGAGGCGCGCTGTTCCGGGCGCCGGAGAACCGTATCAATCATAAGAAAAGAAACAACTATTCGCAGGGTTGCGAGGTTTCAGGCGCTCAGGCGGTTCACCCCCGCCGCAAGCCGGGTTGCGGCGGGGGAACGGGCCGGACAAGGTCGTCCCGCCCTGTGCCGGAAAAAGAGGCGTGGCTGCTTAGTATTTGATCCAGATTGTTTTCAGCGCCGAATATTTGTCAAAGCTGTGCAGGGACAGATCGCGGCCGAATCCCGATTGTTTCATACCGCCAAAGGGCGTCATTGCCGAAAGCGCATCCACCGTATCGACCGAAACCGTGCCAGCATGGAGGCCGTCCGACACCGACAGGGCCCGGCTCAGATCCCGGGTCCAGACCGAGGCTGCGAGGCCATATTCGCTGTCATTGGCGATCTTCAGCGCCGCTTGCTCGCTGTCAAACCGAGTTACGGCAAGGACCGGGCCGAAGACCGCTTCCGTCGCGATCCGGGCGTCAGGTGCCACATCGGCAAAGATCGTGGCGCCGATATAGCAATCCGAGCCGTCCCGCGTCTCGCGCGCGCCGCCATGGACCAGCCGCGCCTCGGCCTTGCCGATCGCGATATATTGCGCAACCTTGTCGGCATGGGCTTTCTCGACCAGCGGCCCCATCCGGGTGGCCAGATCCGGCGGGTCGCCCAGAGGCCAGGCGGCAGCGGCCGCAATCAGCTTTTCGGTGAATTCCTCCTGCACTTCGCGCGCGACGAGGATGCGGGAATTGGCGGAACAGACCTCACCCGAATTGAACAGGATCCCGAAAGCCGCCATGGTTGCGGCCTGGTCCAGATCGGCATCGGAAAAGATCAGGTTCGGCGATTTGCCTCCGGTCTCCAGCCAGACCTGTTTCATATTGCTTTGGGCGGCATAGTTCATGAACCGCTTGCCGGTCGCGGTCGATCCGGTGAAGACCAGCGCATCGACATCGCCGTGCAGGCCAGGCGCCTGGCCTGCCGCGGCACCATAGCCCGGGACCACGTTCAGCACCCCATCGGGCAACCTGGCCTCCGCGGCAAGTTCGGCGGGGAACAAAGCCAACAAAGGCGATTGCTCGGCCGGTTAATTGCCCATCGCCAGCGCGGGCGCCCGTTTCCGGGTCGCCATATCGAGCGGGAAGTTCCACGGCACCACTGCCCCGATCACGCCGAGCGGCGCGCGCCGGATCAGCGCCAGATCGCGGCCCCCGGTGGGCGCGACCTCGTCATATAGCCTGTCGATGGCCTCAGCATGCCCCTGGAAGAAATGCGCCGATCCCGGCGCGTCGATGGTCGAGCTGTCACCGATGGGCTTGCCCATATCCAGCGTCGCCAGCAGCGCGAGCTCCGCGACATTCTCGCGGATCAGGCCTGCGAGCTTCGGCAGCACTTCTTTGCGCGCCGATGGCGTCTGGCGCGACCGGCGCCCGCCGTCAAAGGCCCTCCGTCAAAAGCCCGCCGCGCTGCGGTCACCGCCAGGTCAATATCCGCCGCCATGCCGCGCGACATTTCGGTCAGCACCTGACCATTCGCCGGGTTCACCGTGGCAAACCGCCCCCCGCCTGCGCATCCCGGAACGCCCCGTCGATATAAACCTGGTTGCGAAAGCTGAGCGCGCCTGCACGGGCGCGCCATTCGGCAGAGGTGGCGGCAAGGGTCATGGTCTTGCTCCTGTCAGGTCTCGGGCGGCACCGAGAGGCGGCGGATTCCGGGATGCACCCCATCCTTCAGCTTCTCGCTGCAAAATTCGATGAAACGGCGCACGGTCAGCGATTTCGCCGCGTCGCGCATGGTGATGATCCCCAGCCGCATCGGGCGCGGATTGCCGCTCAGCGGGATGTCGATCAGCCGGCCGCCATCCAGCGCCAGATCAATCGCCGGCCGGATATTGGCGATGGAATAGCCGAAGCGATTGGCCACCAGGGCCCGCATCACCCAGATGTCGCGGGTGCGCTCGACGATATTGGGGCTGCAACCGGCATCGCGGAACAGCGAGATGAAATAACTCGCGCTATAGGGCAGATCGAGCAGGATCATCGGATGTTCGGCCAGCTCGTCAAGGCTGACACTGTCCTGGCCCGCCAGCGGATGGCCCACATGCAGGACGGCATGAGGCGGCAGGGCGCCAAGCTCGTGGAATTCCATATCGGACGGGATATCAAGGTCATAGCTCAGCGCGAGGTCAAAGCGCGCGAGCCGCAGCCCTTCGATGATCCCCGCATGATCCAGCTCGTTCTGCGCGAATTCCACCTCGGGATAGCTTTCGCAGAAGGTGCGACGCAAAGCGGGGATCACGACCTGCGCAAAGGTCATCAGGCAGGCGACATGCAAAGGCCCGCGCACCTGACCCGTCACCTCATTCGACAGCGCATTCAGCGCAGCCGCCTCGGTCAGGATGCGGCGCGCCTGTTCGACAAAGCTGCGCCCGGCCTGGGTCAGCGACAATCCATGCGCATGGCGGCGCACAAAAAGCGTGATGCGGAATTCGCGTTCCAGCTGCGAGATCGCCGCCGAAACCGAGGGCGCCGAGACATTCACCCGCTCCGCCGCCTCGGTGACAGAGCCGTAATCCCCCACCGCCACCAGATATTCCAGCTGTCTGAGCGTGAACCTGAGCGCCATCCCTGCCCCTTTCCGATCCCCTGTTGCGGGCAGAGCATAGACCAGACCCTGGCCCGACCGCGAGACTTGCACGGGGCCGGCGGACGAATTTGCAACAGGATGCGCGCCAGAGATCATCGCTCCGGCACCCGGATATGGAACACGGGCGGCCTCATCCCCCTCACCGCGGCCCTGGCGGCGGGGTCGGACGGGTCAGGTTTTCGGGGCTGAGGATCGCGACCAGCAGCGCCTCGGGCAAAAGCCCGCGCTCCGGCGCCAGGTCGCAGACGCCCCGGCCCGAGGCAAAGGCCTCGCGCGCCAGATCGGTCGCGTTTTCATAGCCGATACAGGGGTTCAGCGCGGTGACGATGCCGATGGATTGCGTCACTGCGCGTGCCAGCACCTCATGATTGGCGGTGATGCCGGTGATGCAATGCGCCCGCAGGGTCTCACACCCCGCCGTCAGATGCCGGATCGGGCGCGAGATGGTACAGGCGATCACCGGCTCAAAGGCGTTCAGCTGCAATTGCCCGGCTTCGGCGGCCATGCGGAATGGCGGTCAGCGCCTCAAGACGGGCGCGGGCAAGGGCGGCGTAACCGGGATGCGCGGTCAGGCCGGTGCCGATGGCCGTCGCGCCAGGGTTGATCTCGCATAACAGCGCGCGGGCCTCGGAAAGCCTGCCGCAGATCCGACAGCGCGGTCAGAAGCCGGCCAATCGCCGTCCAGGTCGCCAGCCGCAGCGCGGTCGGACAGACGTCATTGGGACTTTGGCCCAGATTGACATGCTCATTCGGGTGCAGATGCGGGTATTCGCCTTTCGCGCGCCCCATCAGCTCCAGCGCGCGATTGGCGATGACCTCATTCGCATTCATATTGGTCGATGTACCGGCACCGCCCTGGATCTGATCGTCCTCTTCGCCGATCCCCGGCCCGAGATCGCGAATTTCTCGCGCGCCCGCAGGGTGTGGATGCCCCAACAGGCGGCGCCAGGCACCTCGCGCGGGCCGAGCAGGTCCCGTTCGATGCGGACGGTCATTGTGGCTCCGGCAAGTGGGAGCAATCCCGGGCGACGACCCGCCCGGGGAAATGTCACAGCACAGCCGGGATCAGGCCGGAACCGCCCGCTCGGCCGCGATATGGCCGGCAAGCCGGTCGGCATCATGCCAGACCCCCCAGATGAAGGAGGAGCCGCGCATCGACAGCCAGGGCAGACCGAGGAAGTAAAGCCCCGGCACCGCCGAGACGCCGCCTGAATGCGCCGGGCGACCGCGTTCATCGAAGATGTCGGCCTTGATCCAGCTGAAATCCAGCGCATAACCGGTGGCCCAGAGGATCGTGGTGATGCCCTCTTTCGCCAGATCCAGCGCCAGCACCGGATCGGTGAGGCAGTCAGGATCCGCGCCGATCAGATGCGCCTCGGGTTCCTCAGGCAGGTCGAGACCCTGGCTCGCCACATGGGCATCGGCCTGCTGCAAAAGGCCGAGGTAATTCGCATCGCCCTGCGCCACATTCTTCGCCAGATCGGGCGCGAAATGCATCACGCCGTTCTCATAACGCGCGGTCATGCCAACAAGCCCCATGCCCTCATTCGCAAGGCGGCGGAAATCGACGGTCTGGCCGCCGCGCGCGCCGCTGACGGCGATGGTCACATGTTCGGTGCCGGGCGTGGGCGTGGTTGTGTCCCAGATGCCAAGCGCCCCCAGCCACCAGACGAAATCCTTGCCGCGATAGCGCCGTGGCGGGCGGTCATGCGCCCCGACCGAGAGCCAGACCCTGCGGCCCGCGCGCCGCAGCTCATCGGCGATCTGCACCCCGGAGGATCCCGCTCCGACCACCAGCACGCCCCCTTCGGGCAGCTGGCCCGGGTTCTTATAGCCATGCGAATGCAGCTGATGCAGGCCGGCGCTTGCAGGCACCACCGGCGGGATCACCGGTTTCTGGAACGCGCCGGTGGCGGCCACCACATTCTTCGCCTCGATCACGCCCTCGGAGGTCTCGACCCGGAACCCCTCTGCCAGGGGCCGAACCGAAGTGACCGTCACGCCGCAGCGCACCGGCGAGTTGTTTTGCGCCACGCAGGCCTCGAAATAGGCCGCAACCCGGTCGTGATGGGCAAAAGCATCCGGGTCGAGCTCCTCGAAAGTCAGCGTCGGGAACCGGTCATGCCAGACCGGGCCATTGGCCACCAGCGAATCCCACCGCGCCGTGCGCCAGCTTTCCGCGATGCGGTTCTTTTCCACCACCAGATGCGACAGGCCGCGCCGGCCCAGATGCTCGCTCATCGCGACGCCGGCCTGACCGGCCCCGATCACGAGAGTATCGACTTTTTCGACAGACGTTTCGACAGACGAGTCGGCGGACATTTCGGCTTCCTCACGCGGAAAGTGACAGAGGGTGACCGCCGGATCGGCCGGTCGCCTGAGGAAATGATGCCGCCGAAAAACCTGATTTGCCTATGAGCGATTCTTGCAGCCCTGATTAGGGCGGCGCTAAGCCGCATCTTCCCGGCCCGTCAAAGCAGGATGTGCAAAAGAGGGGGCGGCCTCAGCCGCAGGGGCGTTTCCAGTCGAAAAAGCCCGGGCCCGCGCGGCCCAGCAGATCACGCGCAAGGCGCGCGCCAAGCGCTGCGGCCTCTGCGGCGGGGCAGCTGCCCTCGACCGTCATGCGCTCGGCGCCATTGGTGCGCAGGATCTCGCCGCGGAAATGGATCACGCCATCGCGCAGCCGTGCGAGGCCCGCGATCGGGGTCTGGCAATTCCCTTCCAGCGTCCCGAGAAAGCTGCGCTCGCAGGCCATTTCACGCTCGCAGACCGGATCATGCAGCGGCATCAGCAGGTCGCGCACCCAGAGATCGCCCTTGCGGCGCTGGATCGACAGCGCGCCCTGGCCGATGGCGGGCAGCATCTCTTCCGTCCCGATCACCGTCCAGCCATGACCCGACATCCCCAGCCGGTTCAGCCCCGCCAGCGCGAGGAAGGTGCAATCCGCAAGCCCCTGCTCCAGTTTGGAAAGCCGCAACTGCACATTGCCCCGGAAATTCACGATGCGCAGATCGGGGCGCGCGAACAATGTCTGCGCAGCGCGCCGCATACTGGATGTGCCGACTGTGGCGCCCAGAGGCAATTCCTCGAGGCTGCGATACTTATGCGATACCAGCACATCACGCGGATCTTCGCGCGGCAGGAAAATATCCGAGACCAGCCCTTCAGGCTCGGCCACCGCCATATCCTTCACGCAATGAACCGCAAGGTCGATGCGGCCATCGAGCAATGCCTCTTCCAGTTCTTTGGTGAAAAGCCCCTTGCCGCCGATCTCTTTCAGGAGCTTGTCGAGCACCCGGTCAGCCGTGGTCTTGATCACCACAATCTCGAAGGCCTCGACCGGCAGATTATGCTGCGCCCGCAGCCAGTCCCGGGTCTGGAACGCCTGTACCAGCGCCAGCGGCGATCCGCGCGTGCCGATACGAAGGGGAGTGCTGGCGTCAGGCTGTCTCATGGCGCTTCCGATAGGCTGGCAAAGCTGCGCTGGCAACTGGAATCATTCTCAAACAGCCAGATTGACGCGACGCGATTTGTCGCAGCTGGCGGCGGTTTCTGCGGGGCGCAGGGCAGTGGTTCCGGCGAGGTCGGAACGGCTCAGCCGCCGGCGGCTGCGCGGAGGCGACCCGCTTCGCTGTCATGGTCGATCAGATTGCGCATCAGCATGACGCCCCCCATAAATTCGACCCCGCCCGCCATGGAATCCATGATCACCTTGACCGTCTCATCAGCGCCAATCGCATTGCCGTCCAGCGCAACTTCCGAGGGCAGTTCCACCACGCCCAGCGTGGTCATCGTCTTATAGGCCTGGCTCAGATGCGGGCAGGACCATTCCATATGCATGGTCAGCGGGCATTTGATGAAAAGCCCGGGCTTTGTGTGCCAGAGCTTCAGCTCATTGCGATCCTCCAGCGCGAAGGACAGTTCCACCGCGCTGTTGAGGCGGAATTCCTGCTGGAAGATGCGCCGCGCCACCTGTTCACATCCCGCGAGCAGCGCGTCGAAATCTGTGGCGTCAAGCGGCTGCACCACTTCGCCGCTGCCATTGCCGGTATAATGGACCCGCAATTCGCGGGCGCCATCGGCCGCTGTCCCGATCTTCGCCGAGGTGATCGAAAGGCTGTAGGACTGGACTGACATGGCGGGATCCCTGATATGCGTGCGCTTAATATAGGCCGCGACGCAGCGTCTCACAACGGTTTCTCCAGGGATCTGCCCGCGCCCTCAGCCTTTCCAGGGACCGGCCAGCCCCTCTTCGCGCATCAGCCTCGTCAGCTGGTTCGCGGCCAGCATCAGGGCCTCGCCCGACAGCGCGCCGGCTTCCGCCCCCGCAAAGGCATCGGCCAATGCCCGCGCCGCAGCGGGCAGCCCGCCGCCCGCAAACCGCGCCAGATCCTGCGGCGTTACCCCCCCGAGCCCCGCAGGGGTCAGCGGGCCGCCATCGCTGTAGCCTTCCGGCAGATCGCCCTTCAGATTGCGCACGACCCCGGTTGAAATCGCATCAAGCAGCTGATCCGCCGCCTGGATTGCGCCAGCAACCCGCGTCGGGTGGTCAGTATCCGCCGCCGCATGCGGCAAGAGCGAGAGCTTCGCGCCATGCCGCTCCACAAGACCCAGATAGGGCGCCATCGGGCCCGAAAGCGCGCCCGCCGCATCTACGAAAAGATCCGCATCAATCGCCGCGAACCCGACCTGCCCCGCGCGCAGCGCGCTCTCCAGCGCTGCAATATCGACCAGCTCGCCCCGGTCATAGTTCAAAAGCACCGCCCCCGGCGCCAGCGCCGCCAGCACCGTCTCATTGATCAGCCCGGCATTAGCGAACCCGTCAGGCCCCTTCGGCCCAAGCCCGAGATGGACCGACAGAGCATCCGCCCCGCGCGCGGCCTCTTGCGGGCTGGCGGCATAGCGGAACCCCTCGCTTTCGATCCAGATCCGGTGGCGCGGACGGGCATGGATCACCACCTCCATCCCGAAGGCGCGGGCCAGCAGGGCCACTTCGCGCCCGATATTCCCATAGCCGATCACCGCGAGGCGCTGGCCCTCGAGTTTGCGCGTCGGATAGCGCAGGAGGTCGCGCCCGGTATCGAACCGGCCCGCCACCACAAGGTCATGCAATGCCCCGACCGGCAGATCGGGGCGCTGACCAAGCAGCGCCTTCATCACCATCTGCGCGGTGGCGCGGGCATTGATCCCGGGCGTGTTCATCAAAGGCGCAACGCCGCCGATCCCGTCGCCGCCGCCCCAGCTTGCCGATCCCATATTGCCGGTTCCGGTGCCGATCCTGACGCCGCCAAGGTCAAAGCGCGTCTCGGCCGGCAGGAAGGTCGCCGCGGCGATCACCGCATCATAAAGACCGTCACCGGCCTCGGCGATCAGCTCGTTCCGGGTCGAGAGATGCGGCATGTAGAAGAACGACGCCCGCCCCTCATCGGCCTGGGCGCCGCGCGCCGAGCCGGTATGAAACCGCCCGCCCCGGCTTTCGACATGGGCGCGAAACCCTGACGCATCGGGCGCTCCGCCCGCATCAAACGCCAGGCCGACGAGGTCGGCCACGAGGATTTTCGGGCTGTTGCGGTCCATCTGTCAGTCCTTCGTACAGGAGTATCATCTTGTTTTGCGGTCACGGCCCATGACAGAGCCGGGTCAGGGCACGGCTGCAAGCGATTTTTTCACGCCTGCGCTGCGCAAGCTGCGAATAAAAATCCCCGCCGCCGCGCAATATGATTTCGCCCCGGGCTCAGAGCAGCAGAGCAGAACGGCTTCCCCTTCCTGCCGCGGCGAGGAAAAAACTGGCTGTTTTTGACCATATGGTCTGAAATCCGCCACGATGTCTGGCGCGCCCGGCGAAAGAAACCCACTGCGGTTTGTCTGAATTTGGAATGGCGTGGTGCGGTGTTCGGGCTTTATCACGACGGCACTTGTCGGGATTGAGGAAAGCTT
>NZ_JAEFCF010000074.1 GCF_016405985.1 Paracoccus sp. IB05
GCGCGCGCGTCGGCCAGCGGCATGCCGCGATGAAGCCCGGCGGCGCTTGCGATGCGGTTCAGACAATGCAGATGTTCCGCGTTCGACGCCCGGAGCGTCAACGCGAAAGGCCCCTCAACGGGGCGGGCCCTCAGGCTGATGTCGCTCGCCAGCCTGGGGAACCAGATGGACAGCAGCCGTCGTGCCATTCCAGCTCACATCATAGATTCCGGTTGTTCCTCTTTTGTTCTTATTAAGGATCCAGCGATGACGAGTCGAGTCCAGAGGTGACGGCAGCGGATCACATTTCCAGCGGGTCTCGGCGGCATTGCTCCCCCTGCCCTCCTGGATCAGCATCAGACCCGTCGTGCCACCGGCCTCGGCCGCCAGCTGGAGCCGTCTGCCCGCGGTCAGCGAAATCGGCTTCTCTGGAGCGGCGATGACCAGAGACACCGGCCGCGCCCTCAGTGCTTCTTCGACAGACCAGAGCAAATCGGTCTCGTTGCGGGCTTCGATGAAATATAACTGCTCGGCTATGCCGTCTGGCAGGGCTGCTGGCATTGGCCGATCACGATCATGCGCCAACACGATCCAGAAGACCGGTCCCGCCAATCTTGCAGCTTGGAAGAGTGCAAAGCCGTTTCGACCTCGTCCTTCGACTTCGTGGATGCGGCCTTTCACAAGGTGAAGCGGATCATCACTTGCGGCCTGCAGCCGGTCACGCAGGGTCCGCACGCGTGCCCTCCGCGACTATTTCGAGAAGACCATTGGCCAGCGGCCGTTGGAGCCTCAGGGCCTCGCTCATGTCCGCGGTCAGCCAGCAACGCCATTCGTCCGGCCGGGTGAGGATCACCGGCATGGCTTTGGGATGCACCGGGCGGACCTCCGTGTTGGCTTCGCAGGTCAGAAATCCGAAGAGCTCAGCTGTCACCTCGCCCTCCTTCAGCTTTCTGACTGAGGTCCATTCGGTGCGAATGCCAGCGAAGAAGGCGATCGGACGGTCCTGACCGAGGGCAAACCAGACCGGGTTGTTGCGAGGTGCGCCGGGTCGGGCGTCGAGTTCAGAAAAGCTAGTGAAGGGAACGAGGCAGCGGTGTTCGATCCCGAGCCACCTGCGCCAATGGGGCGAGCTGACATTACGGATGTTCGTGACGCCGGGGTCCGTGCGCCTGGCCGTAAGATAGACTGGTGGCGTCGGCATCCCCCATCGGGCCGTGGTCAACGTCCAATCCCGTCTTTTACTGCAGCGAATGATCGGCGCGGCATAGTCGGGGAAGATGCCGGATGCGGGCGCGAGGTTGCCTGCGGCATCGATCAGTTCCTCATCCTCTTCCAGCACGTCACGAAAGACCTGACGCATCGCGTCCTGGCTTTTCGTCTGGGCGTAAAGGTTGCACATCACTCCACCTCGCGGCATGTCCGTATGAGAACAATCAACGAACCTATCCGATTCCTCCCGAGTGGTCTATCTGGGTGTTTCATGGCTATGCGACCGCGGTCAGGAATCACGCTCGTAGGACGGATCTCACATAGGCGTCAGGGGTGAGGATGGTTCCTATCTGCTTTGCCATGCGGTTTTCGAGCTTGAGAAGCTCCCAAAGCCCGAGCTTGCTTGCAGCGCTGGCGAGGATGTCCTGGCTTATTCTCAGCATCTTCCCGAATTCGAATGCGATGCGTGTGGCTTCATGAGCACTGGTAGGCTCTTCATAGAAAGCACTGACCTCGGTCAAGGCTGCCCAACTGGGAAGGTCCTCGGCTTCTCTCTTTCTTTTTTTTGTATCTGAGTCTTGCTCTATGTGGCGGACATTCCGTCCGTCAGAGGCGGGCTTTTGCTCGGTTGGCGGCAGGCCACAGGTTTCTGCGGTGAGGGGTTGAGAGGGTTCGGCGACTGCTCCGTCTGCGGCGTCGACCATGGTGTGCTCCGCGCAGGATGTGGCGTCAGCGGCTTCCGCTTTGGAGGGCAGGCGCTGCTCAACCTCTTCGATTTCGCAATGGACTACTGCTTGTGGGGCTGCATGTGACGAGAGGACCGCGGTCAGCTGCGAGAGAGCTGCCCGAGCCTCCAGGAGGGTCAGTGAGGTACGCCGCACGAGGTTTCGCAATCCGTCAATGAAAGTGGTGATAGCGTCGCTCAAGTGGAGTTCGGCGCAGGCCGCGCGAAGTCTAAGGATCTGGGCCCGAAGGCCGCGCAACTCGTCTGCTTCCTCGCGGCGGCGCAGGGCAAGTGCGAGCAGCTCGTCGGACTGCGCGAAGAGCGGGGACAGGTCCAGCCCGAAGGCACCGATCGGTTTGCCGTGCTGCATTACGGGGAAGCGCTTACCGTTTGCACTGTCACGGCGCCGGATCAGGCCGGCGGTTTCGAGTGTCTCCAGATGCCGACGCAGTTGACGGTCGGTGAGCCCCTTGGCGCGAAAGCACAGGGTTTCGTTGCTGGCATAGACCGTGAGTAGGGTGGCCGGGGAGACCGGTGTCTCGCGACCATCCACGCCCTGGCAGGGCAGGCAGCTCAGTAGAGCGTCAAGAGCGACCACTGCCCCTTGCCGGATGCCGAGATCGCGGCTGCATGTGTTGACCGCGGCCATGATATCCCGACGCGAGATCGGCCTAAATGCTGGTTGCAGGGTGATCGAACCCATGCTGGGGAGCGAGTGCACCGCGGATTTGGCACAGTTCGCCTGCGCCCCGGCCGCAAGGGCCGTGGATGTGATGTGTTTCATGCGATTTCAGACGGCAAATTAGGTCCGTTCACCGAAATCGGTGTTGCGCTGATTCGTTTTTCGGGCTACGAAATAGGTGTTCAAGCTATCGGAGCCCTCTGGAAGCATCACCGCTTTCGGGGGGTTTCTTTTTGCCTAGAGTCTGCTCCCTTTCCTGCTCGTTTCTAGTTTAGCCTGCCAGCCTCTGGCCTCGGATTGTTGACCACTGGTCAACTTATGTATCAATCCGGACCTATTTTGACCGGTGGTCAACTCAGTTGTGCTTGTGATTTCCAAACTCGGCGAGCAGCTGTTCGAGCCTCTCATCGAGGAAAGCGGCAAAGCCAAGCATCTCTTCGTCCGATGCCTTCACGAGGATCCTGCCGCGTGCTGTCTCAACCTTTATTCTGCCGTCCGCGAGTGTGCGCTTGGCGCTGATCTGCGGGGCAGGGGTAGGCTTGTGAGAGAGTGCTCGGATCAGCCCCTGCAGACGTTCATTGCTGTCGGCGGTGTCCGTCGGGATCAAACTTTTGATTGCGGGCTCATCCAGGTCCGCACGCTCTTTCAGAAGCTCTCGCAGCTGCTGCCATGGTCGGCGACCAGAGTCATGTGCCGATCCGATCCGCTCGATGATGGAGCGGGGCACATCAGATACCACGCCCAGCATCCTGCTAATCGTGGTTTTGTCGACCGCGAGTACCTCCATGATGTCTTCGCGCGAAAACTCGTGGTGCAGCAGCTGCTCTGCGTAGACTGACTGTTCAATGAAGCTGCGCTGGAGGCGCGCCGCGTTCTCGAGCCCTTGGGAGATCAACGCCTCGCGATCGCTGAGCTCTGCGATATGGGCAAGAACCTGAATGCCGAGCTGCCGACATGCCTCGATACGGCGCCGACCGTAAACCACTTCATAGGGCAGGCGGCCTTGAGGTGTGCGTCGGAGCAGGACCGGAAGCTTCTGCCCCGATGCCTTTATCGAGTTTATCAGATCCTCCAGGCCATCCTGAAGGTCGAAGCGGTCCTTGACGGCGCTTTCTGAAATCTGAGCCGGATCGATCTGACGGGCCGCACCGGCGCTGAGCTGATCAAGGCCGCGCTGAACGTCGAGCACACCCGAGAGTTTCCGTGGCTTCTGTTCGTCTTCGGCAGCTGCAGCCTTGCCGTCGCGGACTGCCTTCAGGCTGTTGGCAAGCAGGTTCTTTCGCATCACGCCCTCCCCCAACTCTGCTGAAGCATTGCGTGCAGTTCTTCGGTCACTTCATGCACCGACTGGATTGCACGCTCGTAGGTCTTCCGGTTGCGCATCTCGCCGAGCTCGACCTCAAGCACGGTCTGCTGTGAGACCCCGGCCTCGCTGATTGCGGCAGACTTCAGGAAGGATGATTTCATGACGGCATCGCCGAATAGGTCGCGAATGAACGACGCAAAATCGACCTGGGTCGACACATTCGTGTCGAAGCGGCTTAGCAAGAAGCGGAAGTTGTCGAACAGGCCCACTCCGGCACTTTCGTGCAAGACCTCGGTCAACGACGACGCCATGTTGAGGAACTGAGCCGCGGAGGCCAGGTCGACGCGCTCCGGGATGATCGTCATCACGATGTTTTGCGCGGCGCAGATCGCAGAGAGGGTCACGTAGCCGAGTTGCGGCGGGCAGTCGAGGATGACCACATCATAGTCATCCTTCACCACCTGCAAAGCCGACCGGATCTTGTCGAAGAATACGGGCAGTTCACCCTTGCTCAGTGCCGCAGGCGTTTCATGCTCGAACTCTGCCACCTGTATGCCGCCCGGCACCAGATCAAGATTTGGAAAATAGCTGCGCTTGATCACGTCTGTGATCGGCCTTGGCCCGTCCCCCGTCTCCCGATCACGGTAACGAATGACATCGTAGAGCGATCCGCCGTCGAAAAAATCGAGCTCCGGCTGATAGCCAAAAAAGGTCGTTAGCGAGGCTTGCGGGTCGCAGTCCAAAGCGAGCACCCGATAGCCACGCAACGCGAGGTCCTGGGCCGCGTGAATGGCGGTGGAGGTTTTCCCGCTGCCGCCCTTGAAGTTGACGAAGGCAATGACCTGCGTCGGGTCATCAGCGCTGCGTCGGCCGGGGCGGAATTGGTCGGGGTTCTTTGCTGAGGAAGCCAATACCCGCCGGATCTCATGGATCTGTTCGGCGGTATACTTTCTGCGCCCGCCCGGGCCCATCTCAACTTCAGGGATCCGGCCCTCGTGGTGGGCCTTCCTCAGATAACCGTCCGCGACGGTAAGGTAATAGCTTGCTTCCCCGGCCGAAAAGGTCCGAAGCGTTTTGACTTCGTGGGGCGCAAAGGAACTCTCTGACAGCGCTTTGAGGGCTGTGGTAAGATCCTTTGCGAAGCCCAAAAGGTGCTCGTGTAGCGCCTGTGGCATCTGTCCGCTCTCGCTGTTCGGTGGGGTTAGGAACGGTAACCGCCCGAATTTTTCGATTATTGCGTCCAGTCTATGCTGGTAGGATGGTCGGAGCGCAAGAAAATTTTGCGGCTATCGGAACGGAAGTTCATAGATATAGTGGGTAGAAACCGTTCCGACAGCTTACAGCTTATATCAACATAGCGCCATAAATAGCTGATTTATAGGGATTAATTTTATCCACAATGTTGCCAACAGGGGCTGGTGTCCAACCATTCTGCCCGAAAGTGTCCCTGTTCGCTACATGAGGCACCGGAACGGCATTTTCTCGATAGTGAGTGGGCTGCCGTCCGATGAAGCCGACTCGACGGGTTGCGATTCTCATCTGCACTTCAAGTCTCGCGTTCTCCTGCTCTTGCGAAGGTCTCGTTGCCAAAACAGACCGGGAACCGCCAATCCCGGTGATCGAAGCCTTCGCGGAGGTCACAGGCCCGCCGCCTTGGTCAGGTTCACCCGGAACCTGTCGCGGCGGCGTTGATACCGGCGGGTCATCTCGGCGCTGGCATGGCCGAGCTGCTTCTGTACATGCCGCTCGTCAACCTCGGCCGAGGAGGCAAGCCCCGCGCGCAGACTGTGACCGGAGAACAGGGCAGGGCGGTCCTTTTCCGGCAGATCGCCGCGAAGCCCGGCGGTCTGGGCAGCGCGCTTGACCAGCCTTGCGACTTCGCGGTCATTCAGGCGGAACGGCCCCGGTTCCTTTCCTCCGCCGGTGACACGACGGAACAGCGGTCCCTGGCTGATACGCGCGAACTTCAGCCAGAGTTCCAGCGCGTCGACCGGGCAGGTTGCGGGTGACGACCCGCGACCGATCTCGACCTCGCGCCAGCCGGTCTTGCCGCGCAGAGTCACAAGCAGCCCACCGGGCAGAACCTCGATCCAGCCGTGCCCGTCCTCGGTCTGATCGCGACCCGCATCCAGGCCGGTGATTTCGGACCGGCGTAGGCCCCCGGCGAAGCCGATCAACAACATGGCCCGGTCGCGAAGCCCCCGCAGAGTCCCGCGGCCGCAGGTTTCCAGCATGGCCAGCAGATCCTCGGGCAGGATGGCCTCCTTCTGGCGCGGTGGGGCGGCATGGCTGTTGCGGATGCCGGCGAGAACGGTGGCGATGTGGCGGTCGCGCCGGTCAAGATTTAGGCCGCGTTGGGTATAGGCCCAGACCAGCGCCGAGAGACGACGCTCGATGGTCGAGACGGCATTCTTGCGTCCGCCGACGGATTTCGCGCCGGAAGCGCAGGCGGTGATATAGAGACCGACGACCTGCGGCTCGGGCGTCAGCGCATCCAACCCCTCGCGCCGACACCAGCTGGCAAAGTGCTTCCAGTCGGCGGCATAGGCCTTGCGGGTGTTGACGGAACTGGCCGCCTCGGCATAGCCGCGCGCCCGTTCGGCCAGATCCCGCAGGGCAGGGGGCT
>NZ_JAEFCF010000075.1 GCF_016405985.1 Paracoccus sp. IB05
GAAATTCGGCCTCTTCCCAATCCTTGTCAGCAACAGGATTATCGGACATGATCTGCTCCGTGCGCGGATGTCGGGCCGTCTCACAAACAATGAATCAAATCGGTGCCCAATCTCACATACCCTGAATCAGTCTCAGAAATGCGACGCAGGCAAACAATTGAAAACAAATGAATCTCAGTCTCAAAAACTCCGGCAGACCGACAAAAACAGCCGAAATTCACGCCCGGAACAGCTCAGCGAGGCGCTGTTGCACGTGGGATTTCGCGGGCCTTTCCTCTCTCGTGTCGGCAGGGCAGCCGACAGAAGAAGCCGCGCCATCGGCGCCACAAGGCCAAAGGACGCCAGATGGCCGATGATGCGACTGTCCGCGATGGTGTGGAACCGGACGCCCCCTCCCCTGCCCCGCCGGGACATCAGCCCCCTGCCCTGCGGGATCTGGCCGAACGGGCGCGCGGCTATGCCGAGGCGGCGAGTTCCGTCAATACCCGCAAGGCCTATGCCGCCGACTGGAAGCATTTTACCGGCTGGTGCCGGCGCGAGGGGTTGGATTCGCAGGTGCCCGACCCGCGGGTCGTCGGTCTCTATATCACCGCCTGCGCTTCCGGGGCGAAATCGGTCGGCGGGCGCAGGAACGCGGTCTCGACCATTGAGCGAAGGCTCTCGGCGCTGGTCTGGGCCTGGACCCAACGCGGCCTAAACCTTGATCGGCGCGACCGCCACATCGCCACCGTCTTGGCGGGCATCCGCAACAGCCATGCGGCCCCACCACGCCAGAAGGAGGCCATCCTGCCCGAGGATCTGCTGGCCATGCTGGAAACCTGCGACCGGGGCACCCTGCGGGGTCTGCGCGACCGGGCCATGCTGTTGGTCGGATCCGCTGGAGGTTTACGCCGATCTGAGATCACCGGGCTGGATGTCGGTCGTGATCAGACCGAGGATGGGCGCGGCTGGATCGAGGTTCTTCCCGGCGGGTTGCTGGTCACCTTGCGCGGCAAGACCGGCTGGCGCGAAGTGGAGATCGGACGCGGGTCTTCACCCGTCACCTGCCCCGTCGCGGCGCTGGCAATCTGGCTGAAGCTCGGCCGCATCAGCCAAGGACCGCTGTTCCGTCGTGTCACCGGCGGGGGAAAGGAACCGGGGCCATTTCGCCTCAATGACCGCGAGGTCGCAAGGCTGGTCAAGCGGGCCGCTCAGGCCGCCGGGCTGCGGGGCAACCTACCGGAGAAGGACCGCCCTGCCCTCTTCTCCGGCCACAGCCTTCGCGCCGGTCTGGCCAGCAGTGCCGAGGTCGACGAACGCCATGTCCAGAAACAGCTCGGCCATGCCAGCGCCGACATGACCCGCAGGTATCAGCGCCGCCGCGACAGGTTCCGCGTCAACCTCACAAAGGCCGCGGGGCTGTAGCTAAACGATCGGAGCACTACTACGCATCCAGAGACCCCACACGCTCGAGCTATTCACAGATCCCCACAGGACGGCAGCCGTGCCTCCTAAGCTCAGCAATGTGCGGCGGCCGTTTACAACTGTAAAATGTTCGGGCAGCCTCGCCATGCATGTAGTCACGATGCGCCTGCATAGACACTATATGCAGGAAACTCTTGACATAAGCCGGTGAATCACCGCCCTTGTCATCAAGTGGCGCGAAAAAGGCCACATTTTCGGATTTGAGGCAACCAGATGATTCCCGTGACACCGCTATCTGCGGATCGCCCGTCAGCACTCGCGACTGACATCTCTGAGCGACTGAACGCCGCGATCAGGGAGCATCTGCTTGCCGCGTTCGCTCCAGACAACACCAAGACACTTCGCGAGTTCTCGGCCCCAGAGGTTGCGGAGCTACTCGATGTCTCCGGTCAGTTCATGCGGAAAGTTCATGCAGACGGCGTTCTGCCAGAACCCGCAATCAACCGTGGAGGACGCCGCTACTACTCAGGTCAGGAGATCTTGCAGGCGCGCGAGATTCTTGAACGAACCTCACGGAAGAAAGGACACTACCTGCCACGCAGGATGGAGGGCGAAAAGCTCCAAGTCTGGCAGCTGATGAACTTCAAGGGCGGGTCGAGCAAAAGCACGACGACGATCCACCTTGCCCACTACCTCGCACTGCAAGGCTACAGGGTGCTGGTCGTTGACCTCGACCCCCAGGGCTCGCTGACGTCCATGTGCGGCATCAGCCCCGAAATCGAGTTCGATGGGCTCACGATCTATGATGCCATCAAATATGAAAACCCGTCGCCGATGGCCGACGTGATCGTGCAGACCTATTTTCCCGGGCTCGCGATCGCCCCTTCCCGGCTCGTCCTGTCCGAGTTCGAGACGGAGTCCGCAGTTCATTCCAACCCCGAAAGGCCGTTCTACTTCCGGATCCGCGATGCACTTGCGCAGGTCGAAGCTGACTACGACCTGGTCCTGATGGATAGCCCTCCGCAGCTTGGCTTCCTGACGATTTCCGGTATGGCCGCCGCGACCTCGATCATTGTCCCGATGACCCCATCGATGTTGGACGTCTCCTCCACTGCACAGTTCCTTGAACTCGCAGGGGCTTACATGGGCGTCATCGAAGATGCCGGCGCGGCGCTCGACTACGATCACTTTAAGCTCCTTATTACTCGCGATGAACCGACGGACATCCCGTCTCAGCAAATTACCTCGTTTATGAGGGCCTTGTTTCAGGATCGCGTGATGTCAGCCACAGCCCTCAAAAGCACGGCAATCAGTGACGCAACCATGCTGAAGCAGTCTCTCTATGAGGTAGTTCGCTCAGACATGACCAGAGCAACATACGACAGGGCTCGCGGCTCGATGGACGCCATCGGCCGCGAGATTGAGACGATGGTCCGGCAAACCTGGGGGCGTAAGTAATGGCTCGCAAATCGCTCAGCGGAATGACGGGCATCGCGAGTACGATCGCCCGCTCCACCACCTCGCCGTCCGAGCGGCCGTCCAAGATCACGGCGCCCGCGCTCGGAGCCTTGCAGGGATCTCTCGCCGCAATCCGCGAGATTGACCCTGGCTTGATCGACGACTGGGGACCCGTTGACCGGCTGACACCATTTACAGCTGTAAACGATGATGAAGCGGATGATGGCCTCGAGAGCCTTACGAACAGCATCCGAGATCAGGGACAACAGGTGCCAATTCTGGTTCGTCGGGCAAAGGCCGAAGGCCGTTACGAAGTCATCTATGGACGCCGCCGCCTCGCTGCCTGTCGTGACCTAGGCATTAAAGTCCGGGCCAACGTCCAGGATCTGGATGATGCGACAGCGCTCATAGCCAAGGGCCTCGAGAACGCTGCGCGGCGAAACCTATCCTTCTACGAGCGAGCTAGGTTCGCCCAAGCGATCCTTGATGCCGGCCACCAACCTGCCACGGCAAAGGCGGTGCTTAACCTGTCAGCTGCTGGTCTTTCCCACCTTACCAAGGTCACCCAGGCCGTCCCCGCAGACATCGGCTCGCTCATCGGTGCCGCTCAGAAGTCTGGACGACCGAAATGGACTGCTCTGGCGGAACTCTTCATCGCAGGGAAGCTAACCGAGAGAACGGCCGACGGGATTCTGAGGTCCGCAAACGAGCGCCTGACTTCCGACGAGCGCTTAGACCATCTCATTCGCGAGGCGACAAAGCGCGGCGCACGGCATGACGACATCGCCGAGAGTACCCCAGTCGACGGCGTCACGATCCGTTCTGGACGCAGCTCGGTGACGCTAACCGTAAAGCGAAGCGGAGCAACTGCCGAGTTCGCTTCCTGGCTAGACACCCGGCTTCAGGATTTCATCAAACGATCCTACGCAGAGTTCAGATCAAGTTCTCCGCAGGACGACGAATAACCAAACGAGGCAGAGCAGAAAGGAGGAAAGGCTAACAAAACAAAACCCCCGAAGCTGTGAAGCTCCGGAGGCTGCCGCGCCGAAGCGCATTCTCGATTAGACACCCTGAATTTAGCAGCCCCCGAATCACGAATCAAGAGCAACGCTTCCGAGCGAACGGAATAGTTTTGTCTGCTGATCATTATGAAGCACATCACATCCACGGCCATTCAGGCCGGGGCGCAGGCGAACTGTGCCAAATCCGCGGAGCACACGCTCCCCGGCATGGGTTCTATCACCCTGCAGCCGGCATTCCGACCGATTTCACGTCGCGACATCATGGCCGCGGTCAATACATGCAGCCGCGATCTCGGCATCCGCCAAGGGGCGGTGGTCGTTCTTGACGCTCTGCTGAGCTGCCTGCCCTGCCAGGGCGTGGATGGTCGCGAGACACAGGTCTCCCCT
Source organism: Paracoccus sp. IB05 (assembly GCF_016405985.1). GTDB lineage: Bacteria > Pseudomonadota > Alphaproteobacteria > Rhodobacterales > Rhodobacteraceae > Pseudogemmobacter. Next base: position 4,272 of record NZ_JAEFCF010000075.1, read on the forward strand.
GCCACCCTACTCACGGTCTATGCCAGCAACGAAACCCTGTGCTTCCGCGCCAAGGGTCTCACCGAACGTCAGTTGCGGCGGCATCTGGAGGCGCTGGAAGCCGCCGGGCTGATCCGCCGCCGTGACAGCGCAAATGGCAAGCGCTTCCCTGTGATGCAGCACGGCAAACCGATCGGCGCCTTCGGTCTGGACCTCTCCCCCCTCTTCGCGCAGTCCGACGAGCTGCTCGCCCTTGCCCTGCGCCGCCGCGAGGAAGCAGACGAGCTGCGCGGCCTTCGGGCCCAGATCCTCAGACTGCGCGCAGCCTGCTCTGACCTCCAACTAAGCGGCGCTGTCTCCACCTTCATTGACGGGTTGCGAAACCTCGTGCGGCGGACCTCGCTGACCCTCATCGAAGCTCGGGCAGCTCTCTCGAAGCTGACCGCGGTCCTCTCGTCAAATGCAACCCCGCAAGCAATCATCCATTGCGAAATCGAAGAGATTGAGCAGCACCTGCCTTCCAACGCAGAAGCCGCTGATGCTACATCCTGCGCGGAAACCACCATGGACCGCGCTCCAGACCAAGCGGTCCCCCAAACCTTTCAGGCCCTCACCGCAGAAACTCTCGACCTACCTCCAACCGAGCAAAAGCCCGCCTCTGACGGACAGAATGTCCGCCACATAGAGCAAGACTCAAATACAAAAAAAAGAAAGAGAGAAACCGAGGAACTTCCACGTTGGACAGCCCTGACCGAGGTCAGCGCTTTCTATGAAGAACCGACCAGCGCCCAAGAAGCCACACGCATCGCTTTCGAATTCGGAAGGATGCTGAGAATAAGCCAAGACATCCTCGCCAGCGCTGCGAGCAAGCTCGGGCTTTGGGAACTTCTCAAGCTTGAAAACCGCATGGCAAAACAGGTCGGAACCATCCTCAACCCTGATGCCTATGTGAGATCCGTCCTACGAGCGTGATCCCTGACCGCGCTCGCATGACCCTAAAACACCCAGATAGACCACTCGGGAGGAATCGGATAGGTTCATTGATTGTTCTCATGTGGAAACGCTGCGAGGTGGAGTGATGTGCAACCTTTACGCCCAGACGAAAAGCCAGGACGCGATGCGTCAGCTCTTTCGTGACGTGCTGGAAGAGGATGAGGAACTGATCGATGCCGCAGGCAACCTCGGGCCCGCATCCGGCATCTTCCCCGACTATGCCGCGCCGATCATTCGCCGTCGCGAAATACGGGCGTGGACACTGACCACGGCTCGATGGGGGATGCCGACGCCCCCCGTCTATCTTACGGCCAAGCGCACGGACCCCGGCGTCACGAACATCCGCAATGTCAGCTCGCCCCATTGGCGCAGATGGCTCGGGATCGAACACCGCTGCCTCGTTCCCTTTACCAGCTTTTCCGAACTCGACGCCCGACCCGGCGCACCTCGCAACAACCCGGTCTGGTTTGCCCTCGGCAAGGACCGCCCGATCGCCTTCTTCGCCGGGATCCGCACAGAATGGACCTCGGTCAGGAAACTGAAGGAGGGCGAGGTAACCGTTGAGCTCTTCGGCTTTCTGACCTGTGAGCCAAATGATGCAGTCGGACCAGTGCATCCCAAAGCCATGCCGGTGATCCTCACGCGCCCAGATGAATGGCGCTGCTGGCTCACCGCGGACACGAGCGAGGCTTTGAAGCTTCAACGGCCGCTGGCCAATGGTCTTCTTGAGATAGTCGCGGAGGGAACGCGTGCGGACCCTGCGTGACTGGCTACAAGCCGGAAGTGATGAACCGCTCCATCTTGTGAAGGGCCGTGTCCACGAAGTCGAAGGACGGGGACGAAACGGCTTTGCCCTGTTCCAGACCACGAGATTGCCTGGGCCGGTCTTCTGGATCGTGTTGGCGCATGATCGTGATCGGCCAATGCCAGCAGCCC
>NZ_JAEFCF010000076.1:0-2500 GCF_016405985.1 Paracoccus sp. IB05
CGGCGATCTTGCGGGGGTTCTGGCGCTGAGCCTGAATGCGGATCGGTTGAGCGGACAGCAAAAAACCTCCTGCGAACAGGAGGTTATGCAAACACAAGAATTTCTGGTTGCGGGGACAGGATTTGAACCTGTGACCTTCAGGTTATGAGCCTGACGAGCTACCTGGCTGCTCCACCCCGCGTCCGTTTTCCCTCCCGGGGTTATGAGAGGGTGGTATTTTTCATCGTATTGGAGAGAGAAGTCTCTGATCAGGTTTGGCGGTTACCTACTCTCCCACGTCTTGAGACGCAGTACCATTGGCGTAGAGGCCCTTAACGGCCGAGTTCGGGATGGGATCGGGTGTTTAGCCACCACTATGACCACCAAACCGGAACAGAGACTTGCGAAGCATGCTTCGCGAACATCGATGTATTGTTCAAGTCTGTGCGACTTTTGGTGCTTGTATATGGCTGTCTGTCGGTTAGCGAAGGTTTATGCCTTGCTTTTACCGGATCAAATCAAGCCAATCGGGCAATTAGTACCAGTCAGCTGAATGCGTTACCGCACTTACACCTCTGGCCTATCGACGTGGTGGTCTACCACGGCCCTCAAGGGAGGCCTAGTTTTGAAGGGGGCTTCACGCTTAGATGCCTTCAGCGTTTATCCTGTCCGAACATAGCTACCCTGCACTACCGTTGGCACGATAACAGGTCCACCAGTGGTTCGTTCAACCCGGTCCTCTCGTACTAGGGTCAACTCTTCTCAAGCCTCCTGCACCCACGGCAGATAGGGACCGAACTGTCTCACGACGTTCTAAACCCAGCTCACGTACCTCTTTAAACGGCGAACAGCCGTACCCTTGGGACCTGCTCCGGCCCCAGGATGAGATGAGCCGACATCGAGGTGCCAAACGATGCCGTCGATATGGACTCTTGGGCATCATCAGCCTGTTATCCCCAGAGTACCTTTTATCCGTTGAGCGATGGCCCTCCCACTTGGGACCACCGGATCACTATGGCCGACTTTCGTCTCTGCTCGACTTGTCAGTCTCGCAGTCAGGCTGGCTTCTGCCATTGCACTCAACGACCGATTTCCGACCGGTCTGAGCCAACCTTCGCGCGCCTCCGTTACGATTTGGGAGGCGACCGCCCCAGTCAAACTCCCCACCATGCAGGGTCCCGGACCCGGATAACGGGCCGCGGTTAGACATCAAGAAGGCGAAGGGTGGTATCTCAAGGATGGCTCCACTCAGACTGGCGTCCAAGTTTCAATGCCTACCACCTATCCTGCACATCACATTCCTGATGCCAATGCAAAGCTAGAGTAAAGGTTCATGGGGTCTTTCCGTCTAACCGCGGGTAGTGTGCATCTTGACACACAGTTCAATTTCGCTGAGTCCACGTTTGAGACAGCGGGGAGATCGTTACGCCATTCGTGCAGGTCGGAACTTACCCGACAAGGAATTTCGCTACCTTAGGACCGTTATAGTTACGGCCGCCGTTTACCGGGGCTTCAATTCAGAGCTTGCACCCCTCCTTTTAACCTTCCGGCACCGGGCAGGCGTCAGACCCTATACGTCGTCTTACGACTTCGCAGAGCCCTGTGTTTTAAGTAAACAGTCGCCACCCCCTGGATTGTGCCCCCCGCCCATACTTGCGTACAGACGGGGCTCCCTTCTCGCGAACTTACGGGAGCATTTTGCCGAGTTCCTTAAACGTGGTTCTCTCAAGCGCCTTGGTATACTCTACCTGTCCACCTGTGTCGGTTTAGGGTACGGTCTGATGGAGGGCTATTTCCAGGAACCTCTGAACGGCCTTCCCAATCCGATAAGGGAAGACAATCTTCGAGATCCGTCACATCCTCCTGGCCACGGAATATTAACCGTGTTCCCATCGACTACGCCTTTCGGCCTCGCCTTAGGGGCCGGCTTACCCTGCTCAGATTAGCTTTAAGCAGGAACCCTTGGACTTTCGGCGAGAGGGTCTCTCACCCTCTTTGTCGCTACTCATGTCAACATTCTCACTTCTGATCTCTCCACCGGATGCCTTACAGCCCGGCTTCACAGAAAGAACAGTGTCTCTGCGTTGGTCCCCATTATCCGAAGATAAAGGATCAACAAGAGACAGCGTTCTATATCACAGAACGCTCCGCTACCACGCACATCGCTGTGCATCCCGAGCTTCGGCTCATGGCTTGAGCCCCGATACATCTTCGCCGCAGGACAGCTTATCTAGACCAGTGAGCTGTTACGCTATCTTTAAAGGATGGCTGCTTCTAAGCCAACCTCCTGGTTGTTTTGGCCGTCCCACATGCTTTCCCACTTAGCCATGAATTAGGGGCCTTAGCTGCAGGTCAGGGTTGTTTCCCTCTTCACGACGGACGTTAGCACCCGCCGTGTGTCTCCCGGATATTACTCATCGGTATTCGGAGTTTGGTTAGGCTCAGTAAGTCTGTGGGACCCCATTGCCCATCCAGTGCTCTACCCCCGATGGTATTCGTCCGAGGCGCTACCTAAATAGCT
>NZ_JAEFCF010000077.1 GCF_016405985.1 Paracoccus sp. IB05
GACGGCCTGATACCGCCAGCAGCGCTGGACCGGGCCTGCTGTCGTCACGATGCGGGACAAAGCGGACGATGGGCCAGGCATTATTCCAGCGTTTCAAGGGTCTGGAAAAAATACTTAAATGCTTCTGTCTGTTCGGGGGGAACGACATCCGAACCGCCAGAACCCATGTGCTCCGGTTTCATCCATGCAATACTTAGAGGCAGCGCAGCAGCGCAAATCAGCTTCGTTTGCTCAACTGTTGGCGTACCGCCGAAAATCTCGGTCAAGGCTGTGTCACGCTGAGAGCCCTCAACGGTTTCATAAATGATCTCACGCACCTTTGACGTCTCTGCGTCATCTGGGAAGGCAATCATAAGTGCTTCCAGGGCGGCCAGATCCTCACCAGTCTCCCCGCCACAAGCCCATTTTATTGCGATTGGCGTAAGGACATTTTCGAATCCGAAGAACACGTTAGGGCCAGGCTGTTCTTTTGCCGATGCTGCGACGGCCAGAAAACCCGCACTTAAGATGACCGAACCTAAGCACGCCAGCGCCGTTCTGAGCATTACTCCAAGCATTTTGTCCTCCAATTGGATTCGGGATCTTCGCTCAATCTTAGTATAGCTGCGCACCCGCAGGAAAGCCGCTGCGCTCTGCATGTCCGACCGTCCGCTCTGGGCTCTTCGCGTCACCCTTTCCGGCTGGCCCACCGCTCCACCATCGCCCCCGCGCCACGCGGGCCGAGATATGACAGGACCGCGATCAGCCCGACCGTGACCTCCCGCGACAGGGCCATGTAGGAGCCGAGCGCATCACCTGCGATGGCCATGCCAACAGCGGTCGGGATTTCCCAGATCAGGTCATAGGACAGGATCGGGCGGCGCCGGGCGCGGACCTCACCGGCGTGATACATGGCTCGGCCGGAGAAGGCCGCCAGAAGCGCGGTTGCCGCCCCGCCCATGAATTGGTGAATGGTGGCGATCAGGCCGGGATCGGGCGGCGGAATATCAGTCAAAGGCGCCTCCTGCGCATGAAAAAGCCCGGGCGCGAGGCCCGGGCGGTGTGATCGGTCTGCTGCGGTCTGGGGTCAGACGAGGATGAAATCCGCCGCCGTGACGCCGGTTGGACCATGGGCAAGCACGATGGAGAAATCTGCCACGCCGTCGCCATCGGTGTCGCCGGTTACCAGCCAGGTCGCGCGGTCATAGCGCAGCTCGCCTGCCGTGCCCGAGAAGGCGGTGTTGCCGATGAAGGTGAAGGCCTGATGGCTGTCACTGACGCTGTCCGCATCGATCTGTGACAGGTCGATGCGGTCCTCTCCGGCGGTGAAATCCATGATCCAGGCACGGCCTGCCAGGTCGACCGGCGTTTCGGCCGCGCTCTGGAACACGAAGGTATCCGCGCCGGTGCCGCCATAAAGCCGGTCACCGCCGCCACCGCCGTAAAGCGCGTCATCGCCCTCATTGCCGTAGATGAAATCTGTGCCCTCGCCGCCGAACAGGCTGTCATTGCCGAGCCCGCCGGTCATCACATCGTTGCCTGCGCCGCCTTCAATATGGTCGTCTCCGGCATGGCCCGCGATGTGATCATTGCCCTCGCCGCCATAGAGATGATCCGCACCCTCATTGCCGTGGAGCGTGTCATTGTCGGCACCGCCATAGAGCGTATCATTGCCATCGCCGCCCGAGATCAGATCATTGCCGGCATCGCCGTGGACCTCATCATCGCCGGCCTGACCAGCCAGCGTGTCATTGCCCTCGCCACCATAGAGGAGGTCATCTCCGCCCATGCCATGGATGAGATCGTCGCCGGCATCGCCATTGATGCGGTCGCTGTTGTCGCCGCCGAGCAGCGTGTCATTGCCCTCGCCGCCATAGATGGTGCCGGTCACAGTGGTGTTGAGATGGCCGAGGTAATAGTCGTCGCCCTCGCCGCCGAACCAGTCGCCGGTGATGGTACCGGCGCGGTTGTCGATGGTGTCATTGCCGGCGCCCATCACTACATCGCCGTTCATATCGCCCCGGTTCGTGATATGCTCGGCCCCCGCGCTGCCGTTGTAAGAGACGCCATTGCCGCCGGTGATCTCGCCCCGGTTGAACAGGCGGCTGCCGGTATTAGATGCGTCAACCTGGCTGAGATCTATGCCATAGGAATGATCCGAGAGGATGGTTCCGTGGTTCTGGATGTAGTTGCCGCCGAAATTGTAGATTACCACACCGGCGCCAAATTCGTTCTGTGCCCGCACTGTACCGCCGGCCATGTTGTAAAAGGTCCCGTTGGCACCAGCGAGAAGGACCCCCGCATGGAAGAGTGCTGCCATGCCGGCATACCCGGTTGACACGATACTGCCTGAATTGGAAAGGGCAGCCCCATCTGATCCAGCGGCCAGGGCAGCACCCATCGACCCGGACAGACTTCCGGTATTCAGCATCCTCCCGGTATCCCAGAGACCAGCTCCGACAGAGTGAGGGGCTGAAACAGTGCCGTGATTATAGATGGTCGTTCCAGCATATGCATTCAGGCCGGTTCTGGAATAATCATTATAGGTAAGTGTCAGCTCTGCACCGGCTGCAATGACCAGACTGGCCCCATTGCCCCGGATATCCATCATTCCTCCCGACGTGACCGACCCATAGATCGTCGTCTGGTTGCCAGTCCCAAAGCCCCAGGAGATTGCGGGGCCGGTGGTCACAATCGTGGTCCCGACTGCGATCTCAAGCTCGTCATCAGAGCCTGTGAAGGTGTGGACGGGACCAGCGCCGGTATAGTCTGTGCTGATAATGGTGGGCGGCATGGGGCTTCCTCCGACGGGCTTGACGTGCCGGACAAGGTCCGACCTCCGCCCAGGGTATAATGTACTTTACGGCAATTTACGGGCAATTTTCCGGAATCTGGACGCCTGTATCTCCTGCGCGTCAGAGAAGTGGGGCGATCACCATCGCCCATATCGCGGCCCCGCCTAGGATCGACGGGACCAGCGCGTCAGGTATGGGAGAGAGAGGGTTCACCAGTTCTGCACGTCGCCAATGTCAGAACCGCGCGACGGCCAGTCTTCACGGGAGAAGATCGCCCCTGAGGCAACATGTCGGTTCAAAGTGCCGGGCGGCATATCGGGTGTACGGGTGCGGAACGTCCATGCCTGGGCGGTGTCCTGGGTCCGCAATGCCGTTGGCCTGGTGGTCGATCCGAGATACCGGTCGCCCAGATCGTGCATCCGCGTCCCGGCCAGCAGATGCTTCGATGTGCCGATATTCCGAACGCAGCCGCCTGACGCGAAGCCGTAATCCCCCGCGATATCCACCCCGACCACGTTTTCATGAAGGGTGAGACCATTGCAGGAATTATAATTGGTCTGCCCGCCTGAGCGGCGATCTTTGCCGTGGCCCCTCGACTTGCAGTTGATGGTAAGTGCGGCCGTCCTGACATCCGACTGCGTAAGGCCACGGGCGTTGTGGAGGTTAAAGCCATCCGTCATGGTCTGCGCGCCCATGCAGTTGTCAAACAGGGCGAGCCCATGCAGTCCGTCCACCGAGAACGCCCGGCTGGAACCGCTCGAATGATGCGCATAGCTCGCGGCCCGGAGGTTCTTCGCCACAACCGCCCGGGGTGTCGTATCCGTGACCCCAGATCCGATGAGCACGTCAAAGGGGGCATTGACCGCCCCGCCGCCTTCGAGGATCAGAACATCCCCCGGGGTTTCGGGAAAGAATCCCACAGACACATTGTAAACGTTGCGGAAATTGGGAACGCTGTCCACGATCCGGGTGTTCACGTTTGTGACCGGAGCGCCATCCGCTCTCCGGATAAGCCCCGTAGCCCCGTCATACGCCCAGGATCCGGGAGGGATATCCCCGCTCCCCACGAACGGCACCCGCGGCGGCATTTCATAGAACCCATCCCCGTTTATTCTGGCACGGTCCAGAACCGCATCGAGGCTGGTCGTCGTGATGGCGTAAGTGAAGCTCGCTCCGGTGTGCAGCGGCGGGGCGGCAAAATCCACATGGGAACCAACCGTCATCTGGCCGTTGTAAAACTCGACGCAGAAATCCACATCGCAGTCATACATGACGTTCTGCGAGCCATTGCGGAAGTTTTTGTTGCGGATCGCGTCCTGCGCCGCTGTGCCGCCACCGCGAAGCCGGATCTTAAACGGCACCGCGGCAGCACGGCCCGCAACAATTGCCTTGCCTATCGTCTGGAAGGCCGAGGCTTCAGATGCCCCGCTGTTGCTGTCTGATCCCGAGACGGTGTCGACAACGTAAATATTGTCCGGATTGCTGCGCGCCGTGGAAAAACGGTCGAAGATCTGCTCCGCAGTGTAGTTCATCCGGCCATGGCATGCCGAAAAGGGGCCGGGATCTTCGATATGTGCCACAAAGTCTTCAGGCAAAAACATATCGCCGGGCGTTATGGCATCCGGAAACGGGACTTCGATCAGGTTGCCGGACGGACCGCTTTTCGCGGCGTAGGACGCGTCAGGGTCAAACACCTGTGTCGGAATGGTGGCCGGAACGCTGGGGATTTCGATAGCCATCAGCCGGCCTCCTTCATGATCACGAGCATTTTGCCGTCAGGCGTGACCCAGGCGGCTCCGGTGGTGGGGTTGATGAGGGCGACAGGGGCAGCGGGAGGCGGTTGGCCGCCCCCCGTCAGCGCGCCGGACCACAGCGAAAGACCGGGGCCCAGCATCACCACCACCCCACGACAGTGGCCGTGGTGCCGGTCGCCATCACCCTGCAGGGTGAAAAAAGCAGGGGTTGGCCGGCAGTCAGGGGATAAGTGATCACCGTGCCCGCATCATCGCGGATAGCGACATTGCCGGCGACAGTGCAGACGATCACGCGGGGGCGCTCGCCGGATACGGCGAGATCAACGGTGTCGCTGGGGGTGATGGTGCGGTGGCGCATGCCGGGCGCGGTGCGGCCGACCGCGTGAGAGCCGAAGGGGTCGGACATGGTGGTCTCCTGTGGGGGGATATAAGGACGGGGTCAGCCGGCGTCCGGCGGATCCTCGTGCAGCCGAAGATCGATCCAGCGTCCCTCGGGCACATCGACCGGCGCACCGGCGATCCAGTTTCCATCCGACCATTGCGGCTCGCTCACGCTGATGGTCAGGACGCCGCCCGCCCACCCGGTGGCGATATGGCAGAGACGGTTGCCGTTATGGTCTTTCGGCACCTCGATCTGCCAGCCGGTTTGCGCAAGCCCCTGGGTGCCGGTGATCGCATAGACACCGACCGACACCCGCTCAAAGGCCGCCCCGGTATCCTGCACAGGTTCCTCTGTCCGATCCGCGAACAGCCGCAGGATGGGGCTGGCCGATTTGATGAAGCCATTGCTGTCTACGGTCGTGTTGGACTGGCTCCAGACCTTGCGCCACGGCCTCCACATCGGGCTTTCGGTCGAACGATAGCGCCGGGTATAGAGATGGTCCGAGAGCGCCGACTGCCAGATTTGCAGGCAGGTCGTGTTGTTGTACCGCATCGTGAACAGCGTGCCGAAGGCATTCTCGCCGGGAGGGAATGTGCCGGTCGTGGCCGAGGTGGTCTGCCCTGAGCCAGTCGGAATGGTGGCACTGTCGATATTGGCGATGACATTCTCGATGGTCGCAGCAATCCCGCCACCGATCCCGAAATCCCCGACCCTGGTGACCCTGTTCGCCGTGGTATCCGAGACCGATTGCGTCACGTCATATTGCATGACCCGCATCCAGTTTGTGTTTCGGCGTGCAACTTTGACCCCCTAACGGGGGGCATCGGCGCCCAATTTTGCCCCCCCTGATATTTCGTCAGACCGTTCG
>NZ_JAEFCF010000078.1 GCF_016405985.1 Paracoccus sp. IB05
CTTTGAAGAGAGCATCGCTCTCAGAAGACCGGAACAGAACCGGGACAGGTCCAAGATGCCGCGCATTTGCCCGAGATTTCTGTCCCAGGCATTCATGCGATCACCGGTCGGTCAAGACGATCGATAGCGCGTTCGACGCCGTGGTCAAGCGCCACTGCAGATGGCGACGTCGCAGCGGGATCATGATCATCTGACGCAGGAGCGGGGTGGATAAGGGGATCCGCCGGAGGACTCCTCTGCGGACTCTCTTATCGAAACCGATCTGATCCGGATTTGAACGCAATATGTCCGGAGATCATTTGCCCTGAAGGTTGCCCAAACCAAAAGAGCCGCCCAGGGAATGGGGCGGCTCTTGCGTCTCGTTTCAGCGCTCAGGCGACGAGGGTTTCTGACCTGAATCCGGCGGAACTGACTGCCGCAAGGAAGGCCCGTCTGGCGGAGCCAACGCTCCCAAGGCATGCCATGGCGGCCTCGATCCGGGTGAGCGCCGTGGTCCGCGCGTCGTCTTCCACCGGCCAGCGCTTGCGAAGCCAGTACCGCGCCTGTTCGATTGTGGTGAATTTCTGGATATCACCCTGGGGGGTGACGGCGATGTGCAGGGGTTTGCCCCAGTCTGTTTCTATCATTCTTGCTATATGGATACTGCCCGGGCAGTTTGCAACCGGCCGGTTTCTTCCAACGGGATGCGGGCAGGAAGATCCGGGATTTGCCACAGGCGAGCTTTCATGGTAAGAATCGCCTGCATCTACGTTTTTGAACCCTGATCCATTCGGCGCAGTTTTCGATAATCGCTTGTGCCGGGCTGTCACTTCCTGTGGGCGGCATGTATCAGAAAAGGATATCACGATGGCCAATGGCACCGTGAAATGGTTTAACGCAACCAAAGGCTTCGGCTTCATCGCTCCTGAGGGTGGCCGTAAGGACGTGTTCGTCCACGTCACCGCGCTGGAACGTGCTGGCATCCGTGGCCTCGACGATGGTCAGGCAGTGACCTTCGACATCGAAGCAGGCCGCGATGGCCGCGAATCGGCGATCAACATCAAGCTCGCCTGATATTTTTTTGATCCGTTCGGTTGTGACGGATCGCCGAGACGAACCACGGCCCATCCTGAAACGGCAATCTGATCAGCCGAAATCGCCGATCCTGCGCCGGTCTTGCTGGCGTTTACTGCTCGGGCCGAATCGCAAACGCGGTTAAAATGGTGGAAGGTCGGAAGACAGAAAAGACGCCCGGAGGACAATACTCCGGGCGTTTCTGCGTATGGGGCGGATGTTTTCCGCCTGATCTGTCCGCCAATGAGCTGGCAGCTGGCTGCACTGGAGACGTCATTGACCAATTTTTCCCAGAAAACGCCATTCAACCTCGCCGAATATCTGGCCCGCCCGGCGACCCCCGCGGAAATCCAGAGGGCAACGGCGGCCCGCAAGAAGCACAGGGATTTCATGGCAGGTCTTGAGGCCGAGCGAAACAAAGAGGCGCTTCGGCGCAAGGCCTGACCTCGGAATCCCTCAAAGCGGCCGGTCTCGGTTTCGGGCGGCCCGGCTTCTCGTCCGGGACGCTCCCTGCGCTCGCCACTGCGTGGCGCTTTTTACCGGGAGGGCGCATATCCTGGCGGGGCGCTTTGCCGCCGGGCCAGCCTGCCGGTCTCTGTTGCCTGAGGAGCCGCCGGCGAACTTCGCGGCCACATTTCAGGCATGGGCAACCCGGGCCGGCCTGACACTGCATGACGCACCGGAAATTCTGAAAGCGGGCGCTGCAGCAGCGAGGCGCCGGCATGCCGCCCAGGCTGCGAGGCGAACCTCGTCTCTTCCCTCGCACAACGTGCCTCCCGGAGGAGGGCGGATCGTCACAAGCAGGTGACAAGGTGGCGCGAGATGGCGTAACGTTGCCCTCCCCACAGGGAGCGCCCGATGCCTGCCGATCTGCTTGCAGCTGCTGCCAATATGTCTGTCGCCGTCGCGTGCGGCGCGCTGATCGGAATGGAACGGCAGATCCGGCAGCGCAAAGCCGGGCTGCGGACCAACGCTCTGGTCGCCCTTGGGGCGGCGGCCTATATGGTGTTTTCTACCCTGATCGACGGCGATATGAGCCCCAGCCGTGTGGCGGCGCAGGTGGTCAGCGGGATCGGCTTTCTGGGCGCCGGGATCATTTTCCGTGACGGGGCCAATGTCCATGGCCTGACCACCGCCGCGACGCTTTGGTGCGCCGCAGCAGTGGGACTGCTCGCGGGCGGAGGCCACTGGGATTACGCTCTGGTCGCCACGGGGCTGGTGGTTTTCGTGAATTTCGCGCTGCGGCCATTTGTTCAGTGGATGAAGCGTCGGATGGGGGCGGCGGGCGGCGGACATCGGCCATTCACTGTGAGGATTTTTGTCCCGGCGGCGCAGGAGGCGCAAGCCCGCAGCCTGCTTTTGGGCACGCTCGCGCTGAGCGGGCTGCCTCTGACGGGGATCGAGCTGCGCATGGCGGGCGACGCGGTGGAACTGATTGCCACCGTCAGCGGTGACGCGGCTGTCGAGACCCGGCTGGAACAGGCAGTGCAACGTATCGCAGCAGAGCCGGGCCTGTTGCGATTGCGCTGGTCGGCCTCGGAAGAGGGCTAGGAGGCGCAGGCCGAGCCCACCAGACCCGCCGCACTGACGCCCCAAACTATGCCCGGGCGGAGCGCGAGGCCGCATCCCTCCATATTGCTTCTCGTACCGGCCCAAGCCCGGCGCGATTTGCCGAGAAGCCGCAGCCGCAACCACTTCCGTACGTTGTGCAGCCTTCACAAATCGAGCCAGAAGAAGAATACCCTCAGACGTTAGAGGAGCTGATGGTGATTGTCGGGACGCCTGGAAAATCTGGGCTTTCCAAGTCAACGAAAGAAACAGGCTTGAGCTAGTCGGTGAGCTAGTCAGCGAGCTAGTCCATACACGAAGTATATTCACTACGTTCATATCCTTGATCCGACCTATTTCTTCCTTTCAGTCAGAAAAAGGGTATCCAGGGCCAAGTTTTTCCGGGTTCCGGGAAAGGTAAAGAAGATAGCGAAAATAGAACCAGTTCACCCCTCATAAACACGCATCCCCCAGCCCCCTTGAAATCCTCTGTTGATCCAAGATTGACAGGGGGGCAGTCTACGGGTTAATTTATTTGCGCTGATCTTCCGCCGTGTGGCCTTTGAGTGAAGATGGAGCGGTAGTCTCATCCGCAGCACAATCCTAATATGATTGCGCGTGGTGACTATGGCTTGGCCTTTCTCGATCAGATCCAAGATGAAACAGCCTGCGCAATTAATTGCGCAAGCAGAGGCGTCGGAAACCCGTGCGCTTGGCCCTGAGCTTCTTGCCCTGTTTGGCGTGGTGCCCGCCGCTTCCGGGATTTCCATCACGCCCGCCAGTGCGATGCGCTGCGCACCCGTCCGCGCTGCCGTGGAAGCAATCTCCGAAGCTCTGGGATGCCTTCCCCTGCACCTGTACGAACGGGGCCAGAACGGGGCACGGGACTGCGCCGAGGATCATCCCGCCGCCGAGCTTCTTTCCGGTGACGCAAACGAATGGACCAGCGCCGGGGGCCTTCGGGAGCAACTGACCCGTGACGCCCTCCTGCACGGCAACGGGTTTGCCGCCATTGTCTGGGACGGGACCGGCACCCCGAGAGAGCTTCACCGCCTCGACCCCGCCGCCGTCCAGATCGAACGCGACCAGACCAGCGGGGAACCGATTTACCGGCTCACCACCGGCAAGACCGCAAACCGCATCCTCGACCGCCGGGACGTGCTGCACATCGCCGCCCCCAGCGTTGACGGGATCAGGGGCGCAAGCCCGGTGCAGGATTGCAAAGAGGCCATTGCCCTGGCGCTTGCCCTCGAACGCTATGCCGCAAACCTTTTCGGCAACGGCGGTAGGCCTTCCGGCATCCTGTCTTTTCCGAACAAACTTACCGACGACTCCGCCAAGCGCATGAAAGGCTCATGGCAGGCCGCAACCGCTGGCGCAAATGCCGGTGCCACCGCGGTTCTGGAAGAAGGCGGATCGTTTACGCCCCTGGCCTTTTCCAGCGTGGACGCTCAATGCCACGAAATGCGGCAATTCGCGGTGGCTGAGATTGCCCGCATCTTCCGCGTCCCTCCGGTCTCGCTGATGGATTACAGCCGCCAGACCTGGAGCAATGCCGAGACGGGCGGGCAACAATTCCTGACCCATACCCTGGATCGCTGGCTTCGCGTCTGGACCGAAGAAATCCGCCTGAAACTCATCGACCGCGCCGACCGCGCCCGGATCTATGCCGAATTTCTGACCGATGCCCTGTTGCGCAGCGACTTCGCCACCCGTGCCACCGCATACGGGCAGTATCGAAGCATGGGGGCCATGACCGCGAACGAGGTGCGCAAGGGCCTGAACCTTCCGCCGCTGCCCGGCGGGGATGACCTTTCCAATCCCTACACCTCGACCAGCACCACGCCCGCACCGGGCACCTCGACCGAACCCGGCACCGAGGGGGGCGACGAATGACCGCCCAGACCTCCACCTTCTTTGGGGATAAACCCCGCGACCTGATCCTGGCACCCGAACTTGCCACCGAGCTTGAACGCCTCACCGACCAGGGCATCGGAGGCTTTTCGCGCCGCATCATGCAGAGCGATTTCAAACTTCTGGACCTGCACCACGTTATCCGCCTCGCGCTGATAGGGGGCGGCACCAGCCCGGAAGAAGCCGCTGCCCTGATCGCCGCCTATGTCACGCCGCGCCCGGTCCTGGAGGGCTTCGCGCTGGCCGTCCAGATCATCGACCACCTTATGACCGGGGCACCCCTGACCGATCCCGAAACGACCGAGGGGGCAGCGGCATGAGCAAGTCGATTGCAATCAAAGACACTGCATTGAGCCCGGAAACAAAGGCCGTCCGCTAAGGCCGCATCCAGCGCGTGATCCTGGTTGCATTGGGCGAAGCCCGTGCCTTCACCACCCCCGAGCTGGCGATCCTTGCCTATGACAAGGCCGGGCCGACCGAACTCAATTCCATCAACCGGGCAATCCGCCAGCTCAAAAGCAAGGGCTTCACGCTGAAATGCGAACGGCAAGGCCGGGTGGACGCAACCGGCTTTGTTTATCCCGCCGTGTCCATGCGGCAGGGCTGGGTGACCATGGCCCCCGCGATCATCACCCTTGAACGCGCTATCCTTGCCCGCAAGCTGCAACATGGCGGGCACCCCGTCCTTCGCTGGAACTTCGCCAATATCCAGGTGGCTTTGTTGCGCTATTCCTCTGATCTGCGGATTCATGTTTGTGAGT
>NZ_JAEFCF010000079.1 GCF_016405985.1 Paracoccus sp. IB05
TCGCCGCCAATGGCGAAGACGGCAACGGCGATGTCGAGGCCAAAGTGAAGGCCGAGGTCCAGGCCCTGTGCAACAGGTTCCCGCTTTATCCGACCCTCTGACCACTTTCACTATTCGAACATTTTAATCATAAAATGCCGGCAGATCTGCCGGCATTTTACGTATTTCCGACAATCTCGCAAAAGACAGGGGCGCTGGACCATGCCAGCGCCCCTTCTGATCGGAACCTCTCCTTTTGCGCCAGAGCGGACCGTCAGTTCTGCAGATAGCTTTCAATCGTGTCGTCCAGCGCATCCTTCCAGAGCGTATGATGCTTCGGCGCCATCGTGCCGGTGATCACCGATCTGTAGGAATTGTTGCGGAAGCCCATGATGTCCTGCTTCTTGTGCTCCTTCCATTCGAAGAAGATCTCGCAGGCGCCATCGACATCGAAGCTCGGGTAATCCGTTTCTTCGATCAGTTCTTTAACGTAATCCCCCTGATACTGGATCGCATCATGGGTGTCTTTGCCGGCATCCTCGCGCGCAACGCGGTCGGTCACATCAGCCAGCATCGCCTCTTTACCCGGCAGCGCGATGCGCCCCAGAATCACATCACGCGCCCACCAGGCCTGGGCGTCGAACATGTTAAAGGTGAACCACTGATCCTGCATCCCGATATAGAAAAGGGCCGGGTTATGGACATAGGCGACCCCCTTATAGAGGTCATTCGTCGCAAGCCGGTTCGCCGTTCTCAGCCGCAGCCCGTCGGGCAGGAAGGGGAAGTGGTGCTTGTAGCCGGTGCACAGAATGATCGCGTCGATCTTCTTGGTCGTGCCATCGCCGAAGGTGACGATATTGCCTTCGACCTTCTGCATATTGGGCTTTTCTTCCCAGTTATCCGGCCAGTCGAACCCCATCGGCGCCGAGCGATAGGTGTTGGTGACCGACTTCGCGCCATATTTCCAGCATTGCGAGCCGATGTCTTCCGACGAATAGGAGGTGCCGACCAGCATCACATCCTTGCCAGTGAATTCGCGCGCATCGCGGAAATCATGGGCATGGACGATGCGGCCGTTGAAGCGCTCGAACCCGGGGAAGGAGGGCACATTCGGCGTCGAGAAGTGACCCGAGGCGACGATCACATGGTCGAATTCTTCCGAATAGCAGTGATCTTTCGGAAGATCCTGGACGGTAACGGTGAATTTCTGCGTCGCCTCATCCCAGTCAACCAGGCGGACCACATTCTCAAAGCGGATCCATTTGCGGACCCCTGCCTTATTCACGCGCCCCTCGATATAGTCGAGCAGCACCGCGCGCGGCGGGTAGGAAGCGATCTGCTTGCCAAAATGCTCTTCAAAAGAATAATCAGCGAATTCAAGCCCTTCTTTCGGGCCATTCGACCAAAGATAGCGGTACATCGAGCCATGAACCGGTTCGCCATACTGGTCCAGACCAGTGCGCCAGGAGTAGTTCCACAGCCCACCCCAGTCGGACTGCTTCTCGAAGCAGACGATCTCTGGAATTTCAGCGCCTTTTTCGGCGGCCGACTGAAAGGCGCGCAGCTGTGCAAGGCCAGAAGGGCCTGCTCCGATGACTGCGATTCTCTTACTCATGCGTTTGCTCCCGTTGGTCTGAACCAGTTCATGGATTGGTTCCTTATTCACTGCGCCAATTACGCGACAGGATTGCCAGCATGTCAACAAATCTTCATGCTGGGAAAAAGATTCCTGGCGGAATCGCTGCCCACCGGGCGGTCTGACGCTGAAACAAGGGGCAGGAGATGACAGGTTCCGTCAGTCTGGCACAGCGGCTCGCGGTCGGAGGTCTGGTCCGGCGCCTTGATACTGCCACCGGACAGCGGATCCCGATCGGATTTCTGGCACCGTTGAGCGGCCAGGTGCGGTCCTGGGGCCTGCCCGGGCTTTATGGCTGTCAGATCTGGGCCGACCAGATCAATGCTTCGGGCGGTATGATGATCAGCGGGCGGCGCCATCAGGTCGAGATCCTCGCCGAAGATTGCGGCTATGACCCCGACCGGGCGTTTCTCGGCGCGCGCCGGCTGGTCCAGGACGGCAATGTGCGGTTTCTGATGATGCTTGGCGGCGACTCGCTGCGCCGGCTCCGCCCCTGGCTGACCGAACGCAAGATCCTGACCTCGACCCTGCTCCCGAGCGATCTTTCCCCCGACACGCCCTATCTGATCGCGCCGAGCGAGACCCATCCCCTGTTCAATGTCACCGCAGTCGGCTGGCTGGCAAAGAACCGGCCCGAGCTGAGGCGGGTGGCGCTGTGCAGCCAGATGGATGAGCTGGGCCTGCCCTCGCTTGCCGCCTATCGTGCGGCATTCGGCGCCGAAGGGTTCCAGATCACCAAAGAGATCCGCTATCCCAATACCGGCGGTGATGCGGACGAGATCGTGGCGGCGATGCTGGCCACAGATCCGCAGATCCTGTGCTGGTGCACCAGCCACACGCCGATGGTCCATGCGCTGACCGAAGCGGCGCATCGCCAGGGCTTTGCCGGCCAGCTGCTGTCCTGCACCGCCGATGGCTACCGCGAGCTGATCCGCAAAACATCAACGGAGTTCATGGAAGGCTTCCTCTTCCAGTTCCCTGATTTCGACGACCCTGCCCTGCAGAATAAAAGCTTTTTCTTCAACCGCCCGACACAGTTCCACAGCGAATATGAGCGGCGCTTTCCCGGCAGCTGGGGCTCGGTGTCCTGGGAATATGCGGCAACGCTGGACCTGTGGCATATGGCGGTGCAAAAGGCCGGAACGGTGGCGCCGGTCTCGGTTCTTGCGGCGATGAAACATGGCGGTCGGGGCGAACATGCCTTCGGACATGCGCGCTGGCTCGGGACTGAATTCTACGGCAATGACAATCTGTTGGCGGGGGACTGGCCGGTGGTCCGGATCACTTCGGGCCGGGCGCGGGTCGTCGGCTTCGGCTCGATCCCGGCCTGGCTGGCCGAACATGGTGCACGGCTCCGCCAGGAAATGGAGGCCCTTGGCCAGATGTGGTATCAGCGCGAGGGCAAAGAGCCGCTGCCGATCCGCGACACCACGCTGGACAGCGCCGCCTCCGCCCCGCTCTGATCCCGCGTCTCAGTCTTCCTGCATCAGGAGCTTTTGCTCTTCGATCAGCAAAAGCTTGGTAAATTCGACCGCGCTTTCGATGTCGCGCGCGGTCAGGGTATTGAACAGCGTGTTGTAATAGCGCTGGCAGTCCTGGATGCGTTTTGGCGTCAGAAAGCGGCGGTTCAGCGCGGCGCGAAACGCCTGATGGCGTGCCGCGATCACCAGATCGTAGCAGGCCGCGATCAGTGGATTGCCGGTGCCTTTGGCGATCTGGCGGTGAAATTCATCCTCCAGCCGCGCGAATTCACTGGCATCGGTGGTCACCGCCTCCATCGCGGAAAGCACCTCGCCAAGCGCCTCGATCTCGCGCGGCGACATGGCAATGATGGCGAGGCGGATCATCTCGGGCTCAAGAATGCCGCGCATCACCTGCAGATCAAGCGGGCTGGTCTCAGCCGCCACATCGCCGACGTCGATATCCTCATGCCGTGACAGCCCGGTGACAAAGCTTCCCGACCCGGCGCGTCGACGGATAACACCCTGATTTTCCAGCACATCCAGGGCCTCGCGCACCGTATTGCGCGCAACCCCCAGCTCTCCGGCCAGGGTGCGTTCCGAGGGCAGTCGCTCGTCAACCACATATTCCTGCGAGGTGATCCGCGCGAGCAGCGTCTCGGCCACGATCCTGACAGTCGCCCCCAGCGACTGATCGGCAAAGAGCACTGTCACCTGTTCCGGCCTGCGCATTCTGTGCCCCTCCTGTTGTCACTGTCCCGAATATCATCAGAAGCACCGCGTCGGTGCAACCGCATGAAAAAAGCGCGCCCGGTTAGGGGCGCGCAAGTCCAACGAACTGGCTCAGGACCAGCCCGCCAGGGGATCAAGCCTCAGATATCGAGAGTATTTTGTTTTTCCCATTGTGTGAAATGGCCGCAATATT
>NZ_JAEFCF010000007.1:0-44535 GCF_016405985.1 Paracoccus sp. IB05
CCGGCACCAGAAACGGCAACACCGCCATATCCGGCCTCCGGTTCCGCTTCGCTCCACCTCCGTCCGGATATGGCGGCGATGGGCTTAATCCACTAACAAACCAATCGGTCCACTCCGTGGGGGAAGGTCAGTTCGGCCCCGCCTCCTTACGGCAGACGCGATACTCGATGCCATTGGCGCGGACCGGCACCGAAAAAAGCCCCCCAATCTGCACTGAGGAACTGGCAAGAGCGGCTGCTGTGGTATTGAAGCTGCACTATCGCGCAGGCAACAGCCTTATTTTGTTGGTTGATGTGCCCAGTAGGCGCCGTCTTGAGCACTTGGCTCGACCAGGCTTCAAAGCCTCTTAAACGGCCATTATCGGGCCGTCCTGCATGACACGCCGTTTGGGCCTGTTTATAGGCCCAGAACCTCCGGAAACCCCTGATTTTGTTGACCTGTCCGGCATCTTCCGGGGTCAGTTGGGGTCTTCCGGTATCCCTGAAAGAATAGGTGTCACACATCACTGAGGGGTCCCTTTTAGGCGACGTGCAGGGGGCACAATTCAACGCTGATTGACGCCTCAATGGCGGAAGGTATCGAATTATTTGACAATGCCAGCCCTGAGGCGTCGTCACCCCTGTTGAATTTTCTGCGTGGGGATGACTACAGGACTGTAAACAGGGCTTGAAGCCAGTGAGCTCCTGCGTATAGACAGCCCGTGATGGACAGTTGGCCGAGTGGTCGAAGGCGCACGCCTGGAAAGTGTGTAGGCGGGGAACCGTCTCGAGGGTTCGAATCCCTCACTGTCCGCCACTTATTGCTTTTAAACTATTGATTTTACTGAATAATATCGGCATTCTTAAACTTTATTCCACCAGCACTTCCCCCATTCAGCTGCGGATCATCACGGAACATAGCGGAATCGACTTCACCGGTTTGTGATGATTTCACCCCCGACCGAAGCCGGGGGCGGAGTTCAAAATGTCACCCCAGAACGCTGTAGACGTGACTGTAGCTGCGGTTGAGATACCGGCCAATCGCCCGGAAGCTCGCGCCGCCGTCACGCAACTCAGCCATCATCTGGCGCTCTTTCGCAGTGAGCAGGCGTCCACCTCGGACAGGGGCGCGAGACCTCGACATTGCGGAGAGTGTGCTGCGCCGCCGGAGGCGGGAGCTGACCGCGGGGCGAGGCGATGGGTCGGCAAACCAGGCCCTTTCCTTGCGCCTGCGTCAAGACAGACCTCTGCTCTGCGCTGTGCGGCGAACCATGGTCGTACAACCAGCGACTGTCAGCCGCGGATACCGACGGCGCGCTCCAGGCGGTCGGCGGGAAAGAAGACACCGGCCCTGCATCTTCAGGAACAGTCCGCCCTTTCGAGCCGGGCCTATTCCCCCTGCGGCTGGTCCAGAGCGGCGCTCATCCGTTGACGGCGGAACTCGGACGGCGTTTGGCCGGTGCGCTTGCGAAACGCCTTGTTGAAGGCGGAAAGCGAGCCGAATCCACTGTCCATCGCAATGTCGATGATGCTTTCTTCCTGCGCGCAAAGCCGCGACTGGGCGTAAGAGATCCGCATCAGGGTTACATAATCGCCCAGGCTCATCCCGGTCGACTTCTTGAAAATGCTCATCGCATATTTGGGGTGGATATCCGCGGACACCGCAATATCGACGGAATCAATATCCTCGCGGAAATTTTCGGCGATAAAGCGGCTGATGCGGTTCAGGCCCTGGAAACTCGGCAGCTCGCCCGAGTCGGTCCCGGCCTCTGATCCCGGCGGCTCGATCACATGATGCGGCTCGACCGTCAGCCTCTCGATCCGCAGCAAAAGCTCGTCAAGGGCCAGATTGGCCACGCGCGGGGCCTGCGACATCAGCTGTTCTTCGCGGCGCAGGAAGGCCGCGTCATCATCTGCCGCTGCATTGCTCGAGATCAGGATCGCCCCGGACATCAGGCGCTGCTGCGTCCGCGAGGACAGGCGCAGCCGAAAGAAATGGATCAGGGGCAGATGGATGGCATGGAAATAGGTGTCGACCTCGGTATCGATGACCCGATGCGGAACGCCGCCCCAGAACAGCGCCATCTGACCGGCAGACAGCCGCACCGTCAGTCCGTGTATCTCATAGACCAGGCTGCCGCGGAAAATGTAATTGACTTCAGCCTGCGCGTGCCAATGCGGAACCGTCATGATGCCGGGCTGTTCGCAGCTGAGCACCAGCTGGTTCGGCGTGCGCTCAACAACGCTTTTGCGCGGATCCCACATGCGTTTGCCAGGCGGGCCGCAGGCCGGCCCGGTGTCAACCGCGCCCAGTGTCACCGTCCCGGGGACAGGAGTGGGCTTGGCCATATGCCGATAACGGGGCGAATTATTACTATTCGACAAGCCAGGCTCCGTTTTCGCTGAGACTCATGGGGCAGGCCCGCATGATGCTACGGTACAGCTCGGATTCGGGCAACTCTGTGGGAGGAGTCATCATGAACATGCGCATTGCCTGCGCCCCCCTGGCCATTTGCATGGCGATGTCGGGCAACCAATCCCTGGCCCAGGATCTTACGGGCGAAATCAAGATCTGGAGCTGGAACGTCGCCGCCTCGGCGATGGAAACGGTCGGGGCCGAGTTCATGGCCGCCAATCCCGGCGTGAAGGTGGTGGTCGAGGATCTGGGAAACCAGGGCGTCTATGACCGGATGCTGGCCGGATGCGCCGCGGGTGGCAATGACCTGCCCGATCTAATGACGGTCGAGAACCACGAGGCGGAAATCTTCTGGACGCAGTTCCCGTCCTGCTTCGCCGATCTGAATGAGCTGGGTTACACCCCTGAAATGCAAGCGATTTTCCCGGAATTCAAGCGCGTCGAACTTGAATCCAACGGCGCGTCCTATGCGATGCCCTGGGATTCCGGTCCGGTGGTGATGTTCTATCGCCGCGACATCTATGCCGCCGGCGGCGTCGATCCCGCGACCATCGTGACCTGGGCGGATTTCATCGCCGCGGGTGCCAGGATCCAGGCGGCAAGCCCGGGCGTGACCATGTCGCAGGCCGATCTCAACGGTGACACGGACTGGTTCCGCATGATCGCCAATGAACAGGGCTGCGGCTATTTCTCGGCTGACGGCCAGTCGATCAATATCAACGCCCCGGGCTGCGTCGCAGCACTTGACGCGCTCAGGTCACTTTACGACGCCGGCCTGCTGCGCTCGGCCAGCTGGGACGAGAAGATCCAGTCGAACAACGCCTCGACGGTCGCGACGCAGATGTTCGGCGGCTGGTACGAAGGCTCGATCCGCACCACCTCGCCTGAGGAACAATCGGGACTCTGGGGCATGTATCTGATGCCGTCGGTCACCGCAGACGGCGGACGCGCGGCCAACCTTGGCGGCTCGTCTCTGGCAATGTCCGGCAGCTCGGACAACAAGGAAGCGGCCTTCGCCTTCCTCAAATTCGCGCTGGCGACCGACAAGGGCCAGATCACCATGCTGCGCGACTATGGCCTTGTGCCCTCGCTGCTCTCGTCCGCGAATGATCCGTTCACCGCCGAGGGCCAGCCCTTCTGGGGCGACCAGCCGGTCTGGCAACTGGTGCTGGGCACCCTGCCGGCCATCAAGCCCAGCCATGGCACCCCCTATTTCGGCGATGCTGATGCGGTGTTCCGCGCGGTGCAGCTCTCCTATCTGAACGGAGGCTATCCTGACGCCAAGGCGGCCCTGGACGACGCCGCCCAACAGATCGAACTGGTGACCGGCCTGCCCCTCGCGCAGTGACCGGCCGTTGATCTTACAGCCGGATCGCAAGGTCCGGCAGCCCACCTTTATCGCAGGGAGACACCGATGCGTCGCAAGACCGGCACGGCTTATGGATTCCTCTCGCCTTATCTGTTGGTCTTCGCGATCTTCTGGATCTGGCCTATCTTCTATTCCTTCTGGCTTTCCTTTCTGAACACCCGCCAGCCCCCCTATACGTTCCGCCCCGACATGACCTGGGGCCGCCTGTTCCAGGATGCGGCGTTCCTGAACGCGATGAAGAACACCTTTATCGTGCTTCTGGTGCAGGTGCCGCTGATGATCGCCCTGGCCACGCTGATGGCGGTGCTGCTCAATTCCAGGCTGCTCAAGGCCAGGGGACTGATGCGATTTGCGTTCTTCGCCCCGGTCGTGGTGGGTGAGGTCGCATATGCCGCCGTGTTCCGGCTGATGTTCACCGCCGAGCGCGGCGTGGTCAACAAGACGCTGGAATCGATCGGCCTGCCGCAGGTCGATTGGTTCTCGAACCCGACTGCCGCCATGGCCGTGCTGATGATGGCCGTCACCTGGAGATGGGCCGGCTACAACGCGATCCTCATCCTCTCGGGCCTGCAATCCATTCCCGACGATGTCTATGAGGCCGCAACGCTGGACCGCGTCTCTCCTGTCCGGCAGTTCTTCCACATCACGCTGCCGCTGCTGAAACCGGTGATCCTGTTCTGCATCATCCTGTCGATCATCGGCACCATGCAACTGTTCTCGGAACCCTTCCTGATCACCAACCGCGGCGGCCCCGCAGGCGCGACGGAAACCCTGGGCCTGTTCCTCTACCGCCAGGGCTTCACCTCGCTGAACTTCGGCTACGCCTCTGCCATCGCCTATACGATCGCGGCCATTGCCGTCGCGATAGCTGGTCTCAACCTGCTTTTTGGAAGGGAAAAAGCATGACACGCAGCGGTTCCCGCCGGTTTCGCCAGATCCTGCTGCACGCGGTCCTCGGGCCCCTTGCCCTGCTGTGGATCCTGCCGCTGTGGATCATGGTGGTCTTCGCCACCATGCCTTCGAACGCGATCTTCTCGCCAAACCTGAACCTCATTCCCGGCGACAGGTTCATGGAGAACTTCCGCGAGCTGCAGGCCGCCACCGGCTTTACCCGGACACTCCTGGTTTCAATCGTGGTCGCCACCGTCTCGACCGCGCTTTCGGTCATGCTGACCTCGATGGCCGGATGGGCGCTGGTCCGCTACAGGTTCAAGGGCCGCGCCATGGTGATCGCGCTGATCTTCGGGACCATGACACTGCCCTATTTCGTGGTGGTCATCCCGCAATTTATCATGGTCGCCCGTGACTTCGGCCTCTCCAACACCTGGTTTGCGCTGATCGTCCCGCCGCTTTTCAACTCGCTCGGGGTGCTGTTCATGCGCCAGAGCTTTTCGATGATGCCGCACGAGCTGTTCGACGCCGCGCAGGTCGAGGGCGTGAAGGAGTGGCAGATCTTTACCCGGATTGCGCTGCCCCTGGCCAAGCCGACGCTGGCGGCGCTGTCGATCATCCTGTTCCTGGCCAGCTGGAACAACTACCTTTGGCCGCTTCTGATCTCGAACCAGCCCGAGATGATGACCGCGCCTGTCGCGCTTGGCACGCTGATAGGTTTCACCCGCGTCTCATGGGGCGCGATCATGGCCGGGGCGGTGCTGATGACCCTGCCGATGATCGTCGTCTTCATCTACCTGCAACGTTTCTTCATGTCCGGCATCACCGCCGGCGCCGTGAAATGAGGGCTTCCAAATGACTGGTGTCACCCTGCGCAACGTGCGCAAGCAATTCGGCTCGCTTCAAACCATCCATGGCGTTTCCTTTGATGTCGAGCCTGGAGAATTCGTCGTCTTCGTCGGCCCCTCGGGCTGCGGCAAGTCCACCTTGCTGCGGATGATCGCCGGGCTCGAGGATATCTCGGGCGGCGAGATCGGCATCGGAGGCCGCGTGGTCAACGAGGTCGAGCCGGCCGACCGCGGCACGGCGATGGTGTTCCAGACCTACGCGCTTTATCCGCATATGACTGTGGCCGAGAACCTCTCGTTCGGCCTGCGGATGAACAAGAACCCGCAGGCGGACACCGAGCGCCGCGTGGCCGAGGCGGCCCGGATCCTGCAGATCGAACCGCTGCTGACCCGCAAGCCCAAGGCCCTCTCCGGCGGTCAGCGCCAGCGGGTCGCCATTGGCCGCGCCATTGTCCGCGAACCGCAGGTGTTCCTGTTCGACGAGCCTCTGTCGAACCTTGACGCCGAACTCAGGGTGCAGATGCGGGTGGAAATCTCACGCCTGCACTCGGAGCTGGGCGCGACGATGATCTATGTCACCCATGACCAGACCGAGGCCATGACCATGGCCGACCGGATCGTTGTGCTGCGCGCGGGCCGGATCGAACAGATCGGCGCCCCGCTGGAACTTTACGACAACCCGGCGAACCAGTTCGTGGCCGGGTTCATCGGCAGTCCGCGGATGAACTTCTTCGCTGCCGAAAGCCAGGGAGGTGGCCGCTTCCGCCTGCCCCAGCAGGGCGGTGCCGAAATCGCGCTCAGCCTGACATCGCCGCCCGCGCCGGGGGCAATGGCAGTGGTCGGCGTCCGCCCCGAGCATTTCGTCGAGGCCGGGGCCGGGGCCTGTGATCTGTCGCTGACCGTCGACGTTGCCGAGCATCTGGGCGCGACCAGCTATCTTTACGCAAACACCAAGGCCGGCGAACCCGTCGTCGCCCAACGCGCCGCCGCGCGCGAGGCAAGCGCCGGCGACCGCATTTCTGTGGCGATCCCGTCCGACCGAGCGCTGGCCTTCGCAGCCGATGGCGCCCGGATCTACTGACATACCAAGCGAAAAATCCGAGGAAGATATGCGCGAGACGTCCCTGAACCATGGCTGGACCTTTGCCGAGGGTTTCGATCCGTCCTGGACAACGGCGCCCCTGAGCGGACAGAGCGTCAGCCTGCCGCACAATGCCGTCGATCTGCCCTGGTCCTATCTGAACGAGAAAAGCTATCAGCGCCCCTTCACCTATCAGCGGGTGATCCCCTGGGACGAGGCCTTCCGCGACCATGAGGTCTTTGCCGATTTCGAGGGCGCGATGGCCGATTCCCGGGTCTGGCTGAATGGCGAAGAGGTCGCCCATCATCCCGATGGCTACACTCCGTTTGCGGCGCGGCTGACCCGGCATCTGCGTGCGGGAGACAATTTGCTGACGGTGCGGATCGACGGGTCGGAAAACCCGGCGATCCCGCCCTTCGGCGGGCAGATCGACTATCTGACCTATGCCGGGATCTACCGCGAGGCGCGCCTGCGGCTGGTTCCCGGGCTGTGGATCGAACGGCTGAAGATCGAAACGCCCGAGCCGCTGGCGGCGACGAAAACCGTCCTCCTGCGGGTCGATCTTTCCGGCGCCGCGGCGGGGGCCAGCGTCGAGGTTATGCTGCGCAGCACCGCCGGAGACGAGATCGCCCGCGCCGAAGCGACCGGCGCCGAGGGCACCAGCATCACCCTGCGCATCGACGGGCTGGCCGGGCTGGCGCTGTGGGATATCGACAGCCCGGTCCTCTACCATGCCGAGGTGCGGCTGACCTCTCCGGCCGGAACCGACCGCCTTTCGGACCGCTTCGGCTTTCGCGAGGCGCGCTTCACGGTCGACGGCTTTGTGCTGAACGGCCGCAAGCTGAAGCTGATGGGGCTGAACCGCCATCAGAGCTTTCCCTATTCCGGCTATGCGCAGGGCCGCATGTCGCAGCGTCGCGACGCCGAGATTCTGAAGAACGACCTGGCCTGCAATATCGTCCGCACCTCACATTATCCGCAGTCGCGCCATTTCCTGGATTGCTGCGATGAGATCGGCCTTCTCGTCTTCGAAGAGATCCCCGGCTGGCAGCATATGGGCGACCTGGCCTGGCAGAAGGAAACGGCCAACAACGTCCGCGCCATGATCGAGCGCGACTGGAACCGGCCCGCGATCATCATCTGGGGCGTGCGGATCAACGAAAGCCTCGACAACCACGATTTCTATGTCGAGACCAACCGCGTTGCGCGGGAACTGGACCCCACCCGGCAGACCGGCGGCGTGCGCTTCATCGCTGCAAGCGAACTGCTGGAAGATGTCTATACGATGAATGATTTCGTCATGGGCCAGTTCGAGAACCCGCTCCTGAACCGCCCGCGCATGGCGCTGCGCAGCCGCAGGGAAACCACCGGACTGCCCGCCCCGGTTCCCTATCTGGTCACCGAATACAACGGCCATATGTATCCGACCAAGGCCTGGGATCAGGAACAGCGACAGGTCGAGCATGTCACCCGGCATCTGGAAGTGCTGGACGCGATGTTCGGCGATGACGCGGTATCGGGCTGCATCGGCTGGTGTTTCTATGACTACAACACCCACAGCGATTTCGGCTCGGGCGACCGTATCTGCCACCACGGGGTCGCCACTGTCTTCCGCGAACCGAAGTTCGCCGCCTATGCCTATTCCAGCCAGCGCGATCCCTCAACCGGCGTGGTTCTGGAACCCGTCACCTTCTTCGCGCGGGGCGAGCGCAATATCGGCGGCGTCCTGCCGCTGATGGTGCTGACCAATTGCGATGAGGTCGAACTGCATTACTCCAACCGGCTGGTGAAACGGGTCGGGCCGGACCGGACCCGCTTTCCGCATCTGCCCCATGCGCCTGTCATTATCGACCATCGGCATTTTGCCCCCGAAGAGATGGGGCTTTGGGGTCAGGCCTGGCAATCCTCGGAGGTGGTCGGGTTTATCAACGGGGTCGAGGTCGCGCGCCGGGCCTTCGCCGCCAATCCGCTGCCGACCCGGCTGGAGATCGCCCCCGACGCCGCCACGCTTGAGGCCGCCGCCCGCGACGAGGTGCGGGTGATCCTGCGCGCGCTGGACCAATGCGGCAACAAGCTGCCGTTCCTGCCCGAGATGGTGAACCTGTCGGTCGCCGGGCCTGCGCAGCTGATCGGGCCGTCGCAGGTGATGCTGGCCGGCGGCTCTGCAGGGTTCTGGCTGCGCGCCACCGGGGACAGGGGCGAAATCCGGGTGACCGTGCAATCAACCCGCTTCGCCGCGCAAGAGATCACGCTGCAGGCGGTCTGACAGAGACGCGCCGGGGCCCGTTTCGGGCCGCCCGTCGCGTTTTCCCCCGGCCGGTGAGCGCTTTCGCCGGCACCACACGCGGTCAAGGGCCGTACCCGTTGCGCCAGGCGCAGCGGGTCTGACCGATGCGGGCCGTGTCGCGCGCCGCTCCCCTTGCAGGCAGCACAAACGTAAGCGCTGTCCTCACCCCACCTTCCTGCTGAACCTGCAAGCTGCGATGGTCCAACGCCGCGCAGGGCCGGATGGTGGCTGAGACGGTGGCGCCCGGCGCCACGGTGACCGCCGCGCCTGGGTTGCAGGGGCGGTCAGCCTCAACAATTACTTGGCCTGAAGAACCGTGCTCCTTCCACGCCGGAACATGAGGATCACATGCAGTACCACGGCGGGCAGCAACAAAATCGAGCTGAGGCCAGGAGGAAGCATTGGCTGGGGTAACAGGTTTGGTTCGCATCCTTTCTCTCCATGTGTTGAGGGCTGCCACGACGATACGCCGGGGCGCGGGGCGGGCCATCTCATTAATGACGCGGCCAGTTCAACGCCGGGAGCTGGCCGAGAAGGCAGTGGCGACGAATGGGGTCAGCATCGCGCTGGCCTGCCGGACCATTGGTGTCAGCGAGACCTGCTTTCGCTACAGCCCGAAGCGCAATGCCGAGAATGAGGTCAACCGCTGAAGCAGGGCTGCGTTTCCGGCAGGGGCTTGTGCAATCTCCGTCCTCTGCACTCCCTGCCAGGATATATCAGCCCCGCAGTGCCCCGGTGCAGAGCGCTTCCCCCGGCCCGATTTTCGAAGGAAGAGCCGTACAGGTTAGCGAAACCTTACTGGCCCGGCCGTGGCTCAGGTTGGGGCTGGCATCCGGGCGCGGCACGCCCCATATTCGGCACTATGAGCCTGCCGCCTGGTTTCCTTGATGAATTGCGCAACCGCGTCTCGCTTTCCGCCGTGGTCGGCCGGAAGGTCACCTGGGATATGCGCAAATCCAATATGGCCAAAGGCGACTGGTGGTCGCCCTGCCCCTTCCATCAGGAAAAATCCGCAAGCTTTCATGTCGATGATCGCAAGGGGTTTTACTACTGCTTTGGCTGCCATGCGAAGGGCGACGCGCTGAGCTTTATCAAGGAAAGCGAGAATCTCGGTTTCATGGAGGCGGTGGCAGTGCTGGCCTCTGAGGCCGGCATGCAGATGCCCGAGCGCGACCCGCGTGCGGCCGAAAAGGCCGACCGGCGCACGCAGCTGATTGAGGTGATGGAAGAGGCGGTGAAATGGTTCCGCCTGCAGCTGAAGACCCAGGCCGCCTCTGACGCCCGCGCCTATCTGGCGAAACGCGGGCTTTCCGAACCTGCCCAGGATCGCTGGGAGATCGGCTTCGCCCCTGATGGCTGGTCGGGGCTGTTCCAGGCGATGACCGGCCGGGGCATCGCGAAAGAGCTGCTGGTCGATGCCGGTCTTTGCGCGACCTCGGCCAAGGGCAAAGAACCCTATGACCGGTTCCGCAATCGCATCATCTTTCCGATCCGCGACGGCCGGGGCCGTGCGATCAGCCTTGGCGGGCGGGCGATGGACCCGAATGATCAGGCGAAATACCTCAACGGCCCGGAGACCGAGCTGTTCGACAAGGGGCGCAACCTCTTTAACCATGGCCCGGCGCGCGAGGCCGCCGGCAAGGGCCAGCGCCTGATCGTGGCCGAAGGCTATATGGATGTGATCGCGCTCTCCGAGGCCGGGTTCCAGGCGGCGGTGGCGCCTCTGGGCACGGCGGTCACGGAAGACCAGCTGCGGCTTTTGTGGCGGATCTCGGATGAGCCGGTGATTGCGCTGGATGGGGACAAGGCGGGGATCCGGGCGGCTTTGCGGGTGATCGACCTTGCGCTGCCGCTGCTGGAGGCAGGCAAAGGGCTCAGATTTGCGGTGATGCCGGACGGCCTCGACCCGGACGATCTGATCCGGGCGCGTGGTGCGCCTGCGCTGCAGGAGGTGCTGGACGCCGCCCAGCCGATGGTGCGGCTGTTGTGGAACCGCGAAACCGAGGGTCAGGTTTTCGACAGCCCCGAGCGCAAGGCGGCGCTGGACAAGAACCTGCGCGCGGCGCTGAAACGCATCCAGGACCCCTCGATCCGCAGCCATTACGGCGAGGATATCAAGGAACTTCGCTGGGAACTGTTCCGCCAGGGCCGCCGTCCGGCGGCGCGCGCACCTGGCCGGCCATGGCAACCAGGCCCCCGGGGCCAGATGCGCGGTGGCAAATTCGTGCCGCCCGCCCTGCCTGCAACCGATGCGGCAAAAAACTCGGCTTTGGCGGGGACCGAGACGGATCTGCTTTATCCCAGCCGGGTCTCGGACGGGATCCGCGAAGCGGTTGCTTTGGCGATTCTGATGCGTTTTCCGGGCCTTGTCGCGCGGTTCGAAAGCGATCTGGAGCGGCTGGAGCTGAGCAGCGAGGCGCATTTCCGGCTGCGCAACCTGATCCTGACACATTTCCATGCCCCCGATTGCCGCGCGCTGATCGAGAGCGACAGCCCCGGCCTTCTTGACGAGCTGACCCGCAGTAACCATGTGCGTTCCAACCCCGGTTTGCAGCCGAAGGCCGATGAGGACTTCGCGGCTGCCTGTGTCGAAGAAGCGCTGGCGCGGCTCCAGGCTGATCGCGGTCATCGGGTTGAACTTGCCGAAGCGGTCGAGGACCTCTCTGGCCTCGTGGATGAGGGTCTGACCTGGCGGCTGTCAAAGGCGGCAGAGGCCAAAGTCAGCGCCAGCCGGGGGCCACAGGACCAGAAAACCGAATCGGTTATTGCGCCAAATGGCGTCGAACTGGACCGCGAGGAGCTCGACAGACGCCAGAAATTGTTCGATTCGATTGATTTCAGTGCCGGCGGCAAGGCCAGACCGGGCTGACATGTATGATTCGCCCTTTCCCCCGCTGTGATTCGCGTTATTGATTCGACTAAAAGAAGCGCGATTCGCACCATCCCCACAGGAGCATCCATGGCCCTCAAGGAAAATGATGACGTTAAGCAGGATGGCGACGAGACTGACATCTCGCTCGACATGTCGCAGGCTGCCGTCAAGAAAATGATCGCCGACGCTCGTGAGCGCGGCTATATCACGATGGAACAGCTCAACGCCGTCATGCCGCCCGATCAGGTCTCCGGGGACCAGATCGAAGACGTGATGTCGATGCTCTCGGAAATGGGCATCAATGTCGTTGAAGATGATGAGGCCGAGGAAGCCGAGGACGGCGGCACCGGCTCTGAGCTGATCGATCCGGGCGCGGCCCCCGGCTCGCGCGAAGTGGCCCTTGCGGGCCCTGCCGCCGAGACGCTGGACCGCACCGATGACCCGGTGCGGATGTATCTGCGCGAAATGGGCTCGGTCGAGCTTTTGTCGCGCGAAGGCGAGATTGCCATCGCGAAACGGATCGAGGCCGGTCGCAACACGATGATTGCCGGGCTGTGTGAAAGCCCGCTGACCTTCCAGGCAATCACGATCTGGCGCGACGAACTTCTGTCCGAAGAGATCCTCCTGCGCGACGTGATCGACCTCGAGGCGACCTTCGGGCGCAATCTCGATGGCGACGAAGAGCTTGAAGGCCCGCCGCTTGACGAAATGGGCGTGGTCTCGGCCGATGCCGCGCCGCGCCGCGCGTCAAACGAGCCCGAGCTGGATGCCGACGGCAATCCGATCTCGCGCGAAGACGTCGATGATGAGGATGACGACGGCTCGAACATGTCGCTGGCCGCGATGGAAGCGACGCTGCGCCCCAAAGTGCTTGAGATCCTCGAGCAGATCGCGGCGAATTACGCAGAGCTGTCCGAGATGCAGGAACAGCGGATGGCGGCGACCATGTCGTCCTCGACCCGCTTTACCACCACCGAGGAAGGCGCGTATCAAAAGCTGCGCGGCGAGATGGTGCTGCTTGTGAACGAGCTGCATCTGAACAACAGCCGGATCGAGGCGCTGATCGACCAGCTTTACGGCATCAACAAACGCATCATGTCGATCAATTCCGGCATGGTGAAGCTCGCCGATGCTGCGCGGATCAACCGCCAGGAATTCATCGCGGAATACCAGGGCTTTGAGCTCGACCCGTCCTGGGTCAGACGCATGGCCGAGAAAGCCGGCCGTGGCTGGCAGACCCTGATTGAGAAGAGCCTCGAAAAGGTCGAAGAGCTGCGCGCTGACATGGCCCAGGTCGGCCAGTATATTGGCGTCGATATCGGCGAATTCCGCCGCATCGTGAACCAGGTGCAGAAGGGCGAGAAAGAAGCCCGCCAGGCCAAGAAGGAAATGGTCGAGGCCAACCTGCGTCTGGTGATCTCGATTGCCAAGAAATACACCAACCGCGGCCTGCAATTCCTGGATCTTATCCAGGAAGGTAACATCGGTCTGATGAAGGCGGTCGATAAGTTCGAATATCGCCGCGGCTATAAGTTCTCGACCTATGCGACCTGGTGGATCCGCCAGGCGATCACCCGGTCCATCGCAGACCAGGCCCGCACGATCCGGATCCCGGTCCATATGATCGAGACGATCAACAAGCTGGTCCGCACCGGCCGCCAGATGCTGCACGAAATCGGCCGCGAGCCGACGCCGGAAGAGCTGGCCGAAAAGCTGCAGATGCCGCTTGAGAAGGTCCGCAAGGTGATGAAGATCGCCAAGGAGCCGATCTCGCTTGAGACGCCGATCGGCGACGAGGAAGACAGCCAGCTCGGCGATTTCATCGAGGACAAAAACGCGGTCCTGCCGCTCGACAGCGCCATTCAGGAGAACCTGAAGGAAACCACGACCCGCGTGCTGGCCTCGCTGACGCCGCGCGAGGAACGTGTGCTGCGGATGCGCTTCGGCATCGGCATGAACACCGACCACACGCTGGAAGAGGTGGGCCAGCAATTCTCGGTCACCCGTGAACGGATCCGGCAGATCGAAGCCAAGGCGCTGCGCAAGCTGAAACATCCGAGCCGGTCGCGGAAACTCCGCAGCTTCCTCGATCAGTAAGAAAAGGCGCCCCGCAGGGCGCCTTTTTCATGGTCGCATTTTTAACCCCCTGTGATCCTGCGCTGGTTTCTGTGGCCGGCAGCCGGAGGGGTTTTGCACCCCTCCGGACCTCCCCGCAGAGTATTTTCGTCAAGAGGAAGAATGCGCGCAGCGGGTCTGAAAACCGGCAGGTCAGATCGACAGCCGGACCGGCATCGCGCCGGGCATACCGCTCTGGGTGCCACGTTCGCGGTAAGGCGTGGTGTTGTAATGCGCCCGGTAGCATTTTGAGAAATGCGAGGGGCTGGCAAAGCCGCAGGCCAAAGCCACATTGATCACCGACATATCGGTCTGCATCAGCAGGTTGCGCGCTTTGGAGAGGCGCAGCTCCATATAGTAGCGCTTCGGGCTGCGGTTGAGGTAACGGCGGAACAGGCGCTCCAGCTGCCTCGTGGACATCCCCACGCGCTCGGCCAGATCGGCGGGTGAGAGCGGATCTTCGATGCTGCCCTCCATCATCTGGATCACAAGGCTCAGCTTCGGATGCCTGACCCCGATCCGGGTCGGGATCGACAGGCGCTGCGTGTCCTGATCGGTGCGGATCGTCGAATAAATCAGCTGGTCGGCGACGGTATTGGCCAGCGTCTCGCCATGATCGGCGGCAATCACCTTCAGCATCAGATCAAGCGACGAGGTCCCCCCCGCTGTCGACCAGCGATTGCCATCCATCACGAAGACCGATTTCGTCAGCCGCACCTCTTCGAAATCCTCGAGGAAACCGTCCTGGTTTTCCCAATGGATCGTGGCCTTCTTACCGTCCAGCAGACCCGCCTTCGCCAGCGCCCAGGCGCCGGTGCAAAGACCGCCGATTGTCACGCCGCGCCGTGCCTCACGCCTCAGCCAGGACAGCACCGGTTTCGTCGTGGCCTTCTGCACATCCAGCCCGCCACAGACCAGGATTACGTCCTCGCGGTCGATCTCATCCAGCCCGATATCCAGCTTGAACGCAGTGTCGTTGGAACAGGTCGCAGCCTCGCCCCCCTCCCCCGCCAGCACCCAGGAATAGATCTTGCGCCCCGCCACCCGATTTGCGATGCGCAAAGGCTCGATCGCCGAGGCAAAGGCCAGCAGCGTGAACCGGTCCAGCAGCAGGAAGACAAATCTCCGGCTGCCACCACTGCGCCCGGCCGCGGTGCCCGCCCCGACACCACCGAAAGCACTCTCAGCGACACCGCCAGTGGCAGGCTTTGCTGCTCCTGACTGTTGCACCTTGCTCTCGGGGCTGGGCATTTGCGCTGACCTTTTCTCAATACGACAGATTCATGTCGCTAATCGGGATGGAAGCCGAAATTTTACACTTGTGCAAGAGATCAGAATGCGTGTGACCGACCGCCTGCCGGGCCCGCCTCGCTTGCATCCCTGCCAGCCCTCGCGCAAAGTCACTCCAGTTCAGAACCGATGCAGGAAATGCCGATGTCCGCCCCGATCAGCCTCTATTTCTGGCCCACGCCCAATGGCCATAAGATCGCCATCGCGCTTGAGGAACTCGGCCTGCCCTATGAGGTGAAGCTGATCGATATCGGCAAGGGCGAACAGTTCGCGCCGGACTTCCTGGCGATAGCGCCGAACAACCGTATCCCGGCCATTGTCGATCCCGATGGCCCTGACGGCGCGCCGGTCTCCCTCTTCGAATCCGGTGCTATCCTGCAATATCTCGCCCGTAAAACCGGCAGGCTCTGCGGCAGGTCCGAGCGCGAGAGGATCCAGGTCGAGGAATGGCTGATGTGGCAGATGGGCGGCGTTGGTCCGATGGCAGGCCAGGCCAATCATTTCCTGCGCTACGCCCCGGAAATGGACCCGCCCCAGGTGCTGCCCTATGCCCAGGACCGCTACCGCCGCGAGGTCGGGCGTCTTTACGGCGTGCTTGACCGCCGCCTTGCGGACCGCGCTTTCGTCGCCGGTGACAGTCTATCCATCGCCGATATCGCGATCTGGCCCTGGGCGCGCGCCTGGGAGAAACAGCAGCAGCAGATCAGTGACAAACCGCATTTCAAAGCCTGGCTTGACCGCCTCGCGGCGCGCCCGGCCTTTGCCAAAGGCATCGCGCTTGCCGCTGATGCCAGGCCCGCCACCCTCGACAGGACCGCCATCGAAAACCTCTACAAACGCTGAACGGAAAGGGCCCGGGACGAAAAGCCCGGGTCTCATTTTCTGTCCGCAAATATCCCGGGGGGAATGCCCGGCACGGGCATCGGGGGGCTGGCCCCCCGCGCGCCGCTCTCATCCCTCGCCGCGTTTCTCATCCTCGGATCCGGGCTCTGCGGGCTCGATCACATAGCGCCCCAGCATGGTGATCTGCACCATCAGGAACACGAACAGGGCGGCGGGAAAGGCAAAGGTCTCCAGCGTCACCCAGGTCGCCTCCGACATATTGCGCCAGATCAGCTCATTCGCCACCGCCAGCACCAGAAACACCAGCGCAAGCCGCCGCGTCAGGATCATCCAGCCCTCATGCTGCATCGGCAGCGCCGAGCCGAGCACCCATTCCAGCCAGCTCTGCCCGCGCAAAAGCCCGATCCCCAGCAGCGCCGCGAATGTCCCATAAACCAGCGTCGTCTTCATCTTGAAGAAGCTCGCATCGTTGAACCAGGCCGTCAGCCCGCCAAAGAAGATCACCACCAGCCCGGTAAAGACCTGCATCCGCGACAATTGCCCGGTCAGCAGCCAGAGCGCCGCAATCGAGGCCAGCAGGATCGGCACAAACACCACCGCCGCCACGATGAAACCGGAATAATCCGTGCCGCCGATCAGATATGTCTCATCCTTGATCCACATATAGATCCCGAAAAAGAGCACCGTCGGCCCCAGCTCCAGCACCTGTTTCAGCACAGGCTTGATCGCTTTCTCTGCCATATTCGCCTTCCACCTGCCGCGCCCGGCAACCGCTCAGCTGCGGTCCCCCCGGCGCCAGTCGATATCAAACCGTGTGCCATCGAACAATGGCGCGAGCTCTTTCATCGTCTGCGGCAGGCCCGTCAGCGCAAAACGCGCGAACCGCGCCGCGCCAAAACCGCTGGCAGAGCGGAACTTCACCACAAGCTTGCCGCGCGGGCCCGGCAGATCCGACAACAGCGCCGCCAGGGCCGCGCGCGAGGGCGCCGGAAAAGCCGCATCCGGCAGCTGATTGATCGCTCTGCGCAGCTCCAGTTTTTTCTCGCTCACCAGCGCCGCGAATTCGGCTTCGCTGTCGGCGTCTTCCATATCGGGGATCATCATGACCAGCACCGGCAGCAAGAACTGCTCGAAAAGGCCAAAACTCCTGATCTCGAGGTCGAGCTCGGTCAGCGCCGCCCCCATGATCGCCATCTGCGCCGCACCTGGCGTGGAAAGGTCGATATTCTTCGCCCGTGCCGTGAAGAGGATCCGCGAGTCCCCGGCGAAGGTCAGGTCAACGCGGGAGATCTCCACCTCGCTGGTCGACCTGTCCCAGGCCGCCCGCAGTTCCAGCGCCATCGCGCCGACCCGCGACTGGGCTGCGAGCATATAATCCAGCCGGGCATCGCCCATTTTATTGGCAAAGCGCATCCCCGTGGCCTCGACCAGCATATCGGATGACGGCATCTGCCCTTTGCGATCCCAGGCGAGGATGCTGCCATGGATGGTCACCGTATCGGCGTAAAAGGTCGGGGCATTACGCGCGCCGCCGGCGATCTCCACTGCTTCAAAGGCGCAGCCGCCATCCTTCAGGCTGCGCGCGGTCGCCTTCAGATCAAGCTGGTTGCTGTGCAAGACCTGGACGAGATCCTTCAGCGTCGCAGCGCAGGCCGCATCCGACAGGCCGGCCTGCTGCGCCGCTCCCGGCAGGGCAGCCATCCCCAGCCAGAACCCGGTCAGTGCCCGAGCAAGAAAGGACGCGATCACCGGCTTTGGTCGCGTCCCGCACACAGCCGGGCCGGCACCACATGTGCAACCCGCGAAGACCTTATAAATCATCACCACTATCCCGGTCTGGCGCCGCCGCGACCGGCGCTATTTCTCCAGCCCGACCAGAGCCCGGGCAAAGTCATCCGGATCGAAGGGGGAGAGATCATCGATCTGTTCGCCAACGCCGATCGCATGGATGGGCAGGCCGAATTTATCGGCCAGCGCGACAAGCACACCGCCTTTTGCCGTGCCGTCAAGTTTGGTCATCACCAGGCCCGAGACATCGGCAATTTTGCGGAAAATATCGACCTGGGTGATGGCGTTCTGTCCGGTGGTCGCATCTAGCACCAGAAGTGTGTTATGCGGCGCGGTCGGGTCTTTTTTCTTCAGAACGCGCACGATTTTCGCCAGTTCCTCCATCAGATCCTGGCGGTTTTGCAGCCGGCCGGCGGTGTCGATCATCAAAAGATCCGCGCCCTCCTCCTGCGCACGGCCAAGCGCGTCAAAGGCGAGGCTTGCCGGGTCAGAGCCCTCGGGTGCGGTCAGAACCGGCACCCCGGCGCGCTCGCCCCAGACCTTCAGCTGTTCTACCGCCGCTGCGCGGAATGTGTCGCCGGCGGCGATCACCACGGTCTTGCCGGCGGCGCGGAACTGGCTTGCAAGCTTGCCGATGGTCGTCGTCTTGCCCGAGCCATTCACGCCCACCACCAGCACGACCTGGGGCTTTTTCGCATAAAGCGGCAGCGGTTTGGCAACTGGCGTCATGATCCGCGCCACCTCACCGGCCAGCGCCTCTTTCAGCTCGCGGGTCGAGACTTTCCGGCCAAAGCGCCCCTCGGCGATATTGGCGGTCACCCGTACGGCGGTGTCCACGCCCAGATCGGCCTGGATCAGCAATTCCTCAAGGCTTTCAAGCATCTGGTCATCAAGCACCCGGCGCGGCTCTGCCGCCTCGCCCCTGCCGAAAAGACGCCCGAGCAGACCGGGTTTCGCAGGCTCCACCGGCGCTGGCGCCGCAGGCGGCACCGCAGGAACCAGCTCTGCGGCAGGATGGACCTGGACGCGCGGCGCGACATCTGCCGGTGCCTGATGCGCTGGTGCATCCGGCACCGGTTCTGGCGAAATGGCCTTCGCTTCGGGAAGGTCGGTCGCAGCAACTGCCGCCTGCCGCTCCTCGCCACCCCGGGTCGGTTCAGCCTGAACCTGGGCAGCATCAACCGCATCCGCCTGATCCGCACCTTCCTGAACCGCGCCTTCCTGAACGAGGGCATCAAGCCCCTCGCCGATCTTGTCGGATGAGCGGAACAGCCGGTCCTTGAGCTTGCGGAAGATCGACATGGCAAAACCCTTCATTCTGTCGTGTTTTACCTGGTCATTTTGACCTGTGAAGTAAAGGGCATTGGGTCTGCGCCCACCTCTCATGGCCGTTGCGATCGTCGCGCCCGCCCGTCACCCGCGACAAGGCGCGGCCTTTTCCCTGCCCGGGTTTCGTGCTTCGGTGCCGCTATCATGTCTGACCCCGATCTCCTCTCGCCCCCTGCGGCGCCGATCCCGATGCTGGCCTTCGCCCTGGCCGCCGCGACGCCGGTGCCGCTTCTGATCATTGGCGCCTTCATGGGCGGGGCCTGGCTCTGGGCCGGGTTCCTTTACATGGCGCTTTTGTCGGTGCTGCTTGATCAGCTGATCCCCTGGGTCGCGGGCGCGGGCGAAGAGGGCCAGGAGTTTCCCGGCGCCGATGCGCTGCTGGCCGGGATCGGTTTGTCAGCCCTGGTGCTGCTGCCGGTGGTGGTCTGGGCTGTTGCCGGAGCGTCCGGCCTTTCCGCCGGCGAGCGTCTGTTGATGTTCTTCGGGTCTGGTTTCTGGCTGGGCCAGGTCGGCCATCCGGCGGCGCATGAGCTGATCCACCGGACCAGGCGCCCGCTTTTCCGTCTCGGTCAGGCCTTTTACGCCGCGATCCTTTTCGGCCAGCATGCCTCGGCGCATCGCCTGGTGCATCACCGCTTTGTCGCAACCGACCAGGACCCGAATTCCGCCCGCGAAGGCGAGAGCTTTTACCGCTTTGCCCCCCGCGCCTGGATCTGGTCTTTCCGTCTGGGCCGGCAGGCGGAAACCGATCTGCGCGCAAGGGCGCGCTCGCGTCAGGGCCTGCATCCTTACGCGATCTATGCGCTTGGCGGTCTGATCGCTATGAGCCTGGCCTTTGCTGTTGCGGGCCTTGCCGGGATCCTCGCCTGGATCCTCCTGGGGGTTCATGCCCAGATGCAGATCCTCGTTTCGGATTATGTGCAGCATTACGGGCTCAGGCGCCGCATCCTTGCTGATGGCCGGCCAGAGCCGGTCGGGCCGCGCCACAGCTGGAACACCGCGCATTGGTTCAGCTCGGCCATGATGCTGAACGCGCCGCGCCATTCCGATCATCACGCCCATCCCACGCGCCCCTGGCCTGCGCTGCATCTGCCCGCGGCAGATGAGGCACCGCGCCTGCCATGGCCGCTGCCGGTGGCCTGTACGCTTGCCTTCCTGCCCCGCACCTGGGCGCGGGCCATCCGGCCGCATCTGAAACGCTGGCGTCAAAGCGACACGGGGCCCGGGCAAATCCCGGGGTAACAGATGCCTGACTGGCATATTCCGCCAGCCTCTGGCAGGTTTCACCCCAGGACGGCCCCGGCCCGGCACTCCCCCGCCGCCAGACCGCGTTAAAGGAGTTCAGATGCGTTTCACCCCTGTCCTTTCCCGCAGTCTCGGGCTCGTTTTCGGGATCGCCTTATTCCAGGGCGTCGCTCAGCCTGGCGCGGCTGACACGGTCACCCCCATGACCGCAGCGGAATTCAACGCCTATGTCGAGGGCAAGACCCTCACCTGGTCGCAATATGGTGCGATCTTCGGGATCGAGGAATATCTGCCCAATCGCAAGGTGCGCTGGAAGACCTCGCCCGATGAATGTCAGTATGGCAGCTGGTTTGAACGAGAGGGCCAGATTTGCTTTGTCTATGAATACGGGGTTGGCGAGCATTGCTGGACCTTCTGGACCGAAGGGGAGGAGCTGCGCGCGCTCTCGGCCAATGGCTTTGAGGGATCGGAACTGACCGTGATCAACGAGACGCCGGAGCCGCTGGCCTGCCCCGCGCCGGATGTGGGGGTGTAAAATGACGCAAGCTTTCCGTAATGTAGCGCCCGTGCTGGCGGTCCTGGCCCTGCTGGCCGCCCCGGTCATGGCTCAGGACGGAGGCGCACAGCAATTCCAGTCGCCGCCCCAGGCCGAATTCGGCGATGAGGCCCCGCTGGACTTGCCCGATACCGCCCCTGAGTCCGGCGCTGACCCCGCGCTCGACGCGGCGCAGTTTGATGCGCTGACCCGGGGCAAGACCTTCGACACCTATGATTCCGAGAGCGGGCTTTACGGCGTCGAAAGCTTCCTCTCCGGTCAAAGGGTGATCTGGCGCGATGCCGAACGCTGCATGCATGGCAGCTGGGACCAGGTCGGCGACAACATCTGCTTCTTCTACGAGGACAAGCCCGATCAACCGGTCTGCTGGACCTATCATGACCGTGCCGGCTGGATTCTCGGGCGCTATGAGGGGCTTTATGAGCTGCCGCCGATCATGCTCTACCCCGCCCAGGGGCCGATCTCCTGCCAGTCCTATCTGGGCGCCTGATCTGGCTTAAGGCAAAGGCGGGGGCGCTCAGAAAAGCGATCCCTGACCGCCCCCTTCCGGGCCATCCCCGCGCGGTTTCGCCGGTTTTGCCGGCCGGACCGGGGCGGCTGGTGCCGGAGCCGGCGTCGGTCGATCTGTCGCGGTGCCCCCTGACGGGCCTGCAGGCGTGAACCTGCCGGCAGCGAATTCGATTTCAAGATGGGCGGCCTTGCCCGCCGCATCAGCGCTGGTCACGACATGGCCATCGCCCCAGACCACCGCAAAGCCGCGTTTCAGCGTCTCGCTATAGCCAAGGCTCTGGCGGGTCC
Source organism: Paracoccus sp. IB05 (assembly GCF_016405985.1). Taxonomy (GTDB): domain Bacteria; phylum Pseudomonadota; class Alphaproteobacteria; order Rhodobacterales; family Rhodobacteraceae; genus Pseudogemmobacter. The sequence goes on from NZ_JAEFCF010000007.1 coordinate 21,707, forward strand.
GGTCCAGCCGCTCCAGTGCCTCGCGCGCGCGGGCAATGCGCTGGCCGGGCATAGCATCAAGACGCAAGGAAACGCCTTCAAGCCGCTGGCGTTGTTCGGAAATCCGCCGCGATGCATCCTGGGTCAGCCGCATCAGTGCCGGCTCCAGCCGCGAGGACCATTGTGCCAGCTGCATCTGGGCGCGCTCATACCGGCGGGCAAACCGCGCCTCCAGCGCGTCGCCGCGATTGGCCACCGCGGCACGCCGCTCGCGCACATAGCCCAGCAGCAACCCCGGCTGTACCCGCCCGGCCACCCGCGCGAAATCGCCGCGCCGGCGCGCCACCATCAGCCCAAGCGCTCCGCCAAGCCGTCCCGCCGCATGATCGAGCCGCTGTAACGCAAGGCCCGTCAGCGCCTCGGGGCGCGGCAGGGCGCGGGAAAGATCGCTCAGACGCTGCCGCTTGCGCTCGGCCGATTGCAGGGTCGAGCGCAGGAGCCGCGACGACAGCCCGTCCAGGCCCGCGATCAGCTCAAGGCGCACCGGGACCGCAAGCTCTGCCGCAGCGGTCGGCGTCGGCGCGCGCAGATCGGCAGCATAATCGATCAGTGTCGTGTCGGTCTCATGCCCCACCGCCGAGATCAGCGGAATCCGGCTTTCCGCCGCCGCGCGGACCACGATCTCCTCGTTAAAGCCCCAGAGATCTTCCAGCGAGCCGCCGCCCCGCGCCACGATGATCAGATCCGGGCGCGGGATCGGCCCGCCGGGCGTCAGCGCATTAAAGCCCCGGATCGCCGAAGCGACCTCGGGGGCGCAGCGTTCGCCCTGCACGGCCACCGGCCAGATCAGCACATGGCGCGGAAAGCGGTCGCGGAGCCGGTGCAGGATATCGCGGATCACCGCGCCCGAGGGCGAGGTCACCACCCCGATCACCCCCGGGAGCCAGGGGATCGGCTTTTTGCGGGCCGGGTCGAACAGGCCTTCGGCCTGCAACATGGCGCGACGTTTCTCCAGCATCGCCATCAGCGCGCCGGCCCCGGCGGGGGCGATATCATCGATGATCAGCTGATATTTCGACTGGCCCGGGAAAGTGGTCATCCGCCCGGTGGCGATCACCTCCATCCCCTCTTCGGGCCGGACCGTCAGCCGCCCGGCCTGGCCCTTCCAGGTGATGGCCGCGATGACCGAACGGTCATCCTTCAGGTCGTAATAGAGATGGCCCGAAGCCGGGCGCGACACCCGCCCGATCTCGCCGCGCACCCGGACCATGCCGAATTCGCCCTCGATCACCCGTTTTACCGCGCCCGAAAGCTCGGAGACGGTGAATTCCGGGCTGTTGCCACCGCCCTGGCCGGGCTCGCTGTCATCGAAAAGTTCCATAGGGGCAGTTTTGCCCTGCCCCGCGCCGCAGCGCAACAGGCGGCATGGCCCGGTGGCGTTACAGCCGCCGCCCAAGCCGCGCCGCCTTCTTCGCCTTATCTGAAAGATCACGCATCCTGCGCGCAGTTTCGCGCTCCTCCGGCGTCAGCTCCGCCTCGCTTTTGCCGCGCCGCGCTGCGTAATCGGTCGCCGAGCGGATGCCCCTGTTCACCGCTTTGCGCAGGAACATGTTCACAAGCATATTGATCAGCCGGTTCAGATCCATCTCATCCTCCTCGGAGTGGCGCGGCCCGGGCCTTCGGCAGGCTCAGTCCTCGAACAGCTCGCTCTGGCCGCTTTGCGCTTCCTCTTCATCATCATCACGTGGCTGATCCAGGCCCGGCATCGGGCGGTTTTCAAGCAGCCCGGCCGAGCGCAGCTCTTTCAGCCCCGGCAGATCGCGCGCGGATTCGAGACCGAAATGATCGAGGAACCCTTCGGTCACCACAAAAGTCACCGGCCGCCCCGGCGTCATGCGGCGACGGCCAAAGCGGATCCATTCCATCTCCATCAACTGGTCGACCGTGCCACGCGACACGGCAACGCCGCGGATTTCCTCGATCTCCGCGCGGGTGACCGGCTGGTGATAGGCGATGATCGCCAGCGTCTCGATCGCCGCGCGCGACAGTTTTCGGGTCTCGACCTGTTCACGCACCATCAGATGGCCCAGATCGCCGGCGGTGCGAAAGGCCCAGGCATCCCCCACCCGGGCCAGATGCACGCCGCGCCCCTCATAGCGTTTGCGCAGATAGGCCAGCGCCTCGGCCGGATCGCAGCCATGCGGCATGCGTTTCACCAGTTCCGCCACCGTCATCGGCTCGGTCGCGGCAAAGAGCATGGCCTCGACCATGCGCTCCTGCTCGCCCATGGGCGGTGCGTCGAAAAGGCTTTGTTCTTCCGGCTCGCGGCTCATTCCGGATCTCTCCGCCGGATCTGGATCGGCGCAAAAGTCTCGCCCTGGCGCAGCGTAAGCTGGCCGCGTTTCACCATTTCCAGCACCGCCGCAAAATGGGCCGCCGTGACCGAGCGCCGCGCCATCGGCGTGGCATCCCAGCCCTCGGGCATGAACCCCGCCAGATCCGCCCAGTCACCGACATAACCGATCAGCCCGCGCATCCGGTCCAGCGCCTGTTCCATGGTGAAGACATGTTCGCGGTCCATCACAAAGGGGCGAAACTCGTCGCGGGTGCGGATGCGGGCATAGGCGCGCATCAGGTCGAGAAGGTTCGCCTCCCATTGCGTCTTGCGCTGCAATGACACGGTCTCGGGCTGGCCGCGCACAAAAAAATCGCGGCCTTTCTGGTCGCGCGCCATCAGCCGCGCGGCGGCCTCGCGCATCGCCTGCAGCCGTTCCAGCTGGAAGGCGAGATGCGCGGCGAGATCTTCGGCGGAGGGCCCCGCCTCGCCCGGTTCGGGCGGCAAAAGCAGACGAGATTTCAGAAAGGCGAGCCAGGCCGCCATCACCAGATAATCCGCCGCGAGCTCGATCCGAAGCTTCGCGGCCCTGTTCACGAAGAGAAGATATTGTTCCGCGAGTTGCAGAACCGAGATCCGCCGCAGATCGACCTTCTGCGTCCTGGACAGCGTCAACAAAAGGTCCAGCGGCCCCTCGAACCCGTCGACATCAACGATCAGCGCCTCGGCGGCGAGCCGGGCGGCGGGGTCCAGCCGTTCCGGCAGGGACCAGTCTTCGGCCAGAGGCAGCTGTTTCTCGTCACTCATCCATCGGCATCCCGCGACAGAGCAAGAAACTCCGCCCCGAGGCCTTCGATGTCAACCGTGCCGGGCGCAACCCGGCGTGACAGCGCCCGCGCCGCCCGCGCCTTTGCGGACTCAGTCATCTCACCGGCGGCAGTGGCCACCTCCTGCATCTGGGCAAAATCCCCCTTGCAATGCAGTGCGATATCGCAGCCCGCCCGGATCGAGGCACCGGCGCGGTCGGCCAGACTGCCAGAAAGCGCCTCCATATTCAGGTCATCCGTCATCAACAGGCCGTGAAAGCCGATCTCGTCGCGGATCACCCGGATCATCCCGGGGCTCTGGGTCGCGGGATGATCCGGGTCATAATCGGCGAAAACGATATGGGCGGTCATCGCCATCGGCAGATCGGACAGCGCGGTGAAGGGCCAGAAATCCACCTCATGCAGCGCGGCGCGCGACGAGGTCACGCGGGGGAGTTCATGATGGGTGTCCTGGCGGGCAAGGCCATGGCCGGGCATATGCTTGATCACCGGCAGCACGCCACCGGCAAGATAGCCATCGGCCACGGCGCGACCGATCCGTGCCACCGCCTCGGGGCCGGGACCATAGCAGCGGTTTTTCAGGAACGGGTGGGTGTCGGCGCGGGCCACATCGAGAACCGGCGCGCAATTCGCATCAATCCCGACGGCGCGCAGTTCACATGCGATCAGCCGCGCCATGATCTCCATCGCGCGCGGCGCGTGGTCAGGGCCGATGCGGGCGATCAGATCAAAAGGCGGCTCCCATTCGCGCCAATGCGGCGCGCGCATCCGCTGGACGCGGCCGCCTTCCTGATCGATCAGGACCGGCGCGTCCCGCCCCACGGCGTCGCGCAGGTCAGCGGTCAGACGCGACAGCTGCGCAGGGTCTTCGACATTGCGCGCGAAGAGGATGAACCCGAACGGGTCATAGTCACGGAAAAAATCGCGCTCCTGCGGCAGCAGATCCGGGCCCGCAAGGCCAAAGATCGCCGCGCCGCGCCCGATTTCGGGCCCTGCCGCCATGCTCATCTGTGGGTCACCGGGATGCAGTTGATCTGTTCCGCCACCGCAGCCGAGCAGAAGCGGCGCGCGTCATCTTCGCTGGAAAAACCAAAGCCGCGCAGCCGCCAGAAGGTATGGCCACCGCTTTCCGCCGATTGCACCACCATCTGTTTTTCCACCATCAGCGGCCCAAGTCTGGCGGCGATCTTCTGCCATTCTGCCCGGGCCTGCGCCTCGCTGTCATAGGCACCGAACTGAACAAGACGCGCACCGGCCTCGATGGTGGCGGGATCCTTGCCGGCACCCGAAGGCGCTGAGGTAACGGCTGCGGTCTGCATCACGTTTTCGGGCGTGCCTGTGGCAGTGCTGCCGGTTGCAGCAAGTGTCGACGGCCGCGCGCGCGGGCGCGGCGAAGAGGTCATCGCACCGGGCGCCGCCGGGGTCGCGGCAGGTGCCGCCGCTGCGACCAGATCGGCCGAGGCGGTCTCATCCATGCCAAGGGCTTCGGCAAGAGCAAGCGCCACCGCCTCATCCTGGCTGATGGTGGCAGGCTGGCTCTCGGTGGCGAGGACCGGCGCGGCGGGAAGCTGTTCGGGGCTGACCTCAAGCGGCAGGGGAGATTCCTCGGCCGCCGACATGCGCGGCGCATCCACCGTTCCGGCTGATGCCAGTGCCGGGGCCAGAGGCGCGACCGCAGGCGCGGCTGAGGCTAGGGCAAGACCCGCCACATCATCCGCCGCCAGATCGACCGGCGCCGGTGCCAGCACCACGCGGTCCGAATTCTTGCCGCCATCGCGCGCCGCCACATCATTGACCGCAAGGCCCTGATGATCGACCACCATGCCGCCGCCCTCTTCCGGCGCGGTCCGCATCGGACCTTCCAGCGCCCGCACCACCGGCACACCGCGCACATCGCGCACCGCGAGTTCCCAGCCCCAATAGCCAAGCGACAGGACCAGCGCCACCGAGCCAAGCGCGCCGGCCATATTGACCATGCGCTGGCCGCGCGTCAGCGGGATCTGCGGCTGTGGCTGCGGTTGGGCAGACTGGGCCGCATAGCCGTCATGAGCCTGAAATGCCCCGCGCATACCGGCTGGCGTCTGGGGCTGCGACTGGCCCCGCGCGGCGTCAAAACCACCGCGCTGCGCCCCGCCAATTCGGGACGCCCGCATCGGAGCGGCCTCGGAAAAACTGCCCGGCCGCGCCTGTGATGCGTAGCCGCCGTAATCGCCGTAATCAGCGTTTGCCATGCCTGCCCTCTGCGCCTGCTCTCAGGGCTTATAATGCCCTTTGCCTGTTCGTGGCCGATTGCGGGCGCTTTTGGTCAGCGCATCTCTTCAACCGGCGTCACACCAAGGATAGCAAGACCTGCGCAAATGACAACGCCCGTGGCACGCGCAAGGGCGATTTTCGCCTGTGAATCAGCCACTTTCTCCTGCACGAAGCGCAATTCCGTTTCATCATTGCCACGGTTCCACAGCGCGTGGAACTCGGATGCCAGTTCATAGAGATAGAAGGCAATGCGATGCGGCTCGTTATTGCGGGCGGCAATTTCCACCAGACGCGGCCATTCGGCGATCTTTTTCAAAAGCCCGATTTCCGCCGGATGCGACAAAGAGGCGTGATCTGCCGCCAGAAGCGTGGTGTCATCGACCGGGGTTCCGGCCTCGCGCGACTTCCTGAGAACCGAATTCACCCGCGCATTGGCATATTGCACGTAAAAGACCGGATTGTCCTTGGACTGCTCCAGCACTTTTGCGAAATCGAAATCCAGGGCGACGTCATTCTTGCGGGTAAGCATGATGAAACGGGTGACATCGGCCCCCGCCTCTTCCACCACATCGCGCAGCGTGACGAATGTGCCCGCACGCTTCGACATCTTGAAGGGCTCGCCGTTCTTGTAAAGCTTCACCAGCTGGATCAGCCTGATATCCAGCGGCACGCGGCCCCCGGACAGCGCCGCCACCGCCGCCTTCATCCGTTTGACATAGCCACCGTGATCGGCGCCGAAAATATCGATCAGCTGATCGAAGCCGCGTTTCACCTTATTGTAGTGATAGGCGATATCGGGCGCGAAATAGGTCCAGGAGCCATCCGATTTCATCACCGGGCGGTCCACATCGTCACCGTGATCGGTGGAGCGGAACAAAGTCTGTTCGCGGGCTTCCCAATCTTCGGGGAGCTTGCCTTTCGGGGGCTCCAACACGCCCTCATAGATCAGACCTTTGGCGCGCAGCTCAGTGATGGCCGCTTCGATCTCACCGGTGCCGTAAAGCGCCTTTTCCGAGGAATAGACATCCATGCGGACGCCAAGTGCTGCGAGATCCTCGCGGATCATCCCCATCATCGCCTCGGTGGCAAATTCGCGGATATCGGTCAGCCAGACGGATTCCGGCTGGTCGATCAGGCTGGCGCCGTATTTCTCTTTCAGCGCCTCGCCAACCGGGATCAGGTAATCGCCGGGGTAGAGCCCTTCGCGGATCTCGGGCTCAAGCCCATTGGCCTCGCGGTAACGTTCATAGGCCGAACGCGCCAGCACATCGACCTGGGCGCCGCCATCATTGATGTAATATTCGCGGGTAACATCCCAGCCCGAGAAGGCCAGCAGGTTCGAGAGCGCATCGCCCACCACCGCACCGCGCACATGGCCGACATGCATCGGGCCGGTCGGATTGGCCGAAACGAATTCGATATTCACCTTCTCGCCGCCGCCAATGGCGGAGCGGCCGAAATCATTGCCCGCCGCGAGCGCCGCACGGACGAGCCCCTGCCAGACCGCATCATCAAGCCGCAGGTTGAGAAAGCCCGGGCCTGCAACATCGGCGCCGGCAATGCGCGGATCTTCCAGCAGGCGGGTCGCCAGCTCGCTTGCGATCACGCGCGGCTGGAGGCCTGCGGGTTTCGCCAGCACCATGGCGGCATTGGTGGCCATATCGCCATGCGCGGCATCGCGCGGCGGTTCGACCGCGACATTCGAGAGGTCGAGACCTGCGGGCAGAACGCCGTCCTGAGCCATCCGGCCCAGAGCATCCACCACCGCGCCGCGGATATCCGCAAAGAGGTTCATCTGATCAAATCCTGTCCTGATGGTTCAGGCATTGCCAGAGGTGGCGGCATTGGTCAAGCGAAGCCCTGGATTTCGGGTCGGGAAAGGGGGCCCTGCCCCCTCGCGGCGGGGCCGCTCACCCCCGGGATATTTAGAGACAGAAAATGATCAGGAGCCCGGCTGACCTTTCGGATCCTTGTAGAGCCCCTGTTCCTTCAGCGCATCCATCACCTCTTTGGGCATATAGGTCTCATCATGTTTGGCGAGCAGCGTGGTCGCCTCGAAGGTTCCCCTGATGAGATTACCGGTGGCGATGGTGCCGGTGTTTTCCCTGAAGAGATCGGGGCGCGGATCCTTGCCGATATAGCGGACCGGGATCTCGGCGCCACCATCGGTGATGATGAAATCGAAATGCACGCCGGCGCGGTTGACGATGGAGCCGGTTTTCACAAGGCCGCCCAGCCGGAAGGTTTCGGTCTCGGGCGGGGCCTCATCCAGCACCTGGGTCGGGCTGCGGAAAAAGTTGATGCCGTCTTTCAGGGCGAATCCGATGAGGATCGTGGCCATGACCATGGCAAGCGCCGCCAGCACGATGATCTGGATGCGGCGCTGTTTCTTCAGCCCTTTCATCCCCCGGAATTGCGGTTTCGCGGTGCTATGCATGGCTGTCCTTCCATCGTGAGGGCAAAGGTGGCAGGTTTTGCGGCCCTTTGCCCTGACCTCGATCAAGTTCCCTGCAGGATATCAGGGGAAAACGGGCGCCATCAACAGGCCCGTGGTTTCCTCGATCCCAAGCATGAGATTGGCGTTTTGCAGCGCCTGGCCAGATGAGCCCTTGGTCAGATTGTCAAGCACCGCGATCACCACCACGCGCCCCGGGATCCGGTCGGCGACCACCCCGATATGGCAATGGTTCGAGCCGGCAATATCCCGGGTTGAGGGCAAGGCACCAAAGGGCAGCACATGCAGGAACGGCTCTGGCACATAGGCCGCCGCAAGCGCGGCATGGACCGCCTTCGCGTCGCCCTTCACATAGGTTGTGGCGAGAATGCCCCTGTTCATCGGCAGAAGATGCGGGGTGAACTGCACCAGGACCGGGCGGCCGGCGATTTTCGAGAATTCCTGATCGAATTCGCCGAGATGGCGGTGTTTGCCACCCGCCGAATAGGAATGGGTGCCGCCCGAAAGTTCGGCATGGAGGAGGTTTTCCTTAAGCGAGCGCCCCGCCCCCGACACCCCGGCCTTGAGGTCGATCAGGATGTCATCGAGGTCAATGCCCCCCGCCGCGATCAGCGGGCGCAACGCATATTGCCCGGTTGCGGCATTGCAGCCGGTGCCGGCGATCAGGCGCCCCTTGCGGATGTCATCCCGGTAGAATTCGGTGAGGCCGTAAACCGCCTCTTTCTGCATCTCGACGGCTGTATGGGGCTGGCCATACCATTTTTCATAGTCCGCCGGGTCGCGCAGACGGAAATCGGCCGAAAGATCGACGATCTTCAGATCCTTTGGCAGCTGTGAGATCACCGCCTGGCTGGTGGCATGGGGCAGCGCGCAGAAACAAAGGTCGATCTGAGCGAAGTCGATTTCATCGATCTTCACGAGTTGCGGCAGGTCGAGATGGCGCAGGAAGGGAAACACATCCGCCATCGCCATGCCGGCCTTGCGATCCGCCGAGAGTGCGGTGATCCGCATCTGAGGATGGCCGGCGATCAGGCGGACAAGCTCTGCCCCGGTATAGCCGGAGGCACCGAGAATTGCGATGCGGAAGGTCATGGGCGGCATCCATCAGCAAGGGGAGATTTCTGCCCGCTTTCCTGACGTGATTTCCCGCTGTTTGCAATGCGGCATAGCGGCAAAAGAGCGGGGCCCTGCCCCGCACCCCGGAGTATTCAGATCAAGAGGAAGGGGCAGAAAAATGCCGTATTCCTCTTGAGAAAAATACTCCCGCCGGAGGCGCAGCTGTCAGCCCTCGGCGTCGGCGCGGCTTTTGCCGGCCATATCCAGCGCGAGAGTTGCCGCCATGAAAGGATCGAGATCGCCATCAAGCACGCCTTGCGTGTCCGAGGTCTCATGGCTGGTGCGCAGGTCTTTCACCATCTGGTAGGGCTGCAAAACGTAAGAGCGGATCTGGTTGCCCCAGCCCGCATCCCCTTTGGCATCATGCGCTTCGTTGATCGCCGCCGAGCGCTTGTCGAGTTCCTGCTGGTACAGCCGCGCCTTCAGCGCATTCATCGCAATCTCGCGGTTCTGATGCTGCGATTTCAGCGAGGAGGTCACCACGATCCCGGTCGGGAAATGGGTGATCCTGACCGCCGAGTCGGTCTTGTTCACGTGCTGACCGCCGGCGCCGGACGACCGGAAGGTATCGATGCGGATATCCTTGTCCAGTACCTCGATCTCGATATTGTCATCGACCACCGGATAGACCCAGACGCTCGCAAACGAGGTCTGGCGCTTGTCGCCTGACCCGAAAGGCGAAATCCGCACCAGGCGATGCACCCCCGATTCCGTCTTCAGCCAACCGTAAGCATTATGGCCGGAAATCTTATAGGCGACCGATTTGATCCCCGCCTCCTGCCCCGCCTCTTCCGACAGCATCTCGACGGTGAAACCGCGCCGTTCCGCCCAGCGGGTGAACATCCGCGCCAGCATCTCGGCCCAGTCCTGCGATTCCGTACCGCCCGCGCCTGCATTGATCTCAAGGAACGTGTCATTGCCATCGGCTTCGCCATTCAGCAAAGCCTCCAGCTCTTTTTGTGCCGCGACCTCAAGCAGCGCCTTCAGCGCATCCTCGGCCTCCGCGACCAGCGCATCCTCGCCCTCGGCCTCGCCGAGTTCGATCAGCCCGAGATTGTCATTCAGACCGCTTTCGATCAGCCGGTAGCCGTTCAGCGCATCCATCAGCGACTGCCGCTCGCGCATCAGCTTCTGCGCCCGGGCCGGATCATTCCAGAGATCCGGCTGCTCGATCAGCGCGTTGAACTCCTCAAGCCGGTGCGGCGCCATCTCAAGGTCGATCCGCTGTGCCAGAAGGCCCAGCGACTTGCGGATCTGATCAACATTGCCTTGCGTCTCGGCGCGCATAACTCACCCTCTCAATCATCGAGCGGCGTCATATCTCCTGGGGCTCTCCGGAACAAGGGGCCTGTGCGCGCGCGTCCTGCGACACCAGCCTGAGGCGCGGCGCCCGGCGCGCGCGCCTGCCATGGTCAGTAGAGCCCGCCCGATGACACGGTGCCGAAATCCGCCTTGCCCGGGATCACCCGCGTCTCGCCCGTCGCGGTTGTGACCGAAGCCGAACCGCTTTCCGTCTCGCCATAGGCAAACAAGGGCAGGTTCTGGCCCATCTCGAAGCCGCCATCCACCATGGCACCCAGCCCGAAATCGACATCCGTGCCCTCGCGGAAATATTCCGCCACCACATTCGCGCCCGAAGCATCATCCGACAGCCGTGCGCCGGTGAACCGGTCGATCTTCACGAAATAGCCCCCCGGCGGCACTTTGAACTTCGAGCCGCCGTATTTCTTCACGACCTCTTTCATGAAATCCTGGAAGACCGGCACACAAAGCGTGCCGCCATAGGCGCGCGAGCCAAGCGTCCGCGGCTGGTCAAAGCCGATATAGCAGCCCGCCACAATGTTCGACGTATAGCCGATGAACCAGACATCCTTGGCGTCATTGGTCGTGCCGGTCTTGCCCGCCACCGGCACCGGCAGCCTGACGCCTCTGCCCGAGCCGCGCTGCACCACACCTTCCAGCATCGAGGTCAGCTGATAGGCGGTGATCGCATCCATCACCCGCTCGCGGTTCGAGGTGATCTTCACCCCGTCGCCTCTCGGCAGATCACCGGCACCGCAATCCTCGCAAGACCGTTTGTCATGGCGGTAGATGGTGCGCCCATAGCGATCCTGCACCCGGTCGACCAGCGTGGGCTCCACGCGCTCACCGCCATTGGCGAACATCGCATAGGCTGCCACCATCTTGTAAAGCGTCGTCTCCTGAGCGCCGAGACTGTTCGCCAGATGCTGGCCCAGCCGGTCATAGACGCCGAAACGCTCGGCATAGGCCGCGACCGTCGACATCCCCACTTCCTGCGCCAGACGAATGGTCATCAGGTTCCGCGATTGCTCGATCCCGGTCCTCAGAGGCGTTGGCCCGTAGAATTTGTTCGAGGCATTCTTGGGCGTCCAGAGCCCCTGCGGCGTCTCGATCTCGATCGGCGCATCGACCACGATGGTCGCGGGCGTATAGCCGCTGTCCAGCGCCGCCGCATAGACGAAGGGCTTGAACGAAGACCCCGGCTGGCGTTCGGCCTGGGTGGCGCGGTTGAACACCGAATACTGATACGAAAACCCGCCCTGCATCGCGAGGACCCGGCCCGTGTTCACATCCATCGCCATGAAGGCGCCCTGCACCTCCGGCACCTGGCGCAGGGTCCAGCGGATGAACGCGCCATCCGCATCCTTCACCATGCGGCGCACCAGCACCACATCCCCGACCTCGACCAGATCCGAGGCGCGTGTCGCCTTCTTCCCCAGCTTGCCATCGGCCAGGCGCTTCCTGGCCCAGCTCACGTCATCGGCCGGAATATCGCCGGTTTCCGCCACACCCTCGATGCCGATTGTGGCAGAGCGCTCGCCCAGCGAGAGCACCACCGCCGGATACCAGCCCTCAATATCGCGCGACACATCCGTCGCACTCAGCGCCGCGCGCCAGTCTTCCTCGCGGGACAGCTGATCGGCTGCGATGGTCTTGCCGGTGCCGCGCCAGACCCCGATGCCACGGTCATATTTCTCCAGCGCCTTGCGCAAAGCCGCCTGGGCGATCTCCTGCAATTCCTGGTCGATGGTGGCGCGGATCGTCATGCCGCCTTCAAAGAATTCCTTGCGGCCGAAATCCCTGGACAGCTGGCGCGAGACCTCTTCGGTGAAATAGGTCCGCCCGGGAAGCTCCTGGCGGAAAGACGGAAAATCGCCGTTCTGCACGGACAAAAGCGGGGCCTCGCGCTCGGATTTCCAGCTGGCCTCGTCGATATAGCCATTGTCCCGCATCTCGCGCAGCACATAGTTGCGCCGGTCGATCAGCTTCTGGCGATTGCGCACCGGGTGGAAGTCTGACGGCGCCTTCGGCATCGAGGCCAGGGTCGCCGCCTCATGCGGTGACAGCTCGGTCAGGGATTTGTTGAAATAGGTCTGGGCCGCTGCTGCGACACCATATGAATTCTGCCCGAGAAAGATCTCGTTGAGATAGATCTCGAGGATCCTTTCCTTTGACAGCGTCTCCTCAAGCCTTGTGGCGAGGATGATTTCCTTGATCTTGCGCTCGACCCCGGCGGCGCCTTTCCGGGTGCCGTCGAGCAGCATGTTCTTTGCCACCTGCTGCGTGATGGTCGAGGCGCCGCGCACATCCTGGCCGCGCGATCTGACCGCCTCGGAAAAGGCGGCGAGCATACCGCCGGCATCATAGCCCTGATGGCTGAAGAAGTTCTTGTCCTCGGCCGAAACAAAGGCCTGTTTCACCAGATCGGGAATATCTTCGGCCGAGACAAACAGCCGGCGTTCATCGGCGAATTCATCCAGAATCCGCCCCTCACCGGAATAGATCCGGCTGATGGTGGCGGGGGCATATTTCGCGAGGCTCTCATGGCTCGGCAGATCGCGCGAATACATCCAGAAAATCGCGCCAACCGTCAGGGCACCAAAAAAGATGCCAAGCGTGACAGCTGAAAAGATAGCCCCAAAGAAAGAGGCGATGAATCGCAACACTGCTCAGATCCCCGGATGATGCTGCCTTTCCCTATATCAGACGCGCCCCCCCGTCAAAACCCTGGCCATCACCAGATCGTCACCCCGGCGGAAACCGCCCGACCAAACATGCCCGACCGAACATGCCCGACCAAACATGCCCTGGGATCCTCACCAAAGCGCCAGACCTCCCGCTGCATTTTCTGTCTCAAAATATCCCGGGGGAGTCATGGCCCCGCCATGACGGGGGCAGCGCCCCCTGCCCGGCCCGTCACGGCACGCAGCCCCCGTCCCGCGCCGCCCTCAGTCGCGCACCGCCCGCAAAGCCGCGTCTTCCTTCGCCCAGACAAGGATCCCGTCCCGCATCGCCGCGGCCATCCTGGCCCGCCAGTCCGGATCGGTCAGCCGTTTCAGATCCCGGGCCGAGGACAAAAAGCCCAGCTCCACCAGGACCGAAGGAATATCGGGGGATTTCAGCACCGAGAAGCCGCCTTCCTGATGCGGCTTGCGATGCATCCTGAGATCCGCCCCCTTTATCGACGCCTCCAGCGCCGCCACCAGCCGGTCGATCCTCGGCTTTGTCTCGGTCCGTGCCATATCGATCAGCACCGTCGTCACCAGATCGTCCTGGGCCGAAAGATCGATCCCTGCCAGCAGATCGTCACGCTCATGCCGTTCGGCCAGCGCCTCCGCCGCGGCATCGCTGGCCGCATCTGAGAGGGTGTAAAGTGTTGCGCCATGCGCCTCGCCCTCGGCCAGGGCATCGGCATGGAGCGAGAGAAACAGATCCGCGCCCGCCGCCCGCGCCACCGAGATCCGCGTCTCAAGCGGCACGAAGATGTCTTCCTCGCGGGTCAGAACCACCCTGAACCTTTCGTCACGCGCCAGCAATTCCTTGAATTCACGCGCGAATGTCAGCATCAGATCGGCTTCTTTATGGCCGTCGCGTTCTGCGCCCGGGTCGATGCCGCCATGACCGGGGTCAAGCACCACGATGATCGGCCCGCCCGCGCGCCTCTCGATCACCGGAACATCGGCAGGGGGCGGAAGCGCCCATTCCTCGGGCTCTGGCAGCGCGGTGATCTTCGCGAAATTCGCAGCCGAGCTCGGGCTCAGCCGGAGGGTCAGCCGCACCGCGTCCGCCGCGCCTGCCCGCCCCGTCTCCATCCCCGCCCGCATCACCTGCCATGGCCCGTCCAGCTCGATCACGAGGCGCGACCAGCCCGGCCGGAAAATCCCCGCCCTGATCGCACGCACCGGCTCCACCGCCTGTGGCATCCGGTCAAGCCCGCTCCAGTCCACCTCGCGCATGTCAAGGATCATGCGCGGCGGGTTATCCAGCATCCTCACCCGCCAGGGCACCGGCTGGCTGATCGACAGATCCAGCACGAGATCGCCGGTCTCCTGCGAAAGCGAGGATTGCGCCGGATCAAACCGGGCCAGCGCGCTCAGCACAGGTGTGACGGGCTGCGGGCCTGTCTCGGCCCTGAGGTCCGGCACGGATGCGCCGGACAGGATGACACCAAGAGCGACGACAACTGCCCGCGCCAGCCTTGAAACGCCCATAGAGCCCGATCCCCGCAACCCGCATCCGGAACCTGTCAAAGGCCGGAAAATGTTCCCATGATTATGGAAAATCCGCCATGTGAAGTCCATTCACCTTGCGGCCATGAAGCGCGAGAGCCGCGCCAGCCCCTCGACAATATCCGCGGTCGCCCGCGCATAGGAAAAGCGCAGCCGCTGCCGGCCCCGGACCGGGTCGAAATCCAGCCCCGGCGTCACCGCCACGCCGGCGTCCTGCAGGATCTCGCTGGCAAATTCCAGGCTGTTTTCCGTCAGATCCGACACATCCGCATAGATGTAGAACGCCCCGTCCGGCGGCGCGATCCGGGTGAAACCGGCCTTCGGCAGGCCTTCCAGCATCAGACGGCGGTTCTCACGGTAGACGGCGCGATTGGCCTCCAGCTCATCGGCGCAATCCAGCGCCGCCAGCGCCGCGATCTGGGCAGGATGGGGCGGGCAGATGAACATATTCTGCGCCAGCCGCTCGACCCTGCGGATCTGATCCTCCGGCACGACCATCCAGCCGATGCGCCAGCCGGTCATCGAGAAATATTTCGAGAAGGAATTGATCACCCAGGCGTTGTCGCTGACCTCCAGCGCCGAAACTGCCCGCGCGCCGTAATGCAGCCCGTGATAGATCTCGTCTGAGATGAAGGGGATGCCGCGTGCCTCTGCCCAGCCGGTCAGCGCCGCCAGCGCATCGCGGTCCAGCATCGTGCCGCTCGGATTGCCCGGCGATGCGACGATCAGCCCGTCGAGGTCATGGCCGTCAAGATCCGCCGGCACCGGCTGCAGCCGGTTCTCATCCTGCGCCGGGATGCCGACCGGCACCAGCGACAGCGCACGCAGGATCTGGCGGTAGCTCGGATAGCCCGGCTCCCCGAGCCCGACCCGCTGGCCGGCATCGAACAGCGCGGTGAACGCCAGCAGGAACGCGCCGGAAGAACCGGAGGTCACGATGACCCGCGCAGGATCAAGGTCGATATCATACCAGCGCCGGTAAAGCGCGGCGATGCCCGCGCGCAGCTCCGGCAGGCCAGTCGCGACCGTATAGCCCAGCGGCTGATCAAGAGCCCGGATCAGCGCGTCGCGGGCGGCTTTCGGCGCGGGCGTGCCGGGTTGGCCAACCTCCATATGGATGATATGGCGGCCTTCGGCCTCAAGCCGGCGGGCCTGTTCCATCACATCCATCACAATAAAGGGATCGACATCACCCCGCCTGGATCCCTGACTTGAATTGCCCATCCGCTGCCCCCTAAAATGCCGGAAATCACGCGCCAGCCGGCTGACTGGACCCTGCGCGTGCCAAGGTCAACCCGGAAGGATTCCCCCTATGCGCCCCGCCCTCGCCCTTGCCGCGCTTCTGACGGCTGTCTCAGTTCCTGCGGTAAAGGCGGAAAGCCTGAAAGACATGATCGCCGCCGAGCCGGAGGTCTTCAACGACGCGGTGGCCGACTACCTTCTGGCCAATCCCGAAATCATCATCGAGGCGATGAAGGTTCTGCAATCCCGCGAGGATGATGCCGCCGCCTCGCGCGATATCGACATGCTGGCCGCGAACCGCGATGCGATCTTCAACAATGCCGCCGACTGGTCGGGCGGCAACCTCCAGGGCGATGTGGTGCTGGTCGAATTTATGGATTACCGCTGCGGCTATTGCCACAAGGCCTTTGAAGAGGTCGAAGAACTGGTGAAAAGCGACGGCAATATCCGCTTCGTGCTGAAGGAATTCCCGGTTCTGGGCGACCAGTCGGTGCTGGCGGCAAAATTCGCCATCGCGGTGAAGATGCTCCATGGCGACGAGGCCTATAAGAAAGCGCATGACGCGCTTTTCGCGATGCGTGGCGATATGACGCCCGAGACGCTGACACGTCTGGCGGAAGGGCTGGGATATGACGGGGCGGCGCTGCTGGCAAAGGCCGCAACGCCTGAGGTCCAGGCGGTGATCGACGCCAATTATGCGCTGGCCGATACGATGGCGATCAATGGCACGCCGACCTTCGTGATCGACGATGCGATGGTGCGGGGCTATGTGCCGCTGGACGGAATGCGCCAGATTGTCGAGCGGCAGCGCAAGGGCTGACCTTCAGATTTCAGATTAAAAAAGCCCCGCAATCCTTTCAGATTGCGGGGCTTTTTGATGTTTACCGGATCACTCCGCCGCTTTGACCGTTTCGGCGTCGATCTCGACCGCGCGTTTCTCGACCAGCTCGACGATATGGTCGATCATCTGGTCATTGTTCATCTTATGGCTTTGCTTGCCGGCCATATAGACCATGCCATTCCCGGCACCACCGCCGGTAAAGCCGATATCGGTCATCAGCGCCTCGCCCGGCCCGTTCACCACACAGCCGATGATCGAAAGGCTCATCGGCGTCTTAATATGCTCCAGCCGGCGCTCGAGTTTCTCGACGGTTTTGATCACGTCAAAGCCCTGGCGCGCGCAGGAGGGGCAGGAAATAATCTGCACGCCGCGCGTCCTGAGGCCCAGCGATTTCAGGATCTCAAAGCCGACTTTGACCTCTTCCACAGGGTCCGCCGAAAGCGAGACCCGGATCGTATCGCCGATGCCGAACCACAAAAGGCTCCCCAGCCCTACCGCCGATTTTACGGTGCCCGACATCAGCCCCCCGGCCTCGGTGATCCCGAGGTGAATGGGCGCATCGGTGGCCGCCGCCAGCTGTTGATAGGCGGCGGCTGCAAGGAACACATCCGAGGCCTTCACCGAGATCTTGAATTCGTGGAAATCGTGATCCTGCAGGATCCTGATATGGTCGAGGCCACTTTCGACCATCGCATCCGGACAGGGTTCGCCATATTTATCAAGGAGATGCTTTTCCAGAGACCCGGCATTCACCCCGATCCGGATCGAACAGCCATGGTCTTTCGCGGCCCTGACCACCTCGGCCACGCGTTTCGCGTCGCCGATATTGCCGGGGTTGATGCGCAGACAGGCGGCGCCGGCCTCGGCGGCCTCAATGGCGCGTTTGTAGTGGAAATGGATATCCGCCACGATCGGCACCGGGCTTTCGCGGCAGATCTCGCGCAAAGCGGCGGTCGAATCCGTATCGGGCGTCGAGATACGGACGATATCCGCCCCCGCCTCCGCCGCGCGGATCACCTGATCCAGCGTCGCGCGCACATCCGACGTGATCGTATTGGTCATGGTCTGCACCGAGATCGGCGCATCGCCCCCGACCGGTACAGAGCCGACCATGATCTTCCGGCTCTGACGGCGTTCGATATTCCGCCAGGGGCGGATCGGGTTGAGACTCATTCCCGCATACTCCGGTTGATGCCTCGCCCTATGTAATCCTGGCGGTGCCGCACGGCAACCGGCCCGCAGCACGGGCCGGGTCACATTGCAGCAATGTCGCAGATTACCGCGCCCGTGCTACCGCGCCGGGATTACTGGGCGGGCTTTGTGGTCGCGCAGCTGGATGCCAGATTGGGCAGCGCGCCGCTGGCATCGGCGGTCATGATCCGCGCCAGATCGCGGTCTTTCGCCAGATCGGCCTCGGCATATTTGCCGGTCACCGCTTCGGGCGAAAGCGCGATATTCGACGCGACATTGGCCCCGGGCGCGGCCGGACCATAGGTCTTGCCGCCCACCACGAAATAGACGCCACCGGAATTGCCGGTGCGCAGGCTTGCCACCTCTTCCAGCGCCGGCACCTGATAGCTTTCGCAGGTGTTCAGGATCTTCTCAAACAGGACGGTGCCATCGGCAGAACTCACGCGCATCCAGGCCGGGCGCACCGCCAGGATCTGCACACCCGGAGGCGCATCGGCGGTGACCTGGATCACACCATCCTGCGGCGCAGTTCCGGTCTCTGCCGCGACAACGCCGCTGACAGTGCCAGCCGCGGCCCCGCCCATACGCGGGTCAATCGAGCCGATCGGGCCATTGCGCGATTCAAACACCGGCACATCAAGCGCCTGCGGACGGTAAAGCCGGTCCATCAGATCGGGCGCGGCCCCGGCCTGAGCGGTCTGGGTCACCGGGGTCCGGCTCGCCTCATCGCCCATGGCGGTTTGCTGCGCCACATCCTGTTGCAGCGGATCGATGGAGACGACGACCGCAGGCGCCTCATCCACCGGCGCCAGCTGCACGCGCTGCACCTCCTGAAGGATCGACCAGCCGCCATAGCCTATGGCACCGATCAGCGCGACCAGAACGGCAAGCGAGCCCACAGCCCCCGGCTCGATCTTCGAGAGCCAGCTTTCGCCGCGCGGCACGAAGGTCAGATTGGGATTGGCAAGCGGTTCCGAGAAATCACTGCGCGGGCGCGCCTGGGCGGCGCGCGGCGTCCCGGCCTGGGCCGACATGCCATGGGCGGGAGTGAAATTCGCTTCCTTGCAGAAGCGCGCGAAAGCGATATCCGAATCCATGCCCAGATAGCGGGAATAGGACCGCACATAGCCCGCCACGAAACCGGGCGATTCAAAAGCGGAAATATCAGCATTCTCGATGGCGGCGATATAGGTCGCCTTGATCTTCAGATCGCGCTGAACATCAAGAAGGGACTTGCCCAGCGTTGCGCGCTCTCCGCGCATAATATCACCAAGCCGCAAGTCGAAATCGTCAAAGCCTTTCGGCTTTTCGTCTTCCGCTGCCTGAGGTTTCGACCTCCAGCTGATCATGCGATGCCCGTCCCCCAGCCTGCGCCTCTGGACCCGTTTGGCCGCGCCTTATCTGGCATCGGTCTCTTCGGGTTGTCCCACCGGGTGAGTCTCCGCGTCCTTATCACGTTCGCGCGACTCACCTCGCTTCGTATTGCGAAAACGCTAACACAGGGCAAGAGTTTTTGCACATGCGAGAATGCTCAGGCGGATGCTTCGGCGCGATTCAGCGCACAATGCCCCCAGAGCTGATCCATCGCCTTCACAAGCTGGTCAATTTCCGCCGCGCCATGCACCGGCGAGGGTGTGAACCGCAGCCGTTCCGTGCCACGCGGCACGGTCGGGAAATTGATCGGCTGCACATAGATGCCGAACTGGTCGAGCAACATATCCGAGAGCATCTTGCAATGGATGGGGTTGCCGACATGGACCGGCACAATATGTGTGTCATGATCGATGATCGGCAGGCCAAGACCGCGCAGCCGCAACTTGAGAGTGCGCGCCTGATCCTGGTGCTGTTTGCGCAAATCCCGACCGCCCTCGCCCTTCAGAAACCGGATCGCGGCCGCTGCACCCGCCGCAACCACCGGCGGAATCGAGGTGGTGAAGATAAAACCGGGCGCATAGGAGCGCACGGCATCAACCATCTTCGCAGATGCAGCAATATAGCCGCCGAAAACGCCAAAAGCCTTGCCCAGCGTCGCATTCACAATGTCGATCCGGTGCATCTGGCGATCACGTTCCGCAAGCCCTGCCCCGCGCGCGCCATACATGCCAACGGCATGGACTTCATCGAGATAGGTCAGCGCGCCGAACTCCTCGGCCAGGTCACAGATCGCCGCAATCGGCGCCACATCGGCATCCATCGAATAGATCGATTCAAACGCGATCAGCTTCGGCGCAGCAGGGTCATCCGCCGCCAGCAATTCGCGCAGATGCGCCACGTCATTATGGCGGAAAATCCGCTTTTCCCCACCGCCGCGCCGGATCCCCTCGATCATCGAGGCGTGATTGAGCGCGTCCGAGTAAATGATCAGCCCGGGGAAAATCACCTTCAGCGTGGAAAGCGTCGCATCATTGGCGGTATAGGCAGAGGAGAAAACCAGCGACGCTTCCTGGCCATGCAGATCGGCGATCTCGGTCTCGAGCCGCTTGTGATAGACGGTCGTACCCGAGATATTGCGGGTGCCGCCCGAACCGGCGCCGGTGGCCTCCAGCGCCTCATGCATCGCGCCCAGCACCTCCGGATGCTGCCCCATGCCAAGATAGTCATTGCCGCACCAGACGGTGATCTGCTGCTCGCTGCCATCGGGACGGGTGCGGATCGCATGCGGGAACTGGCCCTTGCGACGCTCGATATCAATAAAGGTGCGGTAGCGCCCCTCGTCATGAAGCCTGCCAAGCGCGGAATCGAGCGCTGCATCGTAATTCATGGGTCCGTCCTCACGTCTTTGCGGCGCCCTTTATGGACCTAAAGCCGCCGCCCGGCTTTGATATGCGTCATGTCACGACACAAGTGAACCTGACGAATTGTCGCTGCCACCATATAATCATTCTAAACTCAGCTTTAGCGTGGTGTGACGCAGAATGCTACCTCTCCGGATTGCTTAAATTGCGATCCGGACCGCCTTGCGCGCAGGGATGGCAGGCGCTGGCTCTGGACAGTTGCGCCCGGTCCTGGCAGGTTTCCCCGACATGACCCGGGAGAGACCGCGATGAGCGCCGCCGAGACCAACAATCACCTGGACGAGATCCTTGCAGGGATCGACAGGGCCCTGCCCGATGCGATTGAACGCCTGAAAGAGCTTTTGCGCATTCCGTCGATCTCGACCGACCCCGCCTGGAAAGCCGATTGCGCCCGCGCCGCCGACTGGCTGGTCGCCGATCTGCAGAGCCTTGGCTTTGAGGCCAGCGCCCGCCCGACGCCGGGGCATCCGATGGTGGTGGCCCATGCCGGCGAGGGGCCGCGCCATATCCTGTTTTACGGCCATTACGACGTGCAGCCGGTGGACCCTCTGGCGCTTTGGCACCGCGATCCCTTTGATCCTGTTGTGGAAAGCACCCCCAAAGGCGATGTGATCCGCGGTCGCGGCACCTCGGATGACAAGGGCCAGCTGATGACCTTTATCGAGGCCTGCCGCGCCTGGAAGGCGGTGAATGGAAGCCTGCCCTGCCGCATCACCATTTTCCTTGAAGGTGAAGAGGAATCCGGCTCGCCCTCGCTGATCCCGTTCATGCGCGACAATGCGGCCGAGCTGAGCTCGGATATCGCGCTGATCTGCGACACATCGATGGTCTCGCCCGGCGTGCCCTCGATCGCGGGCCAGCTGCGGGGGATGCTCAAGGATGAGTTCACCCTGTACGGGCCAAAGATCGACCTCCATTCCGGCCATTACGGCGGCCCGGGCCTTAACCCTTTGCGCGAAATCGCAAAACTCATCGCGAGCTTCCATGACGATCAGGGTCGCGTCGCGGTCGCGGGCTTCTATGAGGGCGTGGATGAGGTCCCGGCCGAGCTGAAACGGCAATGGGAGCTGAGCGGCTTTGACGAGAAGGACTATCTCGAATCGGTCGGCTTTACCGTGCCGCATGGCGAGGCCGGCTATACGACGCTGGAACAGCAATGGGCGCGTCCGACGCTGGAGATCAACGGGCTTTGGGGCGGCTATCAGGGTGCCGGGTCAAAAACGGTGATTCCTGCCGAGGCCCATTGCAAGATCACCTGCCGCCTCGTGGGCGATATGGATCCCGATGATCTGCGCCGGAAGGTCCGCGCCCATGTCGAGGCCCGCCTGCCGAAAGATGCGCGGATCACCTGGGATAACAATCTCGAAGGCTCGCCGGCGGCGGTGATGAACACCGACCGCCCGGAATTCGAAGCCGCGCGCCTTGCGCTGTCCGACGAATGGAATCGCGAGGCGGTGATTGTCGGCATGGGCGGCTCGATCCCGATTGCGGGGTTTTTCAAATCTGTGCTCGGGATGGATGCCATGCTGATCGGCTTTGCGAATGACGATGACGCGATCCATTCGCCGAATGAGAAATACGATGTGAAAAGTTTCCATAAAGGCATCCGCTCCTGGGCGCGCGTGCTGGATCGCATCGCATGAGCGGCGCGGTCACAAACAAGGCGCCGGAGATTCGCGATCTGGCAGCGGCGGACGAAGCCGCCTGGCGCGGCATCTGGGATGAATATCTGACCTATTACGAGGTCAGCCTCGCCCCCGGGATCACCAGCCATACCTGGTCACGCCTGATGGACGCCGCCGCACCGCTGAACGGAAGGGTGGCGGTGCAGGACGGTCGTCTGCTCGGCTTCGCGCTTTACCTGACACATGGCTCGACCTGGGTGATCGGCGAGGATTGCTACCTCGAAGACCTCTGCGTCACCGAAGCGGCGCGGGGTGAGGGAATCGGCCGCACACTTCTGGAAGACCTGGTCGCGCTTGGGCGGGAGAGAGGCTGGAACCGGCTCTACTGGCATACGAATGAGACGAACAGCCGCGCCCGGGCGCTCTATGATACATTCGTGCAAAGCGACGGGCATATCCGCTATCGAATGCGCCTCTGACTGCGGGCGGATGCCTCCGGCGGGAGTATTTAAGTCAAGAGGAAATGCCGGCTTCCTCTTGACACAAATACTCAAATCAGCCCGGAACGGGCTGTTTTTATGTTCTGCATGGAATGGTTTTATAGAAGAATGGCGCGGTTGACGGGGCTCGAACCCGCGA
>NZ_JAEFCF010000007.1:44629-175816 GCF_016405985.1 Paracoccus sp. IB05
CCGCGACCCCCGGCGTGACAGGCCGGTACTCTAACCGACTGAGCTACAACCGCGCTATCGTCCCTGTTCGTCTCCGGAAAGCAAGTGGCGCGGTTGACGGGGCTCGAACCCGCGACCCCCGGCGTGACAGGCCGGTACTCTAACCGACTGAGCTACAACCGCGCTTTTGGTCTCTTGCTTTCCCGGCGAACCGGGCGTGGGGGCTAGATACCTGGGGGCGCTCCCCCCGTCAAGCGGCGGAATGAGGAAATTTCACCTTGTCCGCCAATACCGCGATTATTCGTCAAAAATCACTTCTCCGGCGCGGGGATGAATTCGTGATCATCCTGCGGCGGCAGCCGGAACCGGCCATGCGCCCAATCCCCTGCCCGCCAGGCCTCTTTCGCGGCATCAATCCGGTCTTTCGACGAGGCAACAAAGTTCCACCAGATATAGCGCGGCCCATCCATCGTCGCGCCGCCCAGCAGCATGATCCGCGCGCCCTGATCGCCGGCTTTCACCGAAACCCGGTCGCCGGGGCGGAACACCAGCATCCGGCCTGCTTCAAAAACCTGCCCCCCCAGCCCGACTTCGCCCGACAGCACATAGACGCCGCGGTCTTCGTGATCATCGGGCAGCGGAATAGACGCGCCCGGAGCCAGCACCGCATCGGCATAGAAGACCTCCGAAGGCATTTCGAGATCCATGCGCTCGCCCCAGGCGTGACCAAGGATCAGGCGCACCTGTTTGCCCTCGCCCTCAAGTTCGGGCAGCCGCGCCTTTTCGACATGGATAAAGCCTGCAGGATCATCCTCGCGGCCCTTCGGTACGGCAAGCCAGGTCTGGAGGCCGAACATCGTCAGGGGCGCCCGCCGTGCCGCGCCATCAGTGCGTTCGGAATGGGTGATGCCATGACCCGCCATCATCCAGTTCACCGCGCCCGGCTCGATCCACTGATCGGTGCCGAGGCTGTCGCGGTGATGGAGACGCCCCTTCATCAGATAGGTCACCGTGCCAAGCCCGATATGGGGATGCGGGCGCACGTCGATCCCTTCTCCGGTCAGAAATTCGGCAGGTCCCATCTGGTCGAAGAAGATGAAGGGCCCCACCATCTGACGCTGCACCGAGGGCAGCGCCCGGCGCACCTCGAAACCGCCGAGGTCGCGCGCCCGCGGAACAATGACGGTTTCAATGGAATCAACCTGGTTGCCGACAGGAATCGAGGGGTCGAGGGCGGGGTTCCAGCTCATGGCTTGCCTCCTGGGGTCTGGCGCGTCGGTGAAGGGCCTGCATTGCCGCGCTGTCCCTGCGCCGGTCCCTGCGGCCCCGGTCTGAAGACTAGTCACCTTTTCGCAGCATTTCACCCTTTGCATCCTGCGGCATGGCTGTTCAAAACCGCACAATAAACAGCCAGGCCTGCGCCCTGAGTGATCTCTCGAACACCCACCCCGCCTGCTGCGCAAATCCCTTGCGTCCAGGCCGCGTCCGGGTTAGGTCCCCGGCGAGGCGGGCGGTTAGCTCAGTTGGTAGAGCGCTTCGTTTACACCGAAGATGTCGGGGGTTCGAGTCCCTCACCGCCCACCAAACATCAATCTCATGTCGTCTCACACCGTCTCAGAATTCCTTATTTTACTAAGGATTTTGAGATTTTCTTGTAAAGTTGGGCCATTGGGCGGCCCCGCTTTTCGAAAGATCCATGGTATCGGTGCTGTCGCTATACCATGGGTGACAGAGACAGAAATACCATGACCCTGACCGACTCAAAAACTCGCGCGCTGAAACCGAAGGAAAAGGCTTATCGGGTGACGGACGCACAATCGCTTTATGTGCAGGTCACGCCTTCTGGCGGAAAACACTGGCGTTTTAACTACACACTCCAAGGCAAGCAGAGGACTCTTGCGCTTGGCAGCTACCCTGCCGTCAGCCTGTTGGCGGCGCGCATGGCCCGCGACAACGCCAAGCTACAGCTTCAACAAGGGATTGATCCAGGGTCAGCAAAGAAAGCCGAAGCTCCGTCTGTCGGATCGCCCACGGAAACCTTTGGGGCAGTTGCCGTCCGCTGGTTCAAGATGAACGAGTCCAAGTGGGTACCCGAGCGACAGGCCTGAACCGGATCACCGCGCTGCGACTTCGGCGCGGGTGCTTTCTGCACAGCCGGGGCGCAGGCCTACAGGGCAGCTGCCGCACCGATCACCAGCCATTTCATCGCCTTCATGCCGGATATCTTCATAGATCAGAACCAGGCATCAATTTTTCAAAAAACTCAAAGCATGATCGATTTATGCTGTCAATCTATGAAGCCTAATCCGGTATCATGGACAGCGATCTCAAAACCTATATCGCGCAGCAGGTGCGGACATATCGCAAGGCGCGCGGCCTGCGGCAGGCCCGGCTGGCCGAGGCCATAGAGCGCACCGCCGAGGCGATATCGAACATCGAGCGGGCGAAATCGCTCCCGGCGCTCGACACGCTGATGGCCATTGCTCAGGCGCTTGAGGTGCCCCTGCGGGACTTCTTCCCGGAGGCGGATGCGGTGGAGAATAAGAGCCCGAACCGGATGCGGCTGGAAGCCGAGGCAGCGGCACTGCTGCGCGGCCTGAGCGACGAGCGTATGAAGATCGCGCTCAGCCAGCTGAAGGCGCTGGACAGCGCCTGAGAACGAGGGCGGCGGTGCGGGACTGCATGATCATTCGGGATTGGCGACGCCGTGGGACCAGTAAGGCGTCGCTATATCTGCCGGTCTGATATGCGGCGCAAAGCAAATGTTCTGGCCGCGATGGCATCAGGAGTGGCGTCAGTATGATTATCTCGGAAACCGAAATTGCGCCTCTGAGACACGGCACCGATCCGATAAGGATAGCGCCGGAATACACGGCCCTTGCACCAATGAATGATTTCGCGGCCCCAGCACCAGAGAATTATGCAGACTTTTCCAGGACTCTTTCAGATGCCAGAAAGATTTTTCAGGAGATCAGCCTGCTGGGGTCAGTGACATTTACCGGCACAGATGAGGTGTTCTGTTCTGACTGGAGGATACCCCACAGGGCTGTTCCTGTCCAGGCATTCACTCAGTTTGTTCCTATCCTTACGCGGCGCAGGCGCTGGATGGCCATGGAGCATCAGGGCGGGGGTTATGTTTGCGCGCAAACCCTGATGGTCGCTACAAGATTTTCTGCACTTCCCGGTATCCAGACCTTGATCGACGACATTGCCCGGAAGTTGCACTTTGCGATCAATGGTTGGTTCCAGAGCGCGGATACTGATCCAGCGGTGACCCGTTCCTATGAGGCAACCATTGCAAGATATGGCCTGACCCTGCGAGGTTCCGGCAGGACCCACCTGCAAGAGAGCATTTATCCGGTTGACGCAGATAAGATCGCCACACTCACCGAGGACGCGGAGATTATACAGCTATGTCAGGTTTCTCCTGTTTCCCCGATGATCCTGTTTCTCGCTGAGAACAGCGATTAGCAAGCAGCGTGACCGTCTGCCTCGGCCTATGACTGCCGTCCGCCCCCTCTGCCCCTCTGCCCTCTCCTGTCTTCGGCACCCCCACACGGGGAGTATTCTATACCTCTCCCGGCGGGACCACGGTGGCCAGCCCGGCCAGATTAATCCCGAGGCGCTTCGACATCCCTCGTCCTTTCCTAATGCCCGCTGAGAACCAGAGTCCTGACCGGCAGCACCACTGTCTGAATCCGCAGGATCATCGCATGAACCAGCGCGGTTGCGTCGACAGCGTGAAGGAACAGCCCCTCGGCCATGCCGATACTGGGGTCGCTCAACCGATCATGGCTGTTGGTATAGGCATTGGCGATACAACTGCTGCCGCGCGGAATATCAGCGATCTGGCCTGCGTAAAGCGGTTCGAGCGTCGCGGTGATCGTACCGGGTTTCGCCATTTCCTGGACATCGACCAGCTGATCGGTCGCCCGGACCTGTCCGGTCGCGATCACATTCTGGACCTCGGTCACCACCATCGGGATGATCTGATAGGGTTTCGAGGCGCAGGTCACCTCCGCGATCATCCCGACCTTAAGGATCTGCGCCTCGATCTGGTTGAAGCCCGCGACCAGCGTTTCGTCGCCTGCATCATCAGGGACGAGAATACCGGCCGGACGCATCAGCGGGTTGATGACCTCGCCCGGGCGCAGGGTGAACTGCTGCAATGTGCCCGAGACCCCCGCGCGGATCGTGGTGCGGTCGAGCGCGACCTGCGCCTCATGCACCTTGGCCTTGGCGCTGTCGCGTTCGGCGGGGATCAGCGAGCCGATCCTGGTTTCCAGCGTGCGTTTGCTGGCCTGTACGGCCTCAAGCTCGCCGTTGCGGGCATCGACGACCGCTTGCAGGCGGTTCAGTTCTGTCCGCGTCGTGGTCGAGGCATTGCGGCTGCGCAATTCCTGATAGGTCCGGAGATCATCCAGCGCCAAATCCCGCGCGGCCTGCGCCTGCGCAATCCGGCCAGCGACACCTTCAAGCTCGGTCTCGGCGACTTTGGCCGCGGCGTCAAGTTCAGCCAGCGTTTTCTGCGCTGTGTCCAGCGCTGCAAGCTGACGGGCGTCGTCCATCTTGAAAATCGGCTGGCCTGCTTCGACATGCTGGAAGCGGGTCACATAGACCTCGTCCACACGTCCGATGCTCTCGGGCTGGATGGTGACCGTGCGAAAAGCCTTGGTCACATTGGTGGTCGAGGGGTGATAATAAAAGATCATTGTAACCATGCTGATCGTCAGCAGGATACAAGCCGTGATCCCCCAACGCAGCTCGAACCAGACTGAGTAAAGCGTGATTTCGCGCCCGATATGCTTGCCCTGCCCATAACGGCGAAAGAGGTAATCGGGCAGGATCGTGACCATCGAGCACAGGAGAAATTCAAGCATCCTTCTTCCCCTCGCATGCGGTGACCGTCACCTCTTCGGGTTCGATCTCTTCCATTATCTCGTCGGCCCGGTCAGGCACCTCCTCGGCGAGGCTGCGCCTGGTCCGGCGTCGTTCGCGCCGCCCGGGCTGAACCGAGAGCCGGTGAAGCGAGCGCGACATCGAGGTCAGCGGTGCCAGCAGGCTCGGCACATCAATCATCGCCAGGAGCAGTGCCGCGATCCAGAAGATCTGGTTATGGGTCAGAAGCGAGATCAGACCAAGCACGGCGACGATCTGGAACTGCGCCGGATGCGCGCCATGCATCATCCGCTCGGGCAGCGAATGCAGCTTGAGGTAAAACACTCCGGTCAGCAGCACCATCAGGATCAGAAAGACGATGACACCATTCAGAAGCATATCGGCCTGACCGGGCGCGGTGATGAAGCCTGGCAGATGCTCGATCGCGACCGGATGTTGTGCAGGCGAGTGTTCCATAATCTCTGCAGTCCTTAAGGTTGTGGGGAAGGTACAGGCGATGACTGTCCTGAGCTCAGCGTGCGGAAACGCCGTCGAGTTCCATGAGCAGCAGGTCTAAAACTTCAACGAATGCGCGCTCTTGCTGCTCAGGATCGACTGGATCTCCGAAAATGCTCCGCTGGAGGAAGCGATGAAAGAGCCCGCCCAGCATGGGCAGATAGTAATCGCGAATTCTCAGAGTTGTCTGATGCCCTAATCCCTCGCCGCTCTGGACGAGCTCGGTCAGCGCAGCAACCTGAAATCCCTCCATCTCCCGAACCACCGGGCGCAGGTCAGGCTCAAACAAAGCCTGATTTCCGAGATCGTACCAGATCCGGTAGGCTGAACTGTTGAGGGTCAGCTTCTCGGACCAGCTGGCTGCGACCTTGCGGCATTTCTCGGGAACGGTTCCGGGCCCGGCTGCGATGCGACGAATGCCTTCAATGAACTCTTTCTGATGCGCCCTGAACGCCGAAACCATCAGTTCCGATTTGTCATTGAAGTAATAATGCAAGGTCCCGAGCGGAGCCTCCGCTGCAGCTGCGATTTCACGCAGGGAGGTTTTCGCGAAGCCCTTCTGAAGCAGCACCGATTGCGCAGCAGCCGTCAGCATCTCCCGATTGCGGGCATGCTTCTGCACTTTCGTCATACGCAGGTCGGTCACGCGTTTTCTCCGAAATCTTTGGACCTCCGTCAGGGGAATCGCCCTTTCCAGGTTGCGGCAATATGAACAAATTTCCGTAGCGCGCAAGATTATTTTGGACGAGCGTCCTGATTTATTGTCAACGCCGGCGGGCGTTGTTGAGTAACGCGCTCCTGAGGCGGAATGGTCCCTTTACCGCGCCATTCGATGATCTGGTTCAGCGATCGGATCATCCGCTCGGCAGGGTATGAAGAGGATCAGAAATCGATCCGGAGGATCGACTTCCGACGACTGTGAAGTCGACCCCGATGCCCGGGCCCTCAAGGTTGAAGGCCTGCTGTCGCCGGGATTGATAATTCAGGCCAGGCTGAAGCTTAAATGTCGTTGGCACATCCCCCGGGCGGATCGCGCCCCCTTCCGACATCTCTTTTTCGCACGGAACTCTGATCAGGCGACCAGCTGGCAAGCCATCCGGGTGCCGATGATGACTCCGCGCGCAATTTCTGATATGCTGCAGCAGCTGGGGTAAGATCCGGCGATCTCGCGCCCCATGCTCAACGCCATGGAGGAAGGGATGTTCAGGCACATACTCACAGCGACAGATGGATCTGACTGGGCACTGAGAGGGGTCACAGTAGCATTGGATATGGCGAAGGCCCTCGAGGCCCGCCTGACTGTTGTTCACGCGTCAGAATCCTATAGCAGCTATTTCTATGCCGAGGAGTTCAGCTTTCGTGACCGCGAAGATGAGGCAAGACTTGCCCTTTCAACGCGCGCCGACAGCATTTTCGCGGATCTGAGACCCCTTGCGGAAGCCCGCGGCGTAAGCCCTGAGTTTGTTTATGTTCCAGACAGCGCCGCAGCAGTGGCAATTTACGAGAAAGCCGAAGAGCTCGGCTGCGATCTGATCGTCATTGGGTCGCGAGGAAGGCGAGGCTTAACAAAGCTGCTTTTGGGCAGCCAGGCAGCAGAAGTTCTCGCGGGCACAAAGCTGCCAGTGCTCATCGTCCAGTAATCCCCGGAACATTTTGCCTTCATATCTATTCGGCAAGCCCGTCCTCCCCGATGACCCGCTCCGCGACCCGAGGGCCCGGCAGGCGCGGGGTGGGCGCGGGGTGAAGGTGCAATCCGCATCAGGAATGTGTCGGCTGGCCGGGGGAGCCGGGGGCGGTGCAGGCCGATGAAAAGGGGGAGAACGGCACTTCGGATTTTGCCGGTCCTGGCCGGAAAAACAGGGCGGGTTGATCAGACCGCGTCGCGAATACGGCCCTGCGGTTGCCCTCGCGGCGCTTCACCGGTCGCAGCTCGCCCCCCCGGCGGCAGCATCCCCGCCCTGGCCTTCTTGCGGGCCGCCTTACGCAGCGCCCCTGTCGTCGATCCGGCTCATACTTCCCTCGTTCTGTTTTTCTGCGCGGCATAGGCAATGATGCCCGGGATCCGATCCGTGATTGCTGCGTTGCCCTGATGTGCGAGTGACGGGGGCGGTTTTCCTGAATGCCCCGACGCCATGGTCAAAGCCCCCATGACCAGGCGCCGATGTGACCGGTTACGAGTGTCAGCCAGACGCGCCGCTGTTTCATCGTCAGCGTGCGCGTTTGCCCGTCTAAAAGCCGGATCGGAGTTTGGCTTTTGAACCGTCAATACGATTGGCCCTGCCCTTCCAGCGGGCAACTCATTGGGAGACTCTGCATGCCTCGCTTTATGCGCACCGTCACCGGAGCGATCCTTACCGCAACTCTCGCCGCCTGCGTCTATACCGCCGGCGGCGCAGCCTCTGAGAGCCTCAGGGGCACAGCGACCTATCTTGAGAGGATTGCCCTCCCACCCAACGCGGTGCTGGAGGTCAAGCTTGTCGATGTCTCCCGCATGGATGCTCCTGCGGTGACGATATCCAGCTACAAAGCGCCAATTTCGGCGGTGCCCGCGCACTGGCAGATGTCTTATGAGGCGCGCGCGATCGAAGCAAACCACAGCTATGCCCTCGAGGCGCGCATCACCTCGGGTTCTGATCTGATGTTCATCACGACAACCCATAATCCGGTGTTCACGGGTGCCCCGGACAAAACCGACCTCACATTGCAGCGCGCAGGGAACTGATCCCCGCCCTGCCCGTCGGTTCAGTGACAGCCGCGAGACCTCTCCGGCCTGTCGTTTTCCCGGACTGACCGGGGCGCTCAGGGAATGGGGCGTCCCGTTTCTTTCCCAGGGGCAGGTTTGCCCCGGGCGATATTGCCCAGAGGAAAACGATCGGCACCTGTCGCATCTGGTCGCGACACGCCCCCAATTCCTGAGCCTGCCGAATATGTTTTCGATGCGGCAGCGGCGTTTGCTGCGACCGGATGAAGCGCCACCGGAACCGGGTTTCCGTCCTGCAACCGGCAACACCAGAGCAGGGAGTCCTTCTTGGATACCCACATCGGAACCGCAGCTGGTGCCAATGCATGCCCCCTGGCCATTATCCGCAAGCGGTTTTGCCATCTGTCGGGCGAGGTCGATGCGATGTTCCCGCGCCGCCGCAGCCTAGCGCATCCCGAAGAACCACTCATATGCTTTATGGGTGGGGTGATCGCCAGGCCAGTTGATACACTCGGCCGCATTGAACTGATTGCGGCCGGTGGCAGCAAGAGATGAAACGCGCAGCCAACTGCGGTCACGCGTCACCGTCACCGGAGCGCAGTGGCCGCATTGCGCCTTTCGCCAGGGTTCGTCCCGAAGCGCCGCAGGAAGGCGCGGCTGAAATTTGACTGACTGGAATAGCCGGTCGAATAGGCGACCTGGCCGAGGGGCAGCCGGGTCTGCCGCAGCAGTTCATCCGCCTTGTCGAGCCGGATCGCACTGTAATGATCCATCACCGAAACGCCCAGATCCCGCCGAAACTGCCGCTGAAGCTGCCGGCTGCTCAACCCGGACAGCCGGGCAAGCTGTTCCAGCGGCAAGGGATCGGCAATGTGGTCCTCCATCAGGCGGGTCGCGGCAAAGACCGCCGGCAGCACCCTGGCTTCTGTCACCAGGCTGCCGCGCTGCGCGGCTTCCGGCGTGCGGATGGTGGTGTAGATGAAGCGGCGGCTGACCGAGGCCGCCAGGGCATGGCCGTGCTGCGACCGGATCAGCGCATGCATCATATCCAGCCCCGCCACGCCCCCCGCACAGGTGGCGCGGTCGCGATCCAGCACGAAAAGCCGCTGTTCGATCAGAAGATCCGGGGCCAGTTCGCGCAGGGAATCGGCATATTCCCAGTGGACAGCGATGCGTCTCCTGTCCAGCAGCCCGGCCCGGGCCAGCAGCACGACGCCACCGGAAATCCCGCCAAGCGCCACGCCGCGCCGGGCCGCCTGACGCAGAAACCCTGTGCAGTCCGGGATGTCGAGAGCGAAGGGATTGCCGCCTGCGACGATGAACAGATAGTCGAGATCGGGTGGTGCTGCGGCAAGGGCAATGGTCTCGAACCAGGCCCCGCAAGAGGCGCGGACCGGCCCGCCCCCCACCGAAAGAAAGATATAATCGTAAAGCTGTTTTCCCGACATCTGATTGGCCGAGCGCAGAGGATCCACGGAGGAGGCCATCGACATCAATGCGAAATCATTGATCAGGATGAAGCCATATCTCTCGGTTGTGCCTCGTGTCACTCTTGGTTAGCCTGTCCGGAAACGATAACAAAATGTCTGGTCTGGAGTATTTTCGCAGCTTTGACCCGATCAGAATAGGGTGATTCTTCAGGCCTCCGGTCTCGGACGGGGTCAGAAGACAAAAGACAGACACCGGGCGACAGACCTGGAGCGACCAGACCGGACATTGATCCAAGGGAGAGACGAATGAAAAAATCGCTGAAAATCGCTCTGGCAGCTTTGCTTGCCAGCACCGGGCTCGCCTCGGCTGACACTCTGGAAAAGATCGCCGGCGCCGGCAAGATCGTGGTCGGCGTCAAGAATGATTACCGTCCCTGGGGCTATCTGGATGCCTCTGGCAAAATCGTCGGGCTCGAGATCGACCTCGCGCAGGACATCGCGACCCGCCTTGGTGTCGACCTGGAGCTGGTGCCGGTCGTGGCCTCGAACCGGATGGAGTTCCTGCAACAGGGCCGGATCGACCTGATCATCGCGACGCTGGGCGACAATCCGCAGCGCCGTGAGGTGGTCGGCATGATCGAGCCTAACTATTACGCGGGCGGCGCAAATATT
The DNA here is from genome assembly GCF_016405985.1 of Paracoccus sp. IB05. GTDB lineage: Bacteria > Pseudomonadota > Alphaproteobacteria > Rhodobacterales > Rhodobacteraceae > Pseudogemmobacter. The sequence continues at coordinate 54,806 of NZ_JAEFCF010000007.1, forward strand.
CTGGCACCCAAGGCCAATGGCCTGAAAGAATGGACGGATCTTGAGGGCAAGGATGTTTGCGGCATTCAGGGCAGCTATTACCTGCGCGAGATCACCCAGAAATACAAAGCCAATATCGTGGCCTTCGCGGGCGTTCCCGAGGCAAGTGCCGCGCTGACCAATGGCAGCTGCGTCGGGCTCGCCTATGACAACACCTGGATTGAAAGCCAGCTGGCCTCGGAGGCGGTCTGGGCGGATTACGAGATGCCCTTTGTCACCGAACAGATGCAGCCCTGGGCCATCGCCGTGCCGCTGGAAGAGCTGAGCGGCCCTTACGGTCAGAAGATCAGCGAGATCGTCACCGACTGGCACAAGACCCGCTTCCTGATCGAAGGCAATGAGCGCTATGGCATCGCCCCCGCTCCGTTCTTCGAAGAGCAATACGAAAAATTCAAATAATCGCGCTGATCCCGCCGGCCCTTTAACGGGGCCGGCTCTTTTCCCGGGGAGTTGGCGGTGGAAACTGTCGAAACGTTTTTCCAGTGGCTCCGCCAGAGCTATGGGATCAAGATCACTATCGGTTATGATGCCTGGGACCGCGCGCAGTTCCTCGCTGGCTTATGGACAACGGTCAAACTCTCGGTGCTGTCGATCATCTTCTCGCTGATCGTCGGCGTGATCGGCGCTTTCGCGCAAGGGTCGAAATATCTGATCCTGCGCGCGCCGATCGGGATCTTTGTGACCTTTTTCCGCAATACGCCGCCGCTGGTGCAGCTTTACTTCTTCTTCTTCGCGCTTGGCTCTGTCCTGAGGGTCACCACCGAGACCGGCGGTTCTGCGCCCATGGTTTCGGCCTTTAGCTGGGCGGTGATTTCGCTCTCGCTCTTTGCAGGGGCGCTGAATACCGAGATCTTCCGCTCCGGCATCGAGGCGGTGCCGAAATCCACCCTCGAGGCGTCAGAGTCGCTCGGGTTTACCCGGTTCCAGACCTATCTCTATGTGGTGCTGCCGCTGGCACTCAGGATCTCACTGCCGTCCCTTGGCACCAACCTGGTGAACCTGGTGAAGACTACCTCGCTCGCCTATGCGATTGCTGTGCCAGAGCTCTTATACGCCGCCGCCCAGATCTGGTCGGAACAGCTGAATGTCCGCGAAATGATGACCGTTCTGCTGCTGACCTATATCCTGCTCGTCGCGGTCCTTGTCTGGATCCTTGGTCGCTGGGAAAAGGCGCTGCGCATCCCCGGATATGGAGTCTGACATGTGGCTGCGCCCGATCCCCGAACCTGACGCCCGTGTCCCCGGCCATATGGATGTGCTGCTGCCACGCCGCAGCCATCAGCCGCCCGCGCTGAACTGGCGCGAGGCGCTCTTTAACCCGCTGACCCTGACCCTGGTCTTTGCCGCCCTGATCGCCAGCGTGATCGGCACTGCCTGGGCGCAGGACGGCACGCCGGGCCAGGCCTCGATCCCCTCGGTGCTGCTGAAATGGACGCCGCTGCTGGCCCAGGGCTTTGGCTATAATATCCTGATCTCCGTGCTTTCAATGGCGGTCGGCACCTTGCTTGGCGTGCTTTTGGGGATCTTGCAGGTTTCGCCGGTCTTCGTGATCCGCAAGTTTGCCTGGCTGGTGACGCAGTTCTTCCGCAACGCGCCCTGGCTGGTGCTTTTGTTCTACGCCATCCTGCTGATCCCGTTCCAGGTGACGATCTTTGGCGTGACGATGCCGTTTCCCGGCTGGCTGAAGGCGGTGATCGGGCTGTCGCTGCCCGTCATGGCCTATATGTCGGAATATGTGCGCGGCGCGATCCAGTCGGTACCGTCAGGCCAGTGGGAGAGCGCGGAATCGCTTGGCTTCTCCCGCGGTCAGACCATGCGGATGGTGATCCTGCCGCAGACGGTAAAGCGCATCCTGCCGAACTGGATGAACCTTTACGCGGTACTGACCATGGCGACGCCGCTGGTCTCGATCATCGGGGTTGATGACATCATGGGCTATACCCGTTCCGCCCTTTCGGCGGAAGGGCGGCCCGATGTGCTGATCCCGATGTATCTCTATGTTCTGTGCTGGTTCTTTATCTATTGCTACCCGATCAGCCTGATGACCTCGCGGCTGGAACGCCGCTATTCCGTGAAACTCTGAGGGGGCTGATGGCCATGACTGACGTGAAATGGACAGCAGACCAGCCCATCGTCTCCCTGAAAGACGTACGGAAATCCTATGGCTCGGTGCCCGTGCTGAACGGGATCAGCCTCGATATCATGAAGGGCGAGGTGATCTGCATCATCGGCCCCTCCGGCTCGGGAAAATCCACGCTGATCCGCTGCATCAATGCGCTGAACGACATTCAGGGCGGCTCGATCCTGGTCGAGGGCCTCGAAGTGCATGACCCGAAGCTCGACAAGCTCGCGCTTCGCAAGAAGGTCGGGATGGTGTTTCAGCAATATAACCTCTTTCCGCATAAGACCGCGCTGCAGAATGTGATGATGGCGCCTGTGAAAGTGCTGAAGGAAAACCCTGCCGAGGTCGAGAAACGCGCCCGCGAGCTGATCCGCAAAGTCCGGCTCGAGGGCAAGGAGAACAGCTATCCGGGCGAATTGTCGGGCGGCCAGCAGCAGCGTGTCGCCATCGCCCGCAGCCTCGCAATGCGCCCCGACATCATGCTGTTTGACGAGGTAACCGCCGCGCTGGACCCGGAAACGGTGAAAGAAGTGCTGGTGACGATCAAGGATCTCGCGGCCGAGGGCATGACCTGCATCCTTGTGACCCATGAGATGGGCTTTGCCCGTGAGGTCGCGGACCATATCTATTTCACCGACAAGGGCGTCATCGTCGAACATGGGCCCCCTGCCGGGTTCTTCGCCAATCCGACCGACCCGCGCACGCGGCAGTTCCTTTCCCAGGTGCTCTGAGCGTCCGCCCCCGACCTATATCCACTGATCAGACAGGATGACCGAGCATGGCTCGTATTGAAACCGATGGCCTTGGCCCGCGTGAACTTCCCGATACGGCGCTTTATGGCGTGAACACGCTGCGCGGCTCCGAGAATTCCGCGCTTGGCGGTGAGCGGATCGGCGATCACCCGCGCTTTGTGAACGGCCTTGCGGCGATCAAGAAAGCGGCGGCCGAGGCCAATCGCGAGATCGGTGCGCTGCAACCCGATCTCGCGGCGGCGATCATCGCGGCCTGTGATGAGGTGCTGGCGGGCCACCATCATGAGCAGTTCATCATCGACATCATGGAAGGCTCGGGCGGCACCTCGATCAATATGAACGCGAATGAGGTTATCGCCAATCGCGCCTTGCAGATTCTCGGGCGCGAGGCCGGGGATTATGCCAGCCTGCACCCCAATGACCATGTGAACCACGGGCAATCGACGAATGACGTCGTGCCATCAGCGCTGAAACTGGCGGTCTATGACGCCACTCTGCCCCTGGTTCAGGCGCTGAACCATCTCGCCGATGCCTTTTCGGAGCGCGCCACTGCTTTTGCCGATGTGCTGAAAATCGGGCGCACCTGCATGCAGGCCGCGCAGCCAATGACGCTGGGCCAGGAATTCGGCGGCTATGCCAGCGCCGTGCGCCGCCAGGCGGCAAAGATCGCAGCAGCCTCCGCCGATCTTCTGACCCTGCCGCTTGGCGGCAGCGCCATCGGCACCGGGCTCGGCTCTGACCCGGGCTATCCGGCGGCGCTTTATGCGCATCTCAGCGCCAATCTGGGCCTGCCTCTGGTCCGCGCTGACAATCCGTTTGACGCGATGCAGAATTCAGACACCTTTGCCCGCGTCTCTTCTGAGATCCGCATCGCCGGCGAGACCATCGCCAAGATCGCGCATGACCTGATCCTGATCTCCTCTGACCCGCAAACCGGCATTGGTGAGATCCGCCTTCCTGCCGTGCAGCCCGGCTCCTCGATCATGCCCGGTAAGATCAACCCGGTCCTGCCGATGCTGGTGCAGCAGCTTGCCTTCGCGCTGGCCGGAAACGATCAGAGCGTGGCGCTGGCCTCGATGGCCGGCCAGCTTGAGATCAACCATTTCGAGCCCGTAATCGCCGCACGTCTCTTTGAGAGCTGCCGCCTTCTGACCAATGGCAGCCGGCTTTTCGCTGATAAATGCATTAGCGGCATCGAGGCGCGTCCCGAACGTGCGCTGGACCTGCTGCTGAACTCACCCGCACTGGCGACGGTGATGGTTGATGAACTGGGCTATACCCAGGTTTCGGCACTTGTGAAACAGGCGGATAAGGAAGGTATCCCCTTCATTGATGTCATGATCGCCAAAGGCCTGATGAGCCGGGAGGGGGTGATGGACAGACTTCGCGCCGCAGTCGTTCCGGTTCGTTGATGCGAGACCGGGTGCGCAAGCATCTGCTACACGCGCTGCACTTCTTCGGCCAGACTGTCCGCTGCGGCAAGCAGCCCCGCCGGATCGAGACCTGGCACAAAGACCCTGTGGCGGGCCATGCCGCTTCTTGCCCGGTGTTTCGCATAGCGCGGGTCGTAATGGGCCGCGATCAGTGCTTCTGACAGCGCCACATATTCCGCCCGCCCGGCAAGCATATGCCATTCTGCGACCCGCTCGGCCGGATGGAACGGGCGCAGCTGATCGATGGTCGCGCTGAGCCGGTCATGATCAGCCGTCAGGTCGCTATAGGCGCTGGCAAGGTATCTGGCCCGCTCATGTGCCGGAACATCAAGCTCGATCCTTGGCGCCGCACACATCGCTTTCCACAGCTGTGACGGAAGCCGGCATTGACCGATAGCCGAGCTTTCGGCCTCGATGACAACAGGGCGGCTGGGATCGAGATCGCTCAATGCCTGGGCGATGCGTCCCTCAAACATCCGTTGCGACGGCTGTAGGCCCCTGCTGCCAAACAGCGACCCCCGGTGGTTCGCCAGGGCTTCAAGATCAATGGTCTGGATCCCGCGCAAAGACAGCAGCTGCAGAAGCTCCGTCTTGGCCGATCCGGTATTGCCATCAAGCAAGATGATACGCGACGGAGGCGCGGCCTCCAGCGCCCGCACCACCAGCCCGCGCCAGGCCTTGTAGCCGCCGGCAATGATCTCCGCGCGCCAGCCGATCTGAGCCAGGATCATGGCCATCGAACCGGACCGTTGACCGCCGCGCCAGCAATAGAGCAAGGGCCGCCAGCCCCCCGGCCTGTCGGCAAGCGGCCCTTCGAGATGCCGCGCGACATTGCGCGAAATCAGCGCTGCGCCGAGTTTGCGCGCCTCGAAAGGGGCGACCTGTTTGTAAATCGTGCCGACGCGGGCGCGTTCCTCATCATCGAGGACAGGAAGGCTGATGGCTCCGGGCAGGTGATCAGCCGCAAATTCGGACGGCGAGCGAACGTCGATGACGCTGTCGAAGCCCAGTTTTTCAAGATCCAGGAGTGAGTTCAGCATGATGGTCATGCGGCAGCGTTATTGCATATCCTGCGCCTGGAAAAGACGCCATCAGGCCAGGCGTGAAGAAGGGGATGCGTCGCCCCCGCAGGCAGATGATCGGCGGGACCAGGGTCAGGGCCTGCAAACCGCCTGTCCTGACCGAAATTCCGCCGTGACCAGCCCGCGCTCTTGCTCCGCGCCGAAAGGCAAGGGACAAAGGTGGCAGATCAGCCGGGGAGTGGCAGAAGATGAGCTTTGACAGGGCGCTTGACGGATTTCGTCCGGTTTCGGTTCCGGCAATTGGCGGCGCGGAATATGCGGCGCGGGTCGGGGCTTTGCAGGCGCGGATGCGGGCGGCGGATATCGGCGCGGTCTGGCTCGATGCCTCATCCTCGCTGAACTATTTCCTCGGCCACAGTCTCGGCCTTTCAGAGCGGATTCACGGGGCCCTGATCCCCGCCCGGGGCGCGCCGGTTCATATCAGCCCGACCTTTGAAGCGCCGAAGCTTCGGGCGTTGTTGCGCGAAGACGGGCCTATAGCCACCTGGCAGGAAGACGAAGACCCCTATGCGCTGATCGCAGCCGAGGTCGCCCGGATCGCGGGCGAAGGCGCGGTCCTGGCGCTTGACCCCGCAACGCCCTGGCTCTTCGCGGCACCTCTGCAAGCCGCGATGGCGGGTCGGATCACGGTGGCGAAACCGCTGATCTCGGCCTTACGCCAGGTGAAATCCGCAGCCGAGATCGCTATCATCCAGACCGCGATGGAGGCCAGCTATCAGGTCCAGAAGGCCGTCTGGCAGAACCTGCGCGCCGGGATATCGACCACCGAGACCTGCGCTTTCATCTCGGCCGCGCATAAGGCGCTCGGGGTAAAACCGCTTTTCGCGGCGGCACAATTCGGCGCGGCCACCGCCTATCCGCATGGCGTGCCCGAACCGCAGATCCTCACTGAGGGCGATATGGTTCTGATCGATATGGGAGGGGTTTTGCACGGATATTGTTCAGACATCACCCGCAGTTACGTCTTCGGCACGCCAAGCGCACGCCAGCGCGCGCTATGGGGATATGAGCATGCGGCCCATGCCGCGGGGTTTGCGGCAGCCCGGATCGGAGCCCCCTGCGAGGCCGTGGATATCGCCGCGCGCGACAGCCTGACCGCTGCCGGTTTCGGCCCCGGATACGCGGTTCCCGGCCTGCCCCACCGCACCGGGCACGGGCTTGGGATGGACATTCATGAAGAGCCCTTTATCGTCAGAGGCAACCGGACTCCGCTCGCCCCCGGCATGTGTTTTTCAATCGAACCGATGCTCTGCCTTTACGGCGAATGCGGCATCCGGCTGGAGGATATTGCCTGGATGGCGGAAGACGGCCCGCGCTGGTTCTGCCCGCCATCAGTCAGCCTGGACCGGCCTTTTGACTGAATGCTGACAGGCCCGTCATTCTGGCAGGAATTTCGTTCGCTTTTCGGCCAAATAAAGTGGAACATCGACATTCTGGCGATGTATGCAAACAGAATACAGTCCGGACATCTGGCACGAATCCGGAACAAAAAACCGTCAACAGTGAGTGAAAGGAACCACTTATGAAGCTTCTCTCGCGCAGCCTGATTGCTGCCTCGGCGCTGGCGCTCAGCGCCGCAGCGCCCGCCATGGCGAAAACCTTCATCTATTGCTCGGAGGCCTCGCCCGAGGGCTTCGATCCGGCCCCCTATACCGCCGGCACCACTTTTGACGCCGGCGCGCACCCGGTTTACAGCCGCCTCGCCGAATTCAAGAAGGGCACAACCGAAGCCGAACCGGCGCTCGCAGAGTCCTGGGATGTGTCGGAAGACGGCACCGAATATACGTTCCACCTGCGCAAGGGCGTGAAGTTCCATTCGAACGACAAATTCACCCCGACCCGTGATTTCAACGCCGATGACGTGATCTTCTCTTTCGAGCGTCAGTCCAGCGCGGATCACCCCTGGCACCAGTATATCCCGGGCATCACCTACGAATATTACACCTCGATGGATATGCCGAACCTGGTGAAATCGGTCGAGAAGGTCGATGATTACACCGTCAAGGTGACGCTGAACCAGCCGGAAGCCCCCTTCATCGCCAATATCGCCATGCCCTTCATGTCGATCGTGTCGAAGGAATATGCCGATGCGCTGGACGCCGCCGGCACCCGCGAGGATTTCAACAACGCGCCCATCGGCACCGGCCCGTTCAAATTCGTGGCCTATCAGAAAGACGCGGTGATCCGGTATCAGAAGAACCCCGACTATTGGGGAACGCCCGCGCTGATCGACGATCTGGTTTTCGCCATCACCCCGGATGCGGCCGTGCGTCTGCAAAAGCTGAAAGCCGGCGAATGCCATCTGATGCCCTTCCCGGCTCCGGCTGACCTCGCGGGGATCGCGGCGGATCCGAACCTGAAGATGGACGAACAGGCCGGCCTCAATGTCGGCTATCTGGCCTATAACACCACGCTGGCGCCTTTCGACAATCCGAAGGTCCGCAAGGCGCTGAACATGGCGATCAACAAAGAGGCCATTGTCGCCACCGTGTTCGAGGGCCATGCCGAACCCGCCAAGAACCCGATCCCGCCGACCATGTGGTCCTATAACGATGCCATCACCGATGACCCCTATGATCCGGAAGCCTCGAAGAAGCTGCTGGAAGAAGAGGGCGTCTCCGGTCTCACGATGGAGATCTGGGCGATGCCGGTGCAGCGGCCCTATATGCCGAATGCCCGCCGCACCGCGGAGATGATGCAGGAAGACCTGTCGAAAGTCGGCGTCAAGGCCGAGATCGTCTCGTATGAATGGGGCGAATATCTCGACAAGTCGATGGAGCCGGGCCGCAAAGGCGCCGTCATCCTTGGCTGGACCGGTGATAATGGCGACCCAGACAACTTCCTCTCGGTGCTGCTGAGCTGCGCCGGTGCGGCCCCAGGCGGTGCGAACCGCGCCTTCTGGTGTAATGAAGAGTTCTCGGCGCTGCTGGCGAAAGCCAAGGTCTCGTCCGATCAGGCCGAGCGCACCAAACTCTATGAAGAGGCCCAGGTCATCTTCAAGGATCAGGCGCCCTGGTTCACCATCGCCCATTCGACGCAATATGTGCCGATGAGCAATAAAGTGACCGGCTTCGTCCAGAGCCCGCTTGGCGATTACACCTTCGACACTGTCGATATCGCCGAGTAATCCGCCGAGGATAAACCACCCGGACGCGCGGGAAGGCATGGCCTTCTCCGCGCGTCTCTTTCAGCGGGAAAGAGGCGTATGATCCGTTTCATCTTTTCACGACTATTGTATCTGGTGCCGACCTTCCTTGGGATCACCATCGTTGCCTTCTCCTTCCCGCGTTTGCTGAAGGGCGATCCGGTGCTGCTGATGGCGGGCGAACGTGGCGTCTCGCCCGAGCGCCATGCCGAGATCTCGGCGCAGCTTGGGTTCGACAGGAATATCGTCCTGCAATATTTCGATTTTGTCGGACGGTTGTTTCAGGGCGATTTCGGCAATTCGCTGGTGACGAAAAAACCGGTTCTGTCCGAATTCCTGACGCTTTTCCCCGCGACCATCGAACTTGGCTTTGTCGCCATCGTGCTGGCGACGCTGGTTGGCGTGCCGATTGGCGTACTGGCCGCGATCAAGCGCGGCTCCTGGTTCGATCAGCTGTCAATGTCGGCGGCGCTTGTGGGCTTTTCGATGCCGATCTTCTGGTGGGGCCTGCTGCTGATCATCGTCTTCTCCGGCAACCTGGGCTGGACGCCGGTCTCGGGCCGGATCTCGCTGATGTACTTTTTCCCCAATGTCACCGGATTCATGCTGATCGACAGCCTGCTTTCGGGCCAGAAAGGCGCCTTCGCCTCGGCTTTGCATCACCTGATCCTGCCCTCCATCGTGCTGGCCACGATCCCGCTGGCGGTGATCGCGCGGCAGACGCGGTCTGCCATGCTGGAGGTGCTGGGCGAGGATTATGTCCGCACCGCCCGCGCCAAGGGGATGCCGGCGCGCCGGGTGATCGGCGTCCATGCTTTGCGCAACGCGATGATCCCGGTCGTCACCACCATCGGCTTGCAGATCGGCGTCTTGCTGGCGGGTGCCATTCTGACCGAGACGATCTTCTCCTGGCCGGGGATCGGCAAATGGATGATCGATTCCATCTCGCGCCGTGATTATCCGGCGGTGCAGTCGGGCCTTTTGCTGGTCGCGGGCGTCGTCATGCTGGTCAATCTGCTGGTCGACCTGACCTATGGCCTCATCAATCCGAGGATCCGCAACAAATGAGCGACACTTTCGTCAAACTCACCGATGCGCAGATCCGTCGCCGGATGCTGGCCGAGTTCTGGTTCTATTTTTCGCGCAATCGCGGCGCGGTGATCGGGCTTTGCGTCTTTATCCTGCTGGTGTTGATGGCCTGCTTTGCCGATCTGATCGTGCCGCACAGCCCGACCATGCAATATCGCGGGATGGAGAAACTGCCGCCCGCCTGGGCTGCGGGCGGCAATTCCGACTTCTGGCTCGGGACCGATGCCGTTGGCCGCGATATGCTGTCGCGGCTGATCAAGGGCTCGCAATATTCAATGTTCATCGGAGTGGTGGTGGTTTCCATCGCGCTGGTCGGCGGTATCGTGATCGGGCTGATCTCGGGCTTTTTCGGCGGCTGGGTCGATGTGGTGATCATGCGGGTGATGGATGTGATCCTTGCCTTCCCGTCCCTGCTGCTGGCGCTGGTGCTGGTCGCCGTGCTGGGGCCAGGGCTGACCAATGCGATGATCGCCATTGCCATCGTCTATCAGCCGCATTTCGCGCGGCTGACCCGGGCGGCGGTGATGTCAGAGCTGAAGCGCGATTACGTCTCGGCGGCGCGGGTCTCGGGTGCGGGCAATCTGCGGCTGATGTTCAGAACGATCCTGCCGAACTGTCTTGCACCGCTGATCGTCCAGGCGACCCTGTCGTTTTCCTCGGCGGTGCTGGATGCCGCAGCGCTTGGTTTTCTGGGCATGGGGGCGCAGCCGCCGACCGCCGAATGGGGCACCATGCTGGCCGAGGCGCGGGAATTCATCCTGAGCCATTGGTGGATCGTCACCTTCCCGGGCCTTGCCATCCTGATCTCGGTGCTGGCGATCAACCTGATGGGCGACGGGCTGCGCGATGCGCTTGATCCGAAACTGAAGCGGAGCTGAGACGATGGCGCTGTTGAAAATCCGCAATCTGACGGTCCGTTTTGCCACCTCGACCGGCTCTTTCACCGCCGTCGACGGCATCGATACAGAGGTCGACCGCGGCGAGGTTCTGGCCATCGTGGGCGAGAGTGGCTCGGGGAAATCGGTCTCGATGCTGGCGGTGATGGGGCTTTTGCCCGACACCGCCACCATCACCGCCGATGAGATGAGCTATGACGGCCACGACCTTTTGCATATGACAAAGGCCGAACGCCGCCAGCTGATCGGACGTGAGATCACGATGATCTTCCAGGAGCCGATTGCCTCGCTGAACCCATCCTTCACGGTCGGGTTCCAGATCGAAGAGGTGCTGCGCCTCAACCTCGGCATGTCGCGCCGTGATGCCCACGCCCGCGCGCTGGAGCTGTTCCGCCAGGTCGGCATCCCCCTGCCCGAGGAAAAGCTGACCTCCTATCCGCATCAGATGTCGGGCGGGCAATGTCAGCGCGTGATGATCGCCATGGCGATTGCCTCGAAACCGCGCCTTTTGATCGCGGATGAGCCAACGACCGCGCTCGATGTGACGATCCAGAAGCAGATCCTCGATCTGTTGATGGATCTGCAGGAGGAATACGGCATGGCGCTGATCCTGATCACCCATGATATGGGCGTGGTCGCGGAAACCGCCGACCGGGTGGTGGTGCAATATCAGGGCAAAAAGATGGAAGAGGCCGATGTGCTTTCGCTGTTCGAGGCCCCGAAGCACCCCTATACGCGGGCGCTGCTGTCGGCTCTCCCCGAGAATGCGACCGGCGACCGGCTGCCGACCGTCTCTGATTTCTTCGGGGAGGCGGTGCGATGAGCGTGGTTCTTGAAGGCCGGAATATCACCCAGGACTATCACATCGGCGGCGGCCTGTTCGGCGCCTCAAAGACCGTCCAGGCGCTGAAAGGCGTCAGCTTTTCGGTGGAAAAGGGCAAGACGCTGGCGATTGTCGGCGAAAGCGGCTCGGGCAAATCGACCCTGGCGCGGATCATCGCGCTGATCGACGCCCCCTCTGGCGGGGATCTCCTGATCGAAGGCCAGCCGGTCAATATCGCCCTGAAGCGCCCCGATCCGGTGCTGCGCTCCAAGGTTCAGATGGTGTTCCAGAACCCCTATGGCAGCCTCAATCCGCGCCAGAAGATCGGCTCGGTGCTGATGGAGCCGCTGGTGATCAACCGGCCCGCGATCGCGGCCGAGGAACGCCGCGCCCTGGCCGAGGCGATGCTGGTCAGGGTTGGCCTTGGCCCCGAGCATTTCAACCGCTTTCCGCATATGTTCTCGGGCGGGCAGCGGCAGCGGATCGCAATCGCGCGCGCCCTGATGCTGAACCCGTCTTTGCTGGTTCTGGACGAGCCGGTCTCGGCGCTGGATCTGTCCGTACAGGCGCAGGTGCTGAACCTGCTCGCCGATCTGCAGGAGGAATTCGGGCTCACCTATGTTTTCGTCAGCCATGACCTGTCTGTGGTGCGCTATATTGCGGATGATGTGATGGTGATCAGCCAGGGCCTGGCGGTGGAACAGGGCAAGCGAGAGGCGGTTTTCGCCAATCCGACCGATGCCTATACCCGCCAGCTTTTCGCCGCGACCCCGGTCACCGATGTCGAGGCAATCCGCGCGCGGGTGGCAAAGCGCCAGGCCGCGCGCGAGGCGGCAGGCGCGCCGCGCTGAAGCACTGCCCGGATAGCCCCGGCAAGATCCCCGGACGGGCGCAATCTGCGCCCGACCTCCGTCAGCCGCTGCTGTGGCGGCGCTGACTGCCCTGCCCCCTCGCGATTTTGCAGGCGCCGCCGCTGGTTGCTGTCGGGGGAAACCCATCCCTCGGGGGTACAACCCTGGCCTGGAGCTCGGTATTTCTGCGCATTATGCGAGAAAGCACCACCGGGACGGCGGGCGGCGACCGCGCTGCATCTCGCGCTCTGACTGACTGCCGCCGGTGCCCGGGCGCGGAATATTCGGGGGATTTCCGATCTCTGCGCAGTGACCTTGCGGCACATTTCTGTCCCGCTTCTGTGACTGTCCGTGGCCGGGCGCTCGCCATGCCGGCCATATGATCCGCCGGCGCCTGCGCTGTCATCGTAAAGTCCCTGCGGAAGGTGCCGGGCGGGCGAGTCGAAGACCCCGAGCAGGCCAGAACTGATGCGACTTTCTGCCGATGAGAAAAACGGATGAAATGGCCAGATTGTCGCCACAATGTGACCACAATATCCAGGTGATACTCAACCCACAGTTGGTTACCGAGTCTTAAGCAATACCTAAGAGGAGGATGCCATGTTTCTTGTCTCACTCGCCGCCGCAACACTTGCCGGAGCTTTCGCAGCCGGCGCCGCCTATAGCCTCGGATCTGGTATCTTTGGCATTGTCGTGACCTATGCAATCGCGGGCAACATCACCTTTGCTGCCATCATTGCAATGCTCACCTCCGGGGTCCACACAAGCGATGTCGATTTCCAGCAGCAAGCGGAACTTGATCTTCTTGCCCTGAAACTGGAACTCATGCGCCAGGATGAAAGCGGAAAACGCGTCAGCTTGTTCCGCCAGGAACGTCACGGTCATAAACGCAGATCCCGGGTGGTTCCCCGGCCAATGCGCTCCGTGAGCTGAGGGTCTTTGCAACAGCCGGTCCGGGGATGCGCCAGATCTTCCCCAGCCCGATGATTGGCCAGGGGGCATGCGCGGCGCTCAAAGGCCATCGCATGCCCCCCCTTGCCACAAGCGTTACGCCTGCGGCGTCGATTGGCACCTGACTGCCCCCCGGGAGCCACCCCGGCCTGACACGGACGCTTCCTGCCTTGCCCCGTACTCCGGGTTTGGACCGCCATAACTGGCATTTCACGGCCCTGGTCATGGGCTCTGGCTGGTGGCCCCACCGGGATTTGCAGGTCGGGCGGAATGTTGCCCGGGTCCGGCTTAGCTTTCCCGCTTATTGTGCCAGGTTTTCCCGGTGTTGGTGATCCGTAACCGGCAATGCCAGATCCTGTTCGATCTGAGCCCTGCATATGCCAGGCTCACATGCGATCTGCATCATTTTTTCCGGGCATGCGGTCTCTTCGGCAATGCGGGCCAGTTCACGGACGGCGCGCGCCTCACACGCGCTCACCTGGAAACACCGCTCCGCGAAAAATGCGTGGAACCCGCAGGTGACAGATTGGCCGCGTCCCGCCCCCGCAGAAAACCGCGCCAGTGTCACCCGCATCGCCACAGGTTTTTCGACGGGGGGAAGCGGAGTTCAGGAGCACCGCCGCCACCTTGCCTGCCCGCAGTGGGAAAAGCGGGCGCTTCGGGCTGATGCTGTTCGCTCGCCATGAAGTCACCGATAATATGCCGTAGGGCAGAAGCTGGCGGCTGTTGCCCGCCACGCCCTCTGCGGTCGGGCAAAGTCAGGCCCGCCCCATAGTTACCGCCGGATGCGCCCCCGGGCTGCGCAGCAGTCCTTGCTCAGACAGGCCTTGCACAGGCAGTCCTTGCACAGGCAGGCCAGAGATGACGTAATCATCCGGAGCGGCACTGGCGCGCGGCGACAACCCGGAATGCCGGCACTGTTTTCCCGGACGGCGCCTCTATCCATCTTTCCATATCCGTCATGAATGAAATATGAACCCGGCTATGGCACAGGGTTTTCCTCTCGCGACACGCGGCATGGTTGTGGGTCTTCTCGGCGGGTCGTTCGATCCGGCGCATGAGGGACATGCCCATATCACCCGTGAGGCGATGAAGCGGATGGGGCTTGACCAGGTCTGGTGGCTGGTCTCGCCCGGGAATCCGCTCAAGGCGCGTCAGCCGGCGCCGCTTTCGGTGCGGCTGCAACAGGCGCGGCGGGTGATGCGGCATCCGAAGGTGCGGATCACCGATCTCGAGCGGCGCCTCGGCACACGCTTTACCGCGGATACCATCGCGACGCTGCGGGCGATTTATCCGGGCGTGACCTTTGTCTGGCTGATGGGGGCCGATAATCTCGCGAGTTTCCACCGCTGGGACCGCTGGCGGCGGATCATGGAGACGGTGCCGGTTGGTGTCCTCGCACGACCAGGGGCGGGTCTGCGCGCACGGCTGTCGCCGGCGGCGCAGATCTATGGCGGCAATCGGGTCGGGCGCGGCGAGAACCTTGCGCGGATGAAGCCTCCGGCCTGGGTTTTCGTCAATCTGCCGATGAATGATGCCTCATCGACCGAGATCCGGGCGAAGGGCGGCTGGCGGGGGTCAGCGGCGGGTGCTGCCCGCGGCTCCTGATGGAGCCTCCCCCGGGATATTTCAGGACAGATGAAATGGGGCCTGCCCCCGCGAGGTCCAGGGGGCCAGGTCAGTGAGGTCAGATATACGCGCCAGAACACATCGCGGTACGTGGCTGACGGGCCGGGCTGACCGGGCGGGCTGACCGGGCGGGCGATGAAACACATTGCGGGTGTGCCGCGATGCAGCTGATCAGCGCGCGTCAGATAGCTCTTGCTCGCCATGTGCCGATCATATCGGTTCATGAATCTGCCCACAGCTTACCCCTGGCGCTCCGGACATAATGCATTGATGCACCAACCTACAGGCCGGATACCCTAAGCCAAATCATAAGATAACCTATTAAAATCAAATAACTTTCTGAGTTAGTTTCTCCTGCGCAGGCCCATTGGACCCCACGCAGTCCTGGCGGGCAGATGCCAATCGGCGGGCGGGCAGACGGGCTCGCTCAAAAATCTGCCCGAACCCGGCCCATCCGCGCTGAAAGGTTCGGCCTGAAACGCCCTGAGCCAGGCGCTGGTTGCCTGCCATGACTGCGGTGCCGCCGCGCTCCAGGATCGCGGCGTGGCAAGGCCGGGCGTCGAAGACCCCATCTCCGGTTCCGGTGCCGATCTGTTCATCAGGGGGGATCTGGCCAAACAGGTGGGGCAGCTCAGGGCTGTCGCCCTTGTCGCTCGAGGTGAACTCTGCGGCCTGGATGTCGCCGGTAGCCGCGTCCATCGCCAGATGAACCTTGCGATGTTGGCCCCGGCGCTGTGTGCCATGCCTGCGCGTAAGCCATTCGCCGTCACCCAGAAATCTGATCCCTATACTGTCGACCGGCAGGTCCGGGCGCAGGGCAGTTCGATATCTGCACAGTGATCCGTTTTTACCTGCGGCTCAGGATAGAAATTCCGGCATTGGCCGATCGAGGCCAGCCCTCGACAGAATATTCGCCACCATCCCGGTCGTTTGTCGGCGCCGCAGGCCAAAGAGGACCTTCACCATGAGGCAGAACTGAATGGCCGCATCGCTGAAGACCGCCGGCCGACCGTTACCCCCAGTCTTAGGGCCGCGCCACACCATGACTGTATTGAAGCAGGCCCGGGACTGCGAGGCATCTGGTCATTGCCCTTCATGACAATCTGTCTTGATCATAAGAGACCACTGGTCGCGCTGTGGACCACTCAGGACAGGCTCGATCGCCATGATGTCGCCGAGCGACTGGCAGACCTGGACCTATCCGCAATTGCGCGGCCCCAGGCGCGCGATCCTTCCGGTTTCGAGCTTTGGTTCCAGGGGCGTCTTGAGGGGAAATCTGAGCCAGGCCAATGGCTTGATCAGTTCGACCTTCATGCGGCGGCGCAATTCTGTTTCGAACTTGGCCGGGCGGCAATTGCGACGAAGCTGCGAAGATCAACCGCGATCCGAGAGGATCTGCACTGGTGGCCTGCCGCTATCGGTTTCCGGCTATGCGCCGGTGGAGACGCGGATCTCTGCGCGGCCTTGGTCGGATTGCAACATCTGATGGGGCATTCCGGCGAAGGGCCACGCAAGATCTTTGGCGGCCTTTACGATGTGCTCGCCCGCGATCCTTGCCCCGAGGAAATGCGGCCGTTTCGCAGTATCCTGCAGCGCCATATTCTGGAAACCTGGCCGCTCGCGCCGGGGGATGAGGTGCTTGGAGAACCCGTCTTGCACCCTGGGCGTATGGGGGTGCGGGCAGTGGCGCATCTGCTGCAAATCCCCGAGACTGAGGTCATCGCGGCGATTGGCGAAGACCGCAGCTGCCCGCCGGAATGGAGGCTGATCGGCAGGGCTGAAGCGAAGGCGCTTTTCCCGCAGAGCCTCGCCGAGCCTGAATTCTGCAAAGCTCTCTCGCTTTCAACGCGGCAGTTTAAACAAATGCGAGATGAGGGCTTGCTGCAGCCCGTTGAGGGCGGGTTCTGGGACGTTTGGGCGGCGCAGGATCTGATCGACGATCTGTTGCATGGCGCAGAGCCGATATCTTTCGTCCTGCATGACTGGTGCAGTCTGACGGAAGCCTCTGACCGGTTGCAGATGACATTTCCCGAGATCATCGACGACATCCGCTCCGGGCGGATTGCGCGGGTTGGCAAGTATTTACAGCGGTCCGGCTTTGCCTCGATCCTGATCAATCTTGGCCATTTGGAACAGGAAGGAGAGGCGATTTCGATTGAAACTTTTGCCTTTTCGCTGGGGCTGCGACCTGGTGAACTCATGACCTTCGTCCGTCGCGATAGCGTCTCGTGCCAGCAGCTACGCGGGGCGCGGGGCAATGCACAGGTGCGAATGAGCGCGGCGGACAGGCAGGCCTTCCATGAACGTTTCATCAGCTTTCGCGCTCTGGGAGGAGCGGCGGGTTTGGGATGGGGGGGCGCTTCAGGCCTGGCTTGACGCAAGCGGAATCGGGCCTGTGGGCGGCAGTGCGAGGATTTATTCCCGCGCCGAGGTCAGTCGTCTGCTTCCCTGACCGCAGGTCTCATGCTGTTTTCACTTGACGCCTTTGCGCATGCTTCCCCTTTTTTGGCTGGTTGCCAACACCCGCTCAGCGCGGCCTGCCTCCGACCCAGACCGCACGGATGGCGCGGTCGTCGCCCACCATCACGGTGGGGAACAGCGCCTGCCAGAGGGTTTCGGCGCGGGCGGCGGCCTGGGCGATGGCCGGGGTGGAGGTCAGGTCGATCACCGCCAGATCGGCTTCCATCCCGGGGGCGATATTGCCGATCTGCCCTTCGGCATGCAGCGCCCGGGCCGAGCCGACCGTCGCCAGCCACCAGAGCTGCGCCGGATGCAGCGCCTCGCCGCGCAGCTGGGCCACCTCATAGGCGGCGGCCATGGTGCGCAGCATGGAAAATGACGACCCACCGCCGGTATCCGTGGCCAGTCCGACCCGCAAATGCCGCGCAAGACCCATGTCGAAAAGCCCCGAGCCGATGAACATGTTCGAGGTCGGACAATGCACCAGCGAAGCACCGGCCTCACGCAGCCGCGCCTTTTCGCGGTCGGTCAGCCAGATCGCATGGCCGTAGACCGCGCCTTCGCGCAACAACCCCTGGGTCTCGTAAGTATCGAGGTAATCGCGCGATTGCGGGAAGAGGTCTTTCACCCAGGCGATCTCATCCGTCTGTTCCGAGAGATGCGTCTGCATCAGGCAATCGGGGTGCTCGCGCCAAAGCGACCCAAGCGCCGCCAGCTGTTCAGGCGTCGATGTCGGCGAAAACCGTGGCGTGATCACATAGGACAGCCGGTCCCTGCCGTGCCATTTCTCCAGCAATGCCTTGCTGTCATTATAGGCGGATTGCGCGCTGTCGCGCAGGCCCTCGGGGGCATTGCGGTCCATACAGGTCTTGCCCGCGAAAACCCGCATCCCCCTTGCCTGCGCGGCCCCGAAAATCGCATCGACCGAGGCCGGATGGATCGTGGCGTAGGAACAGACCGTTGTGGTGCCGCGCGCCAGCACCAGATCGAGATAGCGCCCCGCGATCTCCTCCGCATAGGCGGGATCGGCAAAGCGCATTTCCTCGGGGAAGGTATAGAGGTTCAGCCAGTCGATCAGCCGCTTGCCCCAGGAGGCGATTATCGCGGTCTGCGGGTAATGCACATGTGCGTCGATAAACCCGGCCGAGATCAGGCAGTCACCGTAATCATGCACGCTTGCGCCGGGATGGGCCGCACGCAGATCGCCCGCCTGCCCCACCGCCCTGATCCGGCCCTGGTCGACCAGCACCGCGCCCCGGCTCAGATGCTGCGCCGCAGCCTCGCCGATCACAAAGGGGTCCCCGGTGAAACTCAGCACCTGTCCCAGCAGCAGATCCGCCATTCGCCTCTCCGATCCGTTCACATCCTGTCAGCGAAACACCGCCACCATGTTACAATAAGCCGTCATCAGCGAAAGGAAATCCGGCGCTTGCCCCCTGTTTCCCGCATACGGCTTCCGGTAAACCCGGTGAATGCGGTGTCCGGAGAGTGCGGTGAAGGAGTGTCCATGAGGGAAACGGTCCAGGAGCGCGACGACGAGGAACTGGCCGCCGAACGCCTGACCCAGGTGCTTGAAGCCGTTGCGGCAAAGGATACCGCGCGGCTTGATTTGCTGCTTGATCCCCTGCACGCCGCCGATATCGCCGATATCCTTGAGCAGATCTCCTCGGGGGACCGCAGCGGGCTGCTGGCGCTCTGGCATGGCGGCATCGACGGCGATGTGCTGTCCGAGATCGACGAGTCGATCCGCGAAGAGGTGATCGAATCGCTGCCTGACAGCGTGGTAGCCGAGGCCGTCCGCGAACTCGACACCGATGACGTGGTCGATATTCTCGAAGATCTCGACGAGCCCGCGCAGGAAAAAATCCTTGATGCGCTGGAAGATGCCGACCGGATCGCGGTCGAACAGGCGATGTCTTACCCGGAATATTCCGCCGGGCGTCTGATGCAGCGCGAGGTGGTGATCGCCCCCGAGCACTGGAATGTCGGCGAGACGATCGACTTTCTGCGCGGTGCCGACTGGCTGCCCGACCAGTTCTATCATGTCATCCTCGCCGATCCGAGGATGCGCCCCATCGGCTATGTCACCCTTGGCCGCATCCTCTCGGCCCCGCGCGATGCAAAGCTGAAAGACATCACCGAAGAAAGTTTCCGCACCGTCAGGGCGACCGATGAAGAGGCCGATGTCGCCTATTACTTCAACCAGTATCACCTGATTTCCTGCCCGGTGGTGGATGAGAATGGTCGGCTGGTTGGCGTCATCACCATTGATGACGCGATGAATGTGCTCGACGAAGAACATGAAGAAGACATGCTGCGCCTCGCCGGTGTCTCGGATGAGAGCTCGATCCAGGACGGGGTGATCGCGACGGTCAGAAGCCGCCTGCCCTGGCTCGTGGTCAATCTCTTCACCGCCTCGCTTTCCGCATTGGTGATTTCACAATTCGAAGGGGTGATTGCCTCGCTGGTGCTGCTGGCGGCTCTGATGCCGATTGTGGCCTCGACCGGAGGGATTGCGGGTACGCAGTCGCTGGCGGTGGCGGTGCGCTCGCTTGCGACCCGCGATCTGACGCCGGCCAATGCCCGGCGGGTTATCTGGCGCGAACTCCGGGCAGGAATGGTGAACGGGATCTTCCTCGCGCTGGTTCTGGCCCTTGCAGCCGTGGTGTTCTTCCACGACCCCTGGCTTGGATCGGTGCTGGCGATGGCGATGATCTGCAATCAGGTTGTGGCGGCAACGGGCGGGGTTCTGGTGCCGCTTGCCTTTAACCGGATGGGGATGGACCCGGCGCTTGCCTCGGGAACCTTTGTGACTACACTCACCGATGTGATGGGCTATCTCGCCTTTCTTGGCTTCGCTGCACTGGTGCTGTTGTGAAAGAACTCAAAGCTGAAATCCGCAGACAGGCTGCTGAAGCCCGCGCACTCGCCTATGCGAAAGGGCAAGGTCAGGCAGCGGATCTGCTGGCGGATTATCTGGCGGCACATGCCGGCAAGGTGCTGTCGGGCTATATGCCCTTCCGGACCGAGATCGACCCCCTGCCCGCCATGGCGGCACATCAGGGCCCGCTCTGCCTGCCGGTGATCCCGGGCCGCGACCAGCCGCTCAGGTTTCGCGAATGGAGCCCGGGTGCCCCCCTGATCGAGGGCACCTTCAAAGCGCTGATCCCGGCCGAGGGTGGCTGGCTGGAACCCGAGATCCTGATTGTTCCGATGCTGGCCTTTGACGCGCGCGGCTTCCGGCTGGGCTATGGCGGCGGTTTTTACGACCGCACGCTCGAAGCCCTGCGCGCGCGGCGCCCGACGCTGGCAGTCGGTTTCGCCTTTGACGCGCAGGAGATGGCCGAGGTGCCGATCGACAGCACCGATCAGCGTCTCGATGTCATGATCACTGAAAGCGGTGTCAGGTTTTTCGGGTGATCCGCGGCCTGGTCCTCGGCCTCTTCGCCGCGGGCCCCGCAGCCGCCGGCTGCTTCACCGCAGAGGACCTGCCCGCGCGCGCGGTCTATTCCGACGGTGCCACGCTCGAATATCTCGACCTGACGGATGATGTGCTGACCTATCGCAGCGGCCAGATCACCTCGCGCATGGCGGATGGTCTCTGGCCGCTGACGAGCGAGGCGCCGGGCTTCCGGATCAGCTATGACTGGAGCGCGCGCCTGCCCTTACCCGGGCCAGAAGCGATCCGGGATCAGGGCGGCGAAATCACCCTGCAGGGCCGGATGACGCGGCAAAAAGCAGCGCCGGTGACAGTCTCGCTCACCATCCGGGTGCTGGGCGAAGAGGCGGTGACCTGGGAAGACTGCATCTATACCGCCTTCCGGATCCACAAGGTGATGACGGCGGCGGAGGGCCGGAAGATGATGGATGCGAGCCTTCTGTTCGCGCCGTCGGCCATGCTGGCCATATCGACCGAAGCCTTTGATCTGACGGATAATACATCGCGGGTCAGCCAGCTGAAATCGCTTGAATAGCGCCATATCAGCCGCGCGCGCGGAACACCTCGCGGATCGTCTTGACCTTACCCGGCTCTTTCACCTGATAGCCCGGCAGCTGCGAGATCTCGCGCGCGAATTCCGGCCCGCGCATCACCGCCAGCACCCGCTCCATCGCCGGGTGGTCGAGGATGCGGCGGTGGCAGATAAACACGTAGTCTTCCGTCAGCACCGGCACAAAATCGAGCCCGAACTGCCGCGCCGCCGCCTCGACGCCAAAGGCCACATCGGCAAAGCCCGAGGCGACATAGGCCGCTACCGCCGCATGGGTGAATTCGGAATGCGAATAGCCGTTGATCGCCGCGCCCTGGACCTGGTGCTGCGCCAGCAGCTGATCGAACAGGATCCGCGTGCCGCTGTCGGGATCACGGTTCACCAGCCGCACGCCTGAGCGCGTCAGATCATGGCAATGGGTGATCCCCAGCGGGTTCCCCTTACCCACAATCAGCCCCATCTCGCGCGTCACGAATGAGATCACCCGATGTTCCTCGGGGTCGAGCCAGCCGCGCGTCATCGCGAGCGTGCGCGCCCGCAGCTCGCCCTGCGGCAGGTGCATCCCGGCAAGATCACAGGTGTTTTCCACCATCGAAACCAGGGAATTCGAATTCGAGACATAGCGGAAATCAACGCTGCCCTCGAAATCCCGCGCCAGCAGCTCACGCAGTTTCGGCACCGCGAAACCATGGCTTGCACGCACCCGCAGCTCGAGCCGCCCGCTGGCAAGCGTCTGGTTCACCTCGGTCTGGAGTTCCTGCGCCAGGTTTTGCAGCAAAGGCCGCAGCCGCGCTTCCAGCCGTTCCGCCGCCCAGACCAGCTTGTCGCCAAAGGCCGTCAGGCTGGTGCCGCTGCCCTGCTTGCGCTCCACCAGATCCGAGCCGAAAAACTCCGACCATTTGACCAGCAGATTCCAGGCATGGCGGTAAGACATCCCCGCCCTGGCCGCCGCGACCGAAAGCTTGCCGGTATTGCGAATATCCGACAGCAAGCCCAGCGTGATCTCCAGCCGCTCCTGGGTCTCACGGCGCTGAAACGCCCAGACCGGCGCGATTTCAACCCTGACTGACCTGTCCATCTTATGAACTCCTGTTCATGTCTTCACCCTGCAAGTCCGGCACAAGCTTTCCGGACCTTGGCCGGTGAGTCATGTAACCCATATCATATTCACATAATTTTTCACCGGAGTAAGCTTATTTTCATCAGGCGATTCCGGGAGGAGAGCGGATCGCCCGGTCAATATATGAACTGACGTGCATATGATGGAGGGAACTATGCTCGACCAGAAGACCGGCGGGATCTATCCGCTGCTGATCGGCGGCGAGACGCGGCCCGCGCTTTCGGGCCGCACTTTCGAGACGCTGAACCCCGCAACCGGCGCCCATCTTGCCCATGTGGCCGAAGCCGGGGTCGAGGATGTCAATCTCGCCGTCGCATCTGCGCGCAAGACGTTTGAAGAGGTCTGGGCCCCTATGCGCGCCGCCGACCGTGGCGCGCTTCTTCTGCGTTTCGCCGAGGTGATCCGGAGCCACAGCGAAGAACTGGTCGAGCTGGAAAGCCTTGATTCCGGCAAGCCGGTTTCCGCGATCCGCCGCCAGGATCTGCCGGCCGTGATCGACACGCTCACCTATTACGCAGGCTGGGCCGATAAGATCACCGGCACTGTGACCCCTGCCCGCCCGGACGCGCTGACCTATACGGTGCGCGAGCCGCTGGGTGTTGTCGGCGCCATCATCCCCTGGAACTTCCCGCTGATGATCGGCATGTGGAAGATCGCACCCGCGCTGGCCTGTGGCTGCACGGTGGTGCTGAAACCGGCAGAGATCACGCCGCTGACCGCGATCCGGCTGGGCGAGCTTGCGCTGGAAGCCGGGCTGCCGCCGGGTGTGCTGAATGTGGTGCCGGGCTTTGGCAAGGTCGCGGGCCAGGCCATCGTGGATCACCCCGATATCGACAAGGTGACCTTCACCGGCTCGCCGGTTGTCGGGCGCCAGATCCTGCAAGGATCGGCCGGGAACCTGAAACGCGTGACGCTCGAACTCGGCGGGAAATCCGCCAATATCATCTTCCCCGATGCCGATATCGATGCGGCAGTGCGGGCGGCGGGTTCGGGGATCTTCTTCAATACCGGGCAGGTCTGCTCGGCCGGCTCGCGCATCCTCGTCCATGAATCGATCCATGACGAGGTGGCCGAAAAGCTCGCGGCCCGGGCCAAAGGCATGCGGCTCGGCAATCCGCAGGAGGCGGGCACCTCGATGGGGCCGGTGGTCTCGGAAGTGCAGATGAACCGTATTCTGGATTATATCGAGATCGGCCGGGCCGAGGGCGCAGAGATCGTGACCGGCGGTGCCCGCCATGGCGACCAGGGCTATTTCATCGAGCCGACCGTCTTCGCCAATGTCCGTCACGACATGCGCATCTCGCAGGAAGAGATCTTCGGCCCGGTCGCGGCAGTGGTCCCGTTCAAAGATGATGAGGATGCGCTGCGCCTTGCCAATGGCACCGTCTACAGCCTCGCCGCCGGGGTCTGGACCTCTGACATGACCCGCGCGCACCGCTTCACCCGCAAGCTGAAGGCCGGCACCGTCTGGGTCAATACCTATGGCCCGACCGATATCCGGCTGCCCTGGGGTGGCGTGCGCGATTCCGGTTTCGGGCGCGAACATGGCGAAGAGGCCATCGCCAATTTCACCGAACCGAAGGTGGTCTGGATCAATACCGGACCTGCCTGACCTGACACCCGAACTCCCTGAAGCCTGTTCCCGAGGCTGACTTCGGGGTCCGTCTGACTGGTCACGACCAGGGTGGCGGACCCCGCTTTTCCCAAATTCCCATAAAGGATCTCCCGATGCGTATCGCGATCATCGGCCAGCAGGCCTTTGGCAAAGCCGTTCTTGAAGCCTTCCTCGCGCGTGGCGATGATGTCGCCGCCGTCTTCTGCGCACCCGAAAAGCCTGGTGCGAAACCCGATCCGCTGCGGCTCGCAGCCGAAGAAAAGGGGGTGAAGACCTTGCAGCTCCCCAATCTGACCAGCGACGCGGCGGCAGAGGCGCTGCGCGCGCTGAATGTCGACCTCGCCGTCATGGCCTATGTGCTGCAATTCGCGCCGCAGGGCTTTGTGACCATCCCGAAACATGGTGCCATCTGCTATCACCCCTCGCTTTTGCCGAAATATCGCGGCCCGAGCGCGATCAGCTGGCCGCTGATCCGGGGCGAGACTGAGACCGGGCTGACGATCTTCCGCCCCAATGACGGGCTGGATGAGGGCGATATCGTTTTGCAAAAGACCACAGCGATCAGCGCTGATGACACGCTTGGCACCGTCTATTTCGACCGGCTTTTCCCGATGGGTGTGGCCGCGATGCTCGAGGCCGCTGACCTGATCCTTGCGGGCAAACACAGCGAGACCGTGCAGGATGAGGCCCTGGCCACCTATGAGGGCTGGTGCCGCGACCCCGAGGCACGGATCAACTGGTCGGCCCATGCGATCGATATCCATAACCTGATCCGGGGCTGCGATCCGGCGCCCGGCGCCTGGATGCTGGTCGGCGACGAGAAAATCCGCATCTATGACAGCCATCTGATCTCCGCCCGCCGCTTTGCCGATGTGAAAGGCAAGCCCGGCACCATCGCCGGGATCGACGGCGGCAAGGTCCAGGTCGCGCTGCAAGGTGGTCTGATCGAGATCGGCCGCGTCCGCACCGCCCAGGGCGAGAAGCTCAGCGCGGCAGAATATGCCAGCCGCCTCGGCCTTGCGATCGGCGACCGCATCGACAGCTATGACGCCGGGCTGCGCACCGCTGCCGAATGACAAAAAACCGCCCGGGCCTTACGGTCCGGGCGGTCTCTTCAGCGCCGATTGCGCATCTTCCAGGGCGGCGGCTTATCGCCGGCCATGATGCAGCCGTAAGGGTCAATGCAATCGACCACATCGGCGAGACCATAGTCGCGGATCTGCTCCGTCACCGCGCCCGCGCGCTTATAGCCCGAGGGCAGTTCCGAACCATCCACCACCCCGGCACAGAAGCGGATATCCAGCCCCGCCGTCTCGGTCGCCATCATCTGCGCCGGCGACAGGCCGTCATGGCGGCGGCGATGTTCTGTGCGCGAGAAGTTGCGCCCGGCCCCATGCGGCGAGAAGCCCGGCGCGCGGCCGGCATCGCGGCCCCGCACCACCAGCACCGGCTCGGCCATGTTCAGCGCAATCAGGGTCAGGCCGGTGGCGTCAGCGGCATAGTCGCCCCAGGCCGGGGTCGCGCCCTTCCCGTGCAGGAAGACTTCGCCATGAACCGGATCCTCGCGGCGGAAAACGAAGTTATGCTCGTTCCAGAACCGCTCTCCCGCATTTGCCCGCAGCCGTTCAACCACCGCCTGATGCAGCGCGTTGTGATTGGCTTTGGTCCGGCGGCGGATGATCTGCAGCGCCTCCCAATATGCGTGGCCTTCATCGGTATCGGCGGGGATCCAGGCATTTTGCTTCAGCGTGGCCGGAGACAGCACACGGCGGAATTTCTCTGCCACCGCCATGCCCTCCTTATACAGATGCCCGCCCGGGCCGCGTAATCCCTGACGGGTGACAATCGCCACCCGCCCCATCGCGCGCGAGCCCCCGATGAAGAGGAAATGGTTGCCCCAATTTATGACTCAGGAACGGTCATGAAGCATAGTTTACTAAGAGAAAATCTATCATGACCGAAAGCCGTAGATCACGATGTATCACAAATCTCTGATCGCATCACATGACTCATCGGCCTCAGCCGAGATCAAAGATGCACTTCGCTTGGCAAGGGCACTCGAAACGAGCTGGCTTGCCGCCGCCAGCTCTTTGGGTAGCGCGTCGGCAAGCCAGCTCTATGCCGGCGTCTCGCTATTTTTTTTACGTCGCGCGCGCTCTTTCTTGAGCGGCTGAAATTATTGATGAGTTCGGCAGAATCCACATTCTCGACGACACTGTCGAACAGGCGGTGGGGCGACACCCCAAGCGCATTCGCGAGCGCGACGAGCTCGATAACATCAACCCGGCGCTGGCCGGTTTCTATGTTTGCCACCGTCGCAGGCTGACACCCCAGTCGCTGAGCAGGATCTCGTTGCGTCAGGGGGCTCGAACTGGCTGCGGTTGACCTCACCCCCCCAGGTGCGCGTCACTTTGAAAAACTCAGAAGCCTTTGGGTCGGAAGCAGCTGGTTCTACCTGCTTGAGGACGGGATCACTGACTATGCCTGTCGGGACGCTGGAGAAGGAATCTGTCTTGGCCGCGAACACCTGATGCTGCTATAGAAAACCGCGACATTGAAATTCTGAGGCCTGTCGTTTTCCCCAACTCGCTTGACTACCAGTTCGACGATCTCGACAAATTCGCGCCTTATCCCGAAGCTGCGCGTCTGGCGACGGAAGAATTCTGGTCTCCGCATTTTTCCGGCCGCAGAGCGGCTCAGGTTCTTGTTCCCGTGGAAGAACTTGATCGAAATCTTTGGTCCGCGGTTGATGCCGATGCGGGCAGGGTCTGGGATCGGGCAATGGGAACGCCACTGGTCCGGCTGACCATGGCGAGGTCGGCAATGGACAGCTTCCTCTCAACGTCGGCAATGGAGAGCTTCTTCTCAACGCTGAAGACCGAACGGACGGCCCGCAAGGTCTGCGGGACCCGCACCGAAGCGCGTTCCGGCGTGATGTCACCCCCAGCTTTTATCCAGCGAGAGCGAGACTCCGGGTTTGAGTTTTGCCTTTTGGGGCGGGTTGGGCAACGGGGTCTGGCGCGGAGCTTTGCGTGTTGCGCAGCGTCATACCGCGTTGCGGTGTGAAGATCCGGGCGAATTCGGAAGGCGTTTGCCAGCCAGGGCGGGAGTGCGGGCGTTCCCTGTTATAGTCCGTGCGCCAGGCGGCCAGCCTGACGCGGGCGTGGTGCAGGGACGGGAACAGGGTCTCGTTCAGCAACGCGTCGCGCAGGCGACCGTTGAAGCTCCCGATGAAGGCATGTCTCGGGCCGGCTTTCCGGGCGCGATGGAGTGCCAGTCGATCTTGCGGTCATCGGCGAAGGTCAGGATCGCGTTCGGGGTGAACTCGGTGCCCTTGTCACTGACCACCGTCACAGGCCTGGCCAGCATCTCGAACAGCGTTGCCAGTTCCCGCGCGCCCCTTGCTCCGGACAGGGACGTGTCGGCGGTCATTCCGTTCGTCGGGAAAACGATCCCCCGGATCGTTTCCTGATCCTCCTCCACCTCTGGCCCCTTCAGCCGCTTTGCCTCACTGACATCCAGGCCGCCATACCTGGCCTTCCACTCGTAAACGCTCGCATCGCTGACGCCGTGCTTGCGGCACAGATCGGCACCGGAAACCCCGGCCTCACCTTCGTCGGGCAAACGGTCCACCGGAGCGTTTGCTTGTCCTCCCCGACTTTCAAAAGGCCGATGATCTGATCTTCGGCGAACCTGCTGCGCTTCATCTCTCGTCCTCTCTGTTGGACCAGAGGCTACGTCAAACTGGATGAGCCCCAGGGGGCAACGTCAGTGTTTTCCCTGCCCCCGTTGCGTGACCGGCGCGAGGATGTCGCGGCACTTTTGCAGGCGCTGCTGACCACCAGTGAACGCAGCCTTGGCCGCAGGACCGGCTTCAACGCCGATGCGCTGGCGCGTTATTTGCGGTTCGCGCTGGATCCGGCGGCGCTTTGGGCGGGCAACCTGCGCGATCTGGACGCGTCAGTTCATCGCCTGGCGGTGCTGGCGGAACGGGGCTGCATCACCGTGCCTATGGTCGGGGCGGAGATTGCACTGCTGACGGCACAATGGCGCGCGGCCGGGGCTGACCGCGACCATGCGCTGCTGCGGGAGGTGCTGCCGGAGCCTGAATCGATTGAAGAATTTGACCGCGCCCAGCTGGCGGCGGTGATCCGCGCCTGTCGCGATTGCGCGAGCCTTTCCGCAGCGGGACGCAGGCTCTTTGCCGCCTCGCGCCAGGAGAAGGCCAGCCAGAATGATGCCGACCGGCTGCGCAAATACCTTGCGCGTTTCGGGCTGGACCGGGTGGCGATCCGCGGCTGAGCGGCGCCTGAAAGCCCCGTCCGGAAAGTCCTGTGGTCAGTCTTTTTTCCTCTTCGGCTGCAACGCGTGTTCCAGCCGTTCCGCATAGGCGCGGCGCTCGGTCTCGTTCAGTGTCGCCAGATAGGCGCCGATCACCTCGCTGGCGCTGATCAGGCGGCGGCTGTTGCTTTCCGAGATCGTCACCAGCGCGTCCTGCATGGCGCCGGCATCAAAAGGTGTGGCCCGGAGCGCGGCCAGAAGCGGGTCATAATCGGCGCGCAGCTGCGCATGGCCGCGTTTCAGATCGGGGTTGCGGCTGACCCAGGCCTCGCGCATCGCGCGCCAGTCCTCGCCCCGCATTGCCGTCGCCAGCGGCCCGAGCCCATTGTCGCGCCGCCCGCCCGACCCATGTTCCCCGCCGCTTTTCGCGCCCGGTTGCATATCGGACCAGGCCCCCAGCCAGGCGCCGGCAAAAAACCCGCCAATGGCCAGATTGAGCGCCAGTGAGGCCGCCAGAAGCGCCCTGACCCAGCCGCGCGTTCCAGGCTGTCCTGCGCCGTTTTGCGGATCCGTCACACCCATCTCTCCTCAGCCTCCGGCCAGAAAATAGATCGCCACCGGCTCCAGTTCAGGCCCGTCATCGCCCTCGCCCCCGGTCGCGGCCCCTGCCCCGGTCCAGAACCCGTCGCTGAGCCCGGCGGGGTCGGAATAGCCCAGAAACAGCGCCAGTGCGGCCACTGCGCCAAGGCTGGCCACCACAGCGCTCCCCCCGAACCCCGCGCTGAAGGACGACCAGATACGCCCGATGCCTGCAAGGAGACCCGCAGCCGCCGGGTGTGCCCCCCGCAAAGGCGCGCCTGAAGGTGCCGGCATCGCCGCAAGGCCCGCCTGCAGCACATGCGCCATCAACGCCCCGGGCGGCTCTGGCGCAGTCGCCCGCGCGAGAAGAAAGACGCGGTCAAGTTCGGCGCCCGTCAGCTCCGGCGCAGTCCGTTCTGGTCCATTCAGCTCTGTCTTGCCCATCGCTCAATCCCCTTCAAACCCCAAAAGCGCCCGATATGGCCCGAGCGCCTGTGCCAGACCACGACGCCCGCGTGCGGTCAGGCTTTCGACCGCTTCGACCCCCACGCCCAGCACTGCCGCGATCTCGGGGTTCGAGAGCCCCTCGATATGGCGCAGGACCACCGCCTCGCGCTGGCGGTCGGGCAAGGCGGCCAGCGCACGGTCAAGCGCGGCCATCCGTTCGGACGCGATCAGCCGCGCCTCAGCCCCCGGTGTGCCATCTGCCGCTTCCGGTGCATCGCTCAGTTCCAGCGGCGCACCGCCGGTATGACGGTGGCGGCGCTGGCGGCTGCGGATCCGGTCGGTCGCCAGATTGGCCACCACCCGGTAGAGCCAGGTCGAGACCTTCGCCTCGCCCTCGCGCCAGCCCGGGGCCGCGCGCCAGAGCCGGAGCATCGCCTCTTGCGCGATGTCTTCCGCCTCGGCCCGGTCGCCTGCCATCATCCGGCTGGCAAAGGACAGGACCGGCGGCAAAAGCCGCGCCGTCAGAAGCCGGGCCGCAACGGTATCGCCCTGCGCATAGCGCGCGAGCAAAGCCGCCTCGTCCTCGTCCTCGACCATATCCCGGGGCATCTTCATTCCCATCTGTTACCCCGGAACCCGGGGCCACCGCAAAGCCCGGCTTGCGGCCCCCCGCCCTTAACCGATCTTTCCTCAAGCGATCCGCGACGCGGCCCGCCATCTGATATATGCTGTCCGAAACCGGCCGTTCCCGTAGTGCCTGACAGCTTTATAACGACGCGGATCGGCGCTTCCGTCGCGGCGTCGCGGATAAATCCCGCCCGCCACCGCCAGAACATTCCCGATAAAGCACCTGCACCGGGGCGGGATGCGACGAATCATCCCTGTGAAACCGGGTTCAAACTGCCTAATCTGACGGCGGGACGAGAATCGAAGAGGCAGAAGACGCGGCATGCAGAGCAGCAATCTGAAAACCGCCTCCGGCTATGATCTGCTGGCGGAGGGGCGGGCGGGCAAAGAAGCCGGAGGCACAGCAGCGCAGACAGCGCCAGACCAGGATGCCTCTGAACGGCTCCTGCGCCCGGCCATGTTGCGCGGCTGGCGCCGCCGTTGCCCGTCCTGTGGCGCGGGGCCGCTGTTCCAGGGCTTTCTCAGGGTGCGCGATCACTGTCCGGTCTGTAATGAGGCGCTGTTTCACCAGCGCGCCGATGACGGGCCGGCCTATGTGACGATCCTGATCGTCGGCCATATCATCGGGCCGCTGATGCTCGCGCTCTATATCAAATGGACGCCCGATCCACTGATTACCGCTGCGCTTTTGTCGGTGGCGAGTGTGGCGATGTCGCTGTTTTTGCTGCCCCGGATCAAGGGGGCCTTTGTCGGATTGCAATGGTCGCGGAGGATGCATGGCTTTGGGGACAATGAGCGTGGATGAGCCACAGATCCGCGATGCGGCCACGGTGATCCTCACCCGGCGCGAGGGCGGCGAGGCGCGGATCCTGATGGGGCAGCGCGGCGCGAAAGCGGTCTTCATGCCGTCGAAATTCGTCTTTCCGGGCGGAGGTCTGGATGCGGCGGATGAGGATGCCGGGGTCACGGGGCTGAGCGCGGATTGCGCCGCAAGGCTGGCGCAGATCAGCCCGGGCGTTCCCGGCGGGGCAGCGCCAGGCCGGCTGGTGACGGCCGCCTTGCGCGAGCTGCGCGAAGAGACCGGGCTCGGCTATCCGCCGGGGGCGGCAAAGCTGCGCTATGTGTTTCGCGCCATCACGCCGCCCGGGCGGCCACGCCGCTTTGATGCGCGGTTTTTCCTCGCCGATGCGGCGGGGCTGGACAGCGATCCGGATGATTTCTCGCAGGCCTCGGATGAGCTGTCGCATCTGGCCTGGCTGGGGCTCGGGGAGGCAAGGAAGCTCGATCTGCCCTTTGTCACCGAAGTGGTGCTGGCCGAGATCAGCAATCTGTTGCGCGGTGGCGATCAGCCCGGCGTGCCGTTTTTCGACAATTCCGGCGCGCGGCCGGCGTTTCGGCGGATTCTGTAAGGCCGGGTTTCTGGCCGGGGGCGGATGCCTCCGGCGGGAGTATTTTCGTCAGGAGGAAGTGGCTCTGTCGCCAGGATCCGGTCAGAAGGGCTTCAGCCGGTCTTTCGGATAGCCGTTGAAATCGAAAATCTCGGCTGCGGCCCGCAACCGGTCGGGGCCGATGCGGCCCCGGTCAAGCACAAATCCGAATTCGCCCCTTGGCGTCGCGACGGCGAGGGTGCGGTAGCCGCTGTCGACCCAGATCACCCACCATTCTCCCATACCGGGCACGGTAAATCTGCCAGGGCCGCTCACGGTTACGGGGCCGGAGGCGGTGACCTCGCGCCCGTCGAGGCAGAGCCGGGCTTTGACGGAAAGCTGGCCGGAGGCGGTCTGGCGGAAGACGGCGCCGCCGGGGGCGCAGCTCTGGGCCTCACCCCTTGTATAGGCGGCGGCCTGGCGCCAGTCGCCTGTGATGCGGGCAGGCTGGAAGGCGGCGGCGGACCAGATTCCGGCGCCTGAATTGCGAAACACCGTGCGACCGGCGGTTTCAGGCGCGCGGGGCGCGCAGGCCTGGAGGACGAGGCCAAGCCCCGCCGCGGCAAACCCAAGGCGGATCAGACGGGTCATTGCAGGCATTCGGTCATCCTTCGGCCGCTGTCATCGAGGATCTCATTGCAGCCAAACAGCGGTGTGAACGGCGCGCAGGTGCCCGACCGCGCGAGGCATTGCCCGTCGCATTGGCTCGACGCGGTGCAGCGCTTGCCGGAATCCTTCGTGTTCCAGACGCAGCTGTTGAAGCCGGACCCGGTCTTTGCCCAGCTGCCCCCGGCCTTTTCACAGGTCAGGCGGGCCTCAGCAGTGAAAGGATTGGTCTCGACCGGGGCGGCTTCCGGCATGGCCACCTCTTGCGTGGCCACCTCTTGCGGGGCTACCTCGTCAGGCTGTCGGGTAGCCCCTGCGGCGGCGGCCTCTTTCGCGCCCGTCGCGGCCCCGGCTGTGGCGGGTGTCGTCTTTGCCACCGGCGCGCCAGCGGCAGCCAGGGGCGGTCCAAGCGGTGTGGTCTCGATCGCATCGCCGGTGATAACCGTCGTCGCGGGTTTTTCCGCGCCCGCCCCGCCCGCGCCGGATTTCTCGAACCCCGGCAGGCAGCCGCCAAGCGTCAGCGCGAGCGCGACCGCCCCGGCCAGTGTCACAAACCGATACCCGATACCTGTCATCCGGCTGTCCCGCCGCTCTTGCCCGTGTTTATCATTATGGCGCGAGACTGCCCCGAAACGGCCAGGCGGGCAAGCGCGAAGCGCCCGGTAAAGGATCAGAACGGGCGCGGATGCAGGCGATAGACCTCGTTCAGATCGGCCAGCACCCCGGGCGCAAGCTGCAGCTCTGCCGCGCCGATGCAGGTCGCGAGGTCGGCAAGTTTGGTCGCCCCGATGATTGGGATCGTGGGGAAGGGCCGCGTGCGGCAAAAGGCAATCGCCATCTGAACCGGGTTGAGCCCGTGATCCGCCGCCACCGCGAGACAGGCCGCCACCGCCGGAAAGACCTGCGGCGTGATACGGCCACCCAGATCCGGCACCCGCGCCCGGCGGCTGTCAGAGGGGGTCACATCGCCGGCATATTTGCCGGACAGCAGCCCCGCTGCGAGCGGCGAATAGGCCAGAAGCGGCAGATCCTCGATCAGGGAAAGCTCGGCGTGATCGGTGTCGAACTGGCGGCACAACAGCGAATATTCATTTTGCGCGCTGACCATGCGCGGCAGGCCCAGCGTATCGGCCAGATGCAGCCAGCGCGCCGTGCCCCAGACCGTCTCATTCGAGAGCCCGATGGCGCGGATCTTGCCCTCGGCGATCAGGCTCTGCGCGGCGGTCAGGATATCGGTCATCGCGGCGGTTTCGGCGGTGCGGTCGATTCCGGTCGGCGCATAGCTCCAGTTCTGGCGAAAATGGTAGCTGCCGCGATTGGGCCAGTGCAGTTGATAAAGGTCGATATAATCGGTGTTCAGCCGCTTCAGCGAGGCCTCTGCCGCCGCCCGCAGGCTGGCGCCGGTGATCGGCTCTCCGGGGCGGACATGCTGGCCGGTGCCGGTGATCTTGGTGGCAATCACCAGCCGGTCGCGCCCGCCCCGCGCTTTGATCCAGGAGCCCACGATTTCTTCGCTGAGGCCCACGGTTTCGGCCCGGACCGGGTTGACCGGATACATTTCGGCAGTGTCCCAGAAGGTGATGCCGTGATCCAGCGCCAGATCGGCCTGGGCATGACCCTCGGCCTCGGTATTCTGGCTGCCCCAGGTCATGGTGCCGAGACAGAGCTCTGAGACGGTCAGGCCGGAACGACCGAGGGGAATCATTTTCATGGCAGAGCTCCTTTTGCCGGCGAGACTGCGGGCGCCGGAGGCAGGAGGCAAGGCCGCCCGGACAGGCCGGCGTGCAGGAGCGGCGGTTGCGCAAAAGGCCGCCACATCTGCACATCCCCGCACCCAGGGCCGGTTTGCGCCAGATCAAGGCAGGGACGGCCCGGCAGGCCCAGACTATGCCCCGACCCCATCCCAGACACAGAGGAGCCCTGACCATGGAAATCAGGTTTGACGGAAAAACGGCACTGGTGACCGGGGCCGGGTCGGGAATCGGCGAGGCGGTCGCACTGGATCTTGCCTCCTCCGGTGCCGTCGTGATCGCCTCGGATCTGACCGAGGATGCAGCGCAAAAGACCGTGGCAAAGATCATCGCCGCCGGGGGCGAGGCGGTTGCGGCCTACGGCGATGTTGCGGATCCTGCGGTGGTGGAGGCCCAGATCACGCTGGCCGAACAGCATGGCGGGCTGCATCTTCTGGTCAATAATGCCGGGATCGGCGGCCCCTCGGCCCCGACAGGCGCCTATCCGCTGGACGGCTGGGACCGGGTGATCGGTGTCAATCTGAATGCGGTTTTCTACGGCCTGCGTTTTGGCCTGCCTGCCATGGAGCGCGCAGGCGGCGGTGCGGTGGTCAATATGGCCTCGATCCTCGGCACCCAGGGCTTTGCCGGATCGGCGGCCTATGTCGCGGCGAAACATGCGGTGCTGGGGCTGACCAAAACCGCAGCGATGGAATATGGCGGAAAGGGCATCCGGGTGAATGCGGTCGGCCCCGCCTTTATCGACACGCCGCTGCTTTCGGGTTTCGACAAGGAGACCCGCGACTGGCTGATCTCGAAGCATCCGGTCGGCAGGCTGGGACGCGCAGAGGAGGTCTCGTCACTGGTTCTGTTCCTGCTTTCGGATCGGGCGAGTTTTGTTACCGGAAGTTATCACCTGGTCGATGGGGGCTATTGCGTACCGTAAAAGAGGGAGGCTCTGCCCTCCGATACCTCTCAGGCCCCGCCTGTGGCGGAGCCTCCCCCGGGATCTTTCCGGACAGGAAAGAGCCATGACCCGCCCGGCCTGATGATATGCTGCGGGCCAGGTTGTGACAGGTGTGCCAGGGAAGGGCCCGGCCCGGAGGGGACGGTTTATCGCAAAGCTCTGGCCCTTGGCGGCGCCCCGCGTTAAACCCCGGATCCGAACCGGTCGAAAGGCGTCTTCATGGCCCGCATTCTCATCACCTCTGCAATTCCTTATATCAACGGGATCAAGCATCTGGGGAACCTTGTCGGCTCACAGCTGCCGGCGGATCTGTTTGCCCGCTATATGCGCGGCCGGGGCAATGAGGTGATGTTCATCTGCGCGACCGACGAGCATGGCACCCCCGCCGAGCTTGCCGCCGCCAAGGCCGGCAAGCCGGTCGAGGAATACTGCCGCGAGATGCATCTCGTCCAGGCCGATCTGGCAAAGGGCTTCCGGCTGAGCTTTGACCATTTCGGTCGCTCCTCCAGCCCTGAAAACCACCGCCTGACCCAGCATTTCGCGGGGGTTCTGGCCGATAACGGGCTGATCCGTGAGGTTACGGAGCAGCAGTTCTATTCGATCGATGATGGCCGTTTCCTGCCCGACCGCTATATCGAGGGCACCTGCCCCAATTGCGGGTTTGAGAGCGCGCGGGGCGATCAATGCGACAATTGCACCAAGCAGCTTGACCCGACCGATCTGATCAACCCGCATTCGACGATCTCCGGCTCGACCAATCTCGAGCTGCGCGAGACCAAACATCTCTATCTGCGCCAGTCGGCGCTGAAGGGTGATATCGAGGCCTGGATCGACGGCAAGAAGGACTGGCCGATCCTGACCACCTCGATTGCGAAGAAATGGCTGCATGACGGCGATGGTCTGCAGGATCGCGGCATCACCCGAGATCTGAAATGGGGCATCCCGGTGAGAAAGGGCGATCAGCCCTGGCCGGGGATGGAAGGCAAGGTCTTCTATGTCTGGTTCGACGCGCCCATCGAATATATCGCCGCGACCTCTGAATGGGCGGATGCGAATGGCCGCCCGACCGCTGACTGGGAACGCTGGTGGCGCACCGACAAAGGCGCCGCTGACGTCACCTATTACCAGTTCATGGGCAAGGACAATGTCCCCTTCCACACGCTGTCTTTCCCCGCGACGATCATCGGGTCAAAAGAGCCGTGGAAGCTCGTGGATTACCTGAAATCCTTCAATTACCTGAATTATGACGGCGGCCAGTTCTCGACCTCGCGCGGGCGCGGCGTGTTCATGGATCAGGCGCTCTCGATCCTGCCCTCGGATTACTGGCGCTGGTGGCTCTTGTCCCATGCGCCGGAAAGCGCGGATTCCGAATTCACATGGGAGAATTTCCAGGTCTCGGTGAACAAGGATCTCGCCGATGTGCTGGGGAATTTCGTTTCCCGCATCACCAAATTCGCGAAGGCGAAATTCGGCGATGATGTGCCTTCGGGCGGTGCCTATGGCCCGCAGGAGGCCGCGCTGATCGCCGATCTGACCACGCGCATCCGTGAATATGAACGGCTGATGGATGCGATTGAGGTGCGCAAGGCGGCGGCAGAGCTGCGCGCGATCTGGGTTGCGGGCAATGAATATCTGCAATCCGCTGCGCCCTGGTCAGTGGTGAAAACCGATCCGGAGGCCGCCCAGGCCATCGTGCGCTTCGGCTTCAACCTGATCCGGCTTTACGCGGTGCTGTCGCGCCCCTTCATCCCGGATGCGGCAGCGGCGATGATGGCATCGCTTGGCCGGGAAGACTGGGCCTGGCCCGGGGATGTCGCCGATGCCATGGCGGGCGTGCCCGCAGGCAGCGCCTTCGCCGTGCCCGAAAACCTCTTCCGCAAGATCACCGATGAAGAGCGCGCCGACTGGCAACAGCGCTTTGCCGGCATCCGCAGCTGAAGACGCCCCCCTTTCTGGCCCCGGGCGCCGCAGGAAAGCCGCGCCCGGGCCAGCCCTGACAGGGAAAATCTGCTCTGTCGCCGTTTCATGACGATGAAATTCATTTGCCGGACTCACATGGATCCAGCAGTCTCGGGCTGTGCCGATCCCGAAATCCTGAGCGAGACCGCACATTCCATTTTCACCCGGAACGCAGCCCGCCGTTCCGGAACCGGAGAGACACATGAAACGCTTTATTACGCTTCTGGCTTTTGCCGCCGCCGTAGCTGCTTCCGGCGTTCCTGTAACTGCCGAGACCCCCGCAGCCCCGCCCGCGATGAAACCCGCCGAACAGGCTGAAAAGGGATCCACCCTGCAAACCGCCAATGCGATGATCAATTATGGTCGTTCCAAAGGTGATGCGCTGGCGATGATCGCGGGTGTCAAGATGATGCTCGACGTGTCGGCCGGCACCACGATTGAAACCGGCGGCACGCCGGTCGATCTGGGCAAGGTGCTGGATGAGGCCGTGGCGCTGGCCAAGGATGACCCGCTGATCACCGCCAAAGCCGACAGTCTGCGCGATGCCGCAGAAACCCAGAACCGCGCCATGTGTTACTGGGAATACTGGTGCGACTGGTACGGCTACTGCGAATACTGGTATGTCTGCTACTGATCAGAGCACAGGCATATCCTGATCAACACGCGCCTGCCGGAGCAATCCGGCAGGTTTCCTTATGTCGCGGAGGCCGGCCCCGGCAATGCTGCAACCGCGAAAATTTCCTGCATTTGCGAATAATTCGCCAGTTGTATAGCCGATATCTTCAAAAAATTGACCATATCAGGGAATATTTTCCTGATTCCGGCAAAAACTGAGAACCTCAGGCTCACCATTCCATGGCAGACTGTCGCCACTGCTCGTTCCGCTTCCCGAAACTGCCAGAGGGAGAAACACATGAACGACATTTCTCAGAAGCGACACGCCCTGACGCGGGGGCCGGTTTTGGCCGCCATAGTTTTCGCGCTCGCCTATGGCTCAGCAATGGTGCTGGTGATCGCGCCGCGCGGCCTCCTGGGCGGGCCGCAATCGGTGGCCGTGGACGGCGGCGCATTCCCAGGGGGCCTGTTCTCCGGGGGCGCGGGATCTGATCAGCCGCAGCTCCTGCGGGCCGGGTTCACCCCACTGCCGGCCGACCGCTCGGCCTATGGGATCCGAGACTGACAGAACAGCTTGCTCGCGGACCAAATCGCTGATCCAGCGCAATCGCCCGGCCCGGAGCTTTCCGCGCCGGGCGGTTTTTTGTTTGCGCGCGACGGCGTCCCGCCTGGCGGGGGAAAATCTCTGAGACCCAGCTTAAGAGAACAAGTATCTGAAAGCACAGAGAACTTTCGGCTTGATAAATTCCGAGTATTTTTATAGGAAATGCATGTCCAGCTTTTCGCCAGATATGCCCGGGGACGCCGCCCCGCTGTCCTCCTGACGTTCCGATCTGCGACTTGCCTGCTCTCCCGCGCCCGCCTTTGTTTTCTGCAACCCTGCCCGTTTTCGCACAGGACCCGCCTGCCCCGCAAAAGCAGGGTATGCGCTTGCGAAACGGCCCTCCGACCGGAGCCACCTGCCCCGATGCCTGAACATCTCGCCGATGCCGATGCCTTGCCGCTTGCCTCGTTGGAGCTCGATGCTTTCGAGACCGGGATGCTGGCCGTCACCCGCCATTTCATGACCGCCTTCGCGCGGCCTGAAAGCCAGGCCTGGCAAAGCGCCTATACGATTGCCGCTGAACGCTGGGGCCAGGCGCGGGGCCCGCAAATCGCGCATGGGCTGCTTGCGGTGATCCAGGCGCTGCGCCAGGCGCGGGACGCGGATTTCCACTATGCCAACCCGCTCTGCACCTCCTGCCGCGACCTGGTGACGCCGGAGGAGGCCGCCTTTTGCCTTATGCTGCATGCGATGCGCCGCGACCGCGCCGATCTCGCGCGCGGCCCGGTGCTGGACATCACCGGTGGCCGGATGGATCCGCTGCTGATCCAGGTGGCCCTGTCTTTCGCGGCGCGGTTCCCGGCAGAGGATGCGGAAAACACCGCCGCCGCAAAGGCCGCCGCAAAATCTGCCGCACAGGCAGAGGGCCTGAGCCTTATCCCGGTTGCCGCCGGCACCGCGTCACAACGCCCCTCACTGCGGCCCACACAGCGACCGGCGCATCGCCCGACCCATCCCCCTGCGGCACGGCACCTGCGGCTCGTGCATTGATCGCAATACTGTCGCAACCTGTCGCGCCTCGGTGCGAATTTGCACGATGACGCCGCCGGGCTGAGCGTAAACCCGGTCTTGCCCGGCGGAGAGTCCGCTCTTAGATGCGGAAGGACAAAAGCGAAGGATCCAGCGATGTTGACATCATCGGCGCGTTTCGAGACCCCGAATGGCTCGAAATATATGCAACAACTGTTCCGGCATTTCGCCCATAAGATCGAGGTCGAAGTGGATGCGCATCACGGGCGGGCCAGGCTCGGCCCGGGACCGCTCGAGATGGAGGCCGATGCCAGCGGCCTCTCGGTGAAAGTCTCGGCGGAAGATGTGCGCGGCATTATCGAAGCGCGCTATATCGTCGACAAACATCTGGTGGTCTTTGCCTTCCGCGACGGCTTTTCCGGCTTTGCCTGGAGGCTGGACGAGACGGCCCCTGCCTGAATCGGGGCAGTGACCGGCGGCGGGCCTGATCGTGTCAGGGTGCAGTGATCCCGCCGCCGCCCCCTCCGCCCTCCCCATCTGCCCCCGCCCAGCCGCCCGCCAGGCCGACCGGAGCGGTTCCGCCAAAGGCAGCCCGCCGCAGGCGGTGGGCTGCCAGGCGCAAACCGGCACAGATCATCGCAATCATCGCAACCGCAGGACCTCAGGTGCGGAGGCCGGGCGCAGCTTTGGCCGGCCCTCGCCCAGGGTCGGGGACGGGGCCGATGATGTCCGGCGGAAATACGAGAAAAGCAGCTCCGCGACCTGCAGGCGGGAGAGCTTTACGGCGAAGCCACGCAGCACCTGCAGGCCCGAAAAGCTGCCGGGCCGCATGGGGCGGCAGACCCAGGCCATGGCAGCTCCGCTGGTTCGAAATACCATGGCGCGGGAGTTGATCCGGACGGTCTGCGAGGCTCCGCTTGCTGACGGGATCCGGGTCTGGCTGCTAAAGCATCGCACATGATCTGGCGTGTCGAGACGCAGGGTCAGTTACAAGGCCGTCACGCCTGCGCCGAAGGTTGTTTCCCTGCTTCGCGGCCACGATCAGGGCCATGATAAAGCCTCCGCCCGTTCGGCGGCCGCATTGTGGGGCGCCGAACGGGCGTCAACCAGGCCACCGGGTCAGCGGCCTCAACCAGGGTAGCCGGAGCAGTGGCGGTTCATGGCCCTGATCGAGCAAAGAAGCTCGCCGCTCACATAAACAATCACCCTGCCGGCAGGCGCCCCCGTCTCCGGGCGCTGCCATCGCCACCGCATCTGGGCATCCTGCATCCGCCCATACCAGCGGCGACCGGATCTGCCTCTCCAACACCCGGCGCCCGCATCAGCCCATTGTCATATGCAGGCCAGCGGAGCCATTCGGGTCAAAATCTTAACCTTGGCAGATGCGACCTGGGTCCGGAAATTACCGGGCGACACAGTCAGAGCTAAAATATTATAAATAATTTTCAATGCCTTGATAGAAAAACGGCAAGGCTTTATTCCCACTTCTCGCAGTGTGCCGCCGCTGAGGTCTGAAGCGGTGGAGCGAAGAAGAACCAGATGACGCCGCCCCCGCCAGTGCTCCTTAGCCCTGCGCAAAACTACGGCCGGTCTTTGAACCCATATTGGACCTGCCGCTCTTCCAGGGGCGGGCCATGCGGATCGGCGTCGCGGTACCGGTTTCGCGCCCGACGAAGCCGACCGGCTGCGCCGCATGGGCGCGGTGCATGTCTGCCGCGAGCCCTTCATCACCGGCATGATCATTTACGGCTCTTATCCTGTCTGCCCCGAGCGCTGCGTTTCCCAGATCGAGAATGTCGCCGGGTATGACTTTCCCGAAAGCCATGCAGCGGCCTTAGCGCGTCTGGTTGATGCCCCGGCCGGCAGAAATACCCATACCCGGCAATGTTCGCCTGCGCGCTGCTGAATGCGCAGCCGATGGGCTTTTGTGCCCCTGTCCGGTTGACGCACAACACCCTGGGGCAGGCGGTCGAGATGCGGCCGGTTTTTCCTCATCTCGTCTGCTCCTTCAGGTTGGGCAGACTCTACACACAGCGAGGGAGCTTCCGGGGGGGGCAGGTCAGGAGCGATCGCCGGCAATGGCAGGCACAGGGACAGGGACAGGGACAGGGACACGGCAATCAGCGCTGCAAACCGCAAACCGAGCCTTGTCAAATGAAAAAGGGGGGCGGTATCGCCCCCCCTTCCGCTGTCATACTGCCGGCATCAGGCGCGTGTCGCCCGGATCAGGTCGAGGATCTCTTTCGCCGCGTCGGGGATATTGGTGCCCGGCCCGAAAATCGCCTTCACCCCGGCCTTCTGCAGATAGTCGTAATCCTGTTGCGGGATCACGCCGCCACAGATCACCATGATATCACCCGCACCGGCCTTGTTCAGCGCCGCGATCAGCAGGGGCGCGAGCGTCTTATGCCCCGCCGCCTGGGAGGAGATGCCGACGATGTGGACATCATTGTCGATGGCATCCTGCGCCGCCTCTTCCGGGGTCTGGAACAAAGGCCCCACATCCACGTCAAAGCCGATATCGGCAAAAGCGGTCGCGATCACCTTGGCGCCGCGATCATGACCGTCCTGGCCCATTTTCACGACCAGCATCCGGGGCCGGCGGCCCTCTTCTTCCGCGAAAGCCTCGACGTCTTTCTGGATCGCCTCAAAGCCCGCATCGCCCTCATAGGCGGCCCCGTAAACCCCTGCCAAAGTCTTCACCTCCGCCCTGTGACGCCCGAATGTGCCTTCCATCGCGAGGCTGATTTCCCCAAGCGACGCCCGCATCCGCGCGCATTCGACGGCGGCTTCCAGCAGATTGCCGCCCTCGACGGTACGCCGCCCCAGTTCCAGCAGCGCCGCATCACAGGCCACCTGGTCACGGGTCGCGCGGATCTGATCAAGCCGCGCGATCTGGGCGTCGCGCACCGCCATATTGTCGATTTCGAGGATGTCGATCGGGTCTTCTTTCGCCTTGCGGTATTTGTTGACGCCAACCACGACCTCTTCGCCGCGGTCGATCATCGCCTGACGCCGGGCCGCGGTTTCCTCAATCCTCAGCTTCGGCATGCCCGAGGCCACCGCCTTGGTCATGCCCCCCATCGCCTCGACCTCTTCGATCAGCTTCCAGGCTTCTTCCGCCAGCTGCGCGGTCAGGCTTTCGACATAGTAAGACCCGGCCAGCGGATCGACGACATGGGTGATGCCGGTCTCTTCCTGCAAGATCAGCTGGGTGTTCCTCGCGATCCGGGCCGAGAATTCGGTCGGCAGCGCAATCGCCTCGTCAAGCGCATTGGTATGGAGGCTTTGTGTCCCCCCCAAAGCCGCAGACATCGCCTCATAGGCGGTGCGGACCACGTTGTTATAGGGATCGGCCTCCTGCAGGCTGACGCCGGATG
Organism: Paracoccus sp. IB05; assembly: GCF_016405985.1. Taxonomy (GTDB): domain Bacteria; phylum Pseudomonadota; class Alphaproteobacteria; order Rhodobacterales; family Rhodobacteraceae; genus Pseudogemmobacter. Next base: position 96,993 of record NZ_JAEFCF010000007.1, read on the forward strand.
TCTGGCAATGGGTGCGCAGCATCAGCGAGGAGAGCTTCTTCGGTTCAAACTCCTGCATGATGCGGGTCCAGAGCATCCGCGCCGCCCTGAGTTTCGCGATCTCCATGAAGAAATTCATGCCAATCGCGAAGAAAAACGACAGCCGTCCGGCGAATTCGTCAACCGGCATTCCCGCCGCCAGCGCGGCCCGGACATATTCGCGCCCGTCGGCCAGAGTATAGGCCAGCTCCTGGACGAGGTTCGCCCCCGCCTCCTGCATGTGATAGCCCGAGATCGAGATCGAATTGAATTTCGGCATCTCTTTCGAGGTATATTCGATGATATCCGCGATGATCCGCATGCTAGGCTCGGGCGGATAAATATAGGTGTTGCGGACCATGAACTCTTTCAGAATGTCATTCTGAATGGTGCCCGACAGCAGGCTGCGCGCATGGCCCTGCTCTTCGCCTGCTACGATGAACGAGGCGAGGATCGGGATCACCGCACCATTCATCGTCATGGAAACCGAGACTTTGTCCAGGGGAATGCCGTCGAACAGGATCTTCATATCCTCGACGGAATCGATCGCCACACCGGCCTTGCCCACATCCCCCACCACACGCGGATGGTCGCTGTCATAGCCCCGGTGCGTGGCCAGATCGAAGGCGACCGAAACCCCCTGCTGCCCCGCCGCAAGGTTCTTGCGGTAGAAAGCATTGCTCTCTTCGGCGGTCGAAAACCCGGCATATTGCCGGATCGTCCAGGGCCTGCCCGCATACATCGTCGCGCGCGGCCCACGGGTGAAAGGCGCCACACCCGGAAGCTCGCCCAGTTGCGGCAGCCCCTCCAGATCGGCCGCCGTATAGAGTGGCTTGACCTCGATCCCCTCCAGCGTCTGCCAGTTCAGGCTGGAGGCAGGTTTGCCCTTCAGCTCCTTCGAGGCCAAAGCCTCCCAGGAGGCCAGGTCAGGGGTGTTCTGATCGCTCATTCTCGTCACTCCGTTCGCCAGACTGACCCGATCTGTCGATCAGGCGCATCTCGCCGCTTGGGGTTTTGCCCGATCCACTCTATATCCGGAGCATGGATCATAAGCTCGACCGCCGTTCCCTCGTTCTCATGGCCGCGATTGCGGGCCTTGTTCCCTCCCTCCTGCAGGCGCAGGAGGCCCCGTCCGAAGAGCCGGTGGCGGAGATACCCGATCTGGGCGCCCCGTTCGGCCCGGTGCCTGCCTCAGAGATTTCCGAAGCAGATGAATTATTCCTGCGGCGCCCCGTGATCGTCTTTGCCGACAATCCACATGACCCGAATTTCATCCGGCAGATGGAGATCCTGCCCGACCTTTACCCGCAGCTGGCGGCGCGCGATGTGGTGCTGATCACCGACACCGATCCCGCGACCCCGTCCGATATTCGCCGCAAACTGCGCCCGCGTGGCTTTTCGCTGGTGATGATGGACAAGGACTGGCGCTCGCCGGTCCGCCGCCCCTCGCCCCGCGCGGCACGCGAGATCATCAACACCATCGACAAAATGCCCATCGCCCGCACCGAGGCGCTGGAGAAAAACCCGGCGGGGCGGTAAATTCCGCTCATTCGAAGAAATCTTCTTCGATTTCGGAAACCTTGTAGGTTTCCCGAATGCGGCATCCTACCGAAAACCTTATGAGAAGCCGTGCGAGCTCTGCCCCATCAATCAAAACGATGCGTTTGTTGAGCTTTTCGGCCGTCAGACGCGCGGATTCAGAGAAGCGCGCTGTGGTCACAAAGATGCCCTTGGTCACATCCTTCAGCGCAAGCGCACCAAAGAAATCACGCAGGGCGCCCGAGCCGACAGCTATATCCTGGCGGTAACGTTTCGCCTGAAAATAGACCTGATCAACGCCAAGCGTATCAAGGTTGACGACACCATCAACGCCGTCATCCCCGGCACCACCAAGAACATCGGCAGCATGACGCCCCTCGCCGTAGCCCATTTTTACCAGCAGCTCACGGATCGTATGTTCAAAGAATGCGGGGCTGGCGGTGACCAGCCGCTCCACAAGCTCCTGACCCAAAGCCTCATCCAGCTGACGATGTGCATTCCGGATCGCCTCATCAGGCGTCAATGCCGCTGCTGCCGTCTCCGCGACCGCATTTGCATCACTTTCATCGCCCGCCGCCCCCAGCGAAAAAATCCGGAATTGTGGTGAGACCTCTTGTAGCCATGCCCGGGTGATGCGCTCCGGGCCCGACTGCAAGGCCTCGCGACCGGCTGCGGTGATTTGCAGCACCGCTCGACGGGGGCGCTCCAGCAACCCCGCCTGGCACAGATAAGTGGCGGCCCAGGCAACGCGGTCAAAAAGCCGCGTCTTATTGCCCGAAGAGACCATCTCCGCGCGATCATCCTCTGAGAGGCCAAGCCGGTCGGCGACAATCACCGTCAGGTCGCGTGTCAGGACAGGTCCCCGATCCGCGACCTCCTGGAGAACCGGCCGCATGAATGTCTGAAATTCCGGGATCGCCATGGATCTATTCGAACTCCATGATTACATCATCCACCCGGAGGCTCTCGCCGGGTTTCGCCTTGATCAGCTTCACCACGCCGCGTTTTTCGGCTTTGAGGATATTCTCCATCTTCATCGCCTCGACGGTGGCGAGCGCCTGGCCTTCCTGAACCTCCTGGCCTTCCTCGACCTGGATCTTCACCACCAGCCCCGGCATCGGGCACAGAAGGAAGCGCGAGGTGTCGGGCGGCAGTTTCTCGGGCATCAGCTTCGCCAGCTCCGCCGCGCGGGGGCTGCGCACATGGGTTTTCAGATCAGCGCCGCGGCTGCGCAGACGGAAGCCCATCGGGATTTTCTCAACCTTCATCACCAGATCCGAGCCATCGACCGCGATACGGGCCAGCGGCTGGCCCGGCACCCAGTCTGAACTCACGCGCAGGCTGCTGCCATCCGCGAAGCCCACGGTCGAACCCTCGCGATCCGCTGCAATCGTCACCGCGAAATCATAGCCGCCGAGGCTCACGACCCAGTCATCCCCCACCCGGCGCTGGTGATTGTCCATGGTGCCGGAAATCCGGGTCCGCCGGATCTCGGCCACGCGGTTCATCGCCGCCGCCGCCGCCGCCATCCGCTTCAGCTCGCCCTCGGGCAGCGTCGCGCCCTGGAAGCCCTCGGGATATTCTTCGGCGATAAACGCCGTGGTGATGTCACCGGCGACGAATTTCGGGTGATCCATCACCGCCGCAACGAAGGGCAGATTATGACCGATCCCCTCGACCTCGAAAGTGTCGAGCGCCAGCCGCATCTCGCCAATCGCGGCCTCGCGGGTCGGCGCCCAGGTGCAGAGTTTCGCGATCATCGGGTCGTAATACATCGAGATCTCGCCGCCCTCATAGACGCCGGTATCATTGCGGACGATGCCACCGCGCGCGGTCGCGCCTTCGACCGGCGGGCGGTAGCGGGTCAGACGGCCGATCGAGGGCAGGAAGTTGCGATAGGGGTCTTCGGCGTAAAGCCGGCTTTCCATCGCCCAGCCGTTGATCTTCAGATCCGATTGCGCGAAGGGCAGTTTCTCGCCCGCCGCCACCCGGATCATCTGTTCAACGAGGTCGATGCCGGTGATCAGTTCGGTGACGGGATGTTCCACCTGCAACCGGGTGTTCATCTCGAGGAAGTAGAAATTCCGCGCGCCGTCGACGATGAATTCCACCGTCCCCGCCGAGGTATACCCCACCGCTTTCGCAAGCGCACAGGCCTGTTCGCCCATCGCCTTGCGGGTTGCTTCGTCAAGGAAGGGCGACGGCGCCTCTTCAATGACCTTCTGGTTCCGGCGCTGGATCGAACATTCGCGCTCATGCAGATAGACGGTGTTGCCATGTTTATCGGCCAGCACCTGGATCTCGATATGACGCGGCTGCGTTACAAATTTCTCAATGAAAATGCGGTCATCGCCGAAGCTGTTCGCGGCCTCGTTCTTTGACGATTCGAACCCTTCGCGCGCCTCATCGGCAGTCCAGGCGATCCGCATCCCCTTGCCGCCACCGCCCGCGCTTGCCTTGATCATCACCGGATAGCCGATCTGGTCCGAGATGCGCGCGGCCTCTTCCGCGTCAGCAATCAGCCCCATATAGCCCGGCACCGTCGAAACCCCGGCCTCCTGCGCCAGTTTCTTTGAGGTGATCTTATCGCCCATCTTCTCGATCGCCGGCGAGGGCGGCCCGATGAACACCACGCCCATTTCCTCAAGGGCGGCGGCGAAATCCATCCGCTCGGACAGGAAACCGTAGCCCGGATGCACCGCCTCGGCGCCGGTCTGGCGGATGGCGTCAAGGATCTTCCCGATCACGATATAGGACTGGTTCGCCGGGGCCGGGCCGATATGCACGGCCTCATCCGCCATCTGCACATGCAGCGCGTTGCGGTCGGCATCGGAATAGACGGCAACCGTCTGAATGCCCATCTTCCGCGCGGTCTTGATGACACGGCAGGCGATCTCACCCCGGTTCGCGATCAGGATCTTCTTGAACATGGCTCTCCCTCAGTCCCGGCCCGCTTCAGCCGGGCCGAAATGCAAAAGGGTCCTCCGGCATATGCTGCCGGAAGACCCCGTTTCAGATTGTCGAAAATAAGATCAGGCCCCGCGGCTGCGGGCGACGGATCAGTTACAGTTGTTGAGGCCGGGCACCATGCAGGAGCCGCCACCGGCAACGGCGCCAATGAGGGCGCCCTGGGTTTTCGAACCACCGGTTGCGCTTGCAACCAGCGCGCCGGCTGCAGCGCCGCCAACGGTGCGCACAGCGGCGCTGTCCATCGGCGAAGAGCTGCCATAGCCGTTGTTATAGCCGCCGCCATTATTGACGCAGCCAGCCAGCGGCAGGGCGAGAATCGGGAGGAGCAGGACAAGTTTACGCATGAGAGACTGCCTCGGTTTGTTATGGTTGAGGCCGATTCTAGCGCATTCTTTTGCGTTGCAAAAGATATGCCGGCAGTTCTCACGCAAATGCGACCGCCAAAACGGCTGAAACCCGCCAGGCCAGCGCTTTTGGCCGTGGCCGCGAGGGTCATGTTGCATGAAATACCTGCCGGCAGGAGGATCATTCCCAATCCTCCCCGTCATCCTCGTCAAAGCTGACCGCCGGCGCATCCGGCGCGAAGACCGCCGGAAAGGCCGCCTCGGCGCGTTTGACGTCGATCTTCAGCAAGGCTTCATAGCTGGCCGGATTGAAGGGATCTTCTGCCGCCACAACCTCGCGGCCAAACAGCCAGGACAGTCGCCCGGCATCAAGATTGCCGCGCTCGAAGACCTCTTCGCCGAAACAGGCCCAGAGCGCTGCCATAAAGGCCTCGTCAGCCTTGCGGTCGACGAATTTGCGATCCCTGAACCGCTCACGGCGGATGATCTTTGCCGGCCCATCCTTGAGATTGGCGCGACGGATGGTGAACTGGAAATCGGTTCCGGTAAGACGCCCCGGAAAGCCCCTGTGCTTTAACATGGCGCGGTTCCTTTCTTTGCGGAACCGGCTTTAGCAGGCTGGGCAGGCGTGGCGCCAGCGGCGCCGGAAACATTCGGCAGAAAACCCGGAATAAATCCCGTCAGGCAGGAAAGCCGGGCGGCCGATCCGTCAGGGATCGACCGCCCTGCGAAATCACTTGTACTTGCCGGTGTAGGTCGGCTCGACCGAAACGGGCTCAGCAACAACAACGGTCTCGGTTTTCTTGGCGCAAGCGGCCAGGGTCGAGAGAGCGATAAGGGCGACGATAGCAGTGGTCCGCATGACAACCTCCAGTGCGAATCAGGGTTATGTGCCGCACCATATGGTGTGCGCCCGCAGAAGGGAATCGGAGATTTCACAGAATTTGCAAAAGCCTGCGCGACAAATGCGGCAACAGCTCTGCCATGCTTTGAGACAGGCCCAAAACAGCCGGCGCCGGCCATTGCCACGCGCCGCAGTAACGGCTCAGCCCGTCCGAATCTCCGTCCGGGCTGAGCGGTCGTCTTACTTGTATTTACCGGTATAGACCGGCTCGACCGAAACCGGCTGGTCGACATAGACGACTTCTTCTTCAACTTTCTTTGCGCAGGCAGCAATGGTGCCCACGAAAGCCAGTGCAACGACAATACGGATAGTGCTCGACATCTTCTGCTCCATTCATTCAGGGATCTTGAGGCCAGCACTATGCCGGCCCTGTCCCTTTGCGAGGTAAAGGCCGCTTGGGGTCGGCCTGGGGCGAGGATAGCGGAATCCGGGGCCGAAAAACACGCGCGCGTGCGTAAGTTGCCACCCTGTGACTCCAATACATCAGAAGGCGGTGTTTTGCCCCTGTTTTCAACCAGATGTAGTGCCATCTTCAGAAGATCTCCCAGATGCAGGCAGCGTTTTCGAGGCGATATGCCTCGAAAAGCTGCACGGCTTCGGGATCGGTTGCACCGAAGGCCACCGGGCGATCGGCCAGCGTGATCACGATCTGGCGTGGCGCGGGCACCATGGCCGCAACCCGCTCACGCGCGAATGTGTCACAAAGGCTCTGCATATCTGCGCTGCGGTCCTCGCCTGGCTTCAGGCTCTTGTCGATGAAACGAAAGCGCGCGGTCGCGCCCTCAACTCCGGCTGTATCGCTCTGCACGTCGAGCCATTCGGCGGTTTTGCCCGAAGGCAGCGGAATTGCCCCCTCGCCCGTCGCGGCCGCCTCCCCATCGTCACAGCGCCCCGCCGCAAGGCAAAGCGCCAGAGAACTGGCAATGAAAAGACGGCTGAACAGAGAAGACATATCCCGACCTCACCTCATGGGGGTTTCAGAGCGGGATATTGTCGTGCTTCTTCCACGGGTTCGAGAGCTTCTTGTTGCGAAGGCCCGCAAAAGCGCGTGCCACACGCCGCCGGGTGGATCTGGGCTGGATCACCTCGTCGATAAAGCCCTTCTCGGCCGCGACGAAAGGATTGGCGAAACGGTCCTCATAATCCTTCGTACGCTCGGCGATCCTGTCCTTATCGCCCAGCTCCGAGCGGTACAGGATCTCGACCGCGCCCTTCGCCCCCATCACCGCGATCTCGGCGGTGGGCCAGGCATAGTTGAAATCGCCACGCAGGTGTTTCGACGACATCACATCATAGGCGCCGCCATAGGCCTTGCGGGTGATCACCGTCACCTTCGGAACCGTCGCCTCGCCGTAAGCAAACAGCAGTTTGGCGCCATGTTTGATCACGCCGCCATATTCCTGGCTTGTCCCCGGCAAAAAGCCCGGCACATCTACCAGCGTCAGGATCGGGATCTCGAACGCATCCGAAAAGCGCACGAACCGCGCCGCCTTGCGCGAGGAATCGATATCAAGGCAGCCCGCCAGCACCATCGGCTGGTTCGCGACCACGCCCACCGTCTGCCCCTCGATCCGGATGAAACCGGTGATGATATTGCCGGCGTAATCCTTCTGGATCTCGTAAAAATCGCCTTCATCGGCGATTTTCAGGATCAGCTCCTTCATGTCGTAAGGCTGGTTCGGATTGTCCGGGATCAGCGTGTCAAGGCTTTGCTCGATCCGGCCCGGCTCATCAAAGAAGGGCCGCACCGGTGCCTTTTCGCGATTGTTGAGAGGCAGGAAATCAAAGAGCCTGCGGATCTCGGCCAGGGCCTCGACGTCGTTTTCAAAGGCGCCATCCGCCACCGAGGATTTCTTCGTATGGGTCGAGGCCCCGCCAAGTTCCTCGGCCGTCACCACTTCATTGGTCACGGTCTTGACCACATCCGGGCCGGTGACGAACATGTAAGAGCTGTCTTTCACCATGAAGATGAAGTCGGTCATGGCGGGCGAATAGACCGCGCCCCCCGCGCAGGGCCCCATGATCAGCGAGATCTGCGGCACCACGCCGGAGGCCAGAACATTCCTCTGGAACACATCCGCATACCCCGCGAGCGAGGCAACCCCTTCCTGGATCCGCGCCCCGCCGGAATCGTTGATCCCGATCACCGGCGCGCCATTCTGGATCGCCATATCCATGATTTTGCAGATCTTCTGCGCATGGGTCTCGGAGAGCGAGCCGCCGAAAACCGTGAAATCCTGGCTGAAGACATAGACCATCCGTCCATTGATCGTGCCCCAGCCGGTGACGACCCCATCCCCCGGAGGCCGGTCCTGTTCCATCCCGAAATCGGTGCAGCGATGGGCCACGAACATGTCGAATTCTTCAAACGAGCCTTCATCAAGCAAAAGCCCGATGCGCTCGCGCGCCGTCAGCTTACCCTTGGCATGCTGCGCATCAATCCGCCGCTGCCCGCCCCCTGCCCGCGCCACTGCACGACGGTCTTCAAGCTCTTGCAGGATATCTTTCATGGCGCACCTCCCGGGGAATCGAGAGGACAATAATATTGCGCGGCAGGAAAAGAAAACGAAACTTCGGAAATTTGCAAACTATTGCCACGCATAGTTTCGCAAAATGCAAATAAGCAAATTTACCAATGTAGCGTGACAGTGAAAGTTGCGCTGTTTGACATCCTTGTTGTAGCGTGACAGCGAAAGTTGCACTGTTTGACACCCAAAGCTGCACCATTCGACTTTTAAAAACCGGGGCCTGAGCGCCCTGCCCGGCCCCGATTGAACGCCCCCTTAAAGCCGAGCTTAAACGGCCATCAACGCTGCCTTCAGATAGCGCCACGCGCGCGCCGCAGCCAGAGGGACCACTCCGTTACCGGCCGCAGCGGTTCGGTCCAGCCAGGAAGCCAGCCCATCACCCAGTCGGTGAACGCTGGGTTTAAGCGCCGGCAGTTCACCCTCACCTGATCATTGAATAGAGCCGTTGCCCTACCACCTCAGCACCGCACTTTGGAAACAAGTGTAGATAAGGCCTCTTAGCTTGGTCCACGTTCCTGCAACTGTTCTGGCCTCTTCAACACCGCCGGAAGATCAGCCTCCCTCGCCTCGTCATATCGCGCCAACTGCAAAGCCCTGAGCGACGACGGAAGACCAAACGACACCAGGAAAACCATGATTGCAAAGAACAGGAAGAGCCTCTCTGCCCAAAGCAGAACTTGCTCAAGCTCCTTAGGAATAAGGTAAAGGCTCATGGCGACCGCAAGAGTAAGAAGGTAGAGATAGAAGAGCAGCTCGTGTCGCATAAGCCGCCGTCGCACTTCGGGTCTACGCATCTGAAGCTGTTTCCAAGACGCTCTTCCGGGGTCACCAATGAAGGTGATCACTGCTATGAGAAAACCTGCCAGAATTGAGAATACTGTAACGACGATGTTGATTGCATCGGTCTTGCCAGAAATCAGAGGCTGAAAAACGTAAGCACCTAAGCCAGACGTCAGCAGCAGCAGGACCCCTACCAGGATCCTTACCCATGCCACTCTGTCGTGAGCCTCTGGAACTTTCACGTTATGCTCTCAACTGATCAGATGCGCGTAGCTCACCAAGGTAGACCAACATTTCACGCCTTACGTCGCGAGGATCGAAGGAGTTGGCGGCTTTCTCCAGTGGTACCAACTTTCGAACAGCCATAGCGTTCCTTCTGATCTGCCCACCATTGCGCAGATACACGACATAGTCGTCGGCCGTCTCATCTTCTACGATGTCTTCCGCTATGCGGGAGGTAGCTTCCTTGGCGACCTCCAGATCGCCATCCGGCACACTAATCTGAAGACGGACGGTGCCACGATTGCTTTCGCCTAACCCCTCACCTGACTCAGTATGAGTGATGCTGTGTACTATACTGGCCAGGCCGTCCCTTACGGCTCGTATCAGTCCGCCTCGGTGCAAATCCTCCGCCAGATAGGCGGCCGAAGCCGCCTCGATAGCGAGATCAACTTGGATGCTTTGCACGCCTCCACCCTCATGAATGCGCCGCACGGCATCGGCATTCGCAATCTGCACCAAATCGAACATTCCTACTACGTCTGGCAACCCTGCAAGCCTCATCAGATCACGGCAAAACTCTCTGGCCATGGCAGCCCCACGTGCAGCATTCAGAGTCACTACATGGTTGGCTTGGACCAGCATGAAAAAGTCCTGATTGAGGAAATTCTCAGCATCGCCAGGAAGTGTTTCGCCCAGATTATCGGGCCGTGCGACCATCGGAATCGTGCCAACGCCCTGCCCATCGGTGTATCGGACACAATGGATCGAAACACCCGCGCCTCCATGATCTACCAAGGAGAACCCCATGACCGATGTTCCATCACGGCGCTCTGTCACCCGCTGGACCGCCTCAGGAAGCTCTCCCCATGCGAATCTGAGCCTTTGTTCAAGATCGTCAGGTTGATCAGCAACCCAGATCACGCGTCGATAATCGATAAACCGCCTCGCAATGGTCAATGAAACCTCCCAAACCAGCATCCAATAAACCGGTGGTAGAGTCATCTCGCCGATTCGTCATTGATTCTGATCTAATAGATCCAAAAGGGTTGGAGCGGCCAAAAGCATGAGCTGGTCGGCGGGGGTGCTTAGCGGTGTTCCCCGTGTCAGAGGGGGTTGCTGCCCCCTCTGGCCTCCCTTGAGGCCCTGCCGCCGGCCGGGGCCGGCAGCAATCAGATCAGGTGCTTTCGGTGCGGGTCAGGCCCAGAACTGCCAGCGCGGCCTGCGGGTCCAGATCTTCGGCTGGATCTGAAGGGTGGCATGTTGCGGCAAGTCAGCTCTCCTGTGGGGTAAGGGCGGCCAGGGCCGCCGTGATGTCTTCGGGGCTCCCGGCGGCGGCGATGGCGGCCTGGGTCGAGAGGCGCAGCGCCTCGAGGCCGGCGGCGGCAGATCGCCAGAGATCGGCCATATTGAGCCAGAGCTGCGCCAGCTGATCCGGGTCCGGCGCGGTGATCCCGGTCTCGGCCGAGAGCAGCGGGAAAGTCGCGAGATCGGGATCCGTGGCCGCGACCCAGGCGCGCGCCTCGGCCTCTTTGGCGAGATAGATCATATCCTGCCCCGGCAGCGCGGTGATCAGCCCGGCGCGGGCGCGGGTGATGGCGGCGGTCAGCGCGACCCGGGCCTCCTGGCGCAGCGGCTCGAGCGAGATCCGGACCAGTTCACCGCCGATCACCGCCCAGCCGGTAAGATCGCCCAGATCCTCCGCCGTCAGACCGGTCTCGATATACTCGCCCGGCAGGTCGGGCGTGCCCGTCAGCGTGCAAAGAATTCGGCCATCCGCCGGGTCATACCAGATCCGCATCAGCCCCAGTTCCCCATCGCATAGAAGGCGTAAAAGACCGTGAGCCCGGCATCGCCGCCCGTATAGGTCGGGGTCTGGCTGCTGATCAGCGTCGAGGAGCCGTCCTGATAGGCCCGCACCACAGTGCCGGGCGAGAGCGTCACATAGCCAAGGCCAAGGCCGGTCGTGCCGGTGTTGCGGTGCAGGATCCAGAGCCCCGCGCCGAGATTCGGAAAACTGCCGCTTCCCGCAGTGACAAAGGAGCCTGGCGCGGTCGGCTCCAGCGGCAGCACATCGGCCTTCACATCCCGCGCGGCGCTATCGGACATGACCACCCGGCCCGGCGTTCCCGGATCCCCGGAATTCCAGCCGGCGCCGCCGGCCCCGGGCAGGCCACCGGCCCCGACGACGACCCTGATCCGGGGCGAGGCATAGCCGCTCAGATCGATCCAGTCGGTGACAACCGCAGCCGCAGCCCAGCCGCCCTGGGACGGAACTCCGCCGATGCCGCTCAGGCCTCCCTTGCCGCCGCTGCCCCAGGCCGCGCCATGGGTCGAGACCGTGCCGCCATTGCTGTTGAGACCCCGCCCCTCCTGCCCCCCGGCCGAGACAAAGCTGTGTCTGAGCGTGGCGCCGTCATAGACGTAAAGAGTGGTCGCGCCGCCGGGATAGCCCCAGGTCGACTGGCCGCCGCTGACCTGCCTTGAACCGCCGCCGCCTCCGCCGCCCACCAGATCAAAACTCATGCGGCTGGTGCCCGCAGGCACATTGATGATGCCGGCGGTCGAGGCGGTGTAGATCGTCTGGGATGGCACCGCGTCACCCGAGACGAAATGCCGGGCATTGAGGATCTGCAGGCCGGTCGAGCTCGCGAGCTTCAGGGACTGACGCTTGCCGGCATTGGTGCGGCTGGCCGCCAGACCGAAACGGCCGCCATCATGGCCGAAATAGATCCCGTCCGTCTCATCCGAGGCAACCGAGGATTTGCCATAGCTGAGACCGGCGCCCGGCAGGATGGTGAGCAGGCTGTCGACATCAAGATAGCTGGCCGAGATCCGGCCACCGACCAGCCAGTTCACATTGAGATAATCGGCCGTCACCGTGCCCTGAAGCAGGATATTATCGGCCGAGATCCGCGCCAGCGAGGCAGAGCCGGTCGGACCCGATGTCGCGACCAGCTCGAGCACCGCGCCGCCCGATCCTGCGACCGCGCGCAGGCCAATCACGGCGGACTGGATGCCGGCCAGATCCGCGACGGCACGCTGGTAGATCGAGGTCTGGCTGTTGGCCAGCACCTCCTCGAAATCCAGCCGGTGCAGCCGGAAGGTCGCACTGGCGCGCGGAGCGCCGCCCAGCGTCGATCCGGCGAAGAAATCCAGCGCAAAGTTTGTCGCACTGCCCGGGACGGCGGCAGCCGGGCGCGGGATATAGATCTCGACCACCTGGACCTGACCGGTGCTCGCGACAATATAGTCCTTCAGCATCCGCACTTCGGCGCGGGTCGCGGTGTCGATCCAGAGCGCGCGCAGGCAGGCGCCGCTGTTCGCGAGGTTGCCGCCAATATATTCAATCTCGGCCCGGATCAGGATGCCGGCAGGCGAGACCGCGCAGTCAAGCGTGTTGATGCTCCTGTTCAGCCGGACCATCGGGCCATCGGTGGTGCCGCCGCAATAGGCCTGGAGGGCCGAGCTGTAGCGCACCCCTGTCGTGATCCGGCTGATCGCATTGCCGGTGCCGAGGACCACCTGCATCTCCTGCGGCGCCGATCCTGACCAGAGGGCGAAGACCGGGTTTTTGCTGACACCACCGCCGGTCAGACGCGCGGCGGTGTTGCGGTAATCCAGCGCCTGAGCGGCATAGCCGCCGGCCTCGGTCGCCCCGGTGGTCGCCAGCGCGCCGCTGGCGGCGGCGGATCCGGCAGACCCGGCGGCGGCGGTCTCGGAAGAGCGCGCGGCGATCTCGGATGACAGCGCCCCGGCCTGGGAAGCCTGCGCGGCATTGCGCGCGAGGATCGCAGCGGATTCATGAAGCGCTGCGGCGTCGCGCGCGGCGGCCGCGAGGCCCGAGGCCTCGAGCGTGTCCTCCATCGCCGCCACGACATCGGTGGTCAGATCGGCATTGCCGATCCGGACATCCGGCGTCACGACCGCGATCCAGCCGCTCCAGACCGTGGCCCGGTCAAGGATCGGGCGCGCGCGCACCCGATATGCCGTGGCCGGCAAGAGCCCGGCCACCAGCCGCAACGCGCCTGAGCTGACATTGTTATAGCTCCCCGAGAGGCTGGCTGCGGTCTCACTCGCGAGCCTTGCCTCCCAGAGAATGCCGCGCGCATCGCTTACGCCTGCCGCGTTCCAGGTCAGGGTGATCGCAGGCCGGCGCGCGGTCGAGCCTGCATCCGTGATCACCGAAGCGACTGCCGCGAGACCCGGCACGGTCTGAGGCGGTGGCGGCGTGGTGATGATGGCGGGCGGGCTCCAGGGGATCAGCCGCGAGGGCGACCAGTCGAAATCGCCGGCGTCACGCTCGCGCAGATGCAGGCCCTGATTGAGGTTCATCAGGATATCGGTGACCCGGGCCACCTCGAACACCTTGGCGGTGTAGCCATAGCGCGTCGAGGTCCAGCCGATGCTGTCGAGCGGTTCCAGCACAGCCGCCTCTGGCCCGATCCCGATGCGGTGCTGGCGCATGCGACGGTGGTCGGCGATGCTGGCCGCCATGACCCGCTGCACCTGTTCAGGGTAAGGACAGGCGGGCAGACGCAGATCCGCGACCAGACGGCGGCCGCCATCTTCGGCCTCCCAGGCGGCATTGTAGCGCGGCGGGGCCTCTTTCGATTCCCAGCGGCTTTCGGGGTCGGGATAGGTGCAGGAGATCCCGTTCCAGGTATCCGCCAGCGACGGGAACGGATCATATTGGCTCTCATCGCTGACCAGCACCGCGTCATCTGTCAGGAAATAGGATGGCAGGCTCGGCCCGCCGACGCGGATCTTCCAGATGCCGCCGATCTCGGACATCTGGGCGCAGGCCGCCTTCAGGAGCTCTTCAATGATCGCGGCCGGCTCGTCATCGAGCGCCACTTCGATGCCGCCGCGATATTGCGGCACAGTGCCGCCCGCGCCGTCAGGGATCGCGAGATCGCAGGCATTCATCGCCGCGAACCAGGTGTCGGGCGGCAGATCCTCGGGCTCGCATTCGCCGCCCCAGCGGAGGCCCGCCCCGACATCGATGCCGCGCATGATATTGTAGATCAGCAGCGCCGGATTGGCGCTCTGGGTCCAGGTGGCGGGATTGCTCCAGCGCTGCGGTCCGGAGCCTCCGACCGTGCTGTCGGCGCGCGGATCGTAGACCGGGATCCCCATCATCTCGAAGCGGATCTGCGGCAGGCCGTTGAACCGCTCGCGCGAATAGAAGAAATAGGTGGTCGCATAGCAGGTGCCGGGGCCAACCATATCCGCCGACCAGGGGCGGTCAGGATCATTGGCATAGGTCGGGAGAAAGCCCGGATGCGCCGTGGTCTGGCGGCCATCGCGGTAATCGATCCAGGCATGTCCGGCATAATGCCCGATGGCAGCACGCCCCCAGCCAGACGGGGACTCATCTCCGAGCGGCACCCATTTGTCGTCGATGATGACCCGGCGCAAGGTGCAGCCCGGCACCACCGACAGGGCAATGATGTAGTTCAGATAGACATTGGACAGGCCGCCGGCGGTGCCATGGCTCATCGGCGGCGCGATCAGCTGACCGCCGGTTGCGGTAAGCCCGAGCAGGAACTTCTGCGGCGTGGTGCCGCCCGAGGTGGTCGTCTCGGTCTTGATGCCGGTCGGGGAGAACTTCCTCTTGCCAAGCGCCATGGCCAGCATCGACAGCGCGATGGAGGCGCCGGTACGCAACAGAAAGGCCCCGAAGCCACCAGCGGCCAGGACATTCCCGATCCAGGTGCCGATCATGCTGATGGCAGCCGCCACCGGGCCGGCATGGGCCGGGCCTGCGAACAGCAGACAGGCGACCAGAAGGGTTGCGAAGCGGGTCATTGACGCCAGGCCCTCCGCGCCGAAGTCAGAAGCACGAGGCCGGCGCCGCGCGGGGTCAGGGCATAGATATGCTCGCCACCGACCACGCCCATCGCCGCGAGCCCGTCTTCGCCCTCGAGCTCGACCAGATCACCGACCTGCGCATAGGCGACCGGGATTTGCTCCAGCCCGCCGGTGATGGCCGATACATGGTCGGCATGTCCAAGGGTGCGCAGGAGTTTAAGCCCGCCTGCAATGGTCCTGTAACGCCCGATATAAGGCCCGGTCAGATCCTCGCCGCGCACGGCCAGACGGGCACCGCCGGCAAAGAGGATGCAGTCATGCCGCCCCGGCCGGTAAGCGGTTCTGCTATGCTCTGCGATGAAGGCGGTCAGGCGCGCGCGCCACTCGGGATGCCGGGTCATCGGGTGCCGCCGTCCCTGCTGGTGCTGCGGCCCAACGCGCCCCCAAGCGCGCCGGATCCGCTGCCGCCCGGCGCCGCGCTCGCGGCAACATGGCGCTCCTCGCCCCAATAGACCGGCACTTTGCCCGAGACATCCGCGTAGCGGAACAGACGGTCATCATTGCCGCGCTTGCGCATGGCCTCGTCGGAATAGCGCTGCGGCAGGCCGCGCGTCAGAGCCATGGCGGCCGAGGCGGCGACAATCGTGATCCGCCCCCCGATCATGCCTTTGGCAGGCGTCACGCGGGCGGCGCCATCAACCAGCCCTTTCCAGATCCGGCGCGGCGGGGCTATCGCCAGGTGCGACATCGGGTCGGCCATCACCCGATGCACCTCGATCGGCGCAAGGCGCAGATCATAGCCCTGCGCGGCATTCACCACCTCGGCGTTGGCAGTGGCGAGCCAGATCGAGAGCCTGCGCACCGAGAGCCCTATCTCGAAGGTGATATCGTCCATGCCCAGAAGCGCGCCGGCCGCCCGATAGCTGCGCTCGACGCCCCCGATGGTGAAGGTCTGGGCATCATCGCCGTTCCAGAACCCGGACGGCTCGATGGCACCAGTATCGCGGCGCTTTGCCCGGATCCAGACCAGCAGGCGCGCACGGACGCCCTCGCGCAATTGCAGATGGGAGAGTTCGGGGGCGGTATAGGTACGCATGATCAGCCCAGGGTCTGCATCCAGCGGATCGACATCTCGCTGGTGACGGTTTCGACAGAGGCGCCGAGATCGGCGGTTTTGGGGGTAAGCATTGCCTTGCAGACCGGATTGACGAAGGTGAGGTCGGCATCAGCCAGCACCCCCGGCCGCAGCGGCGGGGAAACCTCGACCAGCGGCGTGTTGCCCATAGAATTCGCGGCCACCGGCGCCATCAGCTCATGCAACCCGTAGCGCAGCGGCCCGGCGCCATAGGTGAACGATACAAGATCACCACGCGACAGCTGATAGCCCGGCGGCAGACCCCTGATATTGATCTCGCGGCGGTTCGCGGCCACGCCGATCAGCTTCGGGGCATAGCCCGAGAGCAGCGCTCCGCCCGGGTCGCGGCGCGGCCAGGGACGACGCGGATCGGTGACCAGAAAGCTCGCACCGGCCCGGCGCAGAAGATTGATCAGCGGCGAGATCTCCAGTGCTTCCTCATGCATCACATCCGAGAGGATGAAGGTGCCCTGCCAGAGCGACACCCCGATATCGGCGACCAGCAGAACGCCGTCAGTGGTCTCGGAGATCTCGAGATTCTCGGTCGGCTCAAACCGCACCGAGCCAATCGGCAGCAGGTCGAAAAACTGCGCCAGCGTCAGGGGGAAAGTGTAAACCGGCATCAGCCATAGATCCTTGGATTGGCATCGATCTCGGCTATGCGCGCCGGCAGATGATGGGCGGAGAAGGTCTCGAGCCCTTCCGTGGTGGTCGCGACCGCCACCTCCTGCGAAACCCGCTGCACCTCGGCCATCATCTTGCCCTCGCGGTCGTCGAAATAGGCCCGGACATCGACCGAGACCCTGGTCATGCCCATGCCGCCGGACATGCCGCCACCGGCGCGCGATCCTGACAGGCCCCAGCCCGAAGGCGCCGCGCTGCCATTGACCGATCCGAAAAGCCCGCCATCCGCGAATGCCGGCCAGGCCGGGCGCGCGCCGCCGATGATCGCCGCCAGATCCGCCATGCTGGCGCCCGAGTTCATCGCCTCGATCAGCGGCAGGTGTTGCGCCGTGGCGCTCGCATTGACGACATATTCGCCATTCGACAGCCATGCCGCGACCTTGTCATCGCGCGGACCACCCGGCCCCATAACCATGCCACCATCGGCCATCGGCATTCCAAGACCGAAGATCCCGGTATCGCCGGTCGAGCCTCCGCCGCCCCCGAAGAGGCCGCTGAAAAGACCGCCACCAATCCCGCCCCAGAGCGAATCCCAGGCGGCGGATGCGGCCATTTCCGCAAGTTTACCGATCAGCATTGAGATCGCATCGCGGAAGCTGTGCGCGCCGGTCACCAGCCCGACGAAGGCACTCTCGCCCGCGCGCCCGATCTCCTCGATGCGCGATTTGACCTCCTCAAGCCGCATGCGCTCGGCGATCAGCTTCTCGACTTCCTCGCGCTCCTCACCCACAACCCCCTTCAGGGCTTCGTGATTGCGCAGGATCTCGCGCTGCACCGGATCGGTCTCCAGCATCATCGCGATCTGCTGTTGTTCCGAGACCTTCAGATCTTCCAGCGCTTGACGCTGACGTTTAAGCGCCTCGGCAACTTCATCTGCCTCTTTGGCACCGCCACCAGCCCCACCCCTGCCAGCGCCCGGCACATCATCGGTGAAAACCTGGCCTGGACCGCCTTCCGGATTGAAGCGCGGATCCCGGGTGACCGGGCGCGGTGAGCCTGAATTCGGGCCAAAGCCAAGCACCGGCACACCGCCATAGACCGGATCGGGCGCCCGACCGACACCCGGGCCAAAGCCGATGCGTGGCTTCGGTGTTACCTTTGCAGGATCGGCAGAGCCGTTGATGTTCTGCAACTGAAGCGCAACACCAAGCGAGACCCCGAGGTCTGCCGCAAGAATGCGGGCCTGCCTGCCAGCCGCAGCGATCCCTGAGGCCATATCCACCCGGGCGAGGGACTGCGCACTGCCGGCGCCCGTCTCCAGCGATCGGGAGAGAAGGCGCGCTGCCTCTTCGGCGCCAAGAATTTGCTCGGCAGCCGCAAGGAAGCTCGCGGGGAATTCGCCACCCCGGGACAGAATGGCAGTCAAAACTTCGCGCACCTGCCCGAGGGCGGCGCTGGTTTCCTGCGGCCCCTTCGCGGCTCCAAGCCCATCAAGCGCCGCCTGAAGCTGTTTCGCCTGATCGACGGTCAGCCCGTATTCTTCCCGGATCCCCTCGATGATGCCTTTCTGTTGTTCCAGCGCGTTGATAACTGCTTCTGGGCCTCTGACGCCGAGATCAACGGCCTGCCGGGCCGATGCGACCGAGGCCTCCATATTGGCAATGGTTTCCAGATCGCCTTTCAGCCCCGAGAATTCAGACCTGATCGATGCGACACCTTCCGAAAGCGCCTTCAGAGCACGGACACGCTCAAGCAGCATCATCGCCTGGCTAAGCTCGCGGATCTCCCCGGCCTGGGCGCCCCATTCCTTGCGCAGTTCCCCCATCGGGGTCAGCACATCATCGACTGCCGATCGGTAAGACCGGACCCGGCTTTCCAGTTCGCTGATCGCGTCCTCAAGGCTCTTTGCCTTTTCGCCCGCGCCGGTGAACCATTGCAGCGCCGCTGCGCCGAAGCCGATCACCGCCATGGTGGCGAAGGAAAGCGGGTTGAGCATCGACGTAAAGGCACTCGCGATGGCTGGCCCGATCTGCATGCCCGCCGCGCGCATCTGGCCAAAGACCTGCACGACCTGCGGGCCTTGCTGCATCATCAGCATGAAGGGGCTCTGGCCCATCGACAGCATCATGCCGATATCGTTGAGCTGGTAGCCCAGATTGGCGACGTAGCTCGCGGCAGCGCCGGAAGAGGCCCCCATCTGGGTCACCTGCACCGATGCAGTCGCGAGGGCCTGACTTGCGCGGGTGCGCGCCTCTCCCGCGATCTGCGCAGTGATTGCGCCCTGGCGCTCGGCATCTGCGATGTCGAGAAGCAGGAGCTCATATTGCCGCTGCGCCGCGAATACCGGGTCAAACCGCGCGCGCAGCTGGTCCAGCGAATGTCCGTGACGAATATGCTCCGCGATACTCTTTTCTTCAGCCCGGCTGACCCCGGTCGAGCCATTGATCAGCTGCTGCAAGGCCGTGTCATAACGCGCGGTGGCGGCGGTGCTGCCGTCCATTGTTACGCCGGCCGCATCCATCCGGCCCTGAAGATCCGTCATCTGCCGGGTGAGCAGATCATGGGCGAGCGCGGCCTCCCGGGCCGTGAGCGCGCCCATCTCCTCCGCCACCGCCAGTTGCTGCATGCCGGCCGAAAGCGCATCCGCCTCGGCCACCATGGGCTGCAACTGGGCCCGCACCATCTGAACGACGCTGCCCCATTCGGCGGCACCATCGGCAGCGGTACCGGCCGCACCGCCGGCCTCGCGCATGGCGGCATTCAAATCGTCGGTTGCCCCCTGCATCTCCACCACGGCCGCCTTCGCGGCGCCGTGATTGGCTTCGAAAAGCAAAGAGACGCGGAGTTCGCCATTAGCCACGGTTCAGTTCCTCGATCGCGCCGGCCTCGATCGACCGGACATCATCCCAGATTTCAGGCGAGACCCGGACCTCCGCGAGGTCCAGGCCATGACGGGCGGCGGCATAATCCAGGCCGAGGAAAATCACCTTCGCCTGCTCCATCGTGCTGAGCGGGGCGGTGCGCCACTGGCCCGAGATCGCGCACCAGGCCTCCCATGCCGGCAGATGTTCCGCCCAGATTTCCACCGCTGCGGGCTCGGCCGCCTCGAGCGTCAGCCCCATCGCCTCGGCCCCGGCCTGCGCGCGGGCGCGGGCCTGATTGCGGGCCGAGGTACTGTCGCCCCGCGCCCACCGCTTGCCGAGGCCGGTCAGTTTCCCCGCTTCGCGGCCTTGATGCCCGAGGTATTGTCGAAATAGGCTTTGATCATCGCGACCCGGAAATGCGGCAGTTCGAGCAGCGCGTTGAAATTGGGATCGCTGAACTCGAAGGCGGCATTCTCGTCATCAACCAGCCCTTCCCAGCCCTGCACCACCTCGCGCAGGAAAGCAGTGGCACCATCGCCCGTCACCATTTCATGCGCCTCGAGCTCGGACTTCGTGAGCGCGCGGAACCGGGCCTTGAACCGCCCCTCGGACTGGCCACCATCGGCAGGGGTCAGCACCGTGACCGGCACGAGAAATTCAGGGTTGCGGATAACTTTAAGCATCGGGAACTCCTCAGGATGCGGGGATCAGGTGAAAGCGAGGGTGAACTGATTGTTGCCGTTGCCTGTCGGCAGGACGGAGCCGCGCAGCTGGGTCTCGACCACGCTGTCGACATTGGCCAGATCGCCCGGGTTGAGGATCTGGACCGAGGGCATCGTCAGGGTCACAACCTTGCCGGCGCCTAAGCCATGCACGAGGCTGATCGCCTGCGGTGCTTCCGAATCCGCGATGGCAAAGGGGTTGAAAGTGGCGAGCGGCTCAGCCTCGATCTGGAACTCCACCGCCTCGGCACAGGTCGGCAGAATGATCTGGCGACGCCCGATCAGCCCGCGATATTTGACCTCATTGGCCTTGTTGAAGGTGAAATTCCGCAAGGCTGCCGCAGCGAAGGCGCCAATCGAGAAGGTCGGCACATTCTCGGTCACGGCCACCTGCGGGATCTCGGTCATCTGCGACCCATAGGTCACCGCCGGCAACGCCTGGCTTACCGGCAACGTGAAGAGACCGGTCATGGTGAATTCGATCACCACGATGCCATCCGCGTTCAGCTTATACTGGAAGGTGCCGCGCGCGCCGATGATCTTGTAGAGCGTGCCATCGACATTGAAATAGATCGAGCAGCTGTCACCGTTGCCGGAGATCCCGTTATAGGTGACCGAAGTCGTCGGCACGATCACCTCGGCACATTTGCAGCAGCGCAAAAACACGCCATAGGCAGGCGGCGTGCCGGCGGTGCCGGAGGCCTTTGCCTCGACCTCAAAGGTGATCCTCGCCTGCTTGCCCACCAGCATCGAGGGCCGGTTGCCCTGAAAGGGGCGCGCATGCTGACGCTTGACCTCGGTGGCCTCCATCGGCGTGTAACGCACATTCTGGCCGAGAACCGCATTGACCGTCCCGGTCGGCACCGAGTCCGTGCCATAGGTGGTTTCGATCTTGGCCATCAAGGCCTGCATGTCCCAATTTGCCATGATCAGTCCTCCTGGCTTGCGGGTTTAGAGGCGGGTTTAACGGCCCCTTTAACGGCGGGTTTCGCAGGCTCGGTCAGTTCGACCGGCGCCACTTCGGAGACCACCGTTGCCTGGGTCATATCTGCCAGCGTGAGCGCGCCGGTCTCGGGGTCGCGGATGTAAGAGCCGCCCGAGACGGGCAGCGGGGCGGTGTCACTCATGTTGAAATCCTGATCTGGTCAGCGGCGGTGAACTCGAAGGCCCAGGCGAGGGTGCCGGGCCGGAAGGCAACGATGGTTCCGAGGACGAGCGCATAGGGGCCGAAGGCGCCCTCGGGCTTCCAGCCGGCAATGGCCTCGCGCACCGCCTTCTTCAGCCCCTCGAGCTCGACGGCCGGCTTGTCGCCCTTCCGGTTCGAAATCTCGCGCACCAGAATCACGATCGAGATCGTCTCATGCAGGGGCTGGCGATAGGAGCCGGCAGCAAGCTGCGGCTGCCCGCCGCGCTCTGCCGTGGCGATGATGAAGGCCGATGCCCCGGTATGGGTGTTTGCAGGCCCCCCTTTCAGGACCGCATCCAGATCGGCGGCCACGCCCACCTGGCGCAGCCCCGGCACCTGATCCTTCAGGCGGGCTATGATGGCTTCGGCATCCATCAGATGAAGCCTGTCATGGACTCAGGCGTGAAAGCGCGCTCCCGATCGGTGATCTGCACCCCGGAGCCCTGCGGCGCCGCCGGCTCAATGCCGGCAGCATCCTTCAGCTGGATGGTCCCTTTCGAGATCTCGGCCAGGCGCTTCAGGGCATTGTCGTAATCTTTCTGGATCTTCTCCTCGGGCGAGGTGACGTGCAGATCATAGATCGCGATCACCTCGGCGAGCTTGGTCACAAGTTCCGGCACGGCTGTCAGCGGCAGCTGATAGGCGCCCAGAAAGCCGTTGATCAGATCGTCGGCCCCATTCAGCGCGCGCGCCACAGTCGCCCCGTCGATCACGCCTGAAGGCGGATCGGCGTGATCCGTCAGCATGACAAGCAGGTGCTCGCCATAGCGATCGATCAGGTTTTGCACGGTGGCGTAAGACATGTGGGCCTCGGATGAAAACGGGATGGGGGGCGATCCTCCCCCCTGGCTGCCGGGTCCAGGCTCTCGGCCCTGGCTTGCTGGCGTCGGGGCTGCGGCAGCTTCCCCTGGTATTGGCGCCCCCTGCACGAGGGAGGAGAATGCAGGGGGCTTTGCCCGGCGCCGGGAGGAGGATGGCGCCGGGCGAAACCTCTATTCGACGCGGATGATGGTCAGTTCGGGATCGTCCTCGATGGCGCTCAGCTGCTCTTCGGTCAGGTCCGCGACCTCGACCGGCACCGTCTCCCGCGTAAAATGCCGCCCTGCCCGCCAGCGACCTTTCTCAGGACCGCGCACGTAAATCCGCTCCGGCCAGATGGCATGATCAGCGGGGCCACCAGCGTCGGTGGCACCATCGACCGGGGGGTTGAGGGCGCCCTCCGCAAACAGAGCGCCGGGGGAGAGCCCGGCCAAAGCCGCCCCCTCCCCCGTCACCGTGCCCCCGGTTCCCGTCGCGGGCACATTCGCGGATTGCATCGGGCCGGTCGCATTCAGGTCGGCCGCGCCGGCCTTCTCGCCCTCGTCCGCATTCGCTTTGGTCGTCGTCGGCTTTGTCGTCTTCGTGGTCGGATTTGCCATGAGTGATGCTCCTTCGGCTTAAGGTCAGGGGCGGGAGTGCCGCCCCCTCGGGAAGCCGACCGCAATCAATGCGATCAGGCGGCGGCGAGCCAGGGCGTCGACAAGAGCTTCGCCGTTCCCTTCCATTCGTTGTCGGAGCCGCTGATCTGATCATTGTTGAGAAGGCGCATCGCCTTGCCCTCAAGGGTGGGCGACACCACCAGAAGATTGGGTTTGAGGCCAAGCGGACGGCCATGATCGCCGGTCAGGCTCATCATCGCCGCGCGGGCTTTCTCATAGTTCGCCGGCGTCAGATCCTGCTTCGATCCCCAGGCCATCTGCCAGAAGCCAAAGCCGGTATTTGCCCGGGCATCGGCGCCATAGATGAATTCCTTGTTCATGAAGACGTTCTGATCATCGAGCTTGTCGAGGTTGACGAACTCGAAATCCTTGCGCTTTTGCAGGATGATCGGCTTTACCGCGCGGCTGACATCAAGCAGGAACCAGGCCGGGCCAGAGCCGCCATCCGTATTCGCCACCTGATTGACCGTCTGACCGTCTGCCGCGATCACCGGGTGATCGGTATCGAAGAAAAACTGGCCGTCATAGCAATTGGTGGTCCAGCCCGCGAGCAGCTGGGCGAAGACCATCTCGTCCCATTTCGCGCCGGTCGACATGCCCATTTCGGCAAAAAGTGGGGTATAGATGCCGAGATTGTCGGTTTCGATATCGTCCCGATCCACTCCGATTGTCAGCTCGAGCGGCTTCTCCTTGATGGCATAATCGTGCTGGCTCAGATTCTGGACCTGGCGCGGCCCGATCCATTCGCGCACCGAGGGCACTTTCCCCAGCCAGCCGTATTTCTGCTCTTTGGTGGCGGCCGGCACCACGGTCGCAATCTGTTTGAAATCCGAGGACGCCTGCGAAAGCGCTCCCTGAAAGGTGGTTTTGAAGCCGGCGCGAAGGGCGTCGAGGTTTCTGGCGTTGACGAGCATGGGGGCTGGATCCTTACGAAAGCACGGCGCGGGTCAGGGCCTCATCGAAGCGGATCCAGACGCCCAGGGCGTCCACGTCCTCGATGACGCCCGCCGGCGAACGGGTGTCGGTGGCGGAGGTTTTGGCGACAGTCTGATCGTCCACGACATAGGCGGGCTGGCCGATTTCGGCGCGGGTGATCAGATCGGTGGAGGCCGAGTTCATGAAGCGGTGGATACCGGGGCGGTAGCGGATCGGCTGGACGCCAGCGGATGCGCCGCTGGTCACGGCCTCGATGGAGACGCCAACGCCGACTGAACCAACTGCCGTGGCGCCCTTCAGCAGATTGCCGGCGGCATTGCGCATCAGGATCGTGCCAAGGAACACAGCCTGCGATGCGGCGAGAAGACCCACGCGCTCATCGCCTTCACGGCGGGGCGTGTTGCGGTCAGAAACAGCAGCGGTCACTGGCGGGCCTCCTGTTCGGTTTTGAGGGTGGCGAGGTAATCGGCCTCAGGGATGCCGAGCAGCTTCGCAGCGGTCAGCTGTTCGGAATTGAGCTCGGTCAGGACCGCACCCGGAGGCAGATCGGTGGTGTGCGACCGGCCAAGCGGCGCCATGCCGGCGATGATCGCCTCGGTGCCGACAGGGTCAGACATATGCATGTCGATGAAGCGGTCGCGCGATGGCTTCACACCCACGCGGCCCTCGCGGATCGCGCCATCGACAAAGGCCACGGCTTTTTCGCGCTGGCCCGTTTCCTGAAGGGTGTTGAACCGGGTGGTGATGTCGGTCAGCTGGCTTTGCAGCTCGACGATCTCGGCCGGGCGCGCAGTGGCTTTCGCAGCGACACCGGTGAGGATCGCAGCATTGTCGCCAGTCACCCCGAAAGCCGCTCCGAGCGCGGTGATCGAGGATTGCAGCTCCGGCGCGGTTGCCGGGGCCTCTTTCAGCTTCCGGACAGCGGCAAGGATCGCCTCCTCACCGGCATCCGCCCCGAGGCCGAGCGCCTCAAGCAGTCTCGCCATATCCATGAATTGCTCCTGATGAAGAACGGGGGTCAGACCCCGCAGATTGGGGGTATTGGTCAGCGAGGCCCGCCCGATGGCGATCACCGCGCCGGATTTCGCATCCCGGAAAAGCACCGGAGAAATGCCGCGATAAGCGCGATCTGCCAGCAATGCCTTGCCGGTTTCGGTCCATTCCACCCGCCCCCAGATCCCGTCCTCGCGGGACTGGAGCTCGACAATCCAGCCGCGCGCCGGCGCCGGGCCACCTTTCGGAGCCGCGAGATCGGTGGCGTGGTTTTCGTCGATGGGCATGCCCCGCTCATTCGCGAGCGAGGTCCGGATCACCGCCTCGGGGTCCGCCACCCGGTATGGGCCGCGCCCGTCATGGGTGGTGATGCCGCCAGCCGTGGCCGGCAGGAGGTGGATCCATTCGGGCACATCTCCTCCGGAAGGAAGCGAGATGGCCGAAGCCAGAATAATATGGGGTTCGGTGCGACGGGTCATAGGCTGACAATCGCAGCCGGGAGCCGGTCAAACTAACCACAACGGTTTGCGGTGTGGTCGCCGGGTAATCGCAGGCAGAGACTGGCGTGGCGATCAGCCCGGGTCAAGATCAGATGAAGATGGTCGCTCTGAGCCCATAGCTGCCGGTCGGATTGTGGACTAGAGATTGGCAGGAGCGCAAAAACCTGAACGAGGAACATGCCAGTGACCCGATTGACCTGCGAAGCGCGTCCTAAACGACTATGAGACGAGTTCTGACTTTCTGCGCTGCATTCTTGACTGGTGCGACCGTTTGGTTCGCGTTGCAGGTCGTGAACGCCATAAATCCCTTCCTGAATTGGCAATACCCACCCCTAAGACTGATCATTGGCATGACATTTCCGGGCGGGGCTCCACCCAGCCTGCACTTTCTTAGCCATATTGCTCAAACTTGGGTGCCGTTTCTGGCCGCGTTCTTGGTTGCCTACGCTCTGACAGGCCACAAGGCACGGTTCTCAGGGGCGGTTGCCGTGTATGTCGCATTTCTCATCTGGTCGTGGGGAATGGTAACTCTACACACGCTGGGTGTAGCGCAGCAGACCATCTTTTCTATCGGGATTGCAGGCACATTCTTTGGAAGCCTTGGCCTATACCTGTGGCTGATCTGTCCAGTCCGCTCTGAATAAACTCCGCAGGTGCAAATGACGGCTTTGTCCCGCATAGCTGACGCTCAGGGCGAAACAAGCCCGGTGAGATATTCCTCGACCAGCTCGACCAGATTGGTTTCGTCCTCGGCCGAGATCCCGAGGAACGGCCGGGCCGGGATATCGCCCCAGGGAATCGGGAAGAAATAATCCTGGCTCTTCGCCCGCTTCTCGCTCGGCCGGGTCCGGCCCGTGCGGGCGCCATAAGGCCCCCTGTTCTGCCCCGAACTGCATCACCGCTGCATAGATCAGCGCGGACCCGACCCTGACCTGGCTGCGCCCCGCCCGGTAATGGATCGCAGAGGAAAGCTGCCCCGAAGGCCCGAAGAGAGGCCGGTTGTCGACCTTGTCACCCCGGGCGAGATAACGCGCGATGGTGGTCTGGCTCTTCGCAGCCCAGGCGCTGCCGTCAGGGGCCTTGCCGGTCGGGAAGCGGTCTTTCGTGGATTTGACCAGATATTCGCCGATCTCCTGCATGGCCGGCGTCGTATCGTCCAGACCGCGCGCCAGGCGCTCCAGCGCGGCAGAAACGGCCTCGGTGTTGATTTCGACGGTATACATGGCTATTTTACCCCTTGCAGGCGTGACACGGTAATATTCTCGCGGCCGTAGCACGATCATCTGATCGGAGCGCTATGCAGGGTTTCCGGGAAACCGGACTGCGGGGCCCTGCCGTCTGCAATCAATCCTTACCCTTGCGCAGCAGGCGGCGAACTGTTCGATCTGCCTCCACCTGATCAGCGCTCAGGCGCCTGAAGCTGGTCACGAACAGGCCATCCCCCGATTTCGTGACCTTGACCACCAGCACATAGCCCGAGGCACCGGCCTCCGCCTGCACATAGATTAATGTGTTCGGGCCATCCTGAATGCGGCGCGTCGCCATATCGACCGCGCGCTGCGCCATCAGGTAATCCAGCCCCAGGAGCTCCGGATGCTCCCTTTCCTGCTTTGCTGCGGTCTCGGCCGAGAGTGAGGCAATCCGGGGTTTTGATCCGAGCGCGAGAGCATCGGCATCCGGGATCCGGGCCAGCGGCCAGCTGCCTTGCGGCGCTTTCATCCAGTCGCTGAAGGCATCCATCCGAAGCCAGGATTGCAGCAGATCGATCGAGGGACGCGCCGGCAGGACTTCGAGCCGAGGCGGGATGCACCGCCCTGGAAATCATGTCCATCACCGGACACTCGAATATCAAAGAGATCGAAACCTACTGCGCCGCCGTGAATAAAAAGCGCCTCGCAGAGGCTGCAATCTACAAGCTCAACGGGGCAGCATGAGAACGGGACAGAAACACAGATTGGCTAACGCCCAAATCACGTTAGCCAAAACGCCTCGCAACCTATTGAAAAACAATAAACCGAAAGAGGGTTTGGTAGGCCCGGAGGGCGTGAGATTTCTGGCGGAACCCTTTGAAAACATACGGGGCGATTGCCCCATTGACCCACGCCGCCCCGGCTAGGGAAATCAAGGGGTTAGGAGGGGCACTGTCCCACCATTTTTCCCAAAAGATCCGCCCGAAACCCCGACCACACCTGATCCCCGGCGACCACCAGCGGACCCTGCCGCGATCCCGCGATCCGGGCCAGCCGCTCGACCTCTTCCGGCCACTCGGCCCCTGCCCGCTCTTCATAGGCCAGGCCCGCCCGATCCAGCGCGCGTTTCGTCGCAACGCACGGGCCACAGCCCGGCGAGGTGTAGAGGATGATCATGGGTTTGTTCCGGATTAGGGAGGTGGATCAGAAGCCGGTGTAGCCAGCAGGCGTCATGACGGGACCGGGCAATGCAACCTCAGCCGCCATCATCTCGACAGACGCGGGCGCGCCACGCTTGCCGCAATGCAGGCATTTCATGATTGCGAGGGCCTCGGCGCGGATTCCCCGACCGCCCGGCTCGAGCCATTGGGGCGGCATATCGTCCGCCGCCAGGTGGCGCGACTGACCGCAAGAACATTTGAGGTGAAAGATCCGCTTCATGGTGAGAACATATAAAGAACAGTTAACGATTCGAGAAGCCCGGAACAGGCCATATGCCATCTGTACATCCATCGGCCAACCCCTTCCAGAACCGGCGCATGGTCCACGCTGCGCAGGACGGCATGATCATCACCATGCGGTGCAATGGCTGCAGGCGGAGCGTTCACTTCTGGGCATCCGATCTGGTGAAAGTAGTCGGCAATGATCACCAACTGCATATGGCACCATGGCCTTGCGCGCGGTGCAAAAGCGCGGAGTGGATTAATGTCTCCTGGCGGGTTCCTTCACCCGACTTCCTGAACGGATTGACCATACGCCGACCGATCAGGCAGGTTGTGAAATGGCTATGGCGCAACGAGAAGGCCTGACGATGTGCAATCTTTACAGCCAGACCACCTCACCCGAGGCGATGCGCCAGCTCTTCGCCGGGCTGACGAACGCCGCCGGCAACATCGAGCCCGGCGATATCTGGCCCGATCGCATGGCGCCGATCATCACGGCCGGGGATGACGGGCATGTTCTGCGCACTGCCCGGTGGGGCCTGCCCTCCCCGCCCCAGTTCCACAGCAAAAGCGGCATCGACCGCGGCGTCACCAATGTGCGCAACACCAACTCGCCTCACTGGCGGCGCTGGCTGGGCCCGGCACATCGCTGCCTTGTGCCGCTCGACAGGTTTGCCGAGCCGCGCCAGGGCAAAGGCGCAGGCAATGCTTGGTTCGCGCTGAAAGAGGATCGCCCGGCATTCTTCGCGGGGATCTGGGTGCCGGACTGGACAAGCATCCGTAAGCTGAAGGACGGTGAAACCACGGATGACCTCTTCGCCTTCCTGACCTGTGATCCCAATGCCGAAGTGGCAGAGATCCATCCCAAGGCAATGCCGGTGATCCTGACTGAACCGGACGACTGGGAGGAATGGCTGGTAGAGCCGTGGACGGATGCCAAGTCGCTACAGGGACCACTGCCAGCCGGGACACTGGAGGTCAGTGAATGATCCGGCTCGCCACCCTCGCGTTCTTCATCGGCCTCTCAGGCTGCGGCCCGCTGGATTACTACAGCGGGCGCAACATGGATTTCTATCACGCGGGATAGATCATTCTTCGGCGGGAATGCGGTTGGTGGCGTGATCCTCATACTGTTCGGTCATGACGTGCCGACCGTCATGCCCGCCCTTCCGAGGATCCTGCTGCTTGTCCCGGTTGGACAGTACCCCGTTAGGGCGAATTTTGTCTATGTCAGATAGGGTTATAGCGCCTAAGGCATCCCCCTTGCCATGAAGGCCCTTGCCGAATTTCTTGTGCGATGCGTTTGCCATGATGTTTCTCCTTCCAGTGAGACAACGGATGGCAAGGGTAGAGGATTCATGGCGATAACGTGAGGTCCGCGCAGCGGTTGATTTGGAGGGGCCTGAGCAGAGATGAAAAGGTTTCGCGCTCGGCAGGTTTCATAATCAATGGATCCTAGTCAGAGATCATCAGCATGGACGTCAACCAGCTTCAACTATTTTTGATAGGTGAGAATACGGTTTATCCGAAATCGGCGCCCATCGCTATCTACTCGGATGAAGGTGACACCCCTTTCCTAATCAATACCACGGTGAACGCGCAACCCACACGCTGGCCAACTTGATCGTGACGGATCAATTATCTAATCACCAGAGGCATCAATAGAAAAACCACACCCCTTGAGCTTAATGTACGCCTTTTCTATTTCATTCATCTCGCGCTTTGTATGAAAGCTTGTTCCTTCGAACAACAAAGGCTCCGGCTCCCCGAAACACCAAGTCTCAGCCTTATGAGTTGATTTATCTTTTCTAGCTTTCTTTTCAAAAATCTCTCTAAACCTACGGGGAGATATCCCCATAAAATGTTCAATCTTAACCTTACCCTGAACATTACTATCCGACGATATTGAATCCTGATGCATCTGAAGAGCTCGACTCTTAGCATATGGCTCAATATAGACCACGCGAGATATACCAGATGCCACGATATGTTTAGCACAATTATGACAAGGGAATGTAGTAACTATCATAGTCGCTCCAGACAAACTTCGCCCCAGTCGCGCCGCCTCTGTGATTGCACTCATCTCAGCGTGAGTAATCCGCCCAAATTCTGTAAGATCAGATATGGCAAGCTTCTTCAGTCCAGATGAAAAATCACTATTTTTCATTTTCTCTTCATAACCCTCCACAAGAACGTTACAGTCTTTAAGAAGATTAACGAAGCCATCAATTATACCTGAAGTTTCAATCTTGTTACTATCTACACCAACCTCTATATCCCTGGCGGGCCTTGCGTCATCCCCCCAGTATTGCCCACCACCCGCGGAAGGAACCTCATTACAGCCAAGAGATATGATATCCCCTGATGAGTTCACGATGGCAGCCCCGACTTGACGGCTCAAATCTACTGATCGAAGAGATGCAGTCTTAGCCATCATGGCCCCGAACTCTTCCTTGTGCGGACTGACGTGGTTGCTACCAAATATAGCCTTAACAAAACGCACCAGTCCCCGGGAAATTTCATCGCGCGTATTACCGGCCACGAAGAAATCAGCTGACTGATATGCGTCCAGCATTCTCTGACCAGCTTCGTTGGACAGCTCCATCTTGTCTGTCGCGATTAATTCTCTAGCTTTAGATTCACGATCACTGCCATTAAGGCGAGGCTCCATCCGTGACACATAAGTTGTCACATTATGCATCTGTTTAGCTTCATCCACCGCAACAGACACCTGAATAAAGCTATCACCATAAACATACCTTAAACGAGATATCTCCTCATCCCTCTTAAGCTGTCTAATTATATATGCAGCCTTAGGGCGTGGAATTTCTGTGATAGATATTTTATCATTGAGCGGAGTTACGTTATCCTGCCGGTTCCGCTCTCCACGCTCCCTTTTTATCTCTAACATCGCAACGGTGGCTAGAATTGCATTATCGCCAGTATCACTTCTCACCGAATTAGCTAATTCAATCTTGGAAAAAAGCGAACCACCCGCATCCATTTTACCCACCATGCTTGGCAAAACAGATGTAATATGAATAGGTATAGGCTCATACCCCACTTGTCGTAAAGCAAGCGAAAGCTCTTCAACTATGCAATCCATATCGGCCCCTATTGGGCCCACAAGTCCAAATACAAGCTCAGGATAATTCTTCACCTTCGAAGCATTCATATTTGCCGCACCCCAATCGGTTCTTGAAATTTCCACCACAGGTTGGCACTATGGTTCATCCTATTCAGAATCTTCAAGAGGATTGTCGTCAATGGAAAAACGCAAGACACCGGTAACCGAAACCGCGTCGGAGAACCCATCATCGGCAGTTTCGTACAGTCAGATCTTTCGCGAAGTTGTCGAGCGACGCAAGCATGATGACGAAGAAGGCCTCGATCAGCGGATAGGCTCGCAGGGCGCCAGTGAATACCTTCTTCTTTAGTATCAAAGCCCTACGTACGAAGACATAGGTTCCCCTCGCTCATCCACCGTCGCACTGATTTCGCGATAAGAGCCACACAGTAGTGCAGTCGCGCCCCTCCGCCGAGGGGCGTTTTTTTTTGGCATGCCGACTATGCGCCTGCACCAGCCAGAAGAACCAAGCACGCAGAATCGCGAGACCAGCACGCTGCCGTTTGGCGCATAGCCAGGCAACAAAGCCTGACTGATCTTGCTCTGCACCAGCTTGGCGAGGATCGAAGTATCCGACCCGACCAGCGCCCGGATCGCATCCGGCACACTCTCCCGCATATGGGCGATCGCGGCGTCACGCAGGCGCGGGCCGTCTGCCACCTTACCGTCACCAGCGCTTGCAGGCACCTTCAGCAATCATGATCTCGCCCAGATCTCGCCCGTCTGGGAGGGCGCAGACACCGACTTCGCGATCGTAAGATCGCCTACCCTCCAGCCGACACGTCAGCGTCTGACCTGTGACGAGTTGCTTTACGCGGCGGGTTGCGCGCTCACCGCTGGACGTTCCGCTCTCGGCGCAATCCAGATTTGCGATCCGAACCGGGATAAGTCCGACCACTATTGTGTCACCGTCGCGGACGCGCGTTACTCGGTCGATGAGGCGACTTCCCACAACCCGGGGGCCATTGTGAACCCTAGGTAGTGCCACCCTTTGTCCGGCCGTTCGAACTGAAGCCTCCAGCCAGACGCCCGCCCGGCTATCTGGGGCAACAGCAATCCCCAGAAGCAAAAGGATCACAAACGTTAGCAGGTTGGCGGTGAAATCTTCTGGCGCCCAACGCGTGATCTGTTGGCGTGCTCGACGGAATGACCGTCCAGGCTTTCGGAAATGATAGGGCGGACGTCTTTTCATGAGGCCCGCCCTAGCGTTGGTTTGTGACCAAAGATTGGCGTCAGCGAACGCCCCATCGGGCAAACACCCCCCAGGATGCTGCCACAGCGCCACCCACGGCGGTGAGTAGCGTCGGCAGGTGAACGGTCAGGCTCTGGGCGTCAGCATCCCAGGCAACGCCCCAGCCAGCCAGCCAAGCGGCGGTGAGGCCGAGGAAGGTG
The DNA here is from genome assembly GCF_016405985.1 of Paracoccus sp. IB05. Lineage (GTDB taxonomy): Bacteria > Pseudomonadota > Alphaproteobacteria > Rhodobacterales > Rhodobacteraceae > Pseudogemmobacter. Next base: position 129,698 of record NZ_JAEFCF010000007.1, read on the forward strand.
GATAGGACATAAAGCGCGAGGCGCAGGTAAACGGAATGCATGGTTCAGGCTCCTTTGAGATAGGCCGTGCAGGCCTCATGGATGGCGCGGGCAAGCGCCGAGAAGTTGCGATCAGCCGCGGCGCAGTCCCCCGCATTGCTGCCGAAATACGGCTCGATCAGCACAGCCGCAGGCTTGCCGGTCCAGAGCGAGGCTCCGCCCCGGCCGTTCTTCGCGATGACCTTCACGCCGCGATCCCGCAGGCCGAGGGCGCGGACCATGCCGGCCTGCATCCCGCGTGCGAGGCGGGCGCTGTTGGTGGTGCCGCTGGTCAGGGTTTCCGTGCCGGTGGCGCTGGCCGCTTCCGCACTGTTGAAATGCAGCTCGACCGAGGCCGCGACACCCAGCCGGTCAACCTCGGCATAGGCGCGGGCGATCTCAGCGGTGCCGTGCGTGCGGCGCACGATCACATAGCGCGCAGGGTCCAGATCTCGGATCGCCACCGCGAGGTCAGAGTTGAGGTCATATTCGGTGCGCTTGTCCGTCACGCGGACAGCACCCTGCGACCGGGCGTTATGCCCGATCACCAGAGCGATCTTGCTCATGTCGTTCTCCATGATGGTGAGTTTTCGAATCGTTTTGCCGGAAGTCGGATTTCTGGCAGGCTGAGATTGGCGCGCCCTCAGGTCGGGCTGCCTTGGTTGGTGTCTATCAAGAGGATTTGGAAATGATCCGCAGAACAGTATTCACGATGATCGCCACAATCGCCGCGATGAGTGCCTCGGCAGCATTCGCAGAGTGCACCGGCAGCAACGGACGAGGCTGGGGCAAGGGGAAGGGAAACGGCGCCTTCGAGATGTCCGCATCAGATAAGAACTGCCTGATCAGCTATCCCGGCTTTATCTACGAACAGGAAAACAGGCGCATCCCGGCGACGGAGGTCAAACTTACCCGCGCCCCGAAGTCCGGCGCGATCTCCCTGTCCAAGCAGGGCATCATCTACACGCCGGCAGCAGGTTTCAAAGGCAAGGATAAGTTCTGCACAAAGAATACTGCCGAAGGTGAGAAGGGGACATTGGCCGGATGCGTTACGGTCACGGTGAAGTAAACAAGACGCCCGGCACGAGAAATGCCGGGCGTCAGCCCTTCCGGCTGGCCCACCGCTCCACCATCGCCCCGGCGCCACGCGGGCCGAGATAGGACAGCACCGCGATCAGCCCGACAGTGACCTCGCGCGACAGGCCCATGTAGGCGCCGAGCGCATCCCCGGCGATGGCCATGCCCACGGCGGTCGGGATCTCCCAGACCAGGTCATACGACAGGATCGGCCGGCGCCGGGCCCGGACCTCACCTGCGTGATACATGGCCCTGCCAGAAAAGGCCGCCAGCAGCGCGGTAGCAGCCCCGCCGAGGAACTGGTGAAAGGTGGCAATCAAGCCGGGATCTGGCGGCGGAATGTCGGTCAAAGGTGCCTCCTGGCAGAATGGAAAAAGGTTGATATGGCCGGGGCTTCCCGCCACATTGGCAGTGGTCTCTCTGGCAAGGAAGCGGAGATCAGCCCTACTGCTCCTCGCCCCGTGCGGGGAGCTTTTTCATTTGAAAGTGTACTCTCGGGTTGTAGAAGGAATGCGCTGCGCCGTCCGGGCCGGAGGCGCGGCAGACCGGCGGTCTTGTGAAGCCCCCAAACTGAGCTGCCGCCGGTCACTTCGCTTCTGCGCTACGGGATTTCACGGATATCGGGAGAAGTTCTTGTAGGGCATAGTGATCTGGCCGGCAGTGGATCATCGATCCTGCCAGCCGCCCCAGTGCTCCCTGGCCGGTTGGGGCGCTACTACGGAGGCGGGAGAGGCAACACCATGCCCCCGCCTCCTACTTTCTCAGATGATTGCTGCGGTCAATCCTAGCACCGCCAGCGCGGCATGTGGATCATCCCCGATCATCGCTGCGATGCAGGTCGGGGCGGCGAATGGCTCCGGTGTGGATCCGGGATCCTCGGGCGGCTGCCAGACCGCGATCAGGGCCTGCGCGCGTGGAAGGCGAAGGGATCAGACATGGTGGTCTTCTGAAATGTGGGGATACTGGAAATCGCAGGGCCGGTGCGCTATCTGAATCTGGAACGATTCTGATGGCGTGATTTCATTTACGGTGGTGGTATGAGAACTTTTACGATCCATATTGGGCGCAACAAGACTGGCACATCGACACTTCAGTCAGACCTCAGCCAATCACGCGATCTCCTTGAGCAGCACGGTTTCACCTACCCGGGCAAGATGGTTCACCATGGCGACATGGTGTATAATTTCCTCCCTGAATTGGACGCTGCATTTCCTGAAGAAGAGCGCCAGATCAGGCGCTCAAGATATCGCGAGCTGGCCGAGGAGGTTCAGGCCGAAGGCAATTATATTCTGAGCTCGGAGGGTTTGCAGCTTTGCCCGCCGGAGGCGATCAAGGCATGGGTCGGAGACGCACCGACGAAAATCGTGGTCTATCTGCGCGAGCAACTCGCCTATCTGGCGTCTTCATATCAGCAAGAAATTAAGCAGATGAAGACACATACCACCTTTCGTGAGTGGAGTGCGCAGTTCCCTATCGAAGTACTGGACTATACGGATTTCATCGCAAGTTGGGTCACTGCGTTCGGTCGCGAGAATGTCATCGTCAGGTCTTACGACAAATCTCACCTGAAGAACGCGGATATTACTCATGACTTCCTTAACTTGATCGGCATCACCAACGCGGTTGAGTTCACGAAGAAGCGGCGATCCGACAGAAACCTGAGCATCGGTGGGCCGCTACTTGAAGCGAAGCGAATTATGAACAGGTCTGCAATCGATCAGTTCACGCTCTTGAAACTTACATTCAAAGCAATGCAACTCTCATCGCGGCTGGTCAAAGACTACAGTTCAGGGGTCGGAATTGAGCCGGATTACGTAGAAAGTATCCGATCAATCCTTTCTAAAGCGAACTCAGCAATCGCGAGAGAGCATATCGGGGCAGATCAACTCTTCACCTTTAAGGATTTTCCAGATCCGGTCATTTATTCGAAGGAGGAAATACATGAGGCGTATATACATCTCATGCACAATATATCCGACCTTCCGACGGATCTGATGCATGAGTTAATGGACACTCTCGACCGCGAAACAAAAGAGCGGGTCAGCGAATTAAGCTAACCCGCATCGATCCATGAGTCCGCATCACTCAGGTTCAACGGTTAGCCTGGGATGCGGACGCTCGGGATCGTACCGGTGGCCGGCAAGGCAACACCCTGTTTTGATAGCAGTGTCAGAACGCAAAAACAGTTGCGCGCCAGCTGGCTGCCGCCAGATCAACAGCGCCTGCTGTATTGTTGCGCAGTCGGCACCTGACAGTGTTCGCGGCTGACACGTGCACCCAGTCCATCGTGAGGCCTGTCGCGATGGTTGCCACGCAGTTGACTATTGCACCGCTGCCAACGACAGCGCCGCTCACAGTAATGTCGATGTTCAGCGCTGCTCCAGCCGCGACGGTTGCGCCAGTATGTGACAGCGTGCCGGTCAGCAGCCCTGTGAGGGTGGCGCCGCTGTTAATGCTGACGCCAGCCGGTGACACGCGAAACCGCTCAGCAAGAGATCCAGCGCTGTTACGGGTGTAAAACAGCAGCGATGCCGCCTCATTACCACCGACATCCTGAGAAAGGTGCCGGATCGACGCCACCTCATCAGCAATCCCGTTCTTCAGCATCTGCTGGAATGCGAGCTTGCTTTGCGTCCCGGTCTGCCATGCATTCATGGATGCCAGGATCAAATCATGACCATCCGTATCGCCAAGGATGGTTTCACCTTCACCACGCATGATGAAGGCTGCGCCAGCCTGCGCCCAGATCTTGCCAGCGCCGTTGCCGTGCGTCTCATAGCCGCTAAAGGTGTGCCAGCGGCTGGCCCGATAAGTGCCGGCGAAAAGTGCAACACCACCGCCGGGAGGCGTAGAAAAGTAACTGGTGGCGGTGGGGGTAACCAGCCAGGCGCTGTCAACCGTGGCAACTTTGGTGGTGCCATTATAAGCAGTGATCCAGCGTACTTGTCCTTCGCCGGTTCCGCCGGTGATCGTGATTGGTTTCCCGACATAGTACCCATCGACAGCGCTGGCACCGGCGTCAAGCGTCGCCGTGGTGCCGGTCGCGCCCTGCAACATAGCCCCGCGCCCGCCCTGGGACGCGCCGCCGAACAAGCAGTTGTTGAAGAACATCTGCCGGCAGTACCCCTCGTAATTCGAGGTATTTGACCCGTAGAATTCTGCGCCCCAGCCGACCCCGAAAGAATATGTAGCGAACCCATCAATCCACTCTGTGTCGCCATTGAAAAACCGCGCACCCGGGCCGTTGGCATGCACAACCCGGAGATTATGATAGGTGTTTTGGTTCAGGTCATGGACACCATCGCCATCGAACTCCATCCCGCAGGCCCATCCATTATTCCCCAGGTGGGCCCAGACGTTCTCGATTATATTGAATTGCGTGGCGCCGTTGCCCTGCGTCACCTCACCAGAAATCTCGAACGTGCTGGACGTATCGGGCGCGGGTGAGAAAGCCGGCGTCACATAGGCGATTTTCGTCGCACCGTTGTAATCCCAGATCGTGCGGCTTTGTCCGGCGCCGGGGCCAGCTTTGACAGTAATCGTCGCACCGTTAAACCAGTCATCACGTGGCGAGGCAGCCGCCGCGATCAGCCGCAGAGAGTTGGCAGAAACGAGGTTCGACGAAATACCGACATTTGCACCGAGCCTCCCCTGAGCGGTGTCGAATTTAATCCCGAGACAATCAGCGTTTGTCGGAACCTGCATGGTGCCTACATCGCGCAGCCTCGAATGCTTGATGGCGCGCCAGCGCAGACCATGTGTCGCAATCAGATTCTGATCAATCAGGATGCCCTCAACAAGGACGTTCTGAAGGCAATAGGCGTCCCCGCGCTGCACGTTCACGTCCAGCATATACTGCCCCGCCGGGAAGCCGGGCCGTGCCATGAAGCGGGTGCGGCGAGTTGCCAGAAACTCAGGGGCTGTCATGTATGCTGCGGCTGGATACTGCCCGCAGCCCGCCCCAAAAAGACCCACGCCTGATTGAACACGAACGCTTTGCGTCCAGAAATAGGTTTCCGGACGGAAGAGGATCAGAGCCTCTTTCCCCGTCGCCTTCAGATAGGCGATGGCGGCGGCCAGTCTTGGTGCCGCATTGTCATCCCCGGGGTGGATACCAAACACCGCTGCGTCATACATCGCGGCGCGTACAATCGAAAATGCCCGGCCGCTTTCATCGGTAAAACCTCCCGGTCCGGGCACGAAATCCGGCGCTAGCGCGAGCGCAGCCCCGCCACCATCCAGGATGGAGCCATTCCCCAGAGTTCGCACCGCAGAAATTGACGGCGGAACCACGCCCCCATCTGCTTCGGCACGGGTCTCAAACTGACTGACCGCAACAGAGGCCGCAGCGGCGTCCGCACGATCAGCCGCATCTTCCGCGCGCCCGGCATCAGCCGACGCCCCGGCTGCCGCCCCAAGCGCCTGCGCCAACGCATCTGGCACATTCGGGACCGGTGCAGGCAGGGCCAGCAGATCGGCCAGGGCGACGGGACCGGGGCCGGTCAGCGAGATCGAGCCCAGCGGCTCTTCCAGCCACTGACCCCGCGCGGCCGCGTTCGGATAGGTGTAGATCACATCGTAAAGCGTGCCGCGCTCGCTGGCTGAGGTGCGGTTCAGTGTTTTATCAATCACACCCCCGACAACCACCGCCTCTTCCGGCCCCTTCATGATCAGGGCGCCATCCTGACGATCCCAGGACCGCAGGCGAAAGATCACCTTGCTGCCGTTTGGCGCGGGCGACCCATCGGGCAACATTACAGGCCCGGTCACCCGGGTTCGGAGTACAGCCATGTCAGGCCCTCAAATTGTCAGGTGGTGGTTGCGGATGCGGCGGCGGTCCAGCTGGACGCATTGCCGAGGCTGTCGCGGGCGCGCAGCCAGTAATAGCGGGTCACTTCGGAACCAAGGCCACCATCGGAATAGGCGACCGTCACATTCGCGCTGAGCGGTACATCTGCGATGATTGCCGCACTGCCGATCAGATTGATGTTGCTCGCGGCCAGCTCCAGCCGGACAGCATTGGCATCATTGGCCTGTCGCAGGGTCAGATCCACCCGCCCGATGCCCCCCGTGGCCATCAGGATCGCCGGCGTCGCGACAACCCGGCTGGGCGCGGTTGCCACGACTGGTGCCACTTCAACCCATGCACTTTCACCGTATACGCCTATGCCGCGCACGCGCGCGCGATATCGCCGCCCCAGCGTCACCGGTACGATAAAGGCTGAGATCGTCGCCTCTGATCCATCCTCTGGACCGACAGTGCCGCCAGAGGTCCACTGGCCGGGCCATACCCACGCGCCGCCGCTGCCGCCGCTGCCGCCGCCGGTCGCGCGCCAGACCTCGGTCATGTACTGCCATTCATAGCGCAGGAGCGAGGAACTGCCGGGGCGCAGCCAGGACAGCTTCATGCGCGGAGTGATGGCCCCCGCCTCAGTGATATCGGCGGCATCACCACCGCTTACCAGCGTCACGCCCTCGGGCGGTTGCAGCGTGGCAACCCATGGATCCAGCACCGCGCCCTCGACAACCTTCTCTTCGGTTGCGGCATCCCAGGCGAATACCGCCGCAGAGGTTTGCTGCAGGACCACCGGCAGGCGCAGGGTGATGCTGGCATCGTCATTGAGGCCCGCCGCCGGGCTGATCTGCGTCACGTCATAAAGGCCATTCCAGCGCGCATAGGGTGGCGGCAGATCCACTTCAGCCACCGATCCGGCAACCAGCACGAAGGCATCGGGGAACAGCTCCCAGGAAATCGAGCGCTGCATACGCGACTGCATCACCGCGATCTTGGCGAGGCGCTGCGCCTGCCGGTGATCATTCACAAAGTCGAGCCGCAGATCGAGACGGCGGGGCAACCCGCCATCCGCTTCCGCCGCACCGGGCACGATATAGACCGGCGCCTCTGCCAGTTCATAGGCGCGATCCGCCGCCGCATAGGAGGCCACTGCCTCGCTGGATATGCTGTCGCCGGGTTGCAGGCTGGTCAGGCTGACCTCTTGCCCGTCGGTGAAATCCCGGATGGTGTGAACCGGCGGCCGCGCCACCGCCGGCACGATCCCAAGCTGCCCGCCGATCCGCACAAGGCGCGCCGCCCCCGCCGCCAGCAACGGCTGGATCTGGTCCTCAAGCTCCGACCCGCTGGACCAGACCAGCACCCCATCGGCCCGGTAGCGCGGGATCGTGCCGCCGGCCTTCACCGCGACCCGCTGATCCGCAACATCGGCCGCCGAGGCGAAGGTATCGAGCCGGAGATAGTCCGGCAGATAGGGCCGGATCGGATTGTTCATCAGCGCATCGAGAGTGACCAGCGCCTGATTGCTGCTGGCAGAATAGCTGTCGTCGCGTGGATCCCAGATAAGTGACCAATCGGCCTCGACATTCAGCTCTGGCGGGGTCGCGGGCCAGCGCCAGCTCCGCTGATCCGGATTGCCGCTGTCCATGATGGCCCAGAGAACCGTGCGGCCCTGCCAGGCATCGGTCGCAAGGAACGCGCCGCCTGTGGTCGCCACGATGTAATCGGGGCAAGAGGTCTGATCGCCGCGACCGATCCAGTAGGTGAAATGACCATTGCCGAAGGTGTCACCGGTGCCGCTTGCGCCCATCCCCGAGAAATCAAAGGGATTGCCGACCGACGGCACCGGCCGCTTATCCAGCAGGACGGTGTGAGCCGTGAGCGCCGAGGGCCGCGAATTGAGCAGCCAGCAGACATAGAGGCCGCGCCCCGAGACATGCCAGGCCACCGGCGTTCCCGGCGCCCATCCCGTGCCATACATGTAGCGATAAGGCGGCAGTGAAGTGGGCCTGGTCAACTCGCCGCGCTGGACCTGCTGTTCGGGCTTGCCCGCCAGAGCAGAAACCCCCGCACTCAGAATGACCGAAAGGCCCAACTGGATAGCCGCCATGCCAACCGTGCCGAACACGGCTGTCATTGCCGCCCCGAATGTGGCGCCGCCCGACATCAGCGCCACCACCAGCGAAACCGGCTCCGCCGCTGCCGGCCCGGCTGTCAGAATGCCGATGATCGCAGTGGTCGCCAGCAGAAGTTTACGCATGCCATCCCCGATCAGCGGCCCGCAGAATTGCGAAACCGCCCCTTGTCTTGCCGGCCCATTGGCCGGGCGTGATGCAAATCAGAAGCGAGCGGCCATCGACCGACAGCGCGAGGCCGCCGGACGTATGACCGGGGGTCAGCCGTGCCTCAGCCGCCAGCCGGTTCGCGAGGGCGCCGAGATCTCCACCGATCACCCGCGCCGCATCCCGCGCGCCGACATAGCCGCGCACCGGGCCCATGGGATCAAAGCCCCAAAGCCGGGCAAACACATCGCAGGCCGCTGAGCAGCAATCGCAGGGCCCCCATTCAAAAGGCCGCAGCATGACCGCCTCCACGGTCTCCAGCACTTTCTCAGGGGTCACGGCGCGGGCCAGAGAGTTTTCTGGGCGCGGGCCGAGGCCAGCACCAGTTTCTTGCCTGCCGTGTCGCTGGGGTATTGCCGCGACTGATCCTCATGGCTGTGCGAGATTGCTGCCGAGGTCCGATAGCCCGGCCCCGTGGTCAGCCCGACCGTCAGCCGGTAAAGGATCGGGGTCGCCCCATCATCGCCCTCGACCGACACAGACAGCACCAGCGTATCCATGGTGCCGCGCCCCAGCTCGACCGGCTCGCCGATCAGCACATTGCCGCCCGGTTCCGTGGTGACGCCCAGCCAGATCGCCCCGGGGCGCTGCCGGATCTGCGCATCGGCATAATCCGCCAGTTCCTCCAGATTGCAGACCAGCGACAAAGACAGATCCACCGGCACGCCCGAGGTGCTTTCTTCCGGCAGTTCGACCTGACCGAATTTGCCGACGCCTTGCCAGACATGCCCGTCCCAGGTGATAGGGCCGGTGCCGCTATGCGCGCGCATGGTGGCATCCGGCCAGTCGAGCCAGACCAAAACCACAGGATGAAACGACGCACCCGACAGTGCCGCCAGCGTCTCGGGATGAATGACGCGCATCAGATCCATGGGTCACGCTCCGTAAAACCGCCGACCTCATCGGCAAAGACCTCGCGGAAGGTCCAGCTATAGGACCAGTCCGCGCCGATGGGCTGATCACCGGTCGGGATCCCCTGCGGGCGGAACACCGCGCTTTCCTGCGCCTCGAAATCCACCACGCCCGAGCCGCTGACCGCGTCCATCACGCGGATCACGGCCACGCCCGAGGCATCGGCCTGCGCATTGTTGAGCGCCTGGCAGACCGTGCCATTGACCGCGAACCTCTCGCCGGGCCGGACAACCTGCATGTAAGGGGGCAGATCCACGATCCGCCAGGCCGGGAAGCCCGCCGAGATGATCGCGGTCGCGGTCATCGGCAGCGAATACCAGTTGAAGCCAGGGCCGGGGTCTGCGTCGAGGTGCCAGTTCGGTGACCAGCTTGTGAGCCTGACCGCATTGACGCCGCCTTTCAGGAGCCGCCCCAGCATCTCCATATAGCCGCCGCCGATCCGGCCCCGCGCCAGCGCCGACACTTCCAGTGTCACCCAGCGGCGCGGGCGCTGACTCGCCTGCATCTGGTCCCGCCCGGTCAGGGCAGAGCGCAGAGCCGCAACCGGTTCCTCAACCTTCCAGCTGCGCCCCCTCACCCCGACCGGTGGCCAGGCAAACACATCGATCGACATCAGCGCTGCCCCAGAACCGATTTGGACTGGCGCGAGGTCCGCACTGTTGCCGCGACCGACTGGCCAACGATACTGGCGCGCTGCTGCTGCACAACCTGTCCGGCAACATCACGCATCGTTGCGGTCAGATCACCAGTGCTGCGATCAAAGCCGATCGACAGATGTCCGCCGCCGCCCGACTGCCCGGCTCGATCGGCAATTCGCTTACTGACATCTGCCGGGATGATCTGCGTCCCTTTAGGCAGGTTCATGATCTCACCGCCCAGCTCGTTGACACGGGTCAGGCCGCCGCGCCAGTTATTCGTGCCGCTCGCGTTCGCCCCGACATTCATCAGGCCGCCGATGAACCGCGCAAAGCCGGTGCCGCCGAATATCCCCATCGCAGCCGACATCATCTGAGCTTTGGCGATTTCCAAAAGCAGTTGAGCTACTGCCCGCTTGGCCGCACCTGACCCCTCCATGACGGCGCCGAAAATGTTGCCGATAGCATTGGCCCCGGTTTCTGCATTTTCTTCGACCTTCTGAAGCTGCTTTGACGCCTTTTCCGCCGCATCGCCCGCATTGACATAGGCCAGAGCCAGCGCGTCAATTTCCGCCATCAGCGCAGGCGTAACCTCTTTGCCTTGTTTCTGCGCGGCCGCCAGCAATTCGGCGCGCTTGCGGGCATATTCAACCGCATCCGCATAGCGAACACCGGACGCAGCAACATATGCGAAGGCCACCGATTCCGCCTCGAGCGCAGCGGTTTCTTCTTTGATCGAGGCGATAGCCTTGGCGTAATCATCCTGCGAGCGACCACCGCCACCACCGCCACCACTGGGCTTTTGCGCGTCAAGCCAGTCACCATAGCTATCTACGCCCGGTCTTTCGGGGGCCTTCGCTCCACGCCCATCTGTGGGCGCGAATTCGCTCAGAACAGTCCCTGGGTTGCCGCCTCTCCCATTTCTTTCAAATGACGGCCCGGGTAAATTGCGCGCAAGACTTGCCGCCGCCGCCGCCGCGAGCCCAAGAATTCGCAAAAGCCCACCAACCTGGGCAGTAACTGCGTCGAGAGAAACACCATCGACGGCGGCGGCACCCTTAAAGAGCTCATTCGCCTCAGAAAGAGCCTCGCCCATCCCATCGCGGAATTGCTCAGCCGAAATCTTCCCGGTGCGCTGTTGATCAATGAGCAGTTCAACGCGATCCGCGACGGCCTGAACCTCTTCAGCAGCATCAGTTTCCCCCACCGCATCAAGAGCGTCCACAATCTCGTATAGGGCCGTAGAAACTGCGGGCCCTTCCTGACGCAACATTTCATGCGCACGGGAAAGATCATCCAGAGACCGCGCAGCCGCCTCCGATGCAATAGTTACGCCCTCAATGCCTGTCAGATCTTTGGCAGCATCGTTCAGAGACGGAAGAGCCGCCGCAGAACGCAGGATCGCAATGGCATCAATCCCAGCAGCAACCAGATCCACAATACCGAGCAGACCCGCCTTGATGGTGTTGTCAACGCTCTTCGCGAGGTCATTCCAGCGCGCATCCAATTCAGACGCCTTATCGACCATCTCCTGCGACATGACCGCGCCAACCTCATGTGCCCGGCCAATCAACCGGCGCATTCCACCCTCACCCTGATCGAGAAGCTGCAAGAATTGCTCTCCGCCAGCACCGCCAAGCAGTTCATCAAGAATTCGGATCTGTGCTGCCTTATTCATACCTTCAAGGCGACCGATGATCTCGAGCATCAGCGCCGAGGGATCTTTAAGCTTGGCTTTGAGATCCGCTGCGGTGAACCCGATACGCTGGAAGGCATCTGCCGCCGATCCACCGCCGGTCGTGATGAATTCATCGGCGCGCAGATTGAGTTCTTTGAACCCATCGACAACAGCATCGATGCCGATACGGTTCTGTTCCGCCACATACTTCCATTCCTGAAAGCCCTTCAGGGACATACCCGAGCGCTTGGCTTCATCGCCAAGCTCAGCGATGGAACGCACAGCCTGCCGCGCCCGTGAGGCAAGCTGCTGCAGCCCGATCCCCGCAATCGACAGCCCAAGCGCGGCTTTCAGCCGTCTGCCAACTGAGGCAGCAGCGCCCTCAAAGCGCTTCAGATCACTTTCACCCTCACGCAGCCCGCGCGAGAACCCTGCCTTTTCAAGGCCGAGAATGGCTTTCAGCCGCCCCACCGTTTTCGATGCGCTCAATTCGGCCTCCTGAGGTTGAGGTATTGATCCATGGTCATGGTGACCATTCCGGCCGAGGCGCTCATGAGCATGCGCTCCAGCGCCTCTGGGGGGTGCGGCTCGGCATTGCCGCCTTCGATGTAGCGCTCCAGCCCGGCCTTGTCGGTGTTCGCGCCAACCCAGGCAGAAACCGCGAGCAGCCCTCGCTGAGCCTCCAGCTGTGCAGCAGCGCCATCCATGCGGATGGCCCATTCGCGCGGCGTCAGAGACCAAAAATCCTGCGGATCCAGCCCGGCCTTGACATGGGCCTCGAGGAGCTCTGCCACCCTGAGCCCTCCGCGCTCTCGAGGGCCTGCGGCTTTTTTCCGGGGTCTGTCTCCGGCATTGCCAGCGAAATCGAGTGCCGCACAGCTGCGTGGATCTCGGTGTAATAATCAGCGATGACCACACCGGCATCCCGCAGCGTCACCGCAGGGGCATGATGGCGCAGCAAGGCCGCGACCACCGCGCGCTGATCCTGCAGGCCGAGATCACCGCTATCGATGCGGTCGAGACCATCATCGATCTCACCGCCGAAATGCGCCTCGATTTCGCAAAGCGCGTTGAAATCGCAGACGAGGCGATGCGCCCCGCCTCCGACAGAGACCTCACCACGGAAAGGGTTGCCCATGGTCAGGCCGCAACCACGTTCGCGGTCGGCGCCGAGGTGACAGAGGTGGACCCGGTTCCATTGGTGGCCGTGACGATCACCCGCAGCGGATTTCCAACCTGTCCCGCAATTGGGGTATAGGTCTGGCCGGTCGCGCCGGCGATATTGGTCCAGCCACCGCTGTTGACCTGCCACTGATAGGCCAGATCGCCAGTCGGGTTCCAGATCCCGGGCCAGGCAGTCAGCACCTGCCCGACGCGCGCCGTGCCAGAAATCGCCGGAAGGGTTTCGTTTGCCGGCGCGGCCGGCGGTGAGACAGAGACCTTGGCTTTCACCTTGAACACCGCCTCGGCCATCTTCTTGTCTTTGGCAGTCGCGGAAGTCATCCGGTAAGTGTTCACATAGGCCACCCAGGTATGGGTTGCGCCACCGGAGGGGGTGATCTCGAGGAGAATATCCTCATCACTGCCCTGCTGTTCCAGATCGGACAGGAGGATATCGGTATCACCGCCCGGCGCGTATTGCAGGGGTAAGGTGAAGGTGGCGACAGTTTTCAGCCCCCGGATAGACTCTTCCGTTGCACCCGGGCTTTCGAGCCAGGTGACATCCACATCCGTGGGCGTCTGATCTGGAAACTGCACCTCTTCGGCGCCTTTGATGATTGTCCATTCGACCGGGGATGTGCCGCGACCGATCCGGACGCGGGTGCCATAGCCAAGCGTAACGCCACTGGATGCGGCCATTTAAGAATCTCCTGCTAGGGGGTGAGCGGCTCGGGCGTCGACAGGACAACCCGGAAAACCATGGTCAAAGTGCCGATCCGCTGCTCTGCGGATCCGGCAATGTCGATGTCTGTGCTTTCAAGCACCGCCCCGAAACTCAGGGTCCGAAGGGTCGCCAGGCCAAGGTTTTCGACCGGCACGCTGTCATCATCCAGGACCTCCTCGAGGTCGTCGCCCCCGAGGCGCTTCAGAACGATGATCGCCGTGATGCCGCGCTCTGCACTGTCGAGGGCATCCTGATCCTTAGTCTCGCGCGGGGTCGCCACCCCCATCACCGGCAGGGTTTCAGCGTCGATATTCTGTGCCCAGGCGGATTTCAGGGTGAACCCGGCGAAATGAGAATTGACCTGCAGCGCGAGTTTCAGCGCCGCGCGGATCTGGCTGCGATAGTGGGTCATGTCACTAACTCCAGTTCACAGGTCACAAAGCGGTCGCCGGCGGGCGAACCGCCCTCCTGCACCGCAGTGATGCGATAGGTCCGCCCGTCACCAGGCTGGATCTGATCGCCCGCCTTTGGCGCGCGCGACATTGACCCTCGGCGAACCCGCCAGATCGGTTGCATGGCTAGAACCGGCTCACCACCCGCACCAACCACTTCGACCGGAACACGGCGGAAAATAGACTGCACCGTTTCCGCCTGGCTGCCGGGCGGCTGCCAGATGACCGGGGCGCCGAACACATCGCTCAGTATCCCGGTCATACCGTCGAAAATCCCGGTCATCAGCTGGTGACAGCTGCCGGAGCCGAGCCGTTCAGGCGCACCGCGCCAGTGCCCGACGGGTTGGCAGCTGCGGCTGCTGCTGTCCCGATCATCAGGTTTCCGGCCGTCGCGGCCGTGGTCGCGATGCCTGTCGCTGGCACAGCGTAGATTGCGGCCCCTTCGGTCCAGGCCTGCGCACTGGTCTTTGCAAGCTGATAGACCCCAACCGTATCGATCTCGACACGGGCGCCGGAAGCAGCATCGAATTGCGCGACCCCGGCCAGAACGCCCACAACAACCAGCTCGCCACTTTTCACCGCGCGCGGCGCGGTCACCGGGACCACGTACCCGGGCTGAATAAAATTCTTCGCCATGGATCTCTCTCCTTTGGCAGGTTTCCAGAATGACGAAGGGCACCCGAAGGTGCCCTTTCGTCAGATCACTGTCCCTCGCCCTGATCAGGCGCCGGCGTTTTTGTAGCCGCCCCGGAAGTCGATGGCGCCAACCCCGAAATCATGCTCGAGGCTCAGCTGCATGCCCTGACGCCCGAACGGCTCTTCCATCCGGGTGCGCGGCGCGGCAGCGCCCTCGAGGTAGCCATAGACGAAGTTCGGCACATCAGCCGGATCAACAAAGAGGTACCAGGCATTGCCGGTGACCTTCGCGGTCGGGATGACCTGAAGCTGGCCGGCGAACGGGTTTACGTTCCCGGCCTGATCGGCCTGGATCGGAGCGACGATCTGTTGCGCCTCGGTCAGCTTGTCAGGGCCGACCAGAAGGATCGTCGGGACGATACCGAGATCGTTGCCGCCGATGGTTTTGCGCTTCATGATCGCGGCGCGGCCCAGCGACAGCGAGGTGACATTGATCGCCGCCGCCGCCGCAGCCTTGGTACCGTCTGTGGCGTTGAACACCTGGCGGGTGGTCTCCAGCAGGGTTGGACCGTCAGCGCCCGCACCGCCCAGCATCATGGCGTAGAAGGTGTTGTCCTCGAACCGGGCAACCGCGCGACCCTGGTCGGCAATCATATCCGCGATGGCGCTGATATCATCATTGATCAGTGTCTGCCGCGAAATCGCAAGAGCGATACCGTAGGACGACAGTGCGACCGTCTCTGCCTTCTCGCCGATGGTGCCATACTTGATTTCGCCCGCCTCACCGATTGGCTGCAGGGTCGGGAAATCACCGGGCCGGATCATGGGATGCGGGCGGAAATCGCGGAAGGTTTTCTGGCGCGCGATCAGGCGATAGGTCGGCTCGGCCTCACGGTAACGCGATTCAAGCTCTTTGTTCAGGGCGTTCTGAAGCGAGAGCGGGAAATCACTGGTGGTGTGCATGGCCATAAAGACCTGCTCACGATCATAGGCCGTCCGCATCGGTCCTTTGTGGCCGAGGCTCATCGCCGCCATTTCGACCAGCGACATGGTCATAAACTGCCGGGCGCGATCATCTTTCGGGGCGCGGCGACCGAACTGGGCCGCAAGGGCCTCAGTCATGCCGATCCGGCGCGTATCGCACTCATCACGGGTGATCCGGGCGGTCGGGCCACCGGGTTTGTGTTTCGTCACGCTCGGTCCTTTCTTGCGGTAATGGGCGACGACAGTCGCGATGGAAGACTTTTTGGCGAGGAAATCGCGGGCCACATCAGTAGAATCGCCATGCATGAGGACGAGGTCGAGGATTGCGACCGCGTCGTCATCCTCTTCCATTTCGGGATCATCCTCGTCGCCCTCATCTTCGAGCTTCGGATCATCTTCGTCGCCCTCATCCTCAAGCTTCGGGTCATCCTCGTCGCCGTCGCTTTCAAGCTTGGGATCATCTTCCTCGAGCTTCGGGTCGTCGCCCTCAGCCTTTGCCTTTGCACCAGTAATCCTGCCCTTCGGGGCGGGTTTCTTATTCGCCATGGCTTTCGCTCCTTTGGCAGGTTTCGGTTTGGATGATTTCGGGGTGGTGCCGGTCATCATGGCAAACACCTCGGCCGTGGGCCGCTGGCGCTGGATCGCGCCGGCAGCGGTCAGCAGGCGCTCAGGCGCATGCTGATAAATCCGGTAATCGAAGGCAGCGGGTTCCGCCTCGTCGCTGTCGTCGTCGAGATCAGTGGCAAAACCCGCGTCAAGCGCGCCCTGCGGGTCGTAATAGGTTTCATCCTTCATGATCGCCCGGGCATCCTCGACGCTGAGGCCTGCCCGCTTGGCATAGATGCCCGCATAGGCGTTCGCGATGACGCCCAGGGATTTCGCGGCCTTCAGGTGATCATCCTCGGTTCCGCGACCATCGACATACCAGCTGGCGGGATCGTGGATCATCAGGAGCGCGCCGGGCGTCATGGTGATAGTCTCGCCGGCCATGGCGATCAGGCTGGCTGCTGATGCGGCAACGCCCTCGACGACGATATTCACCTGCCCCTCATACCCGCGCAGCGCGGCGTAGATGGCCTGCCCCTCGGTGGCGATCCCGCCGCCGGAGTTGATCCTGACAGTCAAAGGCCCCGACATTCCTGCCAGGGCCTCGCGCACCATCTTCGCGGTGAAATACTCTTCTTCCCACCAGGACGAACCAACCGTCCCGTAGAGTACAAGCTCATTCATTCTCGCGTTCCCTTTTTTGTTGATCCGCTTCCTCGCTCGCCGCGACCGCAGGCGCTTTCAGCGCAGCAAGGGACCGGCGCGTTTCCTCATCCTTGACGATCTCTGCATCAATCTGGCCGGGCTCATATCCGAGCCGCCGGATCTCACCATGCCGGCTGGCAAGCCCTGCTTCGATCTTCATGACTGAAACCTGAGTTTCTGTTTTCGGGTCGGCAATCACAGGCGGCGGCGGGGTCCAGTCGATGCGGGCCTGCCGGAGGGCTGCACCTGACCGCGGATTATCCCGGAGATGCGAACGCAACATCTCGCGCCCGATCGGCTGACACAGAACGGGCATAACCAGCCCCCACTGCCAGGCCTCGACGTTCTGCCCCATGTCGATCCTGCCAAGACGCCCAGACGAAAAATTGACACTGGTCAGATCGCCGGTCAGCGATTCGTATGTAATCCCGAGGCCAACAGCGATGCGCCGCAGATGGATGCGGGCGAAATCATCATATCCCGTGACATCAGGAGGGCTGGCGAAAACAACCTCATCCTCCGAGCCAATCTGCTGGATCAGGCCCGGCGCGAGCTTTGACGGGATCCCAGTCGCTTTAGCGTCCTTATCGGTCTTCCAGAACGCCGCAAAGCAGGCGGCGATCTTCTGGCGCATGAGCTGCGCCTCATCGTTATCGGCAAGCGCAACCAGGTCATCCAGAACAGGAGCCAGCCAGCTGACGCCACGGCGCTGCCCCGGCCGATCAGGCCGATACAGATGGATGACACGCGATGCCTCGATCCGGGAGGAAACCAACCCTTTCCAATCGGGATGCCAGACAACGCTGCCGGGATGCTCATCATAGAGGTGATAGGCGACGACCCGACCATCATCGCCATACTCGATGCCATCATAGACGGAATTCTTCGAGCCAAGCGCCCGGCCTTGCAGCCGATCATCCAAATAATCAGCCTCCAGAACTCGCAGCTGAAAAGATGACTTTGCGGTCAGCGGATCCGGGAAAACGACCAGAGCCTCACCATCCGTGACCATGGCACGAACCGCCATGCGCTGGATGCCGGCAAGGGTTGAGATACCATCAGCATCGACATCGGTACTGTCGAGATAGCGGCACACCGCAGGCCAAGCGTAGTTCAGATCTGTGTCTTCGGATACCAGTTTCGGCTCAATCCCGGTCCCGACGATATTGTTGACCAGCACCTGAACGGCGCGCTCTGCGATAGCGTTGTTGCGGATCACATCCCGCACAGCCAGCGAGATCTGACGGCGGGCGACAGTGGCAACGGCGTCCGCATCACCCGACACGGCCCGGACGGACCCACTGCGGCGATTTACCGAACCAGCGCGGTAATGCATCATCGCGTCCAGAGAGGCGCGCGCCTGCGCCCGGCGCAAGCCTGCCCTCGGGCTGAAGGATGCGATAACCCGATCAAGCAGGTTCATATCAGGGCCGCTCCACAAACTGCGGATAGTGCTGGAGGCCGGTGCCAGCTGAGCCTGCAACCGAAGCCTCCATCTCTGCGAGCAAAGACCGCATCTCAGCGAGGCTGCGGAAAGTTACCTGCTCCTCCCCCATCTTGACCTGGCTGGCGCCCTTCGAAATGGCCGAGCGGAGCCGGGCAATATCATCTTGCGTGTAGCTCAAAGCCAATCTCCATCCGTTTCGCTGATCCAACCATCCCGCGCAGGGGGCGAGCGATCAGCCTGTCTTTCAGAAATCACCACCTCGGCCGGCGGGCCTTCCTCGACATGACCGGCAGAATCGCGCCCGACCGGCATGGCGAATTCATTCTCGATCGACAGCACCGCCCAGGACCGGCCCGGATTGGACCAGTCGACCTTTTCTGCGCCGATGATGATGTGTTGCGCCCGTGCCTGTACCAGATGATCGAGGCTTTCGTTCCGAACCATGCCGGGACGTTTTTCCCAACCGGAAAGCGTCCGACGCTCTGCCGTCAGCTCGGTCAGTTCCTTGACGCTCATCCATTCCGGGATAAGGCAGATGTTCTGCCCGTCCTCGGTCAGGCGAAGCGAAACCGCCACCGCATCCTTGAGCCGGTCGGTCGCCATATTCAGGATCTTGATGTCGGAAGCGACCCGGCGCTTGCCGCTGGCGCGCTCCGGCGCCTTGAGCCAGACCCTGTCCGTATGGTTGAGGCCGCCGCTGCCCCGTGTCAGATGCCAGCGCCGTGCCTCCCCCGCCTTCCGCCGCGCCCGGTAAAACTTATAGGCATGATCGGTTGTCGATCCGGGGCCGTGAAGGTCAACAGCGAGCGAAACGGCTTTCAGCCCCCACTCACCTCCCTCGACCGGCCAGACACGTTCGGACAACTCCTCCAGCACGGCCCAATCCTCAGCATAGTCACCGGGCTTAAGGGTGCGACCCGACGCCCCCGGTGCAGTCTCAGGCGGCTTGATCAGGTCGAACCGATCAATCGGCTGGTGTTTGCCACCCTCACCCCAAGCGGTAACCCCGACCGAAAAGTAAGTGCCCTGCACATCGATCGAAACGGTAATGTACCGCGCCCAGGACGGGGCAGTTCCTTTCTGAGTGCCCATATCCTGCGCCTTATCCTTCAGCGCATCGAGCGTGATTTCCATTTCCGAGCTGGCCGAGCGCGGCAGGTAGGGCTGCGCCTGCCCCGTGGTCACAGTACCGCGCAGCTTCTCTTCGTCGCCTGTTGCCTCGAAATGCCTCAGGCCGACCTGATAGGCCGAAACGAGCTCGGCCCAGGTGGAAAAGGCAGCGCTGGCCCCATCGAGCCAGTAGCTGAGCATATCAGTCCGACGCAGATCGGAATGATCCACAGAGACCAGCCGGATCTTGCCATCATCAGCCGGGGCACTTTCGTGCAGCCAGCGCCCCTCGCGGTTCAACTCTCCCTTTAACTCATGCCCGAAGGTCTCGCGGCAATGAGGGCACCGCATCCGCGCGGCCTCCCCCGCTTCTGCGGGATCAGCGCTGTCGGGATAGACCAGCCGGGCAAAGGTCATCTCGAAGAACGCCCCGCAATCCGGGCACGGCACGTACCAACGGCCGCGTGTTCCGTCCGGGTAGAGCGACAGAACACCGAAGGCGACAGGCGGGCAATCATGCGGCGATTGCGGCTTCCAGTTTTCGTCCCGGATCGGCGCGCCAGGGCTGCTTTCGATAATTACCATGCCCCGGGACATGTAGGTCCGGGTCCGCGCCCGCATCTGGGTGTATGGATCACCATCCCCGATCGAGCCGTTGCCCCAGGCGGGACGATCAAAGTCGGTCGCCATGAGCGTCCTGACCGTGGTTGAGGCCAGTTTCTCAGGCGTCGGATAGTCCAGCGTCAAATGGGTGCCGCCGGTGAAGATCTTCTGAAAGATCGTATCCGACCCACGCCCCTGCGCGAGCCGGGCTTTCAGGTCGGGACTGTTGTAAATGACAGGCGCGATCTTCTCGCGCTCCATCAGCTGTGCCGCGTCGCGCGTCATCTGGAACAGGGCAACCCGGCCGGGGTCAGACATGATCGCGTGACAGGCCACGGTCTGCAGCATCAGCGTCTTGCCCGACTGCGATGGCCCGGCAAAAACTAGTGCACGAAACTGGCGCGAAGCCGACATGTCGGTAGGCTCGACCATGTAGGGCGCGACATCGGCGCGGAACTTCTTCCACTGGCCCGAGACATTGACCCGCATATGCTGCTCAGCCGAGGCAGTGACCGATACCCGCTTGCCAGGGCGCAGCGACGGCAAAGCGCGCTTCAGGGCAGATCTAGGGTCCGTATAGGGCGGAAGCGGTTCGACGCCGATTCCGCCGGCCTGACCCGCAAGCCCGCTCAGATCACCCATCGATCCTGAACTTCAACATCGGGCACGTCCCTTTCCGCAAGTTCCTCCTCTTCAACCCGCTCAGCCATCTTGTTCAGCACATCGTCGCAAACGCGAACCACGGCGGCGACGTGCTCAGGCTTGAGGTTGATTTCCCTCTCCAGCAGATCGGGCATGGCCTTCAGGCCTTCCCTCACGATCTGAAAGATCGATTCCTGCAGTTCCAGAACATCAGCCAGTGGCACGAGCTGGCGCCGCATGTGCGCCGCCTTTGACCATGCGATATCGGCCATGGCTGTTTCGCGGCGCTGCGCCGGCGACATGGCGGCCTGCGGATTGTCGATATCCAAACCAAGAAACGAGGCCTGCATTGCTGCAACCTGCTGCTTGTTATGGTTGCTGCGCAGATCCGCCTCGGCCTCGCGACCCTTGCGCCAGGCATAGCAATGCGAAAGCCGCAGGACGTAAGCCTTGCCGTTTCCACCCTGCTGCGCGACCGGCAAGCCATCCTGCCGAATCCATTTCGCGACCGTGTTGACTGTGGTGCCGAGCGCCTGAGCAATCTCTTCCTGATTGCAATCCGCGTCCTGAACACCGTGCGGGAGCGGGAAGCGGTCGAGGATCTCCTGAAACTCCGGCGCGACCTCGACCGCGATCAGTTCGGGGCTATCTGACTGACTTTCCATGATAACCCCAACAACAACCCCTTGTCACAGATGGAAAAAATTCCAAAACGCACACAAACCGGGGTGCGAATTACCCGCGTGCAAGGTTTGGCCCGGAAGGACCCGCGCGGGTCACCGGGCGGTCGAGAGGGCCTTGGCCAGCGCATCGGCGAAGTTGACCCCGATCCGCTGCGCGAAGATCGCCTCGACGCCATCCTTGAAGCCGAGCCGTTTGTCATATTGCGGCACCTTGTCCGAGAACTTCAGCACCCGAACCGGAATGTCGCCCTTCGCCTTCCGGCGATACACACCCGGCGCGAGGCCATGCTTCGGCACGAAGTATGTTGCCCGGGTCTTTGCCCGCTTCCGCGACTTGTCGGTCGTATTGGTGGAAGCCTCGCGCTGCGCACCAAGACCGGACAGAAGCTGGTTGCGCTCGCCACTCGACCAGTTCCCATATCGATCCAGCCGCGCCGCCTCAAAGGGCGAGCCGGTCGCCGGGATCACCGACTGGATCACACCAGACCATGCCGCCTTGAGCGATAGCAGCTTTTCCAGCCTAGTCTGTTCACGAGGTCCGCCAGCCTCCTGCACCTTCAGATAGTGCCGGCGCCCCTGCATCGGCTTCTCGGCAACTGTTGCCTCAAGCGTGGTCTTTGTTGCCGCCGGGCGAAGTTCGAAGGCATTTTTCGTGAATGGCGTGGGGCGGTCAAAGACCACATCCATCCGGTCCTTGATGTGCGCGATGACCTCGCGGGCCGTTTTGTTCACCGCGACCACAGCCGCGAATGGAACCTGTTTCAGCCCGACATCGGACAGATTTTGGATCAGGTCATCGACAGACCTGCGCTCAAGTCTCAGATCCATTACAAAGCGCACCCCCAAACGCAAAAGGCGCCCAAGTGGTTTGACCACTGGGCGCTATTCGAGATGATGTCAAAATACATGCCAGCGATGAGGATAAGCGTCAATCCCCTTTTTACCGATACCCCTGCATTCGATCCAGCGCGCCCGCGAGCGCATCACGCAACGCAGCCCTGAGGCGCGCATCATTGGCCCACCCATGTGCCCGCAAGATCGAAGTCAAATCCCTGCCCGCCAGGCAAACCGCATCGACCAACGCCCGATCGGTGATTGGCCTGCGCCCCGTGCCGCGCTTGACCGCAAGCGCAACACCATCACCGATCCTGCGGCGGATAGCCTCAATCTCATACCCTTCAGCCAGATACGCCTCGATGAAACCTCCGCCGCTTCCGCCTGAGCCGCCAGCCGCCCTACCCTCGATTGATGCACATTTGATACCGGCAGCGTCATGACGCTCGACCAGCCCCTGATACTGCTGACCCATGGATATCTGCCCAAGTGAGAACGGGGCATCAAACGGAACATCCTTCCCGTCACGTTCGCATTTTACCCGGTGCCGCTCCCAGGCGTGACGGCACATGATGGAAAGCTGATCCATCCGCCGCCAGTGCGCGCCCCGCTGCGAGCGAGTGCCGCCGGGCAGCACCATGTAATTCGGAACGCGGTGCATAGGCCCGCGACCGGGCGCGGTCGGGATCTCTGCCAGATCTTCGGGCGGCGTGAAATAGTCCAGCATGTCACGGATGCGGCGATCCTCATCATGCAGCCTGTATTCGCCAGCCAGCTTTGCGAGGGCGTTAGCAAGGATCCCGTCTGCATCCAGGGCAGATACACGCATGACAAGACCGGCAAGATCAGCCAGCGCCTCATCCTCGGCCCCGCCAATCAGTTCTGCGCCAAGCGCACTGATCTCTTCCATGAAGCTCACGCCGCATCTCCTTCCGCATCCTGCGCATCCATGATGGCCGCGACCCGCGCCTCAACCAGGTGATACCATTCGAGCCACTGGCGATCCGCAGGCGCTACGGTGCCGAACCGGCTTTCTGTCTCGATCCTGCCGCGACGGCGTTTCGACGCATCGGCCTCCTCTTTCAGGGTTCTGATCACGAACCCGTTCGGCGGCTGGCCGAACTTCTTGATGGAGAGGTAAAGCTCTACGGCCCACCCCTCGGACAGCGCCTGCCGTCCGACGCGACTGCGCAGGTATGTGGTGACAAACCGGCTGTCAGAGGGCGGCGGCTCCTGAAGCTGACGCGCCCAGTTGCAGATCACCACCTCAGACGGCCAGCGATCCCTGTGCTTGCCCTGCCCGTGCTGCTCGACCACATCGCCCAGCGCACCAAGGTTCTCGGCAGACATATAGGCCAGCCGCGCGGCCAGCCCCTCCATTGTGGCCTCATGCTGCGCGACGGTTGCTCCGCCTGCCCGCTTCAAACCCCGGGCGGTCAGCGGCTCTATCAGAAGTAACCTGACCCGTTCCTTGCCTGCCTTCAGTGCATCGCTTTCCATTTCTGCCCCCTTTCTTTTCTCAGCAATTCCCCGGTTATCCACAGGCCAAAACGTGGCCAATCCGGGAAGGAATGTTTTGTTATGTCTTGTCCTGTCATTGTCCTGTCCTGTCCTGTAGGGCAATTACACCTCAAGAGCCTGAAAATGCGCTGAAATCTTCCAGAGTATTTCAGCGCCATTACTGTAATCATGTCACCGCATTACAGCGGCATTTCAGCTGTCAGCGCCCCGCCCGAAGCCAACCACGCGCGGGATGTTGTGCAGGGTCTCCAGCCCGGCAAGAATGTTTTCGTCGTTCACGAAGAGGCTGTTTTCGTCGAGCCACTTGGTGACCGAAGCCACGAGATCGGCGTTCTCCGAAAACCGGGCTTTGCCCATGCCCTTCATCTTCGTTTTGACCCGGCTGCGCATCGTGGCGAGCCGCTGCGTCTCGCGTCCCGCTGCCTTGGCAGACTTTCGGGTCGCGGTTCGCTTTGCGATCTGCGCAAGCAGGCCGAGACCACCACGCGCGGACACATGGCAAAGCTTGCCCCCGAGGTATTCCCCGGTTTCAGGGTCAAGGACGCGCGCTGGCACCCAGTCATGAAGGACAAGCGGCCGCATCTCGCGCCAGACATCCAGATCCTTGACCTTGGCCTTGTCCGCCAGAAGCTCATCATCATCCGGCAAGGTGCCGGCAGGGTTCTCCTTCAGCGAGGCATTCCAGAGGATCACTGCAACCCCGATCACGTCGAAACGCTGCAAGCGCGTCATGCGGGTGACAAAGGTGCCATCCAGAAACTTGTGCAGATGCCATTCAACCCATTCATTCGTGACGAGGAGGTCGCCGAAAGCCAGGGGATAGATCATGGCGTTTACCGGTGCTGCCATAACGGGCTCAACAAGTTGCTCTTTGATCAATTCCCCGTCCCTTCCGTCACATCCACACACCGCCCCTCGATCAGCACGCCCGGTGCATCACCGTCCTGCTGCAAGGCGCGCATGCGCTGGTATTTGGTTTCTTCATGTCGGCGGGCCTCCGCAGCAGCATGGTCAAACCCCTGCCCCACGGCATCGCGAACCCCGGCAGCAAAGGCATCCCAGGACGAGTAAGCGCGGCTCATGCGGCAACACCCCGTTCACAACTGGTTGAGGTGGGAACCAAGTCGCCCACCACACGTTGTTTCATCAGACCGTCACAACGTCCCGTGACCTGTCTGTTGAACTGCCTGTATGACTGCTGGGGCGCCAAGCTGCGTCCCGGTTTTTTTTCGACCGCCCCGATGGGAACCATTTCACCCACCGCCCGTTTGAACACCAGGCGGCCGCAATCTCCCTCGGCCTGTCGCAGTCCCTGACCGACCGGGGCGCTCAGGGAATGGGGCGCCCCGTTTCTTTCACATGGGCAGTTTTGCCTAGGCGATGTTGCCGTCTTCGCCCCCCTGACCAACCGGCGTATAGGTGCCCCATTACCTCTGGTGACGAGTGATCGAGTTCTGGTCGTATTGAGTGAAGAGAGAGCCGCCCTTGCGCATGTCGCGACGGCGGCTTTTTTGTTTCGCCCCATCTACTCGCCCTCCCTGTGAGGGGTGGCGCGGGTCATGGCCGCACCAAGCCCGGACTTTTGCGCGCGGACCAATGCCCGCGCCGCCCGCTCGCCAGCCGCGAAAAGCGTGGTGCCGGTGCCGGGCGATTTGCCCTCGCTGCCATCCGGGCGGATGAACTTGACCTTGCCCGCGATGAACAGCGTGGCATCGGCTCGCAGGTTTGCCTCCTGCCACCACGGCGCGCTGGTGCGATCCGGGGTCAGGGCAATGCCGGTGCCGTGCGCAAAGAAGCGATCCAGCCACGGTTCCAACCCGTTCCGACCGCCGAAGGGTGGGTTCATCCAGACGAAGCCATGCCAGAACGGGGCATACTTCAGCCCATCATCGTTCTCGTTCAGCCAGCACCGCGCAGGAACATGCCACCGAACAGACGGAGAGGCCACATCGAGGTCAAATGTCTCCCCAAGCGCATCGAACAGATAGGCTGGGGTATACCATTCGTCAGATGCGCCGAGAGACGGTTCCCAAACTCCCATCACGCCTCCCCTTCCTGCGAGAGAGCGGAGGGAGGGGCGTCACACTCGACTGGACGGCTCAACAGCAAAGATTTGCTGGCGTGGAGCCCGCTCAGAAGCGCCATAGTATCCGGCTCTTTTCTCGCGCGGGTTCGCTCGGTGCGCAGCATCGGGCGCGTCTCAGCCAAGTAATCAGCGATGATGGCGCCCTTCACGACGACAAGATCTGTGCTGCTGGTCATTTCGGCGGCACGCTTCCGCTCCGCTTCGCGCTCGCGCGTCAGGATGACCATGCGCTGCGCCACGCCATGCCCAAATCCGGCCATGAATGACTGCCTGTAAAACGGACGGGGCGCAGAAGTGAACCTACGGGTCCAGTGGGCGCGATATGCCCTTTCCGAGGCTCCCTCGATCAATTCGCAAAGGTAGATCGCAAAGGCCACATCGTCTGGCTGGCCGATCCAGATATTCGCGCCCCCTCGCACGAGCGCGGTGCATTCTGTCAGCAGGCCAATTGCTGCGGCCGCCGCGTCAAGTGCGGGGTGCTTCCTTGCACGCCCGTCATTATGCGTGGCCTCAGAAACGCCGCCAGCGCCACGCTGCCGCAGTTCCGCCTCCGTGAGTTGGTTTTCGGCAATGATCTTGGCAGCAATCCGCGCTGCTGCGGCAGCTTCCCCCTCGGACGAGGCGCTATCCCCCGCCCTGGCGCGCAAGCTCCTGACCTTGGCGATAATGTCCGCTCTGACGCTCATCTCGTCTCCTCCCCTTGGGGGAGAGAGGCGGGCGACAGTTCCGGGATCTCCATCCAGTGCGAGAAATACAGGCAGATCCAGCCATCCACGCCACTGTCATGGATGTAATCCTGATCTATATCAGACCATTCGGCTATGAAGGCTGCAAAGCCCGGATTGCGTGCGAGGAATGGCCGGTCTTTCGGCGGCTTCGCGCTCTCGATCCCCTGCCACCCGTCACCCGGCTCGAACTGCGAGAGGATGCGGGCCTCGTAATCGGCCTGGGCGGCGGCTTTCGCCTCGGCTTCCGTGGCACAGCACGTGACATTGAGCTGGGCGCTCGGAACCGAAAGGCGCCACCCCGTTTTAGAAATCGCATCCCAAACGACATACTGGCCAACGATTGAGGCCGCCATGCCATCTGGACGCCACACCAGCGCCTTCACCTTCCCGGCGCTGACCGGGGCGCGGCGCCCCAAGGCGATGATCGCATCAACTGCCGCCTCAGCAGCCGCAGTGCCCACCAACGAATGACCACCATCGCATGCAGCGCTGTGACGCGCCAATGCCGCCGCCGCGATCATCTCTGCCCGGCTGGCTGGCTCGAGAGCATCCCTCACCACGCGCGCCATCTGGCGCAAGCCCGTTATGCTGGCGTCAATCGGACGATCAGCGCGCACGACCTCAGCCCAACGGTCCAGCGCGTCCGCTACGGTAAGCAGATCCACGGCGCTCATGCTGCACCGCCGATCTGGGCGAGGATCGCGACCCAAAGCACCTTACATCCGATGTGCAGGGCCTGATCGGCGTGGTAGCTGATCAGGCCGCGACACTTGGCGTCGTCGATGAACCAGTGCACCACCGCCTCAGCGAGGCCGAGCCAGATCGTGCCGGTGATGATCCCGACGAAACCGCCGTGAATGATCGAGTGTGCCGCAAGCGGGTGCTGCCACGGGACGCCCGGGATCGGGGCTGTCCGGTTCTTCCCGCGCGCGAGGAAATCGCCTTGGAGCGGGTAATCGGCCAGCATGTGACCGACGATCAGAAGCGCGAGGATCTCCATCATCCCTTCACCTCCCCGCCCACAGGGGCGGATTGGGCGCGGAGGATCGTTTCCAGATTGATGCGAACCCCGACCGCATCATCCGGGTCGATGAATCCGTGAAGCATGTCGCAGATCGCATCCAGCAGCCCAGCCTCTACCGGCGCGGGGGTGGCGGCTTCGTCCTTGACCAGGGAAAACACCCCAAAGCCTGCGTCTTGAAGGTGCCGAAGAAGCCCAAGGCCCTTGTCAATGTAATCTCCGGCCCGATCCTGTGCGGCGGCGGATGCGGCTTGGCCGATCTTCCAGGCCGGCTGATTGCCCGGCTGGTGCTGGTAAGTGTAGGCTCGCGCATCCTGCGGCCCGTCATATGCCGCACCGTACATACCGATCTTGCGCTCTATCGACAGCCGCAGGATCGCCACCGGCTCATGCGCCACGGGCTGCGATCCCGTTACCGCCTCCATGAACAGGCCGGCTGCGATTGCGTCATCACCGTGCGCCACGGGCTGCGCGGTGAGGGCGGCGGGCGATTTCATCGCATTGTATAGCGCAACCCATTCCGGCGTATCCTTGAGCCTGACGCCATGATCATCGCGCCAGGTGCCGTGGTTCATGGCGCCGTCGATTTCCTCAACAATGCGTTTAAGGCCTGCCGCCCCCCTGCTGATCGCATCGCCCTCGGGTGTGGCGGGGGACGAAGCGTCCAGATTTCCCACTGCGCCGGCACCATCGCCAGCGCTACCACTTCCGCAGTAACGAGTATCCGGGCCGCCACCCAACACCCCAGACTGCGGGGCGGCCCCCGTTTCAAAGGTGTTTGCAGTTACGGTTGC
Source organism: Paracoccus sp. IB05 (assembly GCF_016405985.1). Taxonomy (GTDB): domain Bacteria; phylum Pseudomonadota; class Alphaproteobacteria; order Rhodobacterales; family Rhodobacteraceae; genus Pseudogemmobacter. The sequence continues at coordinate 157,829 of NZ_JAEFCF010000007.1, forward strand.
GCCCAATTCGATATCCAAAACGCAGCTTTTATAGTCATTGCGCGAATCAATTCCGAGGCGCAGCTTTCTTTCATTGGGGAGTAGCGATTGGTCTTTTTCGGGGTTGCCGGGATCCCAATTCCCGGCGACCCCCTTTACTCCCCCTCCAGCCAGTCCGGCCGAGGACGCCACAGCGGCGAGCGCCCCAGGGTGGTGGCCGGGGATGGAGGAGGAACCACCCTCCCCCGCGCCTGCGTCCGCCCCGGCTGCAATCTGTTCTGCGCCGGCGCTTTGCTCGGGATGACCTGACATATCGGCCCCCTATCGTCTGGTGACAGGCTGGCGCGTGGCGCGGTGCAAAACCGTGCCATCCAGCGTCTGAATGAAGTTTTTGGCGTTCCAGCCGCCGACGGGTCGACTGGATTTCGGCTTGAGGCCGAGATGGTTTCCGCGAACGCGGGCAACTTTGGCTTTGAGCGCCACATCGGCCGCGGTCTTTTTGCCGTGGCAGGGGCCGCAAAGCGCCCGCAGGTTGCTTTCGCGGTTCTCGCCCAGATTGATCAGGGCTTTGATGTGATCGAATTCCGGGCGCAGCTGGGCGCAGAAATCATTACTGCATTCGGCGCAGCGATCATTCTGGGCGCTCAGGATGCGATCTTTGACCCAGGACGGCACAGCCGTTTCAGGCGTCTTGCCGATCCATTCCGGGCGCTTGCGGGCGGTTGGGGTCATTGGATCGTACCACTACTGAGAAGAGGCGCCAGTTTTGCCCCGACCCTTTCAAGCCAGGCGACCATCCGCTGTTTGCGGGGAACGGTCTCGGGGCAGCCATGCTGCGTACAGCCGACCGGCCCGTGAATTAGATCCGCCGGCGGCATGAACGAGGCACGCACAAACACACGGTCAAGCGGCTGACCATCGTCAACATGGACGATCAGGACCGGCCGATCCGCATACACCATGTCACCCTGCGGGCCGTGATGAATGTAAATCACGGGCAAGGCCTCAGGGCATGGATCTTTGGCCACTGAATGGGTGGGAGCAGCGGTCATTGCCCTGCCCTCCGGCGCAGATCCTCAAGGAATGCCAGTGTGACCGGTGACGGCTCACGCGCGACAGTCGCCACCCCATCAGAGACTGAGGGATTGCCGATCGAAAAGCCGCCCTTCTCCTGGGCGGTAAAATCGCGCAAAAGCTCCAGCCCTTCGGGCCCGAGTTTGCGCACCAACGTCAGGATCTCGGCAACCACCCGCTGGAACGGGGCAAGATCGGCGCGGAAATCTACAGTCACAACCCGGTTCATTTGCCGGACCCCTTGATCAGGGCAGCAAGCTTTTCGACCGAGGCCACTGCCTCAGATACTTCTTTCCCGGCCTGAACCCGGCAGCCGTTTCCAGAAGCCAGGGCCGCCGCAGCACCAAAGGCCTCACCGGTTTCCCGATAGGCCTCCGAAACGGCGAGCATCAGGCACTGCCCTTCCTCGACCTCTGGGAGGTTGCGTGCCCGCCAGCGGCTGACGCAGGGATCGCCCACCGCTTCCTCCAGCGCGACTATCTCGTCGAAAGGCCAGCTGAGATGACCTGCATTGCGCTTTGAGATGGACCCCTTGGAAACATCGGTCCCGAGGCGAGCGCCGATCAGCGCAGCAGCCGCCTCGACCCCACCTGCCCGATCGACAAGGCCCTGCATCAGGACGCGGATCATTCGGCTCAGATCAGACATGGCGAAATCCCTGATTGACCACGGAAACCTTGTTTCCGTGACGCGCGGATGCACCCGTGCGAGACAGGGCACATGGAAAATGAATGGTCAGATTGGACGGCATCATGCAGCATCCTCGGCGTGAGGTTGCTTGAACGAAAAAAGGGAGCGCGGGCATACAATCCCTCGATCCGCGCACGCACGGTCAATCAAATCGAACCAGCTTGCTGGAAATTGCCCGCGACGGGCCGCACGGACGGAGAACTCACCGACGCCGCAAAGCCTGCGAACGGTGTCATCGCCAAGTGCGTCGATGATTTCGGATGTGCTACTCATGCCAACCAAATGACAAATATTTTGTCATCTGGCAAGACAAGACAATCATCTTGTGACAAGTTTTTTGTCAGGTAGGTCTATACCCATGGATAAGCCCTACACCGACATGGCCCAGAGGATCTCGTGGCACCGCAACCTTTTGGGCTACACCCAAGAGGAATATGCGGCCAAGGCCGACCTTAAACGCGCAGCCATAAACAACTATGAAAGTGGAGACTTCCCCGTTGGACTGGCCGCAGCTCGCAAGCTGCGAAAAACGTACGATCTGTCTCTGGATTTCATATACGAGGGGATTGTTGAAGCATTGCCGATGAACCTCCGAAAGGCTTGGCTGGACAACCCGCCGGACAAGTGATCAAGAAAATCGATAGTGAGGCCACTTACCTCAGAAGCACCCCTGAGAGCCTTAATCTTAGCGTCCTCTTTCATTCCTCAGCCCCAATGTTCCCCTAAAGTTCCGATCCTGTGCGGTGATTAACGACCGGTCAACCCCGATCCGAAACAATTCTGCGGGCGCACTTGTGGATAGAATTCTACTAAAGGGAGAATTACTTATGAAAAACTACGGTACCGCACGCGCACTATTGGGCCTGCTGGGCGTACTGGGCGTCATTGCCATCTTAGCGGGCGTGGCGCTGATTTTCTTCGGACCAGGCCGATCCACAATCGAGACGCTAACCCTGTGCATCCCACCGATCTTTGGTGGCCTCATGATGATCGCTGTCGCCGAACTTGGCACAGCTCAACTCGACACCGCCAGCAACACCGCCGAGATCGCGAACATCCTTCGTCGCCAGGAAAAGAGCCAGCAAAAGTAGTTAAGCCACCCCACACCACCAAGCTCAAAGCCCGCCGCTGGCGGGCTTTTTCTATACCACCGGCCCGTCACTCGCACCGATTCTCCCCACCCAAGCCGGTGCCAGAGCCCTAAATGACAATTTTTTTGTCATTTTTGATTTGCATTGACAACTTTCTTGTCTATACAGATCCCCATCGCATCCCCGATGGAGGCCTGCCTTGTCCCGTTTCCACCCCGACCAGATCCAGCGCGCCCGCCGCAGTGTCGTCGCGCATGACAGTGCCCTGCCTTCCCATGTCCAGCGCGTCTCGCGCATTGTGCAGTGGCTGATCCTGCGCGACAGCCGCCCCGTGGCCGAGAACCCCGAGGGCAAGCTGGTCCGCATCCCGCGCGCTGTCTTTGAGGCCAACGCCCGGCCGGCCTGGCCGAGGCTGCACAACCTCACCCTGATCCCCGGCGGTGCAGCATGAGCGCCCGCTGGTATTACGAGACCGTCTCGCCCGAGGGCCGCTGGATGCCGCAGCTGGCAGAGACCCGCCCCGAAACCGTGATCCATGGCGGGCATTTGCGCCTGCAACCCGCCAGCGGCAAGGGTCTGGGTCCGCGCATCCGCGCGCTGGCCAGCATCCACCCCGGTCTGGCTGATCGCAGCGTCGAAGAGTTGCAGGCCATCCTCTCGCCCGACATCAATGGGGCTGCGGTGGATATGCAAAAGCCGGGAGCGCTCGCATGATCCCGCGCACCAGCTATTCCGTCCCGCTCGCGCACTACCGGCGCCGCCGCGGTTTCCTGCTGCACTTCGAAGGGCTGACCGTGATCGCCGGGGTGATTTTCCTCGCCTTCGTCGGGGCCGTCCTCGCGCGCAGTCTGATCCTCGCCCTTCTCAACCTCACCTTCCCCGGCACCCCGCCGGGCTGCTGCTGAAAGGATTCGGCATGTCAGCGCCTGAACTGAACTTCCTTCAATTCGTGCAGACCTTTCGACGGGGCGAGCTGCTCGACGACTGCAACCAGAAGCTCAACGAGCTGATGGACGCGATCGGTGAAACCGGAAAGAGCGGCAAGCTCGCTCTGACCTTCGATTTCAAAATCGCGAAGGGTGGCCACCTTGAGGTCACTGCCACGCCGAAGATCTCGAAGCCCAGCCAGGCAATCCCGCCGGGCATCTATTTCACCAATGACCAGAACCGGCTCACCCGGCGCGACCCGCGCCAGATGGACATCGAGGACGAGATCGAACGGCAGCGCGAGCGCGACCGCGAGACCGGCTGATCCCGCCCCGCTTTTCCCTTCACCTCAGACAGGAGCCGATAATGGCCAAAGAGAACCAGACCGAAACCGCGCCCGAGGCAGAATTGCTCGAGCCGATCATCCCCGGCTTCGACGTGCGAAACCCCGGCGAAACGCTGGAGACCGTGATCAAAGGCGCGCGCCTCGCAGATCCTCGCCACTTCGGGCCGGATGGTCGGGAGTATGTCGCACTGCCGGATGACTTCCGCCTTCACGAGCTTTCGGACCGCGCGCAGCTGCCGCCCTGGCAAAAGCAGCGCGTTATCGTCGATGATCGCGCCTCGCTTTCGGCCTATGCCAACCGCTTCTCGGACGAGCGGTCGATCATCATCGCGGATTATGACGCACTGACTATCTCGGCCCGGCTGGACTGGCACCACGACAACCAGTCGCACAACACCGGCACCCCCGGCCCGAACGAACACAGCGTTACCTTGAAGCTGCGCCCCTCCGAGGAGTTCAGCCGCTGGGATGCCTTTGTGAAGGCGAAGTTTCAGGATCAGGAGACCTTCGCGCGCTTCCTGGAAGAAAACAGTTCGGACGTGTTGCACCCCGATCCCGCGACCCTGATCGAGATCAGCCGCGACTTCGAAGCCACGGTTGGCCAGACCTATAAGACATCGACGCGCCTCGACAACGGCGACCGCAAGATCTTCTTCGAGACCGAGAACCGCGCGTCCAATGGTGTGACTGTGCCGAAGAAGATCACCCTGCATATCCCGTTCTACAACGGCGAAGAGCCGTCTGACCTCGAGGCGTTGTTCCGGTGGCGTCCGTCTGGTGGCGGTGCGGTCGCATTCGCTCTGGAATGGCACCGCGTCGAATATGCCCGCCGGGCTCGCTTCACCGCCATCGCCTACACTGCTGCCGAAGAGACTGGGCTGCCCGTCTTCATCGGTCGCGAAGCGCCCGCAGCCTGAGTTTCGCAGGCGCGAGCGGCATGCCTAGCCCCGCGCCTACTTGCCCCGGTGGCGCCCTGCCAGGTGACCACCGGGGATTTTATCCCGCCGGGGTGGCGGGTGATCCGCCCCAACCTCCCTGTTGGACCTCTCCCGGCCAGAGCAAAGGCCGGGAGCCTTTTCCCGGAGTAGCCATGACGATCCCGCCCGAGACCCGCTTCCGCAACGCCGTTGCCGCAAACCTTTTGGCATCGCCGGGCAACTTTTTCTTTCCCGGTGAGGTCATGAAGCTGGTCCGGCTGGCTGCTGACCTCGGCATTCCGGAGGCGGACGCCCGCCAGGTCATCACATCCATGGTTGAGCGCCCACGCCACCGGATCACTGCGGGGATCGAGTGATGCGTGACCACGCCCCCTCCTCCCGCGTCCAGCTTTCGCGCAGCAAAGGCTCGCGCCTGCCGGCCAACACCGTACGCTGTGACCGGTCCACCCTGTTCGGCAATCCTTGGGTGCCGGGCGAAGACGGCGGTCTGCGCATCCCGAACGGATCGCTGCAGGGCAAAATGGATTGGTATCCGCTGATCCCTATGAGCGAGATCCTCACGCCCGAGCGCGTGGTCGCGCTTCACGCTGAATGGCTGCGCACCGGCATCCCGTCTCTGCCTGCGGGGCTGAGCGGCACCGATGTGACCCGTTGCATTGATGCCCTCGACGAGCTGCGCGCCGCCGTTCTGGGCCGCCTGCCCGCGCTGCGCGGCCACAGCTTCGCCTGCTGGTGCAAGCCCGGCCAGCCATGCCACGCCGAGACGCTGATGGAGGTCGCCAATGTCTGACAGGTATTTCGACGCCGCACCCACTGCCCTCACGATCCCAAAACGCGGCGCGCTGGCGATCTATGCCGGTGAGAAGTCGAGGAAACTGGCCGATGGATGCGTCTCGATGGGTCTGCGCGGCCCGCTACTGATCATGCCGCCCGAGATGTGGACCGATGGCGAGAAGCTCATGGAGGACATCGCCCAGATGCTGAACGAAAACGCTGGCCGGTTTTTCGACAGCGCTAAGGACAAACAGGCAGAGCATGACCGGCGCGTGCTGGCGGGAGAGATCTGATCATGAAGAACAAGCTGTCCGACCTGAACAATCATCTGTTCGCGCAACTTGAGCGCCTGGCCGATGAGAACCTGACTTCTGAACAGCTCGACGCCGAGGTGAAACGTGCCGAGGCAATTGTGTCGGTCGCAGATCAGGTCACCAGTAATGCCGAGCTTCAGTTGCGGGCGGCGAAGCTGTTTCATGACCACGGCCCCGGCATCCTGCCCATGCTGCCGCAGATCGGGAGCACCCGGGAATGAAGGGGCGGCGGATCCGATTTGAACCGGAGGAGCTCGACTGGATCGAGGCGCGCAAAGACTGGGCCCGCGCCGATCTGCACAGGTCCTTTTGTTCGTTTTGGCGCCGGGATGATGTGTCGCTCGCGAACCTGAAGGCTCTGTGCAACCGCCGGGGCTGGCTGTCCGGTCGCGATGGCCGCTTCATCAAGGGCCAGCCGGCTGCCAACAAAGGCAAGGAGATGTCGCCCGAGGCGAGGGCGAAATGCCTACCAACCGCCTTCAAGAAGGGCAACCGCCCCCATACCTATCGCGGCCCAGGTCACGAGAGCATCGATCCGAAGGACGGGTATGTCTGGCTTATAGTTGCCGAGACCAACCCGCATACCGGCGCCGCGACCCGTCGCGTACAGAAGCATCGCTGGTTCTGGGAAAAAGAGAACGGCGCGATCCCAAAGGGCTATGTCCTGAAATGTCTCGACGGCGACAAGACCAACTGCGCCCCGGCGAACTGGGAGGCGATTCCACAAGCCATGCTGCCAAAGCTCAACGGACGCTGGACCAAGGTCAGATACGACGAAGCGCCGGCCGATCTGAAGCCGACGCTTATGGCAATCGCAAAACTGGACCACGCGGCCCGTGACGCACGGAAGACTTCGAAATGACCAGGGCGAACTGCGCCCATCTGATGGTGAGGGAGGAAGCGGCATAATGGGAAAGAGATTTGTGATCAGTGAAGCCGCCTCTCTCAAGGCTATAGCGATCGCGCAGAAGGCCGGCCTGAACATCCACGGTCTCGAGTTCCCGCGCGACGGATCGATCCGGATCCTGACAGCCGAAGTGGACAAGCCCGACACCGACGATAAGGATGAGCGGAAACCAGAGCCGTGGACCTGATGCGCCTGCCATATGTGACCGAAGAAACGCTGCCATCCGGCGCGATCCGCTACCGGTATCGGCGCGGCAAGGTAAAAGTCACCCTAAAGGGTGAAGCCGGAAGCCGGGAGTTTCTCGACCATTATTCGAGCCTGCGCGATCATGTGCCAGTACCAATCTCCAAATCGGTTCGCGGAAGCGTCGAGTGGCTGGTCGGGCTCTACCTTGAAGATCTGGAGCAGCGCGCCGCTTCGCATCTGGCGTCACCATTGACCCTGAAAGGTCACCGGCACCACCTTGGTCGCCTCGTCGAGGAATACGGCTCGAAAGATGCCAACATGCCCAGGAGTGCGGTGATCAAGCTGCATGATCGCTTCATGGCCACGCCGGGTGCCGCCGACAACCTTCTGAAGGCCATATCCGCCCTCTATAAGTGGGCGATCCGCCGTGACCACGTCACCTGCGGAAACCCGACCCGCGACGTGTCCCGCAATCGCAAAAAAACAGATGGTTTTCAGGCATGGACCGCAGAGGACATCTCGGCATTCCTTGGCCATCACGGTCCCGGAAGCATGGCCCGGCGCGCACTGGTTCTCGCTATGGCGACCACGGCTCGCCGAGGTGATCTGTGTCGCCTCGGCCGCCAGAACGAACACATGCGCGACGGCCGCCCATGGCTGCGGTGGAAGCAGGACAAGGCACCACATGGGTTGGTGGAAATGCCAATGTCCAAAGCCTTGCTGGATGAAATCACCGGCCACGGAAACATGACCTATCTCCTGAACGGCTATGGCGCGCCATTCAGCGCAGCCGGCCTCGGAAACAAATTCAGGGAATGGGCCGTAGCCGCTGGCCTGAAAAATCGCAGCCTGCATGGTGTGAGGAAGGGACTGTCCGCGATTCTGACTGCCGGCGGCGCCAGCAGCGGCGAGATTGATGTTCTTCTGGGGCATGAACTCGGCAGTTCAGAAACCAAGATTTACATCCGCTCTGCAGAGCGCGCGCGCCTCGCTGCGCACGCCATAGATCGGATCGATCAGATCATTCCGGGAACGCCGACTGACCCACGCGCTGGCCAAAAGTGACCCACGCGCAATATTTTCTTTTAATACCAAAACCATAAGTGGATTATGGTAGGCCCGGAGGGACTCGAACCCCCAACCAAGGCGTTATGAGCGCCCTGCTCTGACCATTGAGCTACAGGCCCGGCAGGAGCGGATGGCCCCGGGTGTCCCCTGTGCCATATGCCTCCCGGAAAGTGCAACCTGCCTAAGCAGATGACGGCCAGGGGTCAAGGATTCGAAACGGCTACTTCTCCCCTGCCTCCCGGGGCGCGTTGCGCTTTGCAAGGCTTTGGGCTAAGCGGGCCAGATATTGAACGGGCGACCAGCGGGCCGGGAGACGGGCGAATGACCACGAGCGAGAATGCCGGGAAACAAGGGCTGACCTATGCGGGCGCGGGCGTCGATATCGACGCCGGAAACCGGCTGGTCGACCGGATCAAACCCTCTGCGAAAGCCACGTCGCGCAAGGGCGTGATGGGGGGGCTCGGCGGTTTTGGCGCGCTTTTTGACCTCAAGGATGCCGGCTATAAGGATCCGATCCTGGTGGCGGCGACCGATGGGGTTGGCACCAAGCTGCGGATCGCGATCGATACCGGCAATGTCGATACGATCGGCGTCGATCTGGTGGCGATGTGCGTCAATGACCTCGTCTGCCAGGGCGCAGAGCCCTTGTTCTTCCTTGACTATTTCGCCACCGGCAAGCTCGATGTCGATGAGGCGACCCGGATCATCGAGGGGATCGCCAGGGGCTGCGCGGAATCGGGCTGTGCGCTGATCGGCGGCGAGACTGCCGAGATGCCGGGCATGTATCACAAGGGTGATTTCGACCTCGCCGGTTTCGCGGTCGGCGCGATGGAGCGCGGCACCCACCTGCCCGCAGGCGTTGCCGAGGGCGATATCCTGATCGGCCTGACGTCCAGCGGCGTGCATTCGAACGGCTACAGTTTCGTGCGCAAGGTGGTCGAAATCTCCGGCCTTGGCTGGTCCGACCCCTGCCCCTGGGCACAATCGACGCTGGGCGAGGCGCTGCTGCAGCCGACCCGGCTTTATGTCAGACAGGCGCTGGCAGCGGCGAAACTGGGCGGGGTCCATGGCCTTGCGCATATCACCGGCGGCGGAATCACCGAGAATCCGCCCCGCGTGCTGCCCGAAGGGCTGGCCTGCGAGATCGACCTTGGTGCCTGGGATCTGCCGGCGGTCTTCCGCTGGCTGGCCGAGACCGCCGGCATGTCGGAGCCGGAACTGCTGAAAACCTTCAACTGCGGCATCGGCATGATGCTGGTGGTTGACCCGGGCCAGGCGGATGCCATCGAGGCCAGCCTGAAAGCCGCCGGCGAAGCGCCGGTGCGCATGGGCCGGATCGTAGCGCAGGATGCCGCGGGCGAAGGCGTGATCTACAAAGGGCGCCTGCTGTGAAACGCGTCGCCATCCTGATTTCGGGGGGTGGCTCGAATATGATGGCGCTGGTCAGATCGATGACCGGCGACCATCCGGCCCGCGCGGTGCTGGTGGCGTCGAATGACCCCGCCGCCTCGGGGCTGGAAAAAGCGCGCGCGGCCGGCATTGCCACGGCCGCCGTCGATCACCGCCCGTTCAAAGCCGACCGCGCGGCTTTCGAGGCCGAACTGATCGCCCATATCGAGGCGGCACAGCCGGATATCCTTTGCCTTGCCGGGTTCATGCGCGTGCTGACGCCGGGCTTTGTCGCGCGGTTTCAGGGCCGGATGCTGAACATCCACCCGTCCCTCCTGCCGAAATATCCCGGGCTGCACACCCATCAGCGCGCGCTTAACGCGGGCGATCAGGAGGCGGGCTGCACGGTGCATGAGGTGACGGCGGTGCTGGATGACGGACCGTTGCTTGGTCAGGCGCGGGTGCCGGTCCTGGCGGGGGATACTGCCGAAACCCTTGCCGCACGGGTGCTGCGCGAGGAACATCGTCTCTACCCGGAAGTGCTGCGCCGCTATGCGGCAGGCGATCACAGCCCGGTTTTCACAACAGGCTGAACCGCGTCTGAGCCCCGGGTCAGACCCCTGTTCAGAGCAGACTGCCCTTCGGGCCTGATCGCAGTTCAGTCCAGATGCAGAACCTGCGCCTCGCGCCGGTTCAGACAGAGACGCGTTGTCTGCGGCGTCGCCCGCGCGCTCTCGCCGAAATGGTCCGGGAACAGTGCCAGCAATTCCTCCCGCGCGGCAGGTGAAAGCGAGGCAAGCGCCATCGGGCCCGGAAAGAGGCTCTCGGCCAGCATGCCTTCGGCGCAGAGGATCTCATGCTGCGCGAAAGCGATATGCCAGTATTCGACCTGTGGCCGGCTCTCGATCCGGACCCGCTCGCCATCCACCAGATGCAGCGCTGCGACAAGAACCTCCTCCGCGCCGAAATTCAGCTGCGCCTGCCAGCCGCTGACCAGCACGCGATGCTGTTGCGACAGAAAGACCGGGCGGTCATTGCCAAGGACGCCTGTCTCAAAACGCACCGGTGCGAGATGGGCGATACCGGCCGCAGGCGCCGATCCGATCCAGCGGATCCGCTGCATCCCATGGCCGCGCGTCCAGACCCGGTCGCCGGGCCGCAGCTGTTCTACCGCAACCGGGCCACGCTTTGTCAGGATCCTGGTTCCGGCAAGGAAACAAGGGGTTGGCGGAAACAGATCCTGCGGGGACTTCGCAAATCCGCTGAAGGGCAGCTGCGCATTCAGCGCCTCGTTCTGTTCGGCGCCATAGGTGGTCGTGCCGTTCGCGACGCCGCGCAGGTCGATCACCAGGTTCGAGCTGTAGCTGAAGATCTGGTAATTTTCCCCCGAAGCCCGGCCCTGGAACATATCGTCCTGCGGGTTCAGCTGGCTGTAGACGAGCGTGCCGGAGGGATTGCTTTCTGACCAGGTATAGATCGACACCCATTGGCCGTTATGCAAAGTGGTGTCGTTGCTGTTTGCCTGGCTGACAACGATCCGGTAAATATCGGTGGCACTTCCGATCGCATGGACATTGGTCAGGGTGACGACCATCCCCATCCCATTGCCCTGTCCGCTCGCGGCGCCATAGGTGCCGATCTGATCGCCGGTCGCGTAAAATTCAAAGGTTGCCAAGCCAGTCATCCATTCCGAGCAACGCCCTTCGGGACGCATATTTGCGGGTCGCCCCCCCGTCGCGACAGTTCTGGCAACACATAAAATTTTAGCGCAGGAATTAAACTCCTGGCACGCAAAGTTTACTGTGCAATACAGGCTTCATAAGGTGCGGCAGTGCTGAAACGGGCCGCGGTCTGCCGCCGCTCAGTCTGACAGGGCTGGCCGCGACAGAGTGCCGCCGCCGATATTGGCCGCAACGCCGGTGGTTGTCCGGCACGAGGTCGGCAGCCCCTTCGCCACCCGCACCGCAAGGAAGGCGAAGGCCTGGGCTTCGAGCATATCCCCGTCCAGCCCCACCGCCTCGACCGGATCGACCGGGCAGCCGAGCCGCTTTGCGAGGCCCTTCATCATCACCGGATTGTGCCGCCCGCCTCCGGTCACAAGCAGCCGCGACACCGGGCGCGGGAAATGTTTCGCGCCTTCCACCACCGCCGAGACCGCCGCTGCAGTGAGTGTGGCCGCCGCCGCCGCCGTGTCGAGTTTTCTGACCGCAGCGACCAGCCCCGCGAAAGCATCGCGATCCAGCGATTTCGGCGGCATTTTCAGAAAATACGGATGGGCGAGGAACTGATCCAGCACGGGCTTTTTCACCCGTCCCTTTGCCGCCACCGCGCCATTCTCATCATGGCTTTTGCCAAGCCGGGCCTGCATCAGGTCATTCACCGGCGCATTGGCAGGGCCAGTGTCAAAGGCCAGCAGCGCGCCCTCGGATTGCGGATGTGGCAGCGCAGGATCCACCCAGGTCAGATTGCCAACGCCGCCCAGGTTTAGGAAAGCCACTGGCCCCGTCGCGCCGATCCGGCGCGCCAGCGCGAAATGGTAGAACGGCGCCAGCGGCGCGCCCTGCCCGCCCATCTGCACATCTGCGCTGCGGAAATCCCACAACACCGGCAGACCGAGCGTATCGGCCAGCAGCTGGCCATTCCCCGCCTGATGCGTGCCGCGCGCCCCCGGATCATGCGCCAGGGTCTGGCCGTGGAAGCCCGCGATCTGCACACCGTCAAAGCGCGCCATCACTTCGGCATGGGCGGTTTCGACAATCTCACTGGCCTCGGCCACACCAGGCTCGCCAGGCCAGCGCCCGAGGGCTGCACGCAGAACCGCCTGCTCGGCCGCCGTATAGGGGCGAAAGGCCGAGGGGCCGAAATCCAGCACCTCATGCCCGTCGGTCCGCACCATCGCCGCATCGACACCGTCAAGCGAGGTCCCCGACATGGTGCCAAGCGCCCAGACCGCCGGGCCGCTCTCCCCATTTTGGGCGACGCTTTTCCAGGGATCTTTTTCCGCCATGCTGCCCATCTTTTCCTTTACCCCCCGCCCGGCTATACCCGCCTGACTATATGCAAGCGAAAGCGCGGAGCGCGACCCATGACCTACCATCCGAAATCAGAATTCCTGCGTGTGATGTTCGAGCGCGGCTTTGTGGCCGATTGCACCGATTATCAGGCGCTGGACGCGGCCCTGATCAAGGGGGTGGTGCCCGCCTATATCGGCTATGATGCGACGGCGGCAAGCCTGCATGTCGGCCATCTGATGAACATCATGGTGCTGCGCTGGCTGCAGAAAACCGGCCATAAACCGATCACGCTGATGGGCGGCGGCACGACCAAGGTGGGGGATCCCTCGTTCCGGTCGGAAGAGCGCCCGCTGCTGACCCCGGAAAAGATCGACGAGAATATTGCCGGCATGGGCCGGGTTTTCGCGAAATACCTTGATTACTCGGATACGCCAAATGGCGCGATCATGCTCAACAATGCCGAATGGCTGGATCATCTGAATTATCTCGATTTCCTGCGCGACATCGGGCGGCATTTCTCGGTCAACCGGATGCTGTCTTTTGAAAGCGTCAAATCGCGGCTGGACCGGGAACAGAGCCTGTCCTTCCTCGAATTCAATTACATGATCCTGCAAGCCTATGATTTTATTGAGATCAACCAGCGCTATGGCTGCCTGTTGCAGATGGGTGGATCGGATCAATGGGGCAATATCGTCAATGGGATCGACCTTGCCCGCCGTGTGGCCGACCGCGAGATCTACGGGCTGACCACGCCGCTTCTGACCACCTCGGACGGGCGCAAGATGGGCAAATCCGCGAATGGCGCGGTCTGGCTGAATGACCAGATGCTCTCGCCTTATGAGTTCTGGCAGTTCTGGCGCAATACGACCGATGCCGATGTGGCGCGGTTCCTGAAGATCTTCACCGAACTGCCGGTTGCGGAATGCGACCGGCTGGGCGCGCTGCAAGGGTCCGAGATCAACGAGGCGAAGATCATCCTCGCCAATCTCGCAACCGCGCTTTTGCATGGCGAAGAGGCGGCGAAGGCGGCGGAGGCAACCGCGCGCGAGGTGTTTGAAAAGGGCGGCATCGGTGATGACCTGCCGACCGTGGCGCTGACTGCGGCGGAAGTGGCCGACGGGATCGGCATTGTCCAGCTTCTGGTCCGCGCCGGGCTTTCGGGTTCGGGCAAAGACGCAAAACGGCTGATCGCCGAGGGCGGCGCAAAGATGAATGACGAGATCATCCTTGATGCGGGCCTGCGCCTTGGCGCGGGCGAGCTGGCCGATCCGGTGAAACTCACCGCCGGCAAGAAGCGCCACGCTTTGGTGGTGCTGGAGTGATCCGCAGCCGCCTCAGCTGCGCGGGCCTCGCCCTCGCGCTGACATCACTTGTGGCGCCCGCACTTGCGGACGTCGCCTGCCCGGTGACCCAATCCGTCTATACCGACAAGGAAACCGGCTTCCGCCTCAGCTTCCGCCCGCTGCAAAGCTGGGAACAAAGCGGCATGGTGCTTGCGGTTTTCGACATTGAAACCCGGGACGGGCGCATGCTCTGGGGCGAGATCCGTACCGGTATGGGCACCAGCCGCGATACCGGCGTGATCTATGACGGCTGCCCGCCCCCCGGCCCCGAAGATGCGCCCACCGAGGAACAGCTGGAGGCCTGTCGCGTCTGGGCGGGTGTGGTCTATTCAGTCGAGGGCAACCAGATCGGCGCCTTCCCCATCGAGGGCGACAAGGCTCCGCCGAGCCTCCTCTTCACCGATCTCGGGCGCCAGCTGCGCTATGCCATTTTCACCAGCCCGGGAGATGAACCCTGGGATCAGCTCTGGCTGACCTCCTGCCCGCCCGGCTGAAGGCGCGGCAGAGCCTTTGACAGCAGACCCGCAATGACAGGCCGTCAGTCGCGATGTTCGGGCTTCCTCCCCGATGGCGCGAGATAGGGCTTCGTCACATCGGTCAGCACCACTTCCAGGGCTTCCAGCCGCAGCTCGATCAGCCCGTCTCCGGCGAGGATCAGCGTCAGCGCCCCGGTGCCATCCTCGCCCGGCGCATAAGCCAGATCCAGAACCGACAGCACCTGATCGGCGTCGCCCGGGCTGATGCCCTGGCTGCGCACCTCAAGTACATCTTCGACCGTCAACAGGCTGCGCACCCGTTCATAGGCACGGCCAGAGCGTTCGGCAAAACCGCTGTCTTCCCAGCGGAAGCGATTGACAAGCGCCGCAAAACGGCGGCGCTTGCGATCATATTTCATCTCACTGGCCGGCAGAACCGCGTCCTGGATCAGGCTGGCGATCACCGTCAGATCCTCTGGCTCCAGCGCCACCAGCTTCAGCGGTGCCTCGTCGCCATCCTCGAAACGTGCATCTGCCATCTCCGCCCCCTCAGACGCCACTGATCCGTTCGATATGCGCTCCACAGGCGAGGAGCTTCTCCTCGACCCGCTCATAGCCGCGATCCAGGTGATAGACCCGGCTCACCACCGTCTCCCCCTCGGCCGCGAGCCCGGCCAGAATCAGCGACACGCTTGCGCGCAGATCGGTCGCCATCACCGGCGCGCCGCGCAGCTTCTCGACGCCATGAACCGTCGCATGACCGCCATGGACCTCGATCCTGGCGCCCATCCGCATCAGTTCCGGCGCATGCATGAAGCGATTCTCGAAGATCTTCTCTTCCAGCACAGAGGTGCCCTCGGCGGTGCACAAAAGCGCCATCATCTGCGCCTGGAGATCGGTCGGGAAACCCGGGAAAGGCTCGGTCACCACATCAACCGCCTTCACGCGGCCATTCTTGCGCGCGACCTTCAGACCTTTTTCGGTCTCGGTGACGGAAATCCCCGCCGCGTCGAGTTTCTCACAGAACGCCGCCAGCAGATCGATCCGCCCGCCCAGGCATTCCACCTCGCCGCCACAGATCGCGGGCGCGAGCATATAGGTGCCAAGCTCAATCCGGTCGGTCACCACCGGATGGGTGGCGCCGCGCAACGCCGTCACGCCCTGGATGGTGATGGTCGAGGTGCCCTCGCCCTCGATCTCGGCGCCCATGCGGCGCAGACACTGAACAAGATCAACGATTTCCGGCTCGCGCGCGGCGTTTTTCAGCACCGAGGTGCCCTTCGCGAGCGTCGCCGCCATCACGAAATTCTCGGTTGCGCCGACCGAGGCAAAGCGCATCTCATGCACCGCGCCCTTCAGCCCGCCCTGCGTCTTCGCATCGAGATAGCCGTCCCGCAGATCGATCTCGGCCCCAAGCGCCGAGAGCGCATCGATATGAATATCCATCGGCCGCGCGCCGATCGCACAGCCGCCGGGCAGCGACACGACCGCATGACCCAGCCGCGCCAGCAGTGGGCCAAGGACCAGATTGGACGCCCGCATTTTGCGGACAATATCGTAATCCGCCGTCGGGTTCAGCGTGCCATGCGACGACATGGTGATGACCTTGCCATCCTGCAACGCCGAAACCTCAACGCCGAGCGATTCCAGCAGGCTCGTCATCGTCCGGATATCCGAAAGACGCGGCGCATTGGTCAGCGTCAGCGGCTCTTCCGACAAAAGCGTCGCCGGCATCAGTGTCAGACAGGCATTCTTGGCGCCCGCGATGGGAATCACCCCGTTGAGTGCGCCGTTGCCCTTAACCAGAATCGAATCCATGCCCGCCTCTTACCCTTTGTCCTTGTTATGACCGCCACTCTCGGGCCCGGTCACAGCCCTTATTGCGCATAGCCCCGGCAGATCAGCACCACACCTGGCCTTGTCGGCGACCGTGCCGCCTGTCGGAAACCGCTGACCTCATGCCCCTCGACCAGATCACGGGGCCAGGGCTTAACTGTCTTCTCCCGAACCGATATCTCCGCCCCCCTGGCCATGAGCCCCGTCCTCAGGGCCGGGACCTTCCGCCCGCCCCCGCGCCTGCGACTTTCGCCTTGCCATATTGGCTTTCAGCGCCGCCTTGAGCCGACCTTCCCGCATGGTCGCCGCGCTCACAACCGGAGCACCGGCCGCCTTGCGTGCAGGTCTGTCTGCAGGTCTGTCTACGGGTCTGTCCTGGGGGGGCTTCTTCTCGAACTGGTCCATGCCGGCAAGAAATAGCCTCTCCCCCCGGCACGGTCCAGAGCCCGCCGGAAGGAAGCCGTCACAAGAGCAAGAAAAGGGGCTTGCGGTCGGGAATGATTATGTTTATTCCCCCGCTCACCGAGACGGCGCTGTGGTAGCTCAGTGGTAGAGCACTCCCTTGGTAAGGGAGAGGTCGAGAGTTCAATCCTCTCTCACAGCACCATTTTTTCTTGTGGAATGTCAAAAACTTAGCAAAATCAATTCCTTGGGTTTTCGTTTTGCGTTAGTCTTTGCGTTAGATTTTGTGTTAGAAACCGCTAACACAAAGCGGTCCTGTCATGCCTCTCCCCCCGGTCAAATACTGCCAGCAACGCGGCGGCACCTATTATCTCAATCTGCCGATTCCGATGCCGCTGCGCCCAGCCAACGGTGGCCTTGCCGCGCGGCGCCGGTCCTTGAAAACGTCAGACCCCAAAGTAGCCGAGCGCGAGGCTCGAGCCGCCAAGGCGGATCTTGACCGCGACATTGCTGCGGTTTTGGCGGCGTCAGCCGCCGAATCTCAGCGCGCCCGCCTTGCTGCGGCGCTGCCAGCCGAGGAGCGCCAGCTATTGGCCGATCTGGGCGGCATTAGTGGCGTAGCGGAAGAATTGCGCACCCTTCGCGCCACCGTGGCCTTTCTCACCGCCGCCGCCAGCCCCGCGCCCACCGACGAAACCCGCGACCGAGCCGCCCAGATTGAAACCCAGGCCGAATCTGCCGAAGTTCAGGCCCGGCTTGCGGTAATGACCGCCGAAGCGCGCCGCGTCCGGGCGCTGGCCGATGTGCTGCACATAGACACCCCGCACCACCAAAGGGCGTTGAGGAAACCGCAACGGGAATGCGGACGCTAGCCGAGGCTTTCGCCCGCGCCAAGTCCTACACTGTCCAGAACACCGAGGCCCTGAATTACACCGTCCGGCGCTGGATCGAATTTCATGGTGATGTGCCGCTTACCAAACTGACGCGCCTGCACCTGTCTGAATTCGACGCCGCCGCCGCTGACCTTCCCAGCACTTTCCCGAAGGCTGAAAAAGCGCTGCCAATGCGGGAGGCAATAGCGGCCAGAGCGGCGCGAGACGGGGCGCAAATCAGCTTCAAGACCCGCACCCGACTCGTGACCCACCTTAAAGCGATGGCAGCATTCGCCTGCGCGAAGGGGGCTTTGTTGAGCAAATCCGGTTATGTCCGGAGTTCCCCTTTCCCCTGACAGACC
>NZ_JAEFCF010000080.1 GCF_016405985.1 Paracoccus sp. IB05
TCCGGTATCGCCATGGCCCTGAGCCAGTGGCGGCGCATGGCTCTGCGTCACCACTAATGAGATGGCCCGCCCCGCGCCCCGGCGTATCGTCGTGGCAGCCCTCAACACATGGAGAGAAAGGATGCGAACCAAACCAATCCCCGAGACTGCAACCTTCGGCATCGATATCGGCAAGAAGGTGTTCCACGTTGTAGCCCTGAATGCCGTCGGTGCGGTGATCCAGCGCGCCAAGTTCTCGCGTGACACGTTAATGGCCTTTTTTGACACCGCGCCGAGAGCCCTGATAGGCATGGAGGCATGCCCGGGGTCACAGTGGCTGGCGCGGCGCCTGGCTGCGATGGGCCATGATGCCCGGATCATTCCGGCGCGCTTTGTGAAACCCTACGTTAAGTCGAACAAGACCGACACCGTGGATGCGGCTGCGATCGCGGAAGCCGTGACACGGCCGACCATGCGCTTTGTGGAGGTCCGAACACCGGATCAGATCGACCTCCAGGCACTGCATCGGATCCGTGACCGGCTCGTCGGGCAAAGGACTGCGCTGATGAACCAGGCCCGCGCCTTCTGCATCGAATATGGCCTGGCAATGCGGGTTGGCGCGGGCGGCTTTCATGCCGATATCCGGCGGCACCTGGCGCATGCAGAGAATGATCTCACCCCGACCATGCGGATGCTGCTCGAAGAGCTGCTTGGTGATCTCGCCTACATTGAGGGACGGATCAAATCCGTGAATGGCAAGGTCGAGGCCTATGCCAGCCAGCATGAGGCCGTAGGCCGGCTTGTCACAATCCCGGGCATCGGCGCACTTGGTGCGACTGCTCTCGTGGCAGCGGCCGGAGATGGGCGCCAATTCCGCAAGGCGCGGGATCTGGCCGCATGGCTGGGCCTCGTGCCCGCAGAGCATTCGACTGGGGGCAAGCAGACCCTTATGGGCATCAGTAAACGCGGCAACCGGTATGTGCGCCGCCTCATCATTCACGGCGCCCGATCATGCCTTCTTCATCTGAACCGCGCCAATCATGCCATCGGGCGTTGGCTCTCAGAGCTCGAAGCGCGAACGCATCGCAACAAGGCTGTGGTCGCACTGGCCAACAAGCTGACCAGAATTGTCTGGGCTATCCTGACCAAGCCTGGAACCGTCTATCTGCCGTCGAAGGGAACAACCAGCACCTGAACTCTTCGCCGCAGAACCCATTGCAGGGGACGTGATGACCAAACGGTTGATCGACCACGGGTAAGCCACACGCAAAAAAGCGGGACGCGATCCCGTGTCATTAATCTGGAACCCGAGGTGCGGATCTCATCAAGGCCTTGTCGCCAAAAGCGGCTGACTGATCAGAGGCCGGATACATTTACGCAAGCCGAACGGACACCCACGAAAACCTTGCAACAGCGGGGCGGACCATACATTTTTCCCAGAAGATCTTTGAGCGCCGCATTGGCGGGCATTGCATCCGCCAGCAATCGCTTCAGGCGGGCATTCCGTTCGTCGGGAAAACGATCCCCCGGATCGCTTCCTGATCCTCCTCCACCTGCAAGATGCCGATAATCTGTTCTTCGGTGAACCTGCTGCGCTTCATCTCTGGTCCTCTCGCTTGGGCCAGAGGCTACGTCAAACTGGATTGGCCCTGGGGGGCAACGTCAAGCCGATCCGGGAATATAGGCGCGGGACGGGCAAGAGATACGACGCCATCGATCAGACCGGCAAGGTGCCCTATGGCCGGGGCTATATCCAGCTCACCTGGCGCGAGAACTATCAGCGCGGATTGTGAGCCTGGCCTGAGCGGCAAGCTGGCGACTGACTATGACCTCGCCCTGGATCCGGCGATTTCGGCACAGAGCCTTGGCGAGGGGATGCAGGGCGGTTGGTGCGACGGCAAGGCGCTGAGCGACACTTCGCCCGGGGATTATGTCGGGGCCCGGCGGATCGTCAATGGCACGGACCGGGCGCAGCAGATCGCGGGCTATGCCAGGGGCTTTGAGGTCGCGCTGGCGGCCGGCGCGGATCCTGACGGCGCGGTGAAGCCTGACCCCTTCGCCACGCCCGGCTGGCTGGCAATCATCGTCAACATCGTCGCTACCATTTTCAGGAGGTCGATATGAACGCCCCGCTTTCCCGCATCCTCGCAGGATCACTCCCGAGGGACGCCCGCCGTTCCTGAAGAACCCGGAAAGGAGGCCCCCGGCAGCAAGTGCCAGCGCGATTGCCTCGCGGGCCAGCATAACGGGCGACACGCCCCTCAGGCCCTGAATATGCAGCAGGTTACCTCGCGCCAAAACCGCGTCGCCGCCGTTTTTCGACTGGACCCGGTAATAGGGTTCGCCAAAGTCATCGTATTCGATACTTACCGCGCCGGGGTCCCTGCGGTGAAGTTCCACTGGCCGCCTTCCTCAGTAAGCGGAGTGTGGGCAGCACGGTCCGCTGAGCTTGACGGCCCTAAATTCCCGGGCAGCAGGTCGTCGATGCGGCTTTGCGGGTGGCCGCGCGCCGCCTTCTGCGCTGTTTTGAGAAGACCCCGAAGCGAATTGAGGTCGAGCTGAATGTGAAACGCTTTGCTGGCATCCGGCTTACCGACGTGATCCGGGTGAGAACCTCGGGCCTTCAGGATGAGACGGGCCTTGAGCCGACCGCGCTTAACCAGGTGATCAGCCGGAGCGAGCCGAAGCCGGGCGAGCGTATCAATATCATTGCCCAGTCTTACCAGTTCGAGGGTCGATTTGCTTATGCCACGGCTAACGATGCGCCGGGCTATTTGGCAGCAAGCGTGGCTCAATGCGATCCGGGCATGTTTGCCTGCGATCCTGGCACGAAACTCATGCCGAATGGCGATCCACCTTACGAGGCAATCTGATGGCATTTCCACCGACCGACTGGGGTAATTTCACCCCGGAAGAATACGAAGTTGGCGCTCCTGCGACTTCCAATCATTTCGAGCGCTGGTTCAGAAATCTGGTCGCGGCCTATCAGGGCGCCCCGGACGCGCCGGGCCTTGTGTTCCGTGCGCTGGCTATTGTTGCGGCGGGCGACGTTGCCAAGTTGCAGCAGCTGCCTGTTGTGGCCGGAAGCGATATTTTTACTGATGTACTGACTGCGGTTTTCCTGAATTCAGGAACATTGCGCGCGCGCCCGGTTTGTCCGGAGGCGGAACGGAGTTGAAACCATGGTCGCGGATCTCGCAGGCATCAACAATGCAGGCATTGTTCTGACGGCGGACATGCCATTTCTGCCGCTGGATCGCATCACAATGCGCGTGGGCCGTATCGGAACCGGCGTGGCTGTCCAGGCATCGAACGCGACCTTCAGCACGTCAGGTGGGGACTTTTGGTTTCTGGAAAAAACCGACGCCGCAGAGGTCGTAAACAGTTCGCGCGGATCGTAAAGGGGCCACTATGCAGTACAAATGGATGAACCCGGAACAGACCAACGGCAAAATCACCGAGGGCAATCATGTGACCGTGGTCGAGCCTGACCACCCCCGATGGGGCGAGTTCGTCGGGTCTGATCCTGCACAGTATGTGTCGCCAGACCCATGGGGCCATCTGCGCGATGAGCGTGACCGGCTGCTTCGGGTGTCTGACCTCAATCCACGCAATCTCGCGGACCTCCCCCAGACCGAGGCCGCGCGAGATGCATGGCTGGCATACCGCCAGGCTCTGCGCGACCTGCCTGACGTTACAAGTGACCCGCTGGCCGCTGTCTGGCCCGACCACCCGCAGGGCTGACACCTGGAAAAACCTGACTTAACATACCCGCCGCGCACCGGTTTTTTTACAAGGATACATTATGATGCAAACTATCATTACGGGACGGATGCCTGCGCCTACCAATCGCCCATTCAAAGCTGCGGAGCTGGTCTTCACCCTCGCCATGTGAGCTACTGGACCTGTCCCGGTTCTGTTCCGGTCAGGTGCTCATGTTAGGCGGCCCTCTGC
>NZ_JAEFCF010000081.1 GCF_016405985.1 Paracoccus sp. IB05
TCCGCTCAACCGATCCGCATTCAGGCTCAGCGCCAGAACCCCCGCAAGATCGCCGTGAAGCGTCAGGTCGAGGCTCATCCGCTTGCCCTTGGTCGGCACCGGCGTCGCCACGGTCTTCGAGATCAGGCCCCGTATCGCCTCACGCGCCTCGGACTTGCCGAACGGTTCCGTCAGGCCCGCGATCAGGCTGCGGATCCGTTCGTGATAAGTGTCTGCCATCTTCGGGTGGATGCGGATCGTTGATCCTGCGGCAGGGGCGGCGGCGAGTTCCTTCTCCAGCTGCTTCTGGCGGGTATCCAACTGTTCCAGCTGGCCCTAATCCGCTCGGGCGGAAGACCGGCGGCGAGGGCCTTCACCAGCGTATCCTGCTCCTTGATGACCTTGGCCAGTTCCTTCTCCCTGACCGCGCGGTCATCGGTGCGGGTGGAGGCCAGGCGGTTGCGCTCGGCGATATATTCCGCCGCGAAGACCTTCACCAGTTCCGGGTCCATCAGCCGGTCCGAGAGGATGGTCAGGATCCGGCCTTCCAGATCCTGCCGGGTGATGCCGGTGCGGTTGGGGCAGACCGAGGTGCCCTTGTTGCGCGAGTTCGAGCACCCGAAGCGATCCTTGCCGATGGTGGAGAAACCGCCACCGCAGCAGCCGCATTTGACGAGGCCTGTCAGCAGGAAGCGCGGCTCGCGCCGCTCCCAGGCCTCGCGCTCGGTCTGTTCGATCTTGCGGCCCTCCTGACGAGCCTTCACCTTGTCCCAGAGATCCTGATCGATGATGCGCAGTTCCGGGACATCCTTGATGATCCAGTCCGATTCCGGGTTGGGTCTTGCCTGAGGCTTGCCGGTCTGGGGGTCCTTGATGAACTTCTGCCGGTTCCAGACCAGCTTGCCGATATAGAGTTCGTTGTTCAGGATCCCGGTGCCGCGCTTCGGATTGCGGTGGATGGTGGATTTGTCCCATTTGCCGCCGCGCGGGCCGGACACGCCTTCGCGGTTCAGCATGTCGGCGATTTTGTTCGGCGACTCCCCATCGAGATAAGCGTGGAAGATCCGCTGCACCACCGCCGCTTCCTCGGGGATGATCTCGCGGTCCCCGCGTTTGAGTTCGCCGTCTTCGGTCAGGCTGCGCAGCACCTTGTAGCCATAGGCATTGCCGCCGCCGGACTTGCCCGCCTCAATCCGGCCGCGCAGCCCCCGGTGGGTCTTGGTTGACAGATCGGCAAGGGTCACCGAGTTCATCGTGCCTTTGAAGCCGATGAGCATCTGGGTGACTTCGCCTTCATGCAGCGTGTTTATCTTCACGCCCGCGAAGGTCATGTTGTCGTAGATACTGGCGATATCGGCCTGTCCCCGGGAAATCCGCTCCATGCCTTCGGCTAGAACGATGTCGAACTTCCGGGCGCGGCCGTCCTGGATCATCCGCTGCACCCCAGGCCGCAGGATCACATGCGAGCCCGAGATCGCGGTGTCCCCATAGACGGCGCTCACGCTCCAGCCCATGCGCTCCGCATGTTCCCGGCATAGCCGGATCTGGTCATCGCAGGAGGTCGGGTTCTGCATATCCGTCGAGCAACGGGCGTAGATTGCAACGCGCAAAGCCATGGGAGTAACTCCGGTATCGGTGGTCGTTCTGGTCAAGGGGCGTCACCGCCACGCTCAGCTGCATGGTCTTCGCGGGCGGCATCGCGGGCGAGCGCCCGGACAAGTGCCAGAATCTGGTCCCGATGCTGCTCCGGCAGATCGCGCAGCACAAGCATCGTCTGCGGCGCGGGCGCGGGCAGATCGACCGGGGACGCATCAGCGGCGGGGCTGGTCGCCCCGCTCTGATGCCGCTTCCCGGCAATGTGCTTCCTCGCTCGCGCCATTGGCCGAGTGCTCCCGCCCTCCGGCGCCGCAATGGCGGCCGGGGGTTCATATCGATCTGATTGTCTGCCGGATCAGGTCCGGCGCTGCTCAGCTCAATATAAGTCACGCGTGGCGCCCCGAATTGGGAAAAGCGGGCCAAATTAGCCGCGCAAGTCGGTATTATGTGGATAACCTCACCTCAGATTGTGCGTGGGAAAAACTATGTCGATTTATTTGATCCGCTAATGGGGCTGGCTGATGCTGATCAGGCGAGGGTCAGAAAAATGAAGAAACCGAAATAACTGAAAATTTAGACTTTAAGCGCCTGAAGAAGAAACCGAAAAATAAAACAACTCACCTTCCTGTCAGGAAAAAGAAAATGAAAAACTCCCATCGGCGTGATGAAAAAGAAAAGGAATGAAGCAAAGCGCCGAGGATGCGGCGCAAGATATGATGGCCGAGTTTGAAGCTATGACGGTCAGGTTGCTCCGATATGGTGGCCGATTTGACTCGAGAAGATGGCCGTTTTTGTGTGGTGAAATTCTTATTCCCTTCGATATGTCCGACGTGTTTGGGTAATGTGAAAATCTATATCAGCATACGTTCCTCAGGATGATATCGTGCGGCAGATGCTCACCGTGAGGCGTTGCGGCACCACCACCACCAGAGTT
The DNA here is from genome assembly GCF_016405985.1 of Paracoccus sp. IB05. Classification (GTDB taxonomy): domain Bacteria; phylum Pseudomonadota; class Alphaproteobacteria; order Rhodobacterales; family Rhodobacteraceae; genus Pseudogemmobacter. The sequence continues at coordinate 2,510 of NZ_JAEFCF010000081.1, forward strand.
CCGCGTCGAGGAAGCCCTCTGGTGCTTGACGAACCCGCGGCTCGTTATCCAGGTCTGTGCCGAATGCGGGTCCATCTCTTTCGATGGCGGCATCAATCTTTGCACGAACCTCAGGAACGAGGATGTCGGCGAGGCGGATAACCCTGTGGCCATCGCCCAGAACGATCACCGGCAGACCGCCGATCTCCGTATCATCCGGCTGCGTTCGATGGCGCTTCAGTGCGGCTTCGTATCGGGGGAAGTCGGCGAGCAGGATCTGCTGCATCGGGCGGCAGGCGTTTGCGATCATCGCGCCAGCATGTCCGTCACCGACAAACCGGCACCAGCCACCGGTCGTCGACAGCCAGTCCGAAGACGTCATACCGACCACATCAACCAGATCGTAGCCGATGAAAACTTGCGGGAATGATCCGAGCGGACCAATCCGCGCTGCCGCTGCCTGGTTGCCGGGCACGCCAAGGGGAGGCGGTTCGAACGCCCAGAGCATCAGGGCATCGTAATGGGCGTCAGTGAACTTCTTCTTGTTCATAGTGGTCTCCTCATTGTGGGAATTTGGCTGGCGCAGGTCAGCGTTCTTCGCCCTTCCACTCGCGGGCGAACCACCACCAGAGGGTGCTGTCGGCATAGTCCGCAGGCATCGCGGTGACGCGGAGGTCGCCGACCAGCCGACCATCGAGATCTGGACCGAAACTGTCGAGGAAGTGCTGGAAGGCGGCCCTCACTTCCGGAATCTCGATATCCCCAAGCCGAATAGCGTCGCGACCGCCGCCGAGGTTGAAGACCGGCAATCCGGCGCAAAACCCGGTCTCGGGCTGGCTCGCGTAGCGGCGCAGGGCGGCATTGAAGGCGCGGCGGTCTTCGATAATCCGTGCTTGGGCCACTTTGCAGGCGCTGGAGATCTGGTCGAAGGAGCCGCTGCCTCCGATCAACTTGCGCCAGCCGATCCCGGCGACTGCCAGCCAGCTGGACGTGGTGATGCCTATAATTCATGACTGACGCCGCCGATCATCACATCCACCGACGTGCCGGACGTGCCGAAACGAACCGTGTCGAAATGAACAGGATCAGGACAGGGCCGACCAATTGGTGCGGGTTCGAAAGCCCATTCAAAGAACGCCGTATAGTAAGAGTCGTCAAACACAGTGGTCATGGCGATACCCTCTTTAAACGGCGTGAGGTTCAGGTTGATCATCAGCGATCTGCGTCAGTTCGGGCGGCGCGGTCCCGCACTGCGCAGAAGGCACCTGCCGATCAGTGCGATCGGACGAGGATTGCGAGTTGAGCTACTCGCCGATGTTTGGACAGCATTCCGGGTGAGTTAAGCTACTGCCTG
>NZ_JAEFCF010000082.1 GCF_016405985.1 Paracoccus sp. IB05
TTCGAGGCATCGATTATGTGGACAGGATGCCGACGGTGGCGTTTTGCCCTATGCTGGCTGTTACGACTTGCAAAATCACCGAGGCGCAGATGTTCAAACTGAGAAGCGCCGACGGTGGCGCGACCATTCTTGTGACAGATATGGACGGCAACGCAGTCGACCCGATCTGCAGTTTTGTCGGCTATCTGGGGGCGAAGGCGTATTCGCCGAACACCGCCCTCGCCTATGCACGCGACCTCATTCATCTCTGGACCTTTCTCTCAACCCAAGGAATTCACTGGACCTCCTTCTCCCCCGAACTCTCGGCTGCATTCCTCGAGTACCTCCGGTCGGTACACGCCAACCGCAAGCGCCGGGATACTTCGATCAGACTCGTGGTGAGCGAGGGGGCTGCCGTTCGGCAGGGCCTTTCAGCCGCCACGATCAATCGCATCCTCGTGGCGGTCGACGCCTTCTATCGCTGGGCGATTTTCACAGGAGCCTTCAGCGGGCCAAACCCCATAGTCAGAAAGCAGGACCGGACTTCATGGCGGGTGAGCGACCGACACAAACCTTTTCTGGCTGGTATTTCGCGGCATAAGCCTGAGATCCGAGAACTGCGCCTGAAAACCGTGCAGCGGCTCCCCCGACCTATGAGCCAACATCAAGTTGAAGGCTTGCTGGCCGCCGCCCGCAATCTCCGCGATCGCAGTCTGATCTTGCTCATGTTGAACGGTGGCCTGCGCCCGGGGGAGGTCCTTGGATTGCAGCTCACCGATGTAAGCTACGGGCGTCGTCGCATCTTTGTCCGCTGCCGCGACGATCATCCAAAGGGCGCACGATCAAAGTCCCGCGTCGAGCGCGTCGTCGATTTGCACGATGGCGAGACCCTGGAAACACTGAACACTTACGTCATGCATGAACGGCCTCACGATGCTGAAGCGCCGTTCGTTTTCCTCGTGGGCGGGGGTGGCGTAAATCGTAGGGACCCATTGTCCTACTCTGCACTGGCCCGTCTGTTTGCCCGTGCCTGCGACCGCGCCGGGATCCGAGAACAATGGATGACCCCCCACGCACTCCGCCACACCCACGCGACCCGCATGTGGGAGGCGGGGATGCGAGAGCTGACCCTGCAGAAGCGCTTGGGCCATGCATCCCCGGAATCGACGAGGATTTATACGAGGGTCTCCGATGCCGTGGTCGTCACCGAATACCGGCAAGCCCTCGGTCTTGATCGCCCGATACGGGGTGAAGACGGAGATGAGCCATGAAGCAGATTTCTCATGAATCAGAGACCTGTCATCCCCGCCCCTTCAAACATGCGGACGAAGCCGACTATGCGGCTTTTCTGGCGCGGATTCCGATGGACGACAGTTTTCGCCGCAAACGGCTGTTCTACCGATCCATATTCATCGAGAGCTGGCCGGATATCAACGACTGGTTCTCCGCCACCCTGCCGATCAGGATTGGCCGCCTGAGCGGTGACAAGCAGGCGCACCCGACGTACCCGGTCAGTTTTCGGGCACGCAGTTACCTGTACTACGCCGCCATGACTGACTGCATCCGGCTAGACTATGACTTTCTGTTCGCCGTCGGGAACATGCGCGTTGCTGAGACGATGGCCCCACTGAACGCCTATGCCGGGCTGGACCGGTTGGTCGAGGACAGCGAGCGGATTGGCTATTCCGCAGCCAGCATGCGGGCGTCGCTTCACGTCATCCTGCCTCGGATCGCCATGCACACCGGCATCCGATCCTTCGATGATCTCCGACAGCGCCACCTTGACGAGATGATGGCCGGTGTCGAAGCGTTCGCGGCGCGCAGCGACACCCACTTGTTCCGAAAGGAAGAGGAGGACTTCCCAACCGGCTTTCTGCGCGGTTGGCACAACCAGGCCCGGCGGCTGCAGCTTCTCCTCTTCCACAACGGAAATGATGTTGTCCGCCCACAGATCATACAGGACAAGCGCAAACCGATCCCATCGCCTCGGCCCGATCTTCAGGACTGGGCGGATCGCTGGGTCGCGAAGAAGCAGCCGACCTTGGCGCGCGCGACGGTCGATCATCTGGCCGCGTCGATACGCCACTTCGTCACTTACGTTGCGGGACTGCAATCCAAGGTTAAGACCTTTGCGGACATCACGCCCGACATCTTCAACGATTACCTGCGCCACTTGCAGTTCGACATCGCGCCTCGTACCGGCGCGCCACTGTCCATTACAGCCCGTCGCGCGCGAGCAGGTACCGTTGCCAAATTTCTCGCGGACGGCGCAGCTTGGGATTGGCCGAACTTCCCCACACGCCCGCTCCTCGACCCAAGTGACTTGCCGAAACTGGCGCAACGCGTGCCGCGGTTCATACCCGACGATCAACTTTCGCGTCTGATGGAGCACCTTCCGAAGATCGAATGTGCGTTCCAGCGTGCAGCACTTCTGGTTGCGCGCTGGTCAGGGGCAAGAAGGGGAGAGATCGTCCGGCTCCGCCTGGACTGTCTGGATCGCTATCCCGATGGCACCTATCGCCTACGAATTCCTGCAGGAAAGACGATGCGGGAGCGCCTTGTTCCGCTCCACGATGACGCTGCCACAGCATTGAACCAGGTGATCAAGAACCGTTTGGAGGCCAATGACCGACCGATCAGGGACGATAGGACTGGCGAGATCGTCCGATATGTCTTCTATCGGCGCGGCGGGCGGATTTCACCAGATTACTTGATGCAGGCTCCCCTGAACCAGCTCTGCACGCTGGCCGGGCTTATCGATCATGACGGCAAGCCCACAGTCAGCACTCACCGGTTTCGGCATACCGTAGGCACACAACTGGCCGAGCGCGGGGCGAAACTGCACACGATCATGAGCGTTCTTGGTCATCAGACCCCTCATATGTCGATGGTCTACGCCAGGATCAGCGACACCGAAGTGCTGCGCGATTACCGCAGCGTCCTGGGACCCGGCGAAATGATTGCGGGCCCGGGCGCAGAGGTGATCCGCGCAGGCAAGCTGTCGTGCTCGGCGATCGACTGGCTGAAGTCGAACTTCATCAAGACAGAACTCGAACTAGGCCACTGTCTTCGCCTGCCCTCAGAGGGGCCATGCGAATGCGACCTGTATCTCAGCTGCGCAAAATTCGTGACCAGTAAGGCCTATGCTGGTCGGCTTCGAGACCGGAGAAAACTCGAAATAGCGCTTGCAGACGATGCCAGAGAACGGGGCTGGTCGCGAGAAGTCGAACGGCACAACGGCATCGCAAAACGCATCGAAAGGCTCTTGGTAGACCTGGATGAACCAATTGAAGGATGAACTCTGCGGTGATCCCGCGATAGACCACAGGGACCTCCCCGCCGTCCGCACCGCCAGCGCTTTGATCCGCGCAGTGCGGACGGCGGGGCCCCTCCTATGGACTATCGCTACCCTAAGCGCCAAGAAAGCGCTTGCCTGTCCAGATAACATCTAACCAG
>NZ_JAEFCF010000083.1 GCF_016405985.1 Paracoccus sp. IB05
CGATGGCCTCGGCCAGCCGGGCCTGTTGCAGGCCGCGCGCCTTGCGGAAGGTCCGAACCTGCCCGGCGATGTAGTGTTTGAGATCGCTGTCCATGATGCCGGATTAGGCTTCATATACTGACAGCATAAATCGAGCATGCTTTGAATTTCCTGAATAATTGAAGCATAGTTCTGATTTGTGAAAGTATCCGATATGAAGGCGATGAAATGGCTGGTGATCGGCGCGACTGTGGCCCTGTCAGGCTGCGCCCCGGCAAAGAAGCTGGGGCCGTTGCCCGGTGACCCGGTGAAAGCCTGTCGCTCGGGCATCCGCGAAGCCTGCGCGCTGCTCGCCATGCAGCAAAACGCGATGCGCGACCTGCAACAGCAGGCGGTAACGGCCCCGGCCTACCGGCCCGTTTATGCCTATGGACCGCGTCCCGGCGGGCAGATGAATACCACCTGCCGGAGCTATACTGGGACCACCTACTGCAACTCGAATTATCAGTGAGGGGCGTCGGGGGCGGATCAGATCATGGCCAGGGTGAGTAAGTTTCTCGGGGCGGCTGCATTCATTGGCGCATTCGCACTGGTGCGCCATGGCGACGACTTCCTGCGCCGCATGGATTTCTACTGGCTGGTGCATAACTCCACTGCCTCGGGGCGGATCGGAGGTCCGATTGCCGATGCGATACCGAAGGCGGCAGAGGATTGCCCGCCGGATGGCAGACCCGTGAGACGGATCGAGCTCACGCCGGAGCAGGCGGAAATCATCTTTGGCCCACCATCGGAGCGAAAGCAGGCTGAACCGGCAGCCAGTCGAAAATGCCGCCCGCGCAAGGTGATCACGCTGACGCCGGAGCAATGGAAAGCATTCATGTCACCAGAGGATTGGGAACGGGCCTTCGCTACCAAGACCGCCGAACCGCAGGAGACACAGCCATGAGCCCCGACACGTTCCGCCCGATCCTCGCCACCTGCGCAGTCTGGCTCACCCTGGCATGCCTCTACCTCGTCCAGCCGCTGGTGGCGATGGCTGCGCTGCTGTTTGCTGGCCTGTGGCTCGTCGGCGCAGCCGTCTGGTGGGGCTGGAAATGGTGGAACCGATGACGGGCAGATCAAACAGACCGAGGCTTGGAGCCCATTGCGGTCATTGTGCCACGAAGCGGTCTGTGCCAACTTTCATCGCATGACAGAAGAAGAACGCGATGCAAAAGCTCTGAATGACGTGAACACTTACGGGTGTCATGTGTTGAAAGTACTAGCCGGAGACAGCTTGCCGCAGTTCGCCTACTCGATTGGGATCGAGAAAACATCACGGCAACCCGACCTGCTGGTTACTGGGCTCAAGCTAGAGGTGGGGCATTGGATCATTAACGAATACAATCGCAGAGTGCGTGAGGGAGAGACCTTCGTTCCAAACCAGCCTTACGAAGGTTTTCTTGACGGATTTCCCGTGTTCTTCAGCCCAATGCTGAAAGATCACTATGCAGAGCATGTCGGTTGGGGCCTGTGGTTGCACAATGATGACAACTTCCGGGTGTTTCAGCTTATCTGGCCGGACACTTCGGGTCTCTGGCCGTGGGATCCAAATGCGACAGCCTACTACAGGCGAGCAATGCCGCTGCTGTGTGAACCCTTAGGTATCTCGGAAAATCCTGCCGCCTTGTCAGTGAAACCTGTAGAGGCCATGCCGATGGATCATGCTTTAGACAACAAGTGTCACACGATGTGCATTTGTTGCGAGCACGTTTTCGATGGTGATCGGCCAATCTTATACATCTGTCGGGATTTTGACGGCGACGACGATGTTCCACAGTACCTTTGTGGCCAGGTTGACCATTTTTCTGCTGACGGAGGCAGAATACTCCACTTCTCTCACCTGAAAGAAAACGACCCGTCCATACTCGACCCTTGGCTTGTTCCTAAGGGCGCTGCATTTGAAAGATCTTCTATTTCGGACGCTTGGAGTGAAACTGATATAGACGCCTGAGGTGGCGGTTGCCGAGCGTCAGCTTTGTCCGCATCGTGACGACAGCAGGCCCGGTCCAGCGCTGCTGGCGGTATCAGGCCGTCAGGATCGACACTCAGAGCCCTGAGCGGACGGTCGTGTCCGCATCATATTAATTGAACTTGCCGTCAGGTCATGCGATGGATAGTTTCATGGTGAACAAATCTACATATCTCCCGTGGCTATGCCACTCAGTCTTCCTTCGGGGCTGCTATCGTTGATCGCGTGGCGGTCCAACGTGCAAACTTGTTGACTGAAGTTTCTGGAGAAATGAGATGGCCGTTCCTGCGGTTCTGAAGAATTTGGTCCTTGAGGTCCCTGATTTTGAAACACCTGAGTTTTGCCGAGGTATAGTTGCCCGAGCCAATTCATTGGGATTTCAACCAGCCACGATCACGTCTGAAAATGGCACGCAGGTCGTGCTTGAGATTAGAAATAATGACCGTGTGATCTTTGACGATCCGGTCCTCGCGAAAACTTTGTGGCACAAAGTAAACTCTTATTTTCAAGCACCCTTCCGAGGCGGCAAGGCGGTATGCTTGAACGAAAGATTTCGGATATATCGCTACCGTGCAGGTCAATTTTTCGACTGGCATCAGGACGGAGAATTTGTGGCAGATGGGGGGCTTCGTAGTAAATTCACTATGATGATCTACCTAAGTGATGAGAGTGTGGGCGGCGGAACATCCTTCTCCGAGATTTTCTCTCCCCATGTTTTCAGTGATTTCACAATTGAGCCCTCGATAGGAAAGGCTCTGTTCTTTCATCATCCGCTCTCCCACAGGGGCGATCCAATCATTAGCGGCGAAAAGTATGTTCTCCGCACTGACGTAATGTTCGCACTGGAGACTTAAGGTGGTGCCTGACGAAGCGACTGTCCGCTCCGTCCCGCATAGCTGACCCATCGCGAAGTGTAGCGCTTGTAGACGATGCAGGCTCTTTCGGGACCGATACTGCCAGGGGCCTATATCCTGTATCCTGGCGCAGCCATTGTCCCTCGACTGCCACATATTTCCGGCAAACCGCAGCGCCCCATTTTGTACGCCATCCGGCCAACCTGTTAATTTTGCGCTATAAATCAGGGCGAAGCAGGAGCCGCAAAGATGACGAAGAACAACACCGCAGGCGCAACATGGGCCACCGTGACTTTGGCGATGCCGCAGCTTGTCGAGTGGCAGATCGAAGGCGATGCCGCGCCGCAGGCGGGCAGCAACCTTCGCGACTTCGTGGCAGCGCTGGCGGCGGTCAGCGAAGGGCGCGATACTGTGGTCCGGGTGAATCTGGTGCTCAGTCTGTGAGGAGGATCGGCCTTCGATTCGAGCGCTATGCCGGACAAGGGGGTGTCAATCGGCATCCAAACGGGCCCCCTGATCGGCGTCCAAAAGTGACCCCTTTG
>NZ_JAEFCF010000084.1 GCF_016405985.1 Paracoccus sp. IB05
ATCGCTACCCTAAGCGCCAAGAAAGCGCTTGCCTGTCCAGATAACATCTAACCAGCTATGCAGCTCGATGTAATCCTCGACCACGCCACCCCACTTTTTCACTGAGGACAGGGCGTGATGATAGGGATGTGCCATGTTCCCCGCCCTCAGAAGCTGTGGTTGAACTGTTCGGACGAGGTGAACCGCTCGTTGTAGTCGAGCAGGATCGTCCCGGCCTCGGCGTCGAAATGAAACGCGCCAAACGCGCCGTCGCAATTCTCCCATCCGCCATGGCTGTCGTAGAGGAGGTCATAGGCCAGGGTTTCGACGGCTTCGGACAGCGACATGCTGCTGGTCGAAATCTCGCTGATGCCCCAGCTGACCTGTGCGAGGGTGATCGCGGTGTCCGGCATCGGCACTACGGTTTCACCACGGCGGGCATCGATGTCTTCGACCTGCCCACTGTCGCCGGCGCCGTCGAAGGTGACGATGATCTCGGTGATCCCGGCGGCGCGCATGGCCGCGAACAGCGTCTCCTTGTTCTGCGCCATTGCGGTCGTGCTGAGCGTCTGATGCGCTAGTTGCGAGACATCAAACTGCGCCATGGCGGCCGCCAGGCTGGCTTCCGGGGTGGCTGCGATATCGTAGGTCATAGGATTTCTCCTGAGAGCAAAGGGACGGGTGAAGCCGACCGGCGCTCTCTCTGGGACCGGAAGGCTCGCGCTTCCCGGATCCCTCCTCGACCTCTCCCGCGCCGGGGTTCATCCCGGCTCCGTTGCGCGGCGCGCGCCACAGGCGGGTGATCGCGCGACCCCGGTGGACGGCGCGGCCCGCCGCGCAGGCCGCCCGGAGGGGGTGAGGCGCTTGCGCGCCTCACTGCCAGGGGTCGATCTCGAGGGCGATGAGCGTCTCATCGCCATCATATTCATCGGCGGGCATGGCGGCATGGCTGCCATCGCCGGCCTGAAACACGACGATCGAGACCATCAGCGTGGCGGCGAGGCTGGCGGCAAAAGCGGTGGCATCCTTCTTGGACATGGGACTGGCTCCTGTCTTTAGAGACGAGGGACCATCCCCCGCTCGACAGGCGCCCGAAGTGTCTGACCGGATCTGCAATCACCCGAGGGCGTTCGGTCTTTTGCCGAACCCCCGAGGGCGGCACGCAAAGCGTCAAGCCGACCCTTTATGGGTTGATTTCAAAGAGACGGATCGGACCAAGGTTTGCGAATGGAAGCGGGGATGGGGCATTGGCTCTGACAGGGGCCTTATCCCGTGACGGCATGCCTCCGCTGCCGCCGGCCTTGGCGCTTCGCTGATCAAGGGTATCGACGTGTTACAGGCCAGATCACAGATCTGCGCCGCGCCGACGATGAATAGGGTGGCTTCCAACGGATGCCTGACAGCCCCCTGGCACTGGGCGCAAGTGCCGAGCCCGGCCCCTTCGCGCCCAGCCGAGCACACCGCTCGCACCGCCCCTGTCCGCGACCGCGATAATCTCAGTCCGCACAAGAGATATAGCTCCGTGCATCGCGCACTTGATTGGAAGAAAAACATAGCCTATTTTCTGACACATGAAGACTGTATCTGCCTCTGTTCCCGATCGGATCATGAAGCGTGTCCGCGCAAGCGGACGCGGCAGCGTCTTCACGCCCAGCGACTTTCTGGACGTGGCAACCCGTGGCGCGGTGGACCAGGCGCTGTCGCGGCTGACCAAGGCCGGAGACCTCCGGCGTCTCGCCCGCGGCCTTTATGACTTCCCCAAAACCCATCCGAAGCTCGGGGCCCTTAGTCCTTCACCCAACGATGTGGCCAATGCCCTCGCGCGCGAAACAGGATCAAACCTGCAGATTGACGGCCCACAGGCTGCCAACGCGCTCGGCCTCTCGACGCAGGTCGCGGCGCAGAGCCGTTGGCTGACGGATGGGCCTTCGCGCCGTGTTGTGCTCGGGAAGCGGGTGATCGATCTTCGCCATACGTCGCCCAAACATTTGATTGCCCCCGGCAGCCCGGCCGGAACGGTCGTTCAGGCCCTGCGCCATGTAGGTGCTGCACGGGCCTCTGACGTGATGCACGCGGCCAGCCGTCACCTCTCGGCCAGCGACAAGAAGCTCCTCGCCAGGAATGCGACGCAGGCACCTGCCTGGATGCGGGCAACCCTGCTCTCGATTGCCGACCCAAAGCCTTCAGGATCCGGGGTGGGAGCCGCGCTTGGATAAGGTTGCCCGCCTGTCGGCCTCTGACCGTGCCGCTCTCTTTGGGGAAACCGCCGCTGGCCGCGGCGTCGCCAACACGATCATCGAGAAGGACTTCTGGGTTTGCTGGACCCTACGGCGGGTCTTCTCGCTGCCGCCCGGGGAAACCGCGTCACTGGTGTTCAAAGGCGGCACCTCGCTGTCCAAGGCCTATGACGCGATCCGTCGGTTCTCCGAGGATATCGACCTGTCCTTTGACCGGACAGAACTGGGATATGGCGGCGAACGGGACCCTGAGCAGGAAGGGCTTGGAAAGAATAAGGCGGCGAGGCTGATTGCGGATCTGGTGACGGATGTCGAAACGCATGTTGCCGAACGGCTGCTTCCCGCCCTGCAAACGGAATTCGCGCGCCATCTGGGCAATCCCGCCGACGGCGGCTGGTCACTCAAGATAGACCCGAATGACGCGCAGACGGTGAATTTCCACTATCCCCCGGCCTTCGGCGGCACGGATTATGCGGGAATGTCCTACATCACCCCCCGGGTGAAGCTCGAACTCGGGGCGCGCGGAGACCCCTGGCCAACTGAGGCGAAGGTGATCCGGCCCTATGCGGCTGAAGATTACCCTGACTTCTTCGACGCGCCTGACACCAGGGTCACCGTCCTGTCTGCCCGGCGCACCTTCTGGGAAAAGGCGACCGCACTCCATGCCGAGGCCCATCGCCCTGCCGGATCGCCGACACCGCAGTATTTCTCCCGACATTTCTACGATCTGGCCATGCTGCTCGAGACCGAAGAAGGGGCCGCTGCATCGCGCGATTGCGAGCTGTTGGCGCAGGTGGCGCAGCATAAAGCCATCTTCTTCCGTTCGGCATGGGCAAACTATGACCTAGCCAGGCCCGGCACGTTGCGACTTCTGCCCGGCGAGGATCGGATCAAGGATCTGCGAGTAGACTACAGGGCCATGGCGCCCATGATGTTCGATACGAAGCCGCCGACTTTCGATGACATTCTCGCCCGAATCCGGCGTTTTGAGGATGACGTGAACGCCTGATCCGCGGTCCGCCCGAAAGCCGTCGGGCACCGGCAGCGCCAAAGGCCCCGGCCTTTCGACCGGGGCCCTGGTTGGGGGGATTACTCCCCTCGGCG
>NZ_JAEFCF010000085.1 GCF_016405985.1 Paracoccus sp. IB05
CCCGCTGACTCACAAACATGAATCCGCAGATCAGAGGAATAGCGCAACAAAGCCCTTGAGATCCGACATTTCTCATTCTCACAGATCATGCTTCGCTTTCCCTAACCATTAACACAGCCATAGACACCAAGGGTAGCCTCTAACCGCGCACCGTGACGCCCTAAGCCGTAGAACGAGATACTCTCACCCCCCCCTTCCTGGGAAAATCTCGCCCTCGACATCCTCGCCCGCCAATGCCCTTGCTCTTGCACCTCTGCGGAAACGGCCGGTTCGGGGTGGGAAGCTGTTCCCCAGCAGTCTTCTTGATGGGGAACAGAATTTTTCCCTTATAAATCAATCCTGTTCCCCATGTTCCCCGCGCTCCCCACACGAAAGGCCCGGCCAGACCTGTATTCAGCATGGCAGGTGGCACTAGTCGGGAAAGAACTCGCCCTCGACATTTTCTCCCGCCAAGGCGCGGGCGATCACATTCGATACCCGGTTCGCGGCAGAGACCAAGGCAGCATCGGCAACATGGGCATAGCGGGCGGTGACGCTGCCAGCGGCATGGCCAAGCAAACCGGCGATGGTCAGCTCGGAATAGCCGAGAGTGGCCGCAACGGCGGCAAAAGTATGACGCAGGGTGTGCGCCGACACACCTTCGATCCCAGCCTCGGCGCAGATACGCCCCAAGCACTTCGGCAATCCGACAAAATGGCCTTCGCCGCGATCCGCCGGAAAAACCCATGCATCCTTGCCCCAACTCATCCAGATGGGATCAAGCGCCGCCTTACCCGCCACCCTCATCTGAGCACCAGTCTTAGTGTCAGGCAGAGACACAAGGCTCTTCTCAGGGATGCAGTAGTGCCCCTTAAGCGTAAGGGCTTCGTTGCGGCGAAAGCCGGTCAACAACAGAAAGCGGATGGCGGATACACCAGAGGCAGGTTCAGCGGGGCTATCTTCCAGCACCTTCCCCAGAGCCTTCAGGTCATCGAAGGACAGGAAGCGGGTGCGCTTCCCGGTGGCATCCTTCTTCGCACCATCGGTGACGTTGCGGCTCAGGACATCAAGGCGCATGCCATGGTTGAGGATCGCACCGAGGATAACGAGGGCCCGGCTTGCCACGCCTTTGCCGCCGGTCGTGACACCGCCGCGTCCTTTCCGCTTCTTGGCCGTCTTACCGGCCGCGATGTCAGCCAGCATCTTGGTCACATCGGTATAGGTGAGAGAGACGGCATCGCGATGGCCCAGAAGAGGCTTGATGTGGGTCTCGATCTGGCTGGTGTTGGCCAGGTAGGTATTCTCCTTCCAGCCCCCCTTCATGTCAGCGACGAAGCGATCCGCGAGCTCTGCCACCTTCATGTTCTTGCGCGCGGCCTTGCGGTCGGTGGAAGGATCGCCGCCCTTAGCAACTTCAGCCAGCGCCTTGATGGCTTCCTTGCGTGCTTCATCCGGGGTGATGGTGCCCACCCGGGCGATGACCATCTTGCGAGCGGCGCCAGAGCGGGTGCGATATTTCAGAATGAAGCTGGCAGTGCCGTTGGGCATCATGCGGACACCGAAACCGGCCAGCGACGAGTCCCAGAGATAGGTCTCGCGGCTGGGATCAGGGGCCATCGCATCGACGGCAGATTTCGTGATTTTGGGCATGTCTATTCTCCTGTGCTTTAGTTCCGTGGAACCACGGCGGAACCAGATCAGGACAAGCTGGCGCATATCGCCGCAAACCCGATCAAGCTCACACAGTCGACAATACCCTATGCAGATCAATAAGTTGCCCAACCCACGCAAGCGCGGACAAGCCCAGACAAACCCGTGCAAATCTATGTGGCGATAATTCGTAATGATGGGGTCGGGGGTTCGAGTCCCTTCAGCGGCACCAGTTTCCAAAGAAAATCCGCGCATCCTCAATGGGTTGCGCGGATTTCTTATTTCCCAATCCCCCCTTGTACCCCCTGACCTTGCCCGGCTGGCGTCAGTTGGATTCGATAAGGCTGCTGGCAGGAACGCCGAAGGCTAGCGCGATCCTCCAGATATTGTCGAGGGAGATGTTCTGCTCCGAGCGCTCCACCGCGCTCAGATAGGTGCGGTGGAGGCCAGCTTCTGCTGCAAGAAATTCCTGTGACCAGCCCCGCTCAGCCCGCAGCAGCCGCATGTTGCGGGCAAGGGTATCGCGGAGGGGGCTTTTTCGGTGCGTTTCACACCTCAGTCATTGAGGCTTGCCGGTTTTAACGCGACCTGCTTTAAGAGACAAAATGCACCCAGCGCACCGGGTGCGAAAACGTGAGGACGACATGCACAGTAAGCGGTGCGTGAACGCCGCCGGGCTTTCAGGTTGACGGCTTCTGGAAGGCCCAAGGCATGAGGTCGTCGATGCGCGACGCGGGGTAGCCGTTGGCGATGTCGGTCATGGTTTCGCGCAAGTAGGCGTAGGGGTCGATGGCGTTCAGCTTGCAGGTTTCGATCAGCGATGCCATGCGCGCCCAGGTTCGGCCGCCCTCGTCATGACCGGCGAAGAGTGCGTTTTTGCGATTGAGTGTTATGGGTCTGATGGTGTTTTTGAATAGCCCCGAGTTTCTTAGACGCCTTCACGTCTCATCATCTGCTCTCGTT
>NZ_JAEFCF010000086.1 GCF_016405985.1 Paracoccus sp. IB05
AACCCGAAGCGCAAGCATGCGAGGAACGGGATGCTGTCGCCCGCCGAGTTTGAACAAGAGCAGATGATGAGACGTGAAGGCGTCTAAGAAACTCGGGGCTATTCATTCCCGAGCTTCTGGAAACCATGCACACGGGCATCAGCATGTTGGAGGCCTTCGGCTCCATGCTGGGCTATACACTGGGTTCCGGTGACAGTGTTCCCGACATCAGCTGGGGTGCGGAAAGCATCATCCGGCAGCAATGTCAGGATTTCGAGTTCATCCGGACCGCCCTTCGCAGCCGGTTCGAGGCGCTCCGGGATGGCACTATTCGCGTCAAGGGTATCAACGAGGTCGCGAAGATCATGGCGCTCTCGCCCGACAAGGTGGCGCAGGTGCTGCAATTTGCTGTCGGGATCAATGCCCGCCCGAAAAAGGTCGCGGCCCATGGCTGATGCCCTCACCCCCAAACACGTCGCCATCATCCGGGTCGCCAAAGAGCAGGTCGGCATGTCGGAGGGCGATTATCGCGCCATCCTGTCCCGCCTGACTGGTCAGGAAACCGCGAAGGCGCTCAATCCTGACACCTTCAAGCGGCTGATGGCGCATTTCGAGACGATGGGCTTTCGATCCACCGCCATGAAGAAGGATGCGCGGCGCAAGCCCGGCAAGGCATCGGAAGCCCAGATACGCAAGATCAGCCAGCTTTGGGCCGAATTCACCGATGGCACAGGCACAGATACCGGCCTGCGCCATTGGCTGGAGAAACGCGGTTACGGCAGCAGCGTCACCTGGCTGGAAAGCGATGCCGTCCGGAAGGTGATCGCAGCCTTGATGAACATGGTTGACCGCAAGCAGGTCAAGGATGCGCGGCACGGGTGCTCGTGACGCGCCACCGGATAGCTTGTGAGGGCACACACCGCCTCAGCACACCGGCTCCGTCTGCATATCATAGACTTCTTGTCGAGAGAACCAGGGCGGCGTGCAACCTGAGGGTATCGCCGTCCCGTCACGTATGAGGGCGGATGGCACTGAGGAACCATCCGCCCTCTGGCGTCTTCGACCGCAGCGGAAAAGGCAACTCCTGCGGTGATCAACACCTGCAACTGCAACGCGCAGGCCCATAGCCCCGAAAGGCAGGGCCATTGCAGCACAGCCGCTCCCGGTATTCGGCCCGGACAAATGTCCGAACCAAACCAGAAACAGCCGGAAATAATCTCCGGGCTAAAGGGGAATACGCCGGATGGAACATCCGGCGTGTCTGGTCAGGTTGCAAGGAAACTCCATGGGGCACCTTTTTGAAAAAGGCGAAACTGCCGATATCGACGACAGCACATGGGTGAACATCCATCGTGTGCTTGGCAACGAAACTGCAAGGCGGTTCCGGCGCGCTCTGGCAGGCAAGGATATCCGCGTCCCGTTCCAGGAGCGGTCCCTGCATAACGACCATTTCCTTGTGCTTGCGATTGGGGCGGAGGCCGCCCGCACCCTCGTCAGGGAGTTTGGCGGCATCAAAATGTATGTCAGCCGAGGCGAGAACGTCCGCGAAAGACGCGTGCTTACCCTGGCTGAAAAAGGCCTGACCAACGCTCAGATCGCGGAAGCTCTGGAAATCTCGGAACGGCATGTCCGCACCACTCTGGGCCTCATGGGGGTGCGAAACCCCAACCGCAGCCCCCGCAAGCCCCTCCGAATCTGCGGCATAAGCCCCACTCTGATCGCCGTCGAATAGGCCAGTGCGGCGATCCTGACAGGGGGCTGACAGGGCAAGTCGCCATTCCGGCACCCCTGCCAGCCCATCAACCCCGAGACGCGCCCCAGAGGCGAAAAATCCAACCCAAGGAAACAGGCAAAATGTCAGCTTTGAATATCCACCGTTCCCGCGTGATTGATCCGGTTCTTTCCGGCATCGCGCAGGGCTATCGCCATGTGCAGCGCATCGGCCATGTGCTGTTCCCCGCCGTTCCCGTGTTGCAACGCGGCGGCAAGGTGATCGAGTTCGGGCTTGAAGCCTTCTATGATTACAAGGCGATCCGGGGGCCGATGTGAAGAACATCCAGTTCGGCTATGAGGGCAAGCCCTTCGCGCTGGATCAATACACGCTGGATGCGCCGGTGCCGCGCGAGTTCATCCAGGACGCCCAGACCGTGCCGGGGATCGACCTTGGCAAGCGGGCCGTGAATACCGTCATGGACTCGCTCACCCTCTCGCTTGAGGTCGAGCAGGCGAAGCTGGCGACCGATCCGGCGAATTATGGCGCAGGCAACAAACCGGCTCTGGTCACGGATGATTGCTGGAACAAGCCGAACAGCGATCCGCTTGGCGATATCGAGACCGCCAAGGAAAAGCTCCGCTGCACCTGCGGCGTGGACCCGAACCGTATGGCGATCAGCGGCGCAGGCTTCCGGGCTCTGAAACACCATCCGAAGATTGCCGAGCGGTTCAAATACACGACCGCCGAAAGCGTCACTGCGAAGATGCTGGCCGGTCTGTTCGAGCTTGAGGAACTGGCGGTCGGCAAAGCCGTGTTTGCCGATCCTCTGAGCTACTCGCCGATGTTTGGACAGCATTCCGGGTGAGTTAAGCTACTGCCTGC
>NZ_JAEFCF010000087.1 GCF_016405985.1 Paracoccus sp. IB05
ACGGGCCCCCTGATCGGCGTCCAAAAGTGACCCCTTTGGCGCGCGGGTGAGCAGGCCCGTGGCGGCGTAGCTTTCCAGCTGGCGCAGCCGACGCGGGCCTGCGTTTCGGAGGGTGTTCAGGCTCGGGTTTTGATGCGCCAGCTGTCGTTGCCGGTCTCGACGATGTCGCAGTGGTGGGTGAGGCGATCGAGCAGCGCGGTGGTCATCTTCGCGTCCCCGAAGACGGTCGGCCACTCGCCGAATGCCAGGTTGGTGGTGACGATGACGGAAGTCTGCTCATAGAGCTTGCTGATCAGATGGAACAGCAACTGGCCTCCGGACTGCGCGAATGGGAGGTATCCGAGTTCATCAAGGATGACCAAGTCGAGCCGCATCAGATGTTCTGCAAGCCGGCCTGCCCGTCCGGCACGGGCCTCGGCCTCCAGCCTGTTCACCAGATCGACGACATTGAAGAACCTGCCCCGGGCACCATTGCGGATGACCGCGCGCGCTATGGCCACAGAGATATGGGTCTTGCCGGTCCCCGTGCCGCCAACCAGCACGACATTGCGCTGTTGGCTGAGGAACTCCCCGCTGGCCAGATCTCGCACCAGGGTCTCGTTGATTGGGGTGTCATCGAAGGTGAACTCCTCGATCTCCCGGGCATAGGGCAGCTTGGCGGTAGTGATCTGGTATTTGACCGACCGCGCTTTCTTCTCGTTGATCTCGGCGGCCAGAAGATCTCCAACGATCTGGCGGGGTTCGTGCTGGCGGCGCACAGCCACCGCCATGAGTTCGTCATAAGCGGCGCGCATCCCGTAGAGCTTCAACTCGCCCATTGCAGCCATGATGTCAGCACGATCCATCAGCAGGCCCTCCGCAGCAGATCATAACGGGCGCAGTCCGCCACAGGCTCATGGGTCAACTGCAAGGCCGGAGAGGTCAGCAGAAGCGGTGGTGGTTCCGGATCTCGCCTGCGGGATAGAATATTGAGGATTACATCGGCAGAATGGACGCCTTGCGAGAGAGCTTCGGCACATGCCTTTTGAACCACAGGCATCCCTTCCGTCAGCACAGCGCCGAGGACCTTCACCATCTGGCGGTCGCCATCTGAGGAGCCCTGCAGCTTGCGGCGGATCTGTTCAAGAGCTCCGGGAAGAACCCAGTCCTTGAACGGTGCGCCGTTACGCAGCGCCCCGGGTTTGCGAAGCAGAACAGGCACATAATGCCAAGGATTGTAAACCGTTCGGTCCCGGCCGAAGTGACGCGGGTGGTCTCCGACCAGTCGGCCCTCCTGCCGAATCTCGATCCGCTCAGCATAGGCCCTGATCTCGACCTGCCGCCCGACAGCCGTTGCCGCGACGGAGTATTTGTTGTTGTCGAAGCGCACGAGACAGGTCTTTGACACCGCCGCAGGCAGTGAATGGAATCCGTCGAAGCGCCCGGCATAGGGAACAAGGTGTGGGCGCTCTTCCTGGAAGACCTGCCAGACGGTTTTGTCCGTCAGCTCCGGATGCTTGCTGGTTCTGGCCGAGGCGATGCATTTGTCCAGCAGCCAGGCATTCAGTTCCTCGTAGCTCTTGACCCTGACGCGGGGCGCGAAGAACCGCTGACGGACAGTGCCGACCTGGCTCTCCACCTGGCCTTTCTCCCAACCCGCAGCAGGGGTGCAGGCAACGGGTTCGACCAGATAATGGCTGGCCATCTGCAGGAACCGACGATTGTAGAGGCGTTCCTTGCCGGTGAAGATGGTCTCCACCGCCGTCTTCATGTTGTCGTAGATCCCGCGGGTGCAGGTGCCCTTGAAGAAGGCGAAAGCCCTGTCGTGGGCATCGAACACCATCTCCTGCGTCTCGCGCGGATAGGCCCGCACAAAGAACATCCGGCTGTGGCACAGGCGAACATGGGCCACTTTGATGGTGGTGGTCGCCCCATCGATCACCACAACCTCGTGGCTCCAGTCGAACTGATAGGCTTCACCGGGCGCAAAGCTCAGGGGCACGAAGGCGGCAGAAGCGCCTGAACTCTGAGTGCGTGCCCAGTTCGAGGCGTAGCGGCGCACCGCGTCATACCCACCTTCATAACCGAGACCGCTCAGTTCTTCGTAGATCTGTATCAGAGACTGACGTTCCCGGCTGGACCGCGCGGCGTTGACCTCCAGCAGCCGGTTGAGTTCCCCCAGCCAGGCACCCAGCTTCGGGCGCGGCTGCACCGTCCGGGTATAGGTGAACTCGGTAATCCCGGTGCGGATCACCTTCCGCACCACCTTCTTCGACAGCTTCAGGTCACGGCAGATCGTCTTGATCCCCTTGCCCTCGGTGAAATGTAGCCGCCTGATTTTTGCTATTGTCTCCACGATCAGCATCCCGTGCTCGGCCTCCGATAATCATCGAAGGCACAATGGACCCAACCCCCGGTCGGTGGGGTCCCTTTTGGACGCCGATCACCCCAGAAGCGGGGTCCTTATTG
>NZ_JAEFCF010000088.1 GCF_016405985.1 Paracoccus sp. IB05
CCTGGGAGATCACCAATCCGAAGGGCAGCCATGCGCTGGCCGTCGGCCTTGATGCCCCGATCGAAGTCACCGTCAAGGGCTCGACCGGCTATTACACCGCCGGCATGAACAAGCAGGCGACCGTCACCGTGAAGGGCTCGGCGGGCCCGGGTGTGGCCGAGAATATGATGTCCGGCACCGTCGTGATCGAGGGCGATGCCAGCCAATATGCCGGCGCGACCGGCAATGGCGGGCTTCTGGTCATCAAAGGCAATGCCAGCTCGCGTTGCGGCATTTCGATGAAGGGCATCAATATCGTCGTGCATGGCAATATCGGCCATATGTCGGCTTTCATGGCACAATCGGGCAATCTGGTGGTGCTGGGCGATGCCGGTGACGCACTTGGCGACAGCCTTTACGAGGCACGGCTTTTCGTGCGCGGCTCGGTCAAATCGCTCGGCGCCGATTGCATCGAGAAAGAGATGCGCCCCGAGCATATCGCCATCCTCCAGGACCTGCTGGAGCGCGCCGGGGCGGATGCAAAGCCCGAAGAGTTCAAACGCTACGGCTCGGCCCGCAAACTCTATAACTTCAACATCGACAATGCGTCGGCCTATTGAGGATCATGCCCATGAAAGACGAGCAAAAAGTGATCCCGCAGACCGTGCCGCGCCAGTCCTGGACCTATAGCCAGGAGATCAATTCCGAGATCCGCCGCGCCGCGGCGACCGGCATCTATGACATCCGCGGCGGTGGCGCCAAACGCAAGCTGCCGCATTTCGACGACCTGCTGTTCCTTGGCGCCTCGATCTCGCGCTATCCGCTGGAAGGCTACCGCGAGCGCTGCGAGACCAAAGTGGTCCTCGGCACCCGTTTCGCCAAAAAGCCGATCACGCTGGATATCCCGATCACCATCGCGGGGATGAGCTTTGGCGCGCTTTCGGGCGCGGCGAAGGAAGCGCTTGGCCGGGGGGCTACGCTTTCGGGCACCTCGACCACCACCGGTGACGGCGGCATGACCCCCGAAGAGCGCGGCCATTCCCAGACCCTGGTCTATCAGTATCTGCCCTCGCGTTACGGCATGAACCCTGACGATCTGCGCCGTGCCGATGCGATCGAACTGGTGGTCGGCCAGGGCGCCAAACCGGGCGGCGGCGGCATGCTTCTGGGTCAGAAGATCTCGGACCGGGTTGCCAAAATGCGCAACCTTCCCAAAGGCATCGACCAGCGTTCGGCCTGCCGTCACCCCGACTGGACCGGCCCCGATGACCTCGAGATCAAGATCCTCGAGATCCGCGAGATCACCGGCTGGGAGAAGCCGATCTATATCAAGATCGGCGGCGCGCGGCCCTATTACGACACGACGCTGGCGGTCAAAGCGGGCGCCGATGTCGTGGTGATCGACGGCATGCAGGGCGGCACCGCCGCGACCCAGGACGTGTTCATCGAACATGTCGGCCAGCCGACGCTGGCGGCACTGCCCCAGGCGGTCAGGGCGCTGCAGGATCTGGGCATGCACCGCAAAGTGCAGCTGATCGTCTCGGGCGGCATCCGCACCGGCGCCGATGTGGCCAAGGCACTGGCGCTTGGCGCCGATGCGGTCGCGGTCGGCACCGCCGCGCTGATCGCGCTTGGCGATAATGACCCGCATTGGGAGGCCGAATACCAGAAGCTCGGCACCACCGCCGGGGCCT
>NZ_JAEFCF010000089.1 GCF_016405985.1 Paracoccus sp. IB05
CCTCAGATATCGAGAGTATTTTGTTTTTCCCATTGTGTGAAATGGCCGCAATATTCGTTCCATTCCTGGGTTTTCATCTTGATGAAGGCGTTTGAGAATTCCTCGCCGAGGGCGGCTTTGAGGCCTTCATCGGCATCGAAGGCGCGGATGGCGTCGAGGAGGTTCAAAGGCAGTTTCGGCGCGTTTTTGACCAGATGGCCTTCGGTGTAGAAGTTGATATCCGAGCGCGGGCCCGGATCGGCATTGGTGCGGATGCCGTCGAGGCCGGCGGCAAGGATGACGGCCTGCATCAGATAGGGGTTTGCGGCGCCGTCGGGGAGGCGGAGCTCGAACCGGCCGGGGCCGGGGACGCGGACCATATGGGTGCGGTTATTGCCGGTCCAGGTCACCGAATTCGGCGCCCAGGTGGCGCCTGACGAGGTGCGGGGCGCGTTGATGCGCTTGTAGGAATTGACCGTCGGGTTGCAGATCAGCGCCAGCGCCGAGGCGTGTTTCATGATGCCGCCGAGGAAGGCGCGGCCCTTGTCGGAGAGGCCGAGCTCTTTGCTGTCATCGGAAAAGGCGTTCGATTTGCCGTCCATGGTCCAGACCGAGATATGGGCATGGCAGCCATTGCCGGTCTTGCCCATCAGGGGTTTGGGCATGAAGGTGGCGCGCAGCCCGTATTTCTCGGCCAGAACCCGGGTCATGAATTTGAAGAAGGCGTGCTTGTCGGCGGTGGCCAGCACATCGTCATATTTCCAGTTCATCTCGAACTGGCCATTCGCGTCTTCATGGTCGTTCTGATAGGGTTCCCAGCCGAGATCGAGCATCGCATCGGCGATCTCTTTGATCAGGTCATAGCGGCGCAGGATGGCGTTCTGATCATAGCAGGGCTTGACCGCATCGTCGAATTCATCGGCGACGGCGGAGCCATCGGGGTTGAGCAGGAAGAATTCCGGCTCGACGCCGGTTTTGACGCGCAGGCCCAGCTCGGCGGCTTCATCGACCAGCTTCCGGAGCACATTGCGCGGCGCCTGGTCGAGGGGCTTTTCCGACATGACCGGGTTCGAGGCGACCCAGGCGATCTCGGGGTTCCAGGGCAGCTGGATCACGGTCGAGGGGTCGGGGACGGCCAGCATATCGGGATGCGCCGGGGTGACGTCAAGCCAGGTCGCAAAGCCCGCGAAACCGGCGCCATCCTTGCACATGCCCTCGATCGCGCAGGTCGGCACCAGCTTGGCGCGCTGATAGCCGAGAAGGTCAGTGAAGGAGATCATGAAATAGCGGATGCCGCGTGCTTCGGCATATGCCTTCAGTTCGGCACCGGTCTGCGGCTTTGCGCTTTGCCCTTTGTCCAAGGCCATTTTGTTCGATTCCCTGTTGTTTTGATGCAGCTGGCCCGTCGAGGGGCTGGCCCGATGTTGTGAAAGGGAAAGCCGGCCC
>NZ_JAEFCF010000008.1 GCF_016405985.1 Paracoccus sp. IB05
AGGGAACGCCCGCACTCCCGCCCTGGCTGGCAAACGCCTTCCGAATTCGCCCGGACCTTCACACCGCAACGGGGGATGACGCTGCGCAACACGCAAAGCTCCGCGCCAGACCCCGTTGCCCAACCCGCCCAAAAAGGCAAAACTCAAACCCGGAGTCCCGCTCTCGCTGGATAAAAGCCGGGGGCAACGTCAGCGGTCCTGCCAATGAATTGGTTGATGGTGACTATCTGGCCGGGATCGGGCAGGGGAATGTCGGTCAAAGGCGCCTCCCGCGCATGAAAAGCCCGGGCGTGATGCCCGGGCGATTTGATCTGACCGGAGTGTCCGGCGTCAGCCGAGGATGAAGTCGGTCGCGGTGATACCGGTTGGACCATGGGCAAGCACGATGGAGAAATCGGCCAGGCCGTCGCCATCAGTATCGCCGGTCACAAGCCAGGTCGCGCGGTCATAGCGCAGTTCTCCGGCGGTGCCCGAAAAGGCGGTATTGCCAATGAAGGTGAAGACCTGGCGGCCGTCAGTCAATGTATCCGCGTCAATTGCGGACAGGTTGATGAAATCCTCGCCTGCTTTGAAATCCATGATCCAGGCGCGGCCTGCGACATCGACCGGGCTCTCGGACGCATCCGAGAAATAGAACGTGTCCGCTCCGGCACCGCCGTAGAGCAGATCCCCGCCGGTGCCGCCCTGGATCACATCATCACCATCACCGCCGTAGATTGTGTCGCGCCCCTCGCCGCCGCTCAGAGCGTCATTGCCGGCCCCGCCCGACATCAAATCGGCGCCCTCGCCACCACTGACATAATCCCTGCCATCCTGACCTGCGAGCGTATCCCCCCCCGCGCCACCGTAAATCAGGTCATCACCGCCCCCGCCCTGAATGAGGTCGCGCCCCTCATCTCCGCTTATCAGGTCGGCATTGTCCCCGCCGAGCAGCGTGTCGCTGCCGCCGCCACCGTAAATGGTTCCCGTCACTGTCGCGCCGAGATGGCCGAGGAAGTAATCATCGCCCTCCCCTCCATACCAGTCGCCGGTGATAGTGCCGGCGCGGTTGTCGATCGTGTCATCGCCATTCCCCATCACCACATCGCCGTTCAGATCGCCCCGGTTCAGGATGTGATCGGCGTTCTGGCTCCCATTGTAGGAGGTGCCATTCCCACCGGTGATCTCGCCACGGTTCACAAGGCGGTTGCCGGTTTCCCCCAACGCGACAGAACCCAGATCGACGCCATAGAAGTTGTCCGAGATGATGGATCCGTGATTCTGAACGAGATTGCCACCGGAATTGAAGACGTTAACTCCGGCGCCGAAGTCATTCTGCGCCCGCACCACCCCGCCTGCCAAGTTGTAGAAAATGCCATCCTTTCCCGCGAGCACAACACCGGCGCTGTAGACAGGATCTTTACCGCGCGCAGCACCGGTTGCCGTGATCGTACCGGAGTTTGAAGCTGCCGCCCCTGATGAATCATACACAAATATCAGACCCCACATCCCGGACAAGCTGCCTGAGTTCTGCGCGCTCGCGCTCTGGTAGAGAGAAATACCACCAGTATTGACTGCAGATATCGTACCATGATTGAAGATCGACGCCCCGGTATGTACCTGGATCCCAGACACACCAACTGCGAAATAAGTCAGTATAAACTCTGCGCCGGCACCGATATTCAGACTGGATCCTGCTCCAACTACGGTTACCTGGCCTCCCGAAGTCACCGAACCATAGATGGTCGCGATATTGTTGGCCCCCCCGTCCCAGCGGAACACCGGATCTGTTGTCACAATGGTGGTTCCGACCGCGATCTCAAGCGCTCCGTCAGAGCCGGCGAATGTGTGGACGGGACCAACTCCGGTATAATCGGTGCTGATAATGGTAGGCGGCATGGGCTTCTCCGACTGACTTTATCTGCCGGACGAAGTCCGGCCTGCGCCCATCTATCATGCATTTTAAGGCAATTTATGGGCAATTTTTCTGTGCCTGAGCGGCGGCGCCGCCTGCACGTCAGAGATTTGCGGTGACCAGTCCTGGCCGGCTGCTGTTCCGGAGCTCTGCCCGGGATCGCGTATTTGCCTTTGACGAAGGTCTCGATGGCGCGCCTGTGGTCCGCGTTTTCGACCTGACCCAGATCCACATCGGGCATGCTGCTCATGCCCGTGAGCATTGAGCGGCTGGATCGCCGCTGCATCCTGCGCGATCAGCGCGCCCATTCTGAAGATCCGCAGCCCGTCGCGCACCGGCTCGGCCGCCATGAGCAAGACGGTTGCGCCGCTGACCACAGGGTTCGCAGCGCTCAGGCGACTATCTGAGGACGCGGTTCTGAAGCGCTCAGCGGTCCGGACCGTGGGCGGCACCATGATATTTTCGGGCAAGTCCCGGTTGCGCGCGCCGCCGCCGGTCGGAAAGGCGGGGTCGCTCAGCGTCTTCCGGCCCGGCACGCCCCCATGGCGCGGCCCTCGGCCTGCGCGGCACCGGCGGCAGGGCGGTGGCGGCAGGGCGGTGGCATTGCCCAGGCTCTGGCCGGCCGGTTCTATGATGCGTTTCATGGTCGCCCCTCAGAGTGCAAGGCGCTGCCGGATGGCCCGGTTGCGCCGGGCCGTGATGCCGTCGAGGCCCTTATCCGGGGTGCTGTCGCGGAGATAGCCGCCCGCCCCCATGGCGAGGGTTTTGGCCCGGGCCACCTGGAGACCCAACAATTCATCTCGCGCCATCCGCACCTTCGCAGCAGATCCTGGCCGAAAAGACCGCGGACAGGCGCGCCTCGGGGAGAACTTCGGCCCTCTCGTTTTCTGACTGTCATTTTCTGAGACAGGCCATTTACACCTATGCCGTTTCCATGCGCAGGCGCATCCGAAAAAGAAACCGGCGAAATGGCACAGGTCCAAGAGACAGAGAAACGAAAAACCTCCCGGATTCCCCATATTTGGCGGGAAACCCGGGGCTTTTCTAACTGATCTGGTGCCGATGAAAGGAAGCGAAGCAGATTGATTTATTGTGATATTTTTCGAACGTACGTAATTTATGCGGAATTCATCGCCAGAATTGACCCCGGCAAGCCCGGCTGAAAGCCGCTCCGGATATAGCCACCAAACACCACCACCCGGGCCTGAGCCTGCCCTTCTGCACGGAATCGCTCGACCTTATCCGGCCAGTCTGCCCCTGCCCGCCCCTCACAGACCAGCCCTGCCCGGTCCAGCGCGCGCTTCGTCGCAACGCACGGGCCACAAGCCCGACGAGGTGTAGATGATGATCATGGAGACCTCCTGATTGTCAGGTCAGAGGTCGGAATAACCCGCCGGCGTCAGGACCGGCTTCGCCGGTACAACCTGGGTATCGGCCAGCCCGTCGTGTGCCGGTGGGCCGCGATAGCCGCAGTGGAGGCATTTCATGACAGCCACTGCGGCGGCATGTCTTCAGGCGCAGGTTGGCGCTCACGGTCGCAGGAACATTTGAGGTGAAAGATCCGCTTCATCCTAAGGTCATATGCAGAACACTTCGCGATTCCAGAGGCCCCGAGAGCGCGCAATCACGCATTCACGTCTGAGGCCACCTCCCCGTCCATAGTGGACAGCGATTGCTCCCCCATTCTCGGGAGCAAACCCGGAACCAGACCAGGCGTTGACAGGCCGCGCTCAGCTTCGCCAGCCTGCTGACAAGAAAAGCGGGATGAACACTCGACAGACAGAAATTCAGATCTGACGGGACATAGCATTCGCCTACGGCATGACCATGGGGTATCGCCCCCCCGCCCGATCCAAAAGTGGACCCTACAGGATCAGGATATCTGCCGCCGTCATCGTGGCCCAGGCCTGCATATCAGCCACCAGAATGCCCGCCCCCCCGCCATTGCCATCGGCATCGAACCACAGCGTGGTGTCAGTGGTGCGAAAAATGAAGCGGTCATTGGAATCCTGCGCCAGATTGTCGGCCCGGCTCTGGAACTGGTCCGCCGCCAGCACCCCCGCCGCCAACCCGCCACCAAAGCCCGCCGCCGAGACCTGGATAGAATCGTTGTTGCCCGGCGTATTGGACGAGAAATCCACAATCAGATCGCCGCATTCGTTCAGGAAGAAGAAGCGGAAGAGGTCATTGCCGGCTCCCCCCATCAGCGTATCGGTGCCGGTGCCACCGCGAAGCGCATCATTGCCGGCGCCGCCATCAAGAAAATCATTGCCACCATTGCCGAGGAAGGAATTCACCTCCGCCCCGCCCCGCAGCCGGTCATTCCCCACATTCGAACCATAAATGACCTCGAATCCGGTATAGGTATCGCCAAGCGCTGCGCCGTCATTGCCATAGCTGCCATCCAGCGCGACATGCGCCCCTGCCCCGAGCCGGAAATCCAGCGCATCCTGGAGACCGGCGGCGCCGTCGAAGATCTCGGCCTGGGCGTTGTTCCCGATGACAATGTCATTGCCGTCGCCACCATAAGCCACGCCGTTCAGCGTGCCGCCGCGATTGTCGAATGTGTCATTCCCCGCGCCCAGATCGACATTGCCATCAATCGACCCGCCGCGATTATCCACGATATCGTCCATGCTGCCCATGGCGATTTCGCCCACAATCTCGCCCCGGTTCCTGATGATCTCGACGGCATTGGACGCATTGTGGTTGAACGCCCGGACCTCGCCCGAGATCAGGCCGGTGTTGTGAATGATCAGCGTTTCGGTGTCGCTCGCAAAGCGCGTGATACCATCATCCTTGCCATAAATCGTCCCTCGGTTGGTTATCGTCGATGGACCGGTCACACCGCTGACAATGCCCCCGATGGCGACGCCGTTGAAGGCCGAAATGGACCCTTCGTTCAGCAGGGTGCTGCCGACTCCCATGATCCAGACCCCGACAGAGCCGAAGTCGGTCACGGCACTGACTGATCCGCCCGGCAGGATGATGACAGTCTGACTTTGGTCCGTGTCCCTCTGATCGCCGAGGTAGACCCCATATGCCCCCCCGGAATGCACCATGCCTGCCACTCTGACGTCATGATTGCTGCCGATGCCACTGATCGCGGTGGAATCCGTTGAGACGACAAGACTGCCGGGGCCAAGGACGATGTCATCCAGAGTCGTGAGGTCATAGCGTATTCCAGCGCCCGTGCTGGTCACTCCCACGAGCAAAGTCATGTCCAACACTCCCTTTGCCCCGGCAAGGCGTTCAATCTGAATTCAAATCCGGCCGGAGAGCCGCTCCACCGGCATGGATCATGCCTTTCGGTCAATGCCAAAAGGCTGCGCCTTCGCCCGCCAGCTGTCAAGCCTGCGCTGCCGCGCGCAAGAGGCCCGCTGGGCTCTCCATGGACCTCTGACCGCTGACCTCTGACCTCTGGCCTCCGCCCACGGCATTCCGGGGCGGCTCTCAAATTCGTCAGGCTGACGGATTTCACCTCTGCGCGGCAATCATCCCCGGCTGATACCTTCAGCCATGTCAGAGCACGAAGAGAAATATATCCTGATCCCCGGCGCGCTTACGGCGACGGTTCACCCTGGCACTCGTATTGACCGGCGCCACCCCCCATATATCTCACAGTCGCGGGAACATCCCGAGCGACTTCATGGAGGGCCCGAGAATGGGTACCGACAACTCCAGGCCAAGCATCAATCTTGCGCGAGATGAGGATGACAAGCTCCGTCGCAGGTATCAGGCGGAAAAAGCTCAGGACGCCTCTGATGAGGCGGAGCGCGCCGCCATGGAAATGGTTAAGGTCGTAACCCCATCCAGGCAGGAGACAGGACACAAGCCTGTTTCAGAGGTCTGAGATGACCATGTTCTCGCAGAAGACCCCTTTCGACCTTTCCGCATTTCTGAAAGTGCCGGCATCTCAGGAAACACGGCAACATATAAGACTGGTTAAGAGCCAACACCAGGCCAACGCGCGCCTCTCCGACGATGACGCGGTCATCGCGGACAGGAAACTGACCCTGAAAAAACGCTGACGGATAAGCCCGCCCTGACCGGCGGGCTTATCCATGCGCCACTGCCATGACCGGCCATCCGGATCTCACATCTTTGAACGTGCTGGCATTAGCCGCGCAAAGCGCTTCGAGTAGTCATTGAGGATCTGCTCCATCTCGCTCTCCTTCGGTGGAGCCTCTGAGCGCTTGCCATATCGCTTTTCCGCCCCCCAGCCTGGCGGGTCATAGGGCTCGTCAAAAATGGATCTGGGGGAAGTGACTGTAGCTTTATCGGGCCCCATGTTGGTGCCTCCATGACGCCACAGGGAATACCTGCAGACACCGCCACCATACCACAACCCAAAGGAGAAAGATATGATGCCTGGTCAGGAGGGTTGCGTCATGTGCCCCACCTGTGAAATCACGCGCATCGCCTCAACTTATCACGAAGACGCATAAGCCCACCAGGCGGCCAGGGCGTGGGTGAAGGATCTGTATATGGTTGCCGCCATTTTGGTGGCGGTGTGGTTCTGGTTGAAAATGTCAGTGCAAGAATCAAATGACCCCATATGGGGGCCTTTATGGGGGCCTTTTCATGCGCCCCGACCAAAGCCGAGGCGCTCCATAATCACCGTGCCGCCACCCGCAGGTTTCGCCCGGCCAGCCCGATCAGCACCTCAGCCACTGGCCCAGGCACCCGGAGCGCATCCGGCACCCAGAGGCTGCCAACGGCATTGGAAGGCGATCAGGGCGGCGCGGGTTATTGATCCGAACACGCAATCAGCGGTCGCGCCGGGAAGGGATGGGTCCAGCAAGCGGGCGCCATGCGGTGTTTGCCATGGCGCAGACCGAGACGCCGATGCTTCCAGAGTTGAGGCCGAGGCAATGGGCGGCGTAGCTGCCAGCGGCCAGCGGTCAGCGCGTGGCCCGGGGCATTCGCCGAAAGCGGCTGCCTGCCATCCTGCGGCTGCCCGTCGCCGTCGATCAGCCGATGACAGGCCGCGCGGTCAGTCGCGTTCGGGACTTAGGCGCCACCGGTATGGTGGCCGGTGATGCGGTTCATCATGCTGTCTTTCCGTAGAAAAAATGCCAGAGCGAGCCGATCCGATGGGTCTGTTCTTGTGAGAAGGCCCGTTGAATCGGGGCTGGCTGGTGCTCTGAAGCACCAAAAGACGCTGCTTATTCTGTGCAGATACGCTCATCTTCTGAGCGAATTTGCTCAAGAAAGCGCCATCACAGATTGAGATCGACTGAGTTAATTATCCGGCGTCCGTTCAGAGCGAGCCCGGCCGGAGCCTGCCTGAGAACTTTTTTTGCGGCGGCAGGAAACCGAACATGCTGACCGTTCGTTTAGTTGTTGTGCTGTGAGTGTTAAGCAGGTGTCAACAGAAGGTGTATCGTAGAGTGTCGCAACCGTTGTTGGTGAAAAGAGACGAAGTCAGACTGTGCGCTTATCCAGGTGAATCCAGAGATTCAGGTACAGAAGCCGAAAAGCGGCTTGAGATCCATCATACGGTCGGGCGCGTATTTGACGGGATCGAAGGTCTTGGCGTGCTGACGCTGCAGGATGCGGGCGCCGAGCAGGACGAAGGCATCAGCCGCGTTACGTACCACTTCAACCAGGTCAGGTTATCAGGCTCTGACGCCTCAGCACCGAAGTTTGCAGCTTGCTTTTACTGCCGCTCCGATGTCGACCGGGCTCTCAGCACGGGCGAGCTCCGGCTGGGACTGTGGGCCCCCCCTTCCTTTCAGTCAAACGGGATCGTCGTTGCGAGCAAGATTGTCGTAAACCAGTTTCAGCTCGCAGGGATGAAAGTGCGATGGGATGGTTCAAAATACATGAGGCCAGTCGTTTATCTGTCATAGTGAGCTGACCAGACCGTGGTCTGACATTTTGACAGTGTCATGTTATTCGGACAGCCGCCTGCGACCGGGCGTGATGTCCGATCACCAGAGCAATTCTGGTCATGTCATTCTCCATGATGGATGTGAAAAGGCCCGGTCCGGCGGCCGGGCGTCGTGGAAACCGGTCGAGTTTCAGCTGTGGCGAGCGTCAGCTACGCGGAGATTCTGTTGAAGAAGTCGTTGTTCTTCTCGGCGCTCTCAGCGCGATGCCCCTCCGCCATCGTGGTTTCAGGCGGCCTTTGGCATCATTGGCACCAGTTTCGCCAGCTTCCGCAGGTTCTGAACGGTGGTAGCCAGGAGGAATTCGTCCTTCGCGCCGTTCGCCCCCCGCAGGCGCAGGCGGTCGAGCCGCATGATGCGCTTGAGATGGGCGAAGAGCATTTCGACTTTCTTCCTGGCATAGCCTGAAGCTAAGTAAGCATCCGTCTTCGCCAATCCCCGGGCATAATCCCGGGAATCCTCATGTTTGTGCCGGGCGATCCTGCGGGCCTCGACATTCGGTGTGCATTTCGGTTTCAGGGCGCAGGCCGCGCAATCATGATTGCTGGCATAGTATCTGGTCGCACCGTCCTTGCAGACCCCGGTTCGCGGCTGACGCATCTCCCGCCAGTATTTCTTCAGCTTCTTTCCACCCGGGCAGGTGTATTCGTTGGCTTCTGGATCAAAGGAGAAGGCCGTGGCCGGAAAGGCGCCGTCGCTGCGCTCGGTCTTGTCGAAGACCGGGATGTGCGGATCGATGCCCTGTTCATCAACCAGCCATCCCAACATCTCGCCCGCTCCATAGGCCGTATCGGCGACCAGCGTTTCGGGATGCAGGCCGAATGTGTCCTCGGTGCGCATGAGCATATTGCGCACGGAGCCGACCTCGGCCTGACGCACCGGTGCGGTCGCCTCGACGTCCACGATGCTCGCATGCTCCAGATCGACGAGATAGTTGGTGCTGCAGGCAAAACAGTCTTCTTTATTCCTCGCCGTCTTCGCGACAGACAGTTTGCAATTCTCTTTCAGCCATTCATTCATGCGGCCGATCAGGACATCATCGGCCAGCACAGTGTTATCGACGCCCAGACTTTTGAGCACCGCGCACAAACGTTTGACCCGCGCATTTTCAGTCTTATCCCCGACAGCGAGCGCCCGCGTGTCTCGGCGCTCCGGTGCGTCCTGCACCTGCTCCAGCACCACCTTTTGCATCAGCCGGACCTCGTCGCCGCACAGGCACCGCGTCCATCCCCGCAACGGCCCGAATTCCTGCCGCCGCAACTCCGCGATCCGCTTTGGCGTCATGCGAAGCATTGCCGCTGGCTCCGCATCATCCTCCGGAAAGGGGGACGACCGGTTTCCCGGTCTGAGCCATATCGAACAGGGCGCGGATCATCCCCTGCGCTTCCCATCCAGCCATTTTGAATGGTCCGCGACGACATCCAGCGCAGATGCTTCCATTTGACAAAGCTATTGTTATCGAGGCTTTCATCCCGACTGATTGGATATTGGTCCAGCCCTTCGCCCGTCTCGATCGACCTGACAGTCTGGCTCACCCCCCCTTCCGTCACGTCTGCACACAGGCCCTCGATCAGCACGCCCGGCAAATCGCCAACGCGCTCAAGCCGCTGCCTGCGTTGAGATTTTGAGTCCTCATTCTGCCACGTATCTGTTTCAGCATCGCGGCAGCTGCTGCCCGCCGCGTCGCGGAGCGCGGCAAAAAAAGCCATCCCATGCGGAATAGGACCGGTTCACTGAGCCCCCTCCTGATCACAACAGGATGAAGTCGGAACCAGAAAACCCTTGGGCGTTGTATTGTCAGGCCGTCACAACGTCCCGTGACCTGTCTGTTGAACTGCCTGATTGACTTCCCGACCCGCAAAGAAGCGCGTGCCGACGTCTTCGATTGCATCGCGCGCTTCCTCAACCCGCGCAGGTGGCATTCGAAACCGGGCTACATCAGCCCTATGGAGTTCGAAGCCCGTGCTTTGCCAGCTTAACCCGCCGTCCACGAAACCGGCAGCAGCTCAGGGCGCCTCTTCGGGAATCAGCTACTCTTCACGCGCGGCCCATTCTTTGGCGGCGGTCTTTGCTGGGAAGACCCTGGACAGACGGCGTCTCTGGCGGGCGGCTTCGGCACGGCAGCTACCTCATGGGAGTTTTCCGAATCTGGCCATTTGCGCATATGCGGTTTCCATGCGTAAGAGCATCGGAAAGACTAGGAAAATGACACAAATCGCGAAACGCTGAAACGAAAAAACCCCCGGATTTCCCATATCTGGCGGGAAACCGGGGGTTCTTCAAACTGATCTGGTGCGGATGAAAAGACTCGAACTTTCACTCCGGTTAAGGAACAGCGACCTCAACGCTGCGCGTCTACCAATTCCGCCACATCCGCATTTTCAGATCAGCTGGCGGGTATTTAGCTTTACTCTCGGGCGAAGGAAAGAGGTAATTTCAACTTTCTCAGGCCTGAGATGAACTTTCTTCGCGCCGCTAGTTTTTCAGCCTTTCCGAAGGGTTATCTCAGGATCATGCCCCTGCCTGACGCCTTGCTTCGGTCTTTGCCGGAACTGCGGTCTGCGCTGCCACCCGCTTGTTGCCTGCGCCACCTGGTTCATGGCAAAAGAGAGGTGCCAGGGCAGGCTGACCTCTGGCCTGCGCCCTGCCCGCCTGATGCCCGCCCGATGCGCACCACCTGTCCCGTCTCTCAACCGCCGGAAGGCCCCTGTCGTGACCGAATGGACCCATATTCCCGGCCTTGCGCCCTATACCGAGACGCTTGAGCGGATGGAGGCGCGGGCCGGCGCCATCGCCGCCGGCGCAGCGGATGAGGCGGTCTGGCTGCTGGAACATCCGCCGCTCTATACGGCCGGCACTTCGGCGCGTCCGGCGGATCTGGTGCAACCCGACCGTTTCCCGGTCTTTGCCGCCGGGCGTGGCGGGCAATATACCTATCACGGGCCCGGCCAGCGGGTGATCTATACCATGCTGGATCTGAAGAAACGCGGCGGCCCGAATGGCGGCGATGTGCGCTGTTTCGTGCGCGCACTGGAGCGTTGGGTGATCGATACGCTTGCCGAATTTGGCGTGAAGGGCGAGATCCGCCCCGGCCGCGTCGGCGTCTGGGTCACGCGCCCCGACCGCCCGCCTGGCCCCGATGGCAGCCCGGCCGAGGATAAAATCGCGGCCATCGGCATCAAGATCCGCAGAGGTGTCAGCTTTCACGGCATCTCGATCAATGTCGAGCCGGATCTGTCGCATTTCACCGGCATCGTGCCCTGCGGCATCCAGGACCACGGGGTGACAAGCCTTGTCGATCTCGGCCTGCCGGTCAGCCTGCACGATCTCGACGCGGCGCTGATGCGCCATTTTGAACCCGCTTTCACTTTTGCCTGTGCCACCGCCTGATCGGCGCCTGTGTCAGGCTGCCGCTCTGGAAGGGCGTCCGATGCGCGCCTGGCTGGAACATGTCCGCCAGACCGGAAACCTCCCGCTCGCCAAAGGCGCATCCGACGGCGTGACCCACACGGATCGCACACCGCCCGGGCAGGTCTTTCGCGCCACTATCACGGCCTGCGCCGGCACCGGGTTCGCGCCCCGCATCAGCGAGGTGTCACCGCCATCGCCCCGACACCTGGCCGCACTCCGGACAGCTCGCGCGGCGCGCAAAGCGCCCCGGATGAAAGTGCGTGCCTCCCCCCACCCGCCTCTGTGGCCAGACCGAAGCCGATATTCCCGATCTCGCCGCAGCTTCAGTCGCCTCCCTCCCCATGAAGGGCAATCCGGCTGCTCTCACCGGCGCCCTGCCGAAACACATCCTTCGTCGGGCAGCGTGATTTTGAATTCACCTGTCCATATATATCCCGCGGGTGCGGCGGCAGCGCCTGCGGCCTGAGCAAATACCAAAAGGGCCGCCCCGAAGGGCGGCCCTTTCAATTCAAACCACGCAGCCTGCCCGCTCAGTCGAGCATCGGCAGCAGCTGGTCGATCGACTTTTTCGCATCGCCATAGAACATTCGCGTATTCTCTTTGTAGAAGAGCGGGTTCTCGATGCCGGAATAGCCGGTGCCCTGGCCGCGTTTCGACACAAACACCTGCCGCGCCTTCCAGACCTCCAGCACCGGCATGCCGGCGATGGGCGAGTTCGGATCTTCCTGCGCCGCCGGGTTCACGATGTCATTCGAGCCAATCACGATCACCACATCGGTCTCGGGGAAGTCCTCATTGATCTCGTCCATTTCCAGAACGATGTCATAAGGCACCTTCGCCTCGGCCAGCAGCACGTTCATATGGCCCGGCAGACGGCCCGCGACCGGGTGAATGGCGAAACGCACATTCTTGCCACGGGCGCGCAGTTTGCGGGTCAGTTCCGACACCGATTGCTGCGCCTGAGCCACCGCCATGCCGTAACCCGGCACGATGATCACCGAATCCGCGTCATTCAGCGCCGAAGCCACACCATCGGCATCAATCGCCACCTGCTCGCCCGAGATCTCCATCGCCGGGCCGGTGGTGCCACCGAAACCGCCAAGGATCACCGAGACGAAGGACCGGTTCATCGCCTTACACATGATATAGCTCAGGATCGCCCCCGAAGAGCCGACCAGCGCGCCGACCACGATCAGCAGATCATTCGACAGCGAGAAGCCAATCGCTGCCGCCGCCCAGCCGGAATAGCTGTTCAGCATCGACACAACGACCGGCATATCCGCGCCGCCGATCCCCATGATCAGGTGGTACCCGATGAACAAAGCCGCCAGCGTCATCACAGCAAGCGCCCAGAACGAGCCCGTTTGCAGATAGACCACCAGCATCACCAGCGAGATCAGCGCGGCAGATGCGTTCAGCACATGGCCGCCCGGAAGTTTCTTCGCCTTGCCATCGACGCGGCCCGCAAGCTTGCCGAACGCAATGACCGAGCCGGTGAAGGTCACCGCGCCGATGAAGACGCCAAGGAAGGTCTCGACCCGCAGGATCGAGATTTCGGCGGCGGATTTACCAATCAGGGTCGCGACAAAACCCGAAGGTGGATTGGTGACCAAATCCTCCATCGCGGCCAGCGCAGCCAGATCAACGTCGCCGCCGGCTGCGTGGCTGATTGTCTGGTCCAGCAAATCGCTGATCAGCGGAACGATTTTAGCCAATTCAATATGGGTGTTGTAGCCGATGAATACGGCCGCCAGCCCCACCAGCGAGTGCATCGCCGCCACGAGCTGCGGCATTTCGGTCATCTGGACGCGCTGTGCGACCACATAGCCCGCCGCACCGCCAGCGGCGATCAGCAGCGCCGAAAGCCACCACAGGCCAGCGCCCGGGCCGACCAGCGTGGCGACAACCGCCAGCGCCATGCCGGTGATCCCATACCAGACCGCGCGTTTCGCGCTTTCCTGGTTGGAGAGCCCGCCAAGCGAGAGGATGAAAAGAACAGCCGCGACAACATAGGCGGCGGTGGTGAAACCAAGATGCATCTGTTTCCCCCTCCCTTACGACTTCTGGAACATGGCGAGCATGCGCCGTGTGACGAGGAAACCGCCGAAGATATTCACCCCGGCCATCAGGACTGAGAGAGCCCCCAGGACGATCACCAGCCAGTTGCCCGAGCCGATCTGCAACAAAGCGCCAAGGATGATGATCGACGAGATCGCATTGGTGATCGCCATCAGGGGCGTGTGCAGCGAATGCGCCACATTCCAGATCACCTGGAACCCGATGAAGCAGGAAAGCACAAAGACGATAAAATGCGACATGAAGCTTGCGGGCGCATAAAGCCCTGCGAGCAGCAGAAGCCCGCCACCCACCGCCAGCAGCGTGAACTGGTTGCGGGTTTGTGCTTTGAACGCAGCCACTTCTGCGGCGCGCTTCTCTTCCGCTGTGAGCTCTTTCGCGGCCTCTTTCGGCTTTTGAACCGCGATGGCCGCGATCTTTGGCGGCGGCGGCGGGAAAGTGATCTCGCCTGCCTTTGCGACGGTCGCGCCACGGATCACGTCATCTTCCATATTATGGTTGATGACCCCATCCTTACCCGGCGTAAGATCGGCCAGCATGTGACGGATGTTGTTGGAATAAAGGTTCGACGCCTGGGTCGCCATCCGCGAGGGGAAGTCGGTATAGCCCACAATCGTCACGCCATTGGCGGTGACGATCTTCTGGTCGGGAACCGTCAGATCGCAATTGCCGCCACGTTCCGCCGCAAGATCGATGATGACCGAGCCGCGCTTCATCAGCCCGACCATATCCTCGGTCCAGAGCTTCGGCGCCGGCCGGCCCGGGATCAGCGCGGTGGTGATCACGATGTCGATTTCCGGCGCGAGTTCGCGGAATTTCTTCAGCTGCGCGTCGCGGAATTCCGGCGAAGACGGGGCCGCATAGCCGCCGGTCGCAGCCCCATCGGTCTGCGCTTCGGTGAACTCGAGATAGACGAATTCGGCGCCCATCGAATTGATCTGCTCGGCCACTTCGGGCCGCACGTCGAAGGCATAGGTGATCGCGCCCAGCGAGACAGAGGCGCCAATCGCCGCAAGACCCGCGACGCCCGCCCCCACCACCAGCACTTTCGCCGGCGGCACCTTGCCCGCCGCCGTCACCTGGCCGGTGAAGAAGCGCGGGAAGTTGTTCGCGGCCTCGATCACCGCACGGTAGCCGGCGATATTGGCCATCGACGACAGCGCATCCATCTTCTGAGCGCGGCTGATCCGGGGGACCATATCCATCGCGACGGCAGTGACGCCCTTCGCTTTGGCCTGCTCCAGCAGCTCGGGGTTCTGTGCCGGCCAGAAGAACGAGATCACCGTCTCGCCCTCATGCAGCAGGTCAAGTTCGGCCGGTTCCGGCCCGCGCACTTTCACGACCACATCCGACGCATCCGCCACCGCTTGCGCCGAAGGCAGCACGGCGACACCGGCAGCCTTATAGGCCTCATCGGTGAACCCCGCATTGGTCCCGGCGCCAGTCTCGATCAGACAGTCGTGACCCAGCTTCTGCAGCTGCAACGCGGAATCCGGAGTCATCGCAACCCGGTTCTCTCCCGCGAAAATCTCTTTCAAGGCACCAATTTTCAAAGTGCGTTCTCCCCCTTCTTCTGAGCAGGCGCAGTCCCAATAGCATCCGGCAATAAAATTACAATCCATACTTTTGGCTTGCAATTTTATTGCGCGGCATTGTGACGCAGGATCACGAAAGCGTAATCTGCGGCGGACTTTTCCCTTACCCGGCGGAAAGTGCAAGCGCTTTACGACGCTTTGGGAGGGAAAAACGCCCCATCCGTTCGGGCAGGTTTCGCCGCTAGCGCTAACAGATGCCGAATGGCCCCGTCCGGGCCTGCCACCCGCACCCTGATCCCGGATTTCGGAGCCTGTCTTCCCTGGGTCACTGGCATATTTGCCCCCGACATGCGAGACCGGAACAGGCAGATGGGAGAAACGCCGTTGCGCACTGATTTCAAAGCAACCAGGGCCATGTTCGACCTTCCCGAGGGGGTGGTCTATCTGGATGGCAATTCGCTCGGGCC
Organism: Paracoccus sp. IB05; assembly: GCF_016405985.1. Classification (GTDB taxonomy): domain Bacteria; phylum Pseudomonadota; class Alphaproteobacteria; order Rhodobacterales; family Rhodobacteraceae; genus Pseudogemmobacter. The sequence continues at coordinate 15,278 of NZ_JAEFCF010000008.1, forward strand.
GCTGCCGAAAGCGGTCGCGGCGCGGGTGGCTGAAACGGTAACTGCCGAATGGGGCCAGATGCTGATCCGCGCCTGGAATGAGGCGAAATGGATGGAGATGCCCTCGCGCGTTGGCGACCGCGTCGGGCGCCTGATTGGCGCCGAGCCAGGCTCGGTTGTGATGGGCGATACGCTTTCGATCAAGGTCTGGCAGGCGCTGGCCGCAGGCCTGGATATGGTGCCTGACCGGCGGGTGATCCTGTCGGATACCGGCAATTTCCCCTCTGATCTCTATATTGCCCAGGGGCTGACCGGGATGCTCGGGCCGGATTACAGCCTGAAGACCGTCGCGCCCGAAGAGGTGGCAGGCGCCATCGACGGGACCATTGCGGTCGTGATGATCACCGAGACCGATTACCGCACCGGGCGGCGCCATAACATGGCGGAACTTGCGCGGATCGCCCATGCAAACGGCGCGCTGCTGGTCTGGGATCTGGCGCATTCCGCCGGCGCTTTCCCGGTGGAACTCGCCCGGGATGGTGCCGATTTCGCGGTCGGCTGCACCTATAAATACCTCAATTCCGGCCCCGGCGGCCCGGCCTTCATCTATGTTGCCCCCCGCCATCAGGCGCGGGCGCGCCCGGGGCTTTCGGGCTGGATGGGTCACGAATCGCCTTTCGCCTTTGACCTCGACTACCGCCCCGGCCAGGGGATCGAGCGGATGCGCGTCGGCACGCCGCCGATCCTCCAGCTTGCCGCGCTGGATGCCGCGCTGGACGTCTGGGAGGGGGTCGATCCTGAGGACCTGCGCCGGGTCTCGCTTGAGTTGCAGGACCAGTTCATTGCGGGTGTCGAGGCCGCCTGCCCCGAGCTGAGCCTCGCCACGCCCCGCGATCACGCGATGCGCAGCAGCCAGGTCAGTTTCCGCCATCCCGAGGGCTATGCGATCATGCAGGCGCTGATCGCCGAAGGGGTGATCGGCGATTTTCGTGCCCCGGATATCCTGCGATTCGGCTTCACACCGCTGTATATCGCCCAGGATGACGTGGCGCGGGCCGTTGAAATCCTTGCCCGCATCATGGCAGAGCGCCGCTGGGACCGTCCGGAATTCCGGATTCGCGGCAAGGTGACCTGAGGTCAACTGCGCCCGGATCCGGCGCTGCCGGGCGTAAATGAATACCAGATGCGGGAAATTTGGCCGGGAAGCCGGCTTTTTCTCACGTTTCTGTGTTCACATCAGAGTGTCTCGCCCATCACGGGACTTGACCTGCGGGCCTTGCTCCCCCACTGAAAAGCGAAGGAAATCAGTCGGCCCCTTAATCGGGTCCGGATGAAATATCCGTGTGAAAATTTATTGCGAGATCCAGATGCGAATGACCGGTTTCGTCGCCCCGCTGCGCGGTATCGCGACCAGCCCCGCCAAAGCCGTGCTGCTTGCGGCAATGCTGCTTTCGGCCTGTGTCGATACGATGACCAGCACCGACGCCAAAGACCAGCCCGCAGCCCAGCTTATTGAACAGCCCGCGATCAGCACGGATCCGACGATCTATGCCGCGCGCTCTGACGGGACCTTCACCGTTCCCGGCCTGCCGGTCGAACAGATCCCCGAGGCCTATCGCCGCCAGGTCGTCGATTACCCGACCGATCTCGCGCCGGGCACCATCGTGATCGACCCGACACCGCGCTTCCTTTACTATGTGCTCGGCAAGAACAAGGCGCTGCGCTATGGCATCGCTGTGGGCGCCGAGGGCTTTGGCTGGTCGGGCGAATCCATCGTCGCAAACAAGCGGCAATGGCCGACCTGGACGCCTCCGGCCGAGATGATTGCCCGCAAGCCCTCGCTTGAGAAATGGCGGAGCGGTCAGCCGGGCGGCCCGAGCAACCCGCTGGGCTCGCGCGCGATCTATCTGACCTCGGGCGGCCGCGATTATGGCTACCGCATCCACGGCACCCCGGAATGGAAGTCGATCGGCCGTAATGCCTCTTCGGGTTGTTTCCGGATGATCAACCAGGATGTGATGGACCTTTATGAGCGCATCAAAGGCGGCGAGCGGGTGATCACCCTGACCTCGACCGGCGCGATGCCGACCGGTCTCAACATCCCCAAACCGGTGGCCCCGAAAAAAGCGGCTGCGCCGAAGAAAGCGGCGGCAACGCCTGCCGTGCTGCCGATGATCGGCCCGGCTTTGCCCGGCGCACCTGCCCCGGCGACGCCTGGTGCCGCAACGCCGGCAGCCGCGCCCGCTCCGGTGGTGCCCGCTCCGGTGGTGCCCGCTCCGGTGGTGCCCGCGGATACCTTCACCGTGACCGAACCCGCGGCACCTGCCGCTCCGGCAGCGCCGCAACCGGCTGCCAGTGAGGCCCCGGCTGCGCCGGCCGCTTCGGCTCCGGCGGTTGTGACGCCTGCCCCCGCGGCTCCGGCCTGCACCGGCACCGACTGCCCGGCAAACTGAGGCCCTCTCACGCGGTCCGGCCACACGCCGGATCGCGTCAAACGAAAAAGGCCGCCTTTCGGGGCGGCCTTTTTCATATCCGGAGGGCGCCAGGTTCAGCCGGACCCGGTTTTACCTGAGCCAGGTCTCGTAATCGCTGACCAGCAGATGCGTCGGCGCGACATCTTCCTCGATCTCGGCAAAACGGCCAATCGGCTCACGGAAGATATTGTCGGTGAGATCGTCATTCACGGTCGAGACCTCGCCGATCAGCACATCGCCGCCCTCGCCCCAGAACGAATGCCAGTCGCCCGGCATCAGCGTGACCGATTCCCCTGGCGCAAGCCGCAGTTTATCACCGGGACTATAGGGCCGTTCCACCCCGTCACAGAGCACAATCCCGCCGCGATCCGCAGCATAGGCGCCGGTGTCATCGCTGCCAAACAGCTCGACCACCAGCGTCGCACCGCCCCGGTTGATGATATCTTCGGCCTTGATGACATGGGTATGCATCGGCGAGATCTGATCCTGACGCGAGATCAGCAGCTTTTCCGCATAGCACATGCCGCCGCCGCGCTGCAGATCCGCAAGCTCGCCATTCCGCAGCGTGAAGAGGAAAAGCCCGAGCTCGTCAAACCGACCCTCGCCGTAATCGGTGATATCCCAGCCGCAGCGCCCGGCAATGAGCCGCGAGGCATTGTCCTTGCGGGCGCGGAACTCGTCCGGGCTCCAGCGGGCGAAGGGCGGCAGGACAAAGCCGTAATGGCGGATCATCTCATCCGCTGCCGCCATGATCTCATTGATACGCGAACGCTTCATCTTCCCTCCGCTCTCGCCCTGATGCGGGCGGTCGGCGCAAATCCGGCGCCGGCCCCCCGTTTGCGCTAACCTAACGGCGGAAGACCTGGCGGAAAAGCGGCATTGTGCAGGCCGCGACCCAAACCGTCAGACCCGTCACCAGGATCGGATCGGGCAACCGGCTCAGGCGGCCCCGGCCGCCACTGGGCGCCGCTCCGCAGCCCAGGCGCGCGCGGCCAGGCCAAATGCCTCGAACAGGGGCCGCGATACCGGGTCTTCGCCGGCCTGCCATTCGGGATGCCATTGCACCGAGAGCGTGAAGCCCGGCGCGCCCTCGACATAGATTGCTTCGGGCGTGCCATCCGGCGCATGGCCGTCGATCACGATGCGCTTGCCGGCGCGGTTGATGCCCTGGCCATGCAGCGAATTGGTCATCACCTCTGACGCCCCGAGCAAGCGATGGAACACGCCGCCTTCGGTAAAGCGCACCGGGTGACGCAGGGCGAATTTCTCCTCCAGCGTGCCTTCGGGCGGCATACGGTGGTTCATCCGCCCCGGCAGGTCGCGGATCTCGGGGAAAAGGCTTCCGCCCATCGCGACATTGACCTCCTGGAAACCACGGCAGATGCCGAAGACCGGCTGGCCACGTTCAACGCAGGCCCGGATCAGCGGCAGGGTGATCGCATCGCGCGCGCGGTCGAAATCACCATGCGCCGGGGTCTCGTCCTCGCCATATTCGGACGGGTGCACATTCGGGCGACCGCCGGTCAGCAAAAAGCCATCGCATTGTTCCAGCAGATCCTCGACCCGCGCAAGACGCGGATCGGTCGGCACGATCAGCGGCAGCACGCCTGACACCTGCGCCAGCGCCTCGGTATTGATCACGCCGCTGCCATGGACCTCATAGCGCCCGTCGATGTGATGCGAATTGGCGATCACGCCGATCAGGGGGCGACGGCCTGTGGCGCGGGAACCGGGGTCGGGAACGGGCTGCGGGCGGGACATGACTCGATCCAATACAACGCTATGGGGGCAAGATAGCGGCCCGGCGCGGCGGATTGAACCTCTCTCAGCCGCACAATGAACCGTCCTGCCCTGCACAGTGCCGGAATTCCGGACCCATGCCCGGAAATCCGGCAGCGGGGCCAAAGCCGGCGTCAGGTCTCCCGCCGCTCACCCGAGCGTGACTTGCCTTCCCCCTGCTGGAAGGCCGTATGACCGCCCTGTCACACCGCAATTTTGTCCACAGGAGAAAGCCAGATGTTCAAACTTCCCGCCCTTGCCGCACTGTCGCTGGCGCTTGCGGGCCCGCTTGCAGCCCCTGCCGGGGCCGAAGAGATGCCGGCGATGGACCATTCCGCCCATGGTGCCGCGCCCGCCGCATCGGAAGTTCCCGCCTCCACCGTAGCCTATGAGGCGGCGGCAATTAAAATGCATGGCGATATGACCATCGACTATAGCGGCAATGCGGATGTGGATTTCGTGCGCGGCATGATCCCCCATCACAAAGGCGCGGTAGAGATGGCGCGGGTGGTGCTGGAATATGGCTCCGACCCCGAGCTGCGCGAACTGGCCGAAGGCATCATCGCGGCCCAGGAAAGCGAGATCGCCTGGATGCAGGCCTGGCTGGAAAAGAACGCGCCCGCCGAATGAGGCTGCAGCCCTGCCCCCCGCCAGGGCGTGGCGGGCCTGAGCCGCCCCCCCTCTTGCCGTGAAACGCTGGCGGTGAAATAGCCGCGCGCCTGGCGGGCTTGTCCGCGCGCCACTGCCATCCTGCCGCCCCGATCCGGTCGCGGATCGGGACCTGTCCGCGTTCCCGCCACGCGGGGATATGCCGATCCGGCACGTTCCTGCCGTCTTCCCCCTTGCGGCGCAGCCCGGCAAGGACAAGATCCGGGACTGACCCAATCCCAGGCGCATCCTCCTGCCACAGCGCCCCAGCCCGAGAGTGCCGCCGGCGTGGAAGACGAATGTAGCCCTGCACGACCCGCGGTAATTTCCCCGCCGGATACGGTATCCCAAAGCGCAAGGCCGGCCGGGCTGAGCGCCATGCTCACCGCGCTCGCCGATGACCACAGCCGCGAGCGGGTGGCGATTGGTGACATGCTCGATCTGATGCGCGCCCGGGCCTTCGGCGCGCTGCTGCTGATCTTTGCCTTTCCCAATATCCTGCCATCCCCGCCTGGCCTGGCCGGCGTGCTGGGATTGCCGCTGATCTTTCTGGCGGCGCAGATGATGCTGGGCCAGGCGCCCTGGCTGCCGCAATTCATCGCAAAGCGCTCGATGTCGCGCGAGGTCTTTGCCGCGATGGTGGCGAAGATCCTGCCCTGGATCAGACGCGCCGAATCCCTCATGCATCCCCGGCTTGAGCCCCTGGCCGGCGCGCGCGCACAGCGGGTGCTTGGTCTGATCTGCCTGATCCTTGCCATCGCACTGGCACTGCCGGTTCCCTTTGCCAACCTGGCGCCCGCCGCTGCCATTTCGGTCATCGGCCTTGGCATTTTGCAGCGTGACGGGCTCTGGATCGGGATAGGCCTGGTCGGAGCGGCTGGCGCGCTGGCCTGGGTCGCGGGGCTTGGCTATGCGCTGCTGCGCTCGCTGATCTTTGTGCTCGACAATGCCTTCTGACCACGCCCGCTGGACCGGCGAGGCTTGAGCGGCCCCGCCCTCTGGGCTAAACCGCCAGGACGGATGCGTGCTGCCAGATGCCGCAAACGGCAATTGAGAGGCACCGCCCCATGACCCCCGTTCCAGAGCAGATCGCCCCCGGGCAGGTCGTCCCCGCCCCGGCCCATGGCATTGACGTTCCGATGCCGGCGGTGGTGCCACCGGAACAGCGCGACCAGCTCTTTCGCCGCTTCTGGCGCGATTTCCTGAAACGCCGTTCCGGGCTGATGCTGCTGGCACTGCTGGTCTCGGCGCTGGAAGGCTCGACGCTCGGCCTGCTGTCGGCGACGCTCGAACCCCTGTTTGACGATGTCTTTGCCTCGCGTTCCGAAACGGCGCTGATCTGGGTCGGGCTGGGCATCCTTGCGCTTTTCCTCTTCCGGGCGCTGACCTCGATCCTCGGGCGCTGGCTGCTGGCTCTGGTGAATTTCACCAATGCGACCGAGATGCAGGTCGCGCTGGTGCGGCATTTGCTGACGCTGGATGGCAATTTCTACCAGAAAAACCCGCCCGGCTCGCTGATCGAGCGGGTTCAGGGCGACACAATCGTGGCCCAGACCACGACGCAGCTGGTGATCGCCGGACTCGGGCGCGACCTTGTCTCGCTGATCGGGCTTTTTGTTGTGGCGCTGATGATCGACGTGCAATGGACGCTGGTCGCGCTGATCGGCACGCCGCTTTTGCTGCTGCCCGCCATGGCGCTGCAACGCTATGTGCGGCGCAAGACACGGCAGATGCGGGTGGAATCGGGTTTGCGCGCCACCCGGCTCGACGAAATCTTCCACGGCATCCAGCAGGTCAAGCTGAACCGGATGGAGGACTATCAGACCAGCCGCTTCTCGGGCATCGTCAACCGCATCCGCCGTGCCGAGATCAAATCGACGCTGGGGCGGTCCACCATGCCGGCGCTGGTCGATATCGTCACCGGGATCGGCTTTTTCGCAGTGCTGATCTTTGGCGGGACGCAGGTGGTCGAGGGCACCCGCACCACCGGCGAATTCATGGCCTTTTTCACCGCGATGGCCCTGACCTTCCAGCCGATCCGCAAACTCTCAGAAATCGCGGGCCAGCGCCAGATCGCACTGGCCTCGCTGGAACGGATCTACGGGCTTTTCGACACCGAGCCGAATACCAGCCGCCCCGCGGTCAGCCGCGCCCTGCCCGAGGCCCTGCCGCCCGAGATCCGGCTGGAAAATGTCAGCTTCGGCTATGAGGAAACGCCGGTCCTGAACGGGCTGAGCTTTACCGCCAAAGCCGGCCGCGTCACGGCGCTGGTCGGCGCGTCGGGGGCGGGAAAGTCCACCATCTTCCACCTTCTGACCGCACTGGCCGACCCGCAACAGGGCCGCATCCTGATCGGCGGCGCCGATGCCAGCGGCATGAGCCTCACCGATCAGCGCAGGCTCATTGCCGCCGTCAGCCAGGAGGCGGCGCTCTTTGACGAGACGCTGCGCGAGAACCTGATCCTTGGCCGCAACGGCATCACCGAGACCCGGCTTGACCATGTGCTTGATGACGCGAGGGTAAGCGAATTCCTCGCCCGGCTGCCCGATGGGCTCGACAGTCTCGCCGGCCCGCGCGGCTCGGCGCTCTCGGGCGGGCAGCGCCAGCGGGTCGCCATCGCGCGCGCGCTGCTCGCGGATGCACCGATCCTCCTCCTGGATGAGGCGACCTCGGCGCTGGACACCGCATCCGAGCGCGCGGTGACCGGGGCGCTGGCGCGCGCCCAGGCCGGACGCACGACGCTGGTGATCGCGCATCGCCTCGCCACGGTGCGTGAGGCCGATCATATCGTGGTGCTCGACCAGGGCCGCGTGATTGAGGAAGGCACCCATGACGCGCTGATCGCCGCCGGCGGCCAATATGCGCGGCTCTATGCGCTGCAATTTCGCGACTGACCGGCGCCCGCGCCCTTTCCGCGCCCGCCCGCAGGCCCCATATTGACCGCAGACCGACCAGAGAAACCGGAACAGATCATGACCGAGACCGCCCTTGCACAGCGCCCCCGCAAAATCCTGCGGATCGAGGGTAAGGACGCGGTTCCCTTCCTCCAGGGCCTGGTGACCAATGATGTCCTGCCGCTGCAAAAAGCGCCGGGCCTCGTCTGGGCCGCGCTGCTGACGCCGCAGGGAAAATATATCGCCGATTTCTTTCTGGTACGCCGCAAAGAAGACCCCGAAGGGCTGATCTTCCTCGATATCGACGCAGAGCTGGCGCCACAGGTGCAGCGGCTGCTGACGCTTTACAAACTGCGTGCGGTGGTGACGATCGGCGAAAGCGATCTGGCCCTGTCGCGGGGAACCGGCACCGCGCCGGAAGCCGCGCTGGCAGATCCGCGCCACGCGGCGCTTGGCTGGCGGCTATACAGCGACGCCGCCCTGTCACAGGCGCCGACCGCGCCGGAAGCGGAGGCCCCGGCCCCTGCGACCCCGGACCTGACAGACTGGAACGCGATCCGCATCGCGCATCTTATTCCGGAATATCCCAATGAGCTGCGCCCGAATGAGACCTTCATTCTGGAACAGGCCTTTGAGCGGCTGCATGGCGTCGATTTCCGCAAGGGCTGCTATGTTGGCCAGGAGGTCACCGCGCGGATGAAACACAAGGCCGAGCTGCGCAAGGGCCTCGTGCGGCTGCAACTCGAGGGCGAGGCCGCCCCTGGCACACCGATCACGCTTCCTGACGGGCGCGAGGCCGGGCAGATCGGCACCTCGGCAGCAGGCAAGGCCCTGGCCTATATGCGGTTCGACCGGATGGAAGGCGAGCTGAGCGCAGGGTCTGCAAAGCTGCGCGCTGAAAGCTGAGCCGCAAGGCGGAAGGCTGAAGACAGGCGTTTCAGATGGCTCTGCGCGCGGATGGTCAGAAAGCCCCGTCGTCGGTTTCGGGCTGCGATTACAGATTCGCCCGATTTTCGCGCAGACCTCTGCCCGGAAATCGGGCGGAGACATCTTTTTCCGTCAACGGCAAGCCGGTATTCCGCCGACCCCCTGGGGGCAGGCGCGGCAGCCGCTTGAAAAATTTCTCCCAAAGCCCATATTTCGGCGGTGCCCCCCCTGCCTGGCACCCAGATTATGTGGCCCTTGTTCTTAGCTATGCGTATTTCGCATGACAGGCATTCCAAACAGGGCTGCCCGAATCGTAATCAAGGCGTTACAAGCGGCAGGCGGCCAGGCAAGATCAAAAAACGACCAAGGATGTGCGTGATGCTCGATTCAATCGATAGTACGGCTTTCAATTTCGAGCAGGGTCAGCGCGCTCGTAAGCTTTTTGCGGCTGTTGTTCTTGCGGCTCTGGATGATGCCATTGCCGATGATAAGAAATATGGCAATGGCCCGGAACAGATCGCCCGCTGGGCGCGCTCGCGTGACGGACGTGAAGTGCTGTCCTGTGCGGGCATCGACCCGAATGAACGCGTCGTCAAAGGGCTGATGGAATTCGTCGCCAAAGGGATCCGCACCTCGGTGGCGCTCAGCCGCGAAGAATCCGAACGTCGTGCGGCCCTCGAAGCTGATCAGGCCGAAGCCGCCTGACCAAAGGCGTCTCTGCCCCGGAACAATCCGGTAAAGACGGACCTGAAACAAAAAGCGCCCTTGCGGGGCGCTTTTTGTTTTGAACGGGCTCAGGTCGCTGCGGCGGATCCGTCCGCGCCCCTCAGTGGGTTCAGAGGGTGTTATTCAAAATCCCGGGTCGACAGCGCGCGGTTGACTTCCAGCCGCACCAGTTTGCGCACATTGCGGGTGATCCGCTCTCCAAGCGTGCCGGCGAGTTCCTTGCGGATGATGTCCGTGACGAGGTCGCGCAGCGTTTCTTCGTCAATCCAGGCGTCATCTGCGTCATTGTCGTCATCCTGCGTCAGGTCATCTGACGAGACCGCAACGACAGGGGGCCGGGCCTCTGCCGCAGCCGCAAATCGCGGGGCTGCTTCGGGCTGCGTAAGCTCTTCTCTGATCCGGGCCTCGGCGCGGTCTGCCCAGGCCCTGGCCAGCGGATCGTCCGAGGTTTCACGGCGCGGCTCTGGCGCGGGCGACCGGGCCTCCGGCGCCAAGGACCCATCCCAGGACTCGCTGCCCTGGCCCCAATCCACTTCGGGAATGGCGGCCCTGGCCGGGATCGGCTGCTCAAGCCTCAGCACATCGTCTGCTGCGGTCGGTTCGGGGTCATCCGTCAGCGCCGGACGGCTGTCGAGCACCACCCGCAAACCCGTGCCCCCTTCGGAGAGGCCGGCATCATCATAGATCTCGCCGCCATAGGATCGCCCGAGCGGCGCCGCCTCGCCAAAGAAGACGAGGATCTCGTCATCGCCGACCACCGCCATCGGCGCCCCGCTGTCATCGGCGTCAGCGTCGGGAGTTGCTGTGACCTCCTGGCTGGCTGTCACCGGCACCGAGGCTGTGACCGGCGCGGCTGCGGCGGCTTTCGCAACAACCGGTGCCGGCTGGGCCTCGACGATACGCAGCGAGGGGGTCAGCAAGAGCTTTTCAACCGGGCCGGCATTTGCCGGCGGCTTCAGTGTCGGTCTCAGATCTGCGGATACCAGACGACGAATCGAGGACAGAACATCCTCGATCTCATGCGATGTGAGTGGTTCCGACATGTTGCCCTGCCCGTCACTGACTTTTCTTGGCGATCAGTCTACCGCCAGTTTGGCCCGCAGACAAGGAAGGCCGCGATATCGCAACCCGGAGCGGCGGGGTCCGTGATCCCGCGCCACAGGGAAGGTAATGTACGATGCACAGGGCGCACAAACTGGGCGGCGGATAAGCAAAAGGCCGGAACGCCTTGCGCATTCCGGCCCGCATAATTTACCCTGAACTTCCCCGGACTAGTCCCGGCAGACCTTTAGGGCGCCATGGCTCAATTGCGGTGGCTCCGTTGCGGAGGCTCAGTTATTGCCGCGCTTCAGGATCCGGTCGAGCTTCTTGCCCTGAACCGAGGTGGTCGGCGCCGATCTGACCGCGTTGTAATAGGCCGCCGGGTCATAGGTCGGGATCCCGAGATTGAGATGTTCGACCGTCAAAAGCCCCATGCCGGCGAGAATCTGATAGACCGAGTAATACCGGTTCGCCTCTGATTCAAGCCGCGAGGCGCGGGCGTTCAGCAGATCCTGCTCGGCATCCAGCACATCAAGCGTGGTCCGCGCGCCCAGAGCCGCCTCTTCGCGCACCCCGTCAAACGCTGCCTGCGCCGCCACGATCTGCTGGCGCGAGGCTTCGATCGAGGCATTATAGACCTCAAGCATCGCCCAGAGCGTGCCGACATTCTGCTCGATGATCACCACCGTCTGATGCAGGCCGGCGCGCGCGCCTTCCTTCTGGGCGACCGCCTTGCGATAGCGCGCTGAATACTCGCCGCCGGCATAGATCGTCTGGCTCAGATTGAGGCCAACGCTGCCGCCGAGAGTATCGGAATCGCGCAGGAGCCCATCGGATTCGGCGCGGCTGCCGGTTATCCCGGCCGAAAGGCCAAGCACCGGTTTCATCGCGGCTTCTGCCAGAGAGACGTTCAGATCCGACGCCTTGACCGTGTGCTGCGACTGGCGGATCGTCGGATGGGTGCTGACGGCGACGCGGCGCGCTTCCTCCATCGACTTGCCGATCGCGGGGCTTTTCGGCAGCGGCGCAAGCTTGCCCGGATAGGCGCCGGTCGCGGCCTTATAGGTCTCGCGGGCGACTTTCAGATCGCCCTCGGCTGCCGCCAGATTGGCGCGCGAGGCCGCCAGCGCGGCTTCGGCAATCGAGACATCGGTGCGGGTGATCTCGCCCACTTCGAACCGGTCCTGGGCCGCGCGGAGTTCCTGGGTGATCAGCCGCACATTCGACTGACGCAGCGCCACGATTTCCAGCTGGAGGCGCACCTGCACATAGGCCCGCACCGCCGCCAGCAGCACATCCTGTTCAACGGAAACCAGCGCCTGGCGCGTCGCCATCACGTTTTCACGCGCGATTTCCAGCGCGATAGCGCGGCGGCCGAAATCCATCAGCGTCAGCGAGACGCTGAGTTCAAAGGTTGCGCTGAAATTCTTCGACCAGCTTGACGTGGGAACAACCGGTCCAGTGCCCAGAAAGCCGCTGGCGCCAAAGCCATCCGTATGGGAATAGCTTGACCCGGCGCGCACCGCATAGGCCACAACCGGACGCAGCGCCGACATGGCAATCGCGGCATCCTCATCGGCGGCGCGCAGCACCGCCTGGTTTTGCTGCATAAGGTTCGAATTGCGATAGGCCGCGATCAGCGCATCGGCCAGGGTCTCGGCCCTTGCCGGCAGCGCAACCACTGCTGCCGCCATGCTGATCGTCATCACCTTGAGCCAGTTGCGCATCTTGTTCTGTCCTGTCTGCTCGCAAGTCCCGGGCCTGCGCCCAGGGCACTATTCCGTTCAACCTGTCAGAGGGCGCCCGTCTGTCGGTGGCGGCCCGTCAAAGCGTGAAAGTCTTTTCTTTGGCAAATCCCGGCAGGACCGGTGCAGAGGCGTTGAAGGCATAGCGCCAGTCGATGCGGCCATCGGTCTTGAGCCCGTATTTCACGGTTCCAAGCGCGCCGGTCATCACCACGGCAACGATCCGGCCGCCTTCTTTCAGCTGAGAGGCAATCGCCTCGGGCAGCTCTTCAATGCCGCCCCCGACCACGATCGCATCATAGGGCGCGTATTTCGCCGCGCCCGCGGTCAGCCCGCCCTTGACCACAACCGCATTATCGACGCCATCTGCGGCCAGGATGCGCCCGGCCTCCTCGGCCATGGCCTCGTCTTCCTCCAGCGCCACCACCGTCTGCGCCAGCCGTGCCAGCAGCGCCGTCGAATAGCCAAATCCCGCCCCGATATCGAGCACGAGATCCGAGGGCAGGATATCCAGCGTCTCGATCATTTTGGCGAAGGTGCGCGGATCCAGCAAAGCGCGACCGCTGCCGAGGTCGAGATTGGCGCCGATATAGGCGGCATCCCGTTTCGACGGCGGCACATAATTCTCACGCGGAACATGCAGCATCGCATCAATAATGGGGAACCTGGTGACGTCGGAAGGCCGGATCTGGGTGTCCACCATCGTCATGCGGAGGGATGCGAAGTCGCTCATTCTGAACCCTGCGGTTTAGTTCTGTATCTGAATGCCTGCAACGCCACCCGAAAGCAACGCCGGCTCTGCAGTCTTTTGCCCTGGAAAGCGCAAATTTGCCAGTGTTTAAAAGCCTGTTGCGTAAACGCCGCAGGCGAAATTCTCCGTCGTGACAAGGAGGAGACAATGGCGGTCCCTGTGCCGGGGCATCCGCCTGCGCGCTGTGACGATCGCGCCTGCGTCCTGAGCATTGCCGGGATCAGCCGAGAATCGCCTTCACATAGGCTTTGGTTTCGGCAAAAGGCGGCACACCGCCATGCTTTTCAACCGCCGCCGGGCCGGCATTATAGGCCGCAAGCGCCAGCTTCCATGAGCCGAATTTCGCATGCATCATCTTGAGATAGCGCGCGCCGCCTTCGAGATTTTGCTTCGGGTCGTCAATATCGACACCAAGCAGCTTTGCTGTTCCCGGCATCAGCTGCGCAAGGCCGGTGGCGCCCTTATGGCTGACCGCGCGGGCATTCCATCCGCTTTCCTGCTGCACGAGCCGCAGGAACAGATCCTCCGGCACGCCATGCTTGCGGGCCACGGTCTTCGCATGTTCGAGATGCTCGCCCTTGTAGCGGCCACTATAGCGCGGCACGGCCTCGGCCGAGGCGACCTCGCCATCCTTACCCGCCTTATAGTTCGGCTTGAGCTTGACCGATCCGGAATATTGCCTGGACAGCTTGCCGTCGAGCAGCGCAGTCTGCGATTCGAACACCGCATTGCGCGACTTGCTGGAGCCATGGAGTTTCAGCGGCTCGGCGGCGACAGAGCCGGTAAACCCACCCGTTGCGGTCACAAAAGAAACACTCAGCACCAGCGCTGCCCGGAACCGGAAAGTCAACCGAAGGGTCATCTGAAAGCCGTCCACAGTCACCAAATCCGGCGCAACTATAGCCGCGACGGGTCGTTCCGGCCAGCGGGGAATCCCCGCCCCCGGCGGCCAAACCGGCAAATCCCCGCCGATCCGGGGCAGAACGGCTGCGATTCGCCCGGGATCCAGGCCAAAAATCAGGAACAGGGCCAAAAGCCCTGCTGCGGCAACCGCCGCCTGGCCCCGCTTCCGGAGGCAGCGGCGCCAATGCGCGGTTGCGAGGCCGCGCGGCTGTCTTTAGATACGGGCGTCAACACAATAGTAACCCTGATCCCGCATCAGGTTCAGGGGTCACTCAGCCAGCAAAGCGGAGGCGCATATGGCCGGATCGGTCAACAAGGTCATCATCATCGGCAATCTCGGCCGCGACCCCGAGGTGCGCAGCTTCCCCAATGGCGGCAAGGTCTGCAACCTGCGGATCGCAACTTCCGAGACCTGGCGCGACCGCAACACGGGCGAGCGCAAGGAACGCACCGAATGGCATTCGGTCGCTATCTTCTCGGAACCGCTTGCAAAGATCGCCGAACAATATCTGCGCAAGGGCTCGACCGTCTATATCGAGGGGGCACTGGAGACCCGCAAATGGCAGGACCAGTCCGGCCAGGACCGCTATTCGACCGAGGTTGTGCTGCGGCCCTTCTCGGGCAATCTGACGCTGCTGGGCGGTCGCGGTGACAGCCAGGGCGGCGGCGCGAGCGGCGGCGGCGGCGCGCAGGGCGGCTATGGCGATGACTACGGCGGCCAGGGCGGCGGCTATGGCGGCGGTGGCGGTGGCTATGGCGGTGGCGCCCAGGGCGGCGGTGGCCAGGGCGGTGGCAGCCAGGGCGGCAGTTCCGGCGGTGGCCGGGGCGGCTATGGCGGCCCTTCGGGTGGCAATTCCGACATGGATGACGAAATCCCGTTCTGACCCGCGCGGCGACGACGCAAAGACGCGGAACCGGGCAAACGGAACTCCGGAGCCACATAGCTCTTTCCCGGCGCCGGAGCGCCCCCCTCAGTTCCCCCGCCCTGAACAGGTGTTGAAAGCAGCGGCTGCTTCCTTTCGGAGGCGGCCGCTGTTTTTAACACGGCCCGCAATGGCGCGAGGCCTGACCGCACGGCGCGCGGTATGTCTTTGAGACGGGCACCGCATTGCGCACGACGGGGCGCGCGCGCCGCCGCGCCGCCACCCGGAGAGGAAACGGCCCACCGGATCTGGACCTTGGGCACGCAATCCCTATATTGATGGCAGAAGTTTTCCGGACCGGGACCACGCAGATGGACATGACCACCTCGACCGCCGATCAGACCGCCGCCGAAGGCGCGCCGCTGATTGCGCCCTCTTCTGTCGATCACCCGCTCTATGATGCTGTCGCCGATGCCTGCCGGACGGTCTTCGACCCCGAGATCCCGGTGAATATTTTCGATCTTGGCCTCGTCTATACCATCGCCATTGATGACGAGAATGCGGTGCGGATCGTGATGACACTGACGGCGCCGGGCTGCCCCGTCGCGGGCGAGATGCCCGGCTGGGTGCAGGAGGCCGTTGAGGCCACGCCCGGCGTGCGCGAGGTCCAGGTCGAGATGACCTTTGATCCGCCCTGGGGCATGGAAATGATGTCGGATGAGGCGCGCCTTGAGCTGGGCTTCATGTAAGCGGCCACCACCCTGACGCCTGTCCCCTGAAACGCATCCGCCGCGCAGACCGCGCGGCCTCTCACCGCCGACCGGATCGCAATCCCGGCTGCGCGCGCGGCACCGGGCGCTGCACCCGCGCGGATCGCGATGCGACCAGCCGAAAGCAGGACCGGGGCGCATCACAGGGGCCTCCCATAAAGCAAGGACAGCGCAGCCCTCTTGAAGCAGAGCGCCTGCGGGATTACCTTTACCCCAGACAAAGGATTTCCATCATGTTCGGCATCCCCGGCAAAGCCGCCGTTTCCATTACCCCGCCCGCTGCGAAACAGATCGCCCGCCTGATGGCGCGCGATGGCAGCCAGGGCCTGCGGATCGGCGTGAAAAAGGGCGGCTGTGCCGGTATGGAATATACGATGGATTACGTCGCAGAGGTGAATCCGCTGGACGAAATCGTCGAACAGGACGGCGCGCGGGTGCTGATCGCGCCCATGGCGCAGATGTTCCTGATCGGCACGATCATCGATTACGAGACCAGCCTGCTGGAATCAAAATTCGTGTTCCGCAATCCGAACGTGTCCGAGGCCTGCGGCTGCGGCGAATCGATCCGCTTTAACGAACCGGCCACGGAAGCGTCCCGGATCTGACCTGACCGGCGCGGGATTGCCCACTTGCAGCGCCACGCCCCTGATGCCGGGGCCTGGAACCTGATCACCTAACGCCCCCATTGCATGACGCGCCCGAATTTGCGACCAGATGGGAGCGGTAACAGGGAGAGAGCGGATGCGCAGACTGGCGGCGGGCAACTGGAAGATGAACGGCGTTTCGGCCTCGCTTGACGAGATCCGGGCCTTGCTTGCACTCCATTCCGATCCGGCCTGCGAGATGCTGATCTGCCCGCCTGCAACCCTGCTCGCCCCCCTGGCGGTGCTGGCAGCGGGTACAGCGCTTTCGGTCGGCGGCCAGGATTGCCACCAGAACGCCTCGGGCGCGCATACCGGCGATATCTCGGCCGCGATGCTGAAAGATGCCGGCGCCGGCTCTGTGATTCTCGGCCATTCCGAACGCCGGGCGGATCATGGGGAAACCGATCAGCTGGTGGCGCAAAAAGCACTTGCGGCGCGCGAGGCAGGCCTGGTTGCGGTGATCTGCCTTGGCGAGACAGAAGGCGAGCGCGATGCCGGGCGGACCCTCGATGTGATCGGCGCGCAGCTGGCGGGTTCGGTGCCGGATGGCGCATCCGGCGCCAATACGGTCATCGCCTATGAGCCGGTCTGGGCCATCGGCACCGGCCGCGTGCCTACGCTTGATCAGATCGCGGAAGTGCATGATTTCATCTCGAGATCCCTGAATGCGCGTTTTGGTACTGCGGCGGGCGCGATCCGGCTTCTCTATGGTGGATCGGTCAAACCCTCGAACGCCGCCGAAATCTTTGAGGTGCCGCATGTCCATGGTGCCCTGGTGGGTGGCGCGAGCTTGAAAGCGTCAGATTTTGGCACGATCGTTGCCGCGCTTTCGGCTGCCTGAGCTTAGCGCCTTTGACCGCCGGCGGATGCCTCCGGCGGGAGTATTTAAGTCAAGAGGAAATCAAAGCCTCTTCCTCTTGACTTAAATACTCATCTTCAGCCCGGCTGGCCGGAACGCGCCAGGACTGGTCGCCCGGAGAACAGTGGCCAGAGCTGCGGCGTGACAGATTTCATTCTATGACAGGTTTCGCGCGCCCTGCCCCGCCTTCCGATCCGATCCCCGGTCAGCATTTGCCGGGGAACCGGCTTCTGTCCGGGCATCTGATCTGCATGATCTCTATGGTGGTCTGGGCGGCCGGGCTGCCGGCGGCAGAGTTTTTGATTCCGATCATGCCCTCGGACCAGCTGGGCGCGGTACGGATCGGCCTCGCGGCGCTGGTCCTGTTGCCGGTCTGGCTGCTGGCAGATGGGCCGCGCGCGATTTTGCGGGCGGACTGGCTGCGCGGGATCACGGTCGGGGCGCTGATCGGGATCGCGGCCTGGTGTCTGATCATGGGCCAGGCGGCGGGCGGGCCGGTGACGGCGGCGGTGATTACCGCTGCGATGCCGGTGGTGGCCATTGCGCTTGAAGTGCTGTTCGACGGGCGCCGGCTGAGCCTGCAACTCATTGCCGGAATTACGCTTTCCATGGCCGGCGGCCTGCTTGCCCTCGATTTCGGCGCCGGCGGCAGCAATGTGGCGCTTGGTGCGCTGTTTTGCTGCGGCTCGGTGCTGCTCTACACGCTTGGCTCACGGCTGACGGTGACCAGCTTTCCAACCCTTTCCCTGATCGGGCGCACCGCGCTGACCATGGCGGGGGCAGCGATTTCCATGCTGATCATCGCCGGGGCCAATCTCGCCATGGGCGCGCCGCTGGCCGATCCTGGCCTCTGGGGGGTGCGCGAGGTGATCTCGCTCGGTCTTTTCGCCATAGGCGGGCTCGCCCTGTGTCAGCTTTTATGGATCATCTCGATCAACAGGATCGGCATCGGCATGTCATCGCTGCACACCAATGCCTCGCCGTTTTACGTCATGCTGATCATGTTCCTCTGGCTTTCCGCGCCCTGGAACTGGCTCCAGGCCGGGGCGGCGGGGCTTGTCGCGCTTGGGGTGCTGGTGGCGCAGGGCGTCATCCCCCTGCCGCGCTTCCGTTAAACCGGAAGCACCGTCGTCGACTTGATTTCTTCCATGCTCAGAAGCGCGGTGACATTGTAAATCTTCACCTCGGAAATCAGCGCCTGATAGAATTCATCATAGGCACGGGCGTTTTTCACACGGACCTTGAGGATGTAATCGATATCCCCCGCCAGCCGATGCGCCTCAAGCACTTCGGGGCGTTCGCGCAGCGCGTGGAGGAATTTGCGCTGCCAATCCGCCTCATGTTCCGAGGTGCGGATCAGCACGAAGAAACAGGCCTCTAGCCCCAGGGCCTCGGCATCGAGGATCACCGTCTGGCGCGAGATCACGCCCTGTTCTTTCATGCGCCGGATCCGGTTCCAGACCGGGGTTTTCGACGAGCCCACCTTGCGGGCGATCTCATCCAGCGACTGCTCTGCATCCTGTTGCAGTTCGGACAGGATTTTCCGGTCCAGATCGTCCAGCGCGGCTGCCATTCCTGATTTCCCCTCTGACGCAGAACTGCGTTCCCAGAGGCCAGAGTATCGGAACATTCTTCCTTATCTGCAAGGGGATCTGGCCGATTCAGAGGAAAAAGTCCTATATTGCTGCCAGTGCAAACCGGCCCCGCCGCCATACCTGCCCGAAAGCCAGGATCGAAGCCATGTTGACAGCCAGCGCCCCCCTCAAGGATCTGCCGCCCGTGATCTTCGCGGGGGCTGGCCCGGGCGCGGCCGATCACCTGACGCTCGGCGTGCTGCGCGCGCTTGAGGCGGCCGAGGTGGTGATCCATGACCGTCTCGTCGGCGAAGAGGTAATGGCGCTGATCCCGGCCCATGTGCGCCGCATTGACGTTGGCAAAGAGGGCTTTGGCCCTTCGGTCGCGCAATCGACGATCAACCGGGTTCTGGTTGAAACCGCTCAGACCGGCGCGCGCATCGTCCGTCTCAAAGGCGGCGATCCGGGAATTTTCGCCCGTCTCGACGAAGAGATCGAGGCGCTGGAGGCAGCTGGCCTCAGCTTTCGCATCCTGCCCGGCCTCTCGACCGCGCCGGTTGCGGCGGCGGCCATTGGCCAGGCGCTGACAAAGCGGGGCCGCAATGCCAGCCTGCGCATTCTGACCGGCCATGACATGGAGGGTTTTGCCGAACTGGACTGGCGCGGTCTCGCCCGTGCCACTGAGGTTGCGGCGATCTATATGGGCAAGAAATCGGCCCGTTTCATCCAGGGCCGGCTGCTGATGCATGGCGCAGGGCCGGAAACGCCGGTCACCCTGGTCGAGAACGCCTCGCGCGCAGATCAGCGGGTCCATGCCGGGACGCTTTCCTCGCTGCCCGCGCTGGCGCTTTGTTGCACCGGCCCCGCCATCATCCTTTTCGGCCTCGCGCCCCGCGCGGCCATTCCCGCCATGACCAGTCACGAGGAGGCCCGCGCATGAGCCGCCGCTTTACCCCGAAAGTCGTCACCGCCAATCGCCTGCGCGAAGGGGATGTCGTCTATCTCACTGCCGATGACCGCTGGACGCTGGTCCATGCCGAGGCCGAGCTGATCGAAGACGAGGCCCATGCCCAGCTGCGGCTTCTCCATGCCAATGCGCAGGGGCGGCTGATCGTCGGCGCCTATCTGGCAGATGCGAAACCGGGCCCGAACGGCCCCGAACCCACCCATTTCCGTGAGGCCTTCCGCACCCGCGGCCCCTCGAACTATCACCACGGGAAACAGGCAGACCTCGATCATGTATGATTACACCGACTTCGATGAGCGTTTCGTCCGCGAGCGCGTGGCGCAGTTTTCGCAGCAGGTCGAACGCCGTCTCGATGGCAGCCTGACCGAGGAAGAGTTCCGGCCCTTGCGGCTGATGAACGGGCTTTATCTGCAACTCCATGCCTATATGCTGCGGGTCGCCATTCCCTATGGCACGCTGAATGCGCGTAAGATGCGCCAGCTGGCGAAGATCGGTGCGACCTGGGACAAGGGGTACGGCCACTGGACCACGCGGCAGAATATCCAGTTCAACTGGCCGAAACTGCCGGATATTCCTGCGATCCTGACCGCGCTGGCCGATGTCGGCATGCATGCGATCCAGACGAGCGGAAATACTGTCCGCAACGTGACCGCCGACCATTTCGCGGGTGCGGCGGCTGACGAGATCGCCGATCCCCGCGCCTATGCCGAACTGTTGCGCCAGTGGTCGACCGATCACCCGGAATTCCAGTTCCTGCCCCGGAAGTTCAAGATCGCCATCACCGGCGCAACGCATGACCGCGCGGTGATCCGCGCGCATGACATTGGTCTGCAACTGGTGAAGAACGATCAGGGCGAGATCGGTTTCCGTGTGCTTGTGGGCGGCGGGCTTGGCCGCACGCCGCTGATCGGTATGGTGGTGCGGGAATTCCTGCCCGAGGCCGATCTGCTGCCTTATGTCGAAGCGGTCCTCAGCGTCTATAACGTGCTGGGCCGGCGCGACAATAAATACAAGGCGCGTATCAAGATCACGCTGCATGAGACCGGCAAGGAAGAGATCACCCGGCTGGTGGAAGAACGGTTTGAAGAGCTGCGCCCGCTCTTTGGCGGCGCTGATCAGGCGCTGCTGGAAGATATTCAGGCCGCCTTTGCGCCCCCTTCCTTCCGCGATGCTCCGGTCACCGCCTATGAGGATTTCTACAAATCCGATCCGGTGTTCCGGGCCTGGGCCGATACCAACCTCGCCGCCCATAAGAACGATCAATATGCGATCGTGACGATCTCGGTAAAGGAACAGGGCAAGACGCCGGGCGACCAGACCTCGGACCAGATGGAGCTGATCGCGGATCTGGCCGAGACATTCGGCCATGACGATATCCGCATCAGCCATGAGCAGAATGTGATCCTGCCGCATGTCCATAAGGGCGACCTGCCGGCGCTTCATGCAGCCCTGGTCCAGGGCGGCATTGCCACTGCCAATGTCGGGCTGATCTCGGATATCATCGCCTGCCCCGGCATGGATTACTGCGCGCTGGCGACCGCGCGCTCGATCCCGGTGGCGCAGGAAATTGCCATGCGGTTCAAAGAGCTCGACCTCGAACATGAGATCGGGCCGCTGAAGATCAAGATCTCGGGCTGCATCAATGCCTGCGGTCACCACCATGTCGGTCATATCGGCATTCTCGGCCTCGACCGGGCGGGGGTCGAGAATTACCAGATCACCCTCGGTGGGTCTGGCGCCGAAGATGCTGCGATCGGCGACAAGACCGGCCCGGGCTTTGCCTATGACCAGGTGGTGCCGGCGGTGGAGCGGATCGTGCGCGCCTATCTGAGCGAGCGTGAAGGGCCGCAGGAAAGCTTCCTCGACGCCTTCCGTCGCCTCGGGATGGAGCCCTTCAAGGCCGCCCTTTATGAGAGCGGAGACGCGAAGGATGCCGCGTGATCTGTGCGCCTATCCGGTTGCCGACCGGGTGGCCGCGCTGAACGCGCGCTACAAACACCATTCGGCCCATGATGTGCTGGAACATGCTTTGCAGGATGATGACCTGGGCCGGGTGGCCCTGGTCTCGTCTTTCGGGGCGGAATCGGTGGTGCTTTTGCATCTGGTGTCGCTGCTGGCGCCGGAAACCCCGGTGCTGTTCGTCGATACGCGGATGCTCTTCAAGGAAACGCTGGACTATCAGCGCGAGCTGGCCGAGCGTCTCGATCTTTGTGACATCCGCACCATCCGCGCCAATCCGCGCCGGCTTCACTTTGAAGACCCGGATAATACATTGCATCTCTACAGCACGGATGCCTGCTGCAATGTGCGCAAGGTCGAGCCGCTGGAACGCGCGCTGAAACCGTTTGAGGGCTGGATCACCGGGCGGAAACGCTTTCAGAACTCGGATCGCGGCACGCTGGATTTCTTTGAGAATGAGGGCGATTTCCGCATCAAGGTCAATCCGCTGGCGCATTGGGGGCGCGAGGATCTGGAAGACTATATCACCAATAACAACCTGCCGCGCCATCCGCTGGTCGCGAAAGGCTATCCGTCGATCGGTTGCGCGCCCTGCACCAGCCCGGTGAAGCCCGGCGAAGACCCGCGCGCCGGGCGCTGGCGGGGCCAGCAGAAAACCGAATGCGGCATCCATTTCGCGGGCGGCAAGCCCGTGCGCAATACCAGCGAGAGCGCCGCATGAGCGGCGCCGATTTCTGCACAGAAATCGGTCCGGTTCCTGTACAGGAACCGGGCTCCCCGCCCGACCGACAGCAAAAAGAGGACTGAGACATGAGCATTATTGTCACCGATGCCGGTTTCACCCCGGCCCCCGCCCGCGAGATCCCGGCTTTGGCCGAGCTGACCGCGACCGACATCGCCGTCGATCTGTCGAATACCGACAGTCCCGAGGCACTGATCCCGCATCTTGACCGGCTCACCCTGATCCGGGTCGCCTTCCCGGCCTTTTCGGATGGCCGCGCCTTTACCATCGCGCGCAGGCTCCGGATGCTCGGCTACAAAGGGCAGCTGCTTGCACTCGGGCCCGTTATCTCCGATCAATATGCCATGTGCCGCCGGGTCGGCTTTGACGGGGTCGAGATCCCGGACGAGCTCGCTCAACGTCAGCCGGAAGAGCAATGGAAATTCCGCGCCAACTGGATGGCGCATGATTACCAGGGCCGCCTGCGCGCCTGATCCATTGGCTGCGCGAAAATATGCCGCAGCGAGGCCCGGTTCCCCCGGCCCCGCCCGTGCCTTAAATGAGACCGCGCCCGGATGGCGCCCGAGACGGAGCCCGAGATGACCGAGACCGCCGCAACCACTGAGCGCCCGGCAAAACCGCATCTGCCCGATGCTCAGACCGTCACCTCGGTCAGACACTGGACCGACCGGCTGTTTTCCTTCCGCGTCGCGCGGCCGCAATCGCTGCGCTTCCGTTCGGGCGAGTTTGTGATGATCGGGCTGATGGGCGAAAATGGCAAACCGCTTTTGCGCGCCTATTCCATCGCCTCGCCCGCCTGGGATGAGGAGCTGGAATTCTATTCGATCAAAGTGCCCGATGGCCCGCTGACCTCGAAACTGCAGCATGTGAAGCCGGGCGATCAGATCATCCTTCGCCCGAAACCCGTTGGCACCCTGGTCCATGACGCGCTGCTGCCGGGCAAGCGTCTCTGGTTTCTTGCCACCGGCACCGGTTTCGCGCCTTTTGCCTCGCTGCTGCGCGAGCCGGAGACCTGGGAGAAATATGACCAGGTCATCATGATGCATACCTGCCGCGAGAAGGCCGAGCTGGAGTATGGCCGCGCGCTGATCGAAGGGCTGAAGGAAGACCCGCTGATCGGCGAGCTGATCGGCGACAAGCTCCTTTATTATCCGACCACCACCCGCGAAGAGTCGCAAAATATGGGCCGGATCACCGATAACCTCGCCTCGGGCAAGGTCTTTGAGGATCTCGGCCTGCCGAAGATCAACCCGGAAGAAGACCGCGCCATGGTCTGTGGCTCGCTCGCGTTCAACGTCGATGTGAAGGCGACACTGGAAAGCTTCGGACTTGAGGAAGGCGCCAATTCCGACCCGAAGCAATTCGTGGTCGAGAAGGCTTTTGTGGGCGACGGCATCTGACACCTCTGACAAGCGAAGACGCAAAGGCCGCAGGGGTGCCCCCCTGCGGCCTTCTGCATCTGGTCTCTGTCGCCGCTCTGAGCACAGGCCGGCCAATTAAAAAAACGGCTGCAGGATCCTCCCCGCAGCCGTTTTCTTGTCTCACGCCTCCGGCCTGAACCGGAAGGGCGCTGCGATCACAGGCCGAGTGCGGTCCGCACCTGAGCCAGCACGCTTGCCACCAGAGCCGGGTTCGCTTTCGCGCTTTCGACTGCGGTTTTCAGAATGCCCTTGCTCGCCGCGTCCAGCGAGGACGCGTCGATCAGTGCATTGACCTTATCCGCATCGAAATTGGCCGGATCGAGTGCGGCATTCGCATCCGATGCCGGCGCGGCGGTGCCTTCGGGTGCGGCGGCGCCTTCGACGGCGGTTTCGGTTGTGGTGGTGGCGGATTCGACCGCTTCCGAAACAGCTTCACCGGCCGAGGTGGCAGCATTGCCAGCGGCCTCTGCGGCATTGCCAACCGCGGTGGCGGCACCATCAACGGCCTCGCCCGCAGCAGTTGCGGCCGATTCCGCCGCGCCGGCGACAGCCGCACCGGCTTCGCCTGCCGCTTCGGTTGCCGCATTGCCGAGATCGGTCGCCGCTTCTTCGGTTGCAGCAGCAGTGGCAGCCGCGGCAGCAGCCGCCTCTTCTTCTGCTTTCTTCGCAGCTTCCTCAGCGAGCTTTGCATCTTCTGCGGCCTTGGCCGCAGCATCGGCTTTCACCTTCTCTGCCGCTGCGGCTTGTTCCTGGGCCGGCTTATAGCTGAACTGGTAGTAGCCACCCGCCGCCAGCAGGACGACGATGGCGCCGATGATTACGCTTCTGTTCATGATGAATCTCCCATTGCCGGAAAACAGCCCGGATTGCCCGGATATGGCAGGATCTGCCCGAATTGAAAAGTCTCAGCCCCGAACGCCAGTCAAAAAGGGAAGAATCCCGCTCAGCCCTGCGATCAGCGAATTTGCGCCCAACCGCCCGATCACCACCACCGCTCCGGACTCCCGCAGCGTCTCGGAGCCCACAAAGCCGCAATCGTGGCAGTTCTTTCTCAGGACAGCCCGCCGCCCCTGAATTCCCTGCTCCCGGGCGCTTGAAAGCCAACGCCTTCGGGAGTAAGTTCGCGACCGGTTTTCACCTCAGAAGGAAATACTACCATAGGACGCAGACCCCATAACGCCCCGCCGCAACGTGAGACCGGCCCGCGCGTAAACGATCGTATCCGCGCGCCCGAAATCCGTCTGATCGGCGCAGATGGCGAAAATGTCGGTGTTGTCACTCCGGCGCGCGCCATGGCGCTGGCGGAAGAGGCCGGGCTCGACCTGGTCGAGATCTCGCCGAATGCCGTGCCGCCGGTCTGTAAGATCATGGATTTCGGCAAGTTCAAATACGAGACGCAAAAGCGCGAAGCCGAAGCCCGCAAGAAACAGAAGATCATCGAGATCAAGGAAATCAAGTTCCGTCCTGGTACGGATGAGCATGATTACCAGGTCAAGATGCGCTCGGTGCTGAAATTCCTTGAAGAAGGCGACAAGGTAAAGGTCACCCTGCGCTTCCGGGGCCGCGAAATGGCGCATCAGCAGCTTGGGCTGGAGCTTCTGAACCGCGTCTCAGCGGATGTCGGCGATGCCGGCAAAGTCGAGAGCATGCCAAAGCTTGAAGGCCGCCAGATGGTGATGATGATCGGGCCGAGATAACCGGTGATCGACGTCCTGATATGTAAAAGCCCCGCTTTGGCGGGGTTTTGCATATCTGAGAGGCAGATCCCCGGGCTCACCGCGCAAGGGGGCGCTGCCCCCGTCCCGTACCGGGACTCCCCCGGAGTATTTGTATCAAGAGGAATGCGGTATTTCCTCTTGACCTAAATACTCCCGCCGGAGGCTGCCGCAGTCAGCCAGAGATGGCCCGATCAGGTGTTAAGCGGTGCCCTGCCCCTTTCCCTTGCGCTTTGCATTGGCTAAATCCCCTTGCAGCAAAAGGGGACGCGCGATGGCAATGGAAAAGACCTTCAACGCTCAGGAAGCCGAGGCCCGGATCATGGATCTGTGGATCGACCAGAAGGTCGGCCGCGCCGGAGCCAATGCCAAACCCGGAAAGCCCGCCTTTTCCGTCGTCATCCCGCCGCCAAATGTCACCGGCAGCCTGCATATGGGTCATGCCTTCAACAATACCTTGCAGGACGTGCTCGTGCGCTGGCACCGGATGCGCGGCTTTGACACGCTCTGGCAGCCCGGCACCGACCATGCCGGCATCGCAACCCAGATGGTGGTGGAGCGGGAACTGGCCAGGACCAACCGCCGGCGCTCGGATTTTTCGCGCCCGGAGTTTCTGGGTCTGGTCTGGGAGCAGAAGAAGAAGTCGCGCGGCAATATCATTGGCCAGCTGATGCGCCTTGGTGCCACCTGCGACTGGGACCGCGAGGCCTTTACCATGTCCGGCGCGCCCGGGGCGCCCGAGGGCGAGGAGGGCAATTTTCATGATGCCGTGATCAAGGTCTTTGTCGATCTTTACAACAAGGGCCTGATCTATCGCGGCAAGCGGCTGGTGAACTGGGATCCCCATTTCGAAACCGCGATCTCTGATCTCGAAGTCGAGCAGACCGAAGTCGACGGCCATATGTGGCATTTCAAATATCCGCTCGCCGGCGGCGAGACCTATCTTTACGAGGAGAAGGACGAAGACGGGAACGTCACCTTCTCGGAAACCCGCGACTATATCTCGATTGCGACCACCCGGCCCGAGACCATGCTCGGCGATGGCGCGGTGGCGGTACATCCCTCGGACAGCCGCTATGCCCCCATCGTCGGCAAGCTGTGCGAGATCCCGGTCGGTCCGCGCGCGCAGCGCCGCCTGGTGCCGATCATCACCGATATGTACCCGGATCCCACATTTGGCTCGGGCGCGGTGAAAATCACCGGCGCGCATGATTTCAACGATTACGGCGTCGCGCAGCGCAACGGCATCCCGCTTTACCGGCTGATGGATACCCGCGCGCGGATGCGCGAGGACGGGTTGCCTTACGCCGAAAGCTGCGCGAATGCCAAAGCGATCCTCGATGGCGCGAGCTATACCGAGGCCGATGTCGACCGCATCAACCTGGTGCCCGACCATCTGCGCGGGCTCGACCGCTATGAGGCGCGCAGGCTGGTGGTGGCCGAGATCAATGACGAAGGCCTCGCCGTCACAAAGCTGGTGAAGTCGATCGACAAAGAGACCAATGCCGAACATCTGGAACGGGTGCCGGTGGTCGAGAATAAAAAGATCATGCAGCCCTTCGGCGACCGCTCGAAAGTGGTGATCGAGCCGATGCTGACAGATCAGTGGTTCGTCGAGACCTCGAAAATCGTCGGCCCGGCGCTGGATGCTGTCAGGAATGGCGAGACCACGATCCTGCCCGAGCGCGATGCGAAAGTATATTTCCACTGGCTGGAAAATATCGAACCCTGGTGCATCTCGCGTCAGCTCTGGTGGGGGCATCAGATCCCGGTCTGGTATGGTCTCGACCTGCGCCCCGCGGGGTTCAGAGACGATCAGGGCGACAATGCGCTGGATGAGGTGGAACTGTTTCGCTTCCTCTTTGACGGCGGGTTCAATGCCCAGGATCCGGTCTATTTCTGCGCGCCCTCGATTGAAGAGGTGACGGGCCAGTTCCAGGACGCGCTGGCGCCGCTGCCGATGCCCTTGAACCATGCCCGCATCATCGAGGTCGAAAACCGCGAGGCTGCCGAGGCTGCTTTGTCGGCGGCGCTGGCGGAATACAACCTGAGCCAGGACCCGACAAAGCTGGTCTATCCGGTCTGGCGCGATGCCGATGTGCTGGACACCTGGTTCTCCTCGGGGCTCTGGCCGATCGGGACGCTGGGCTGGCCCGAGCAGACGCCGGAACTCGCGCGCTATTTCCCGACGAGCGTCCTGGTCACCGGCTTTGACATCATCTTCTTCTGGGTCGCCCGGATGATGATGATGCAGCTGGCCGTGGTCGATCAGGTGCCGTTCAAAACCGTTTATGTTCATGCCCTTGTCCGCGATGAGAAGGGCAAGAAGATGTCGAAATCTCTGGGCAATGTGCTGGATCCGCTGGATCTGATCGCCGATTACGGCGCGGATGCCGTGCGGTTCACACTGGCTGCCATGGCAGCGATGGGGCGTGACCTGAAGCTCTCGAAAGACCGGATCGCGGGCTATCGCAATTTCGGGACCAAGCTCTGGAATGCCTGCCGTTTCGCCGAGATGAACGGCGTCTGGGAGGGGCATGCGACGAAGGCAGAGCCGCCGGAGGCGACCGCCACCGCGAATAAATGGATCATCGGCGAGACCGCGAAAGCGCTGGCCGAAGTTGATCTGGCGCTGGCCGAGTTCCGCTTTGATCAGGCGGCGGACGCGCTTTACAAATTCGTCTGGGGCAAGGTCTGCGACTGGTATGTCGAATTCGCAAAACCGCTGTTTGACGGTGACGCCGCCGCAGAGACCCGCGCGACCATGGCCTGGGTGCTTGACCAGTGCATGATCCTCTTGCATCCGTTCACGCCTTTCATCACCGAAGAGCTTTGGGCAACCACCGGCACGCGCGAAAAGCTGCTCGTTCATACCGACTGGCCGGAATATGGCCCGGCGCTGATCGACCAGGCGGCGGATGCCGAGATGTCGTTTGTCACCGGGCTGATCGACGAGATCCGTTCGGCGCGCGCGCAATGCCATGTGCCGGCGGGGCTGAAGATCGACATCGTCGCGACCGACCTCGCGGGTGCTGCGCGCGAAGCCTGGAGCCGCAATGAGGCGCTGATCCGCCGCATGGCGCGGATCGAGGGCTTCAGCGAGGGATCTGCTCCGAAAGGCTCGATCCTGGTGGCTGCGGGCGGCGCCGGTTTCGCGATCCCGCTGGAAGGGCTGATCGACATTGCCGAAGAAAAGGCGCGGCTGACGAAGACGCTGGAGAAGCTCGGGAAAGAGATCGGCGGGCTGAAGGGCCGGCTCGACAACCCGAAATTCGCAGCCTCGGCGCCGGAAGAGGTGGTGGACGAGGCCCGCGCCAATCTGGAAGCGCGCGAGGACGAGCGCGCCAAGGTCGAGACCGCCTTGAAACGGCTCTCCGAACTGGCCTGACCTCAGCTATTTCAGCAAAGCGCGCGCCTGAAAACAGGCGCGCGCTTTAGGTTTAGCACAAGCCGCCGGTGCCGCGCAGGTCAATATGATGGTTGAAAGAGCGGAACAGTCGCGCCTCAGGCAAAGCGGGGAAATTTGTCTTTCCTGCAGCACCCCATGCGCCGGTCCGCCCGCAGGCATATCCCGACAGCGCCGCCCCTTAGGGCGATGCGCCTTGCCGGAACAAGCGGTCAAGCCGATCCATAGCTTCCACGCCGTGAGAACTGGTTTTCTCCGACCCCGAGGACCAGATCCTGTCACGGGCAGAGAATGTGGCCTCGATCTGCGCGCCCTGCCTCCGCAGCGCAATCGCACCGGTCCGGGACAGCAGATGCTGGTCGATCAGCGGGCAATTGGGCGGTGGGTGTTCCGCCCGCGCGTTGAGGATCACGAGGTCAAAGCCGGCACAGGCCGCCGCGAGCTGTGAAAGCCCGGCCTTACCGCTTATCGCGACGCCCTTTCGCCCAGAAAACTCAAAGGTTTTCGCGTCACGGGTGCCAGTGAATCCCGGGCGCAGTGCGGCGGTTTTTTGCGACGCGAGATCACCATCGCTTTCCAGCCAGTTGCTTGCCGAAAAGCCGCCCCCCGTGGCCGTTGACAGCGCCCTGCCCTCGGGCCCCATCACCCCCACCAGCCGCCCGTCAGCGGAGATCAACAACTCAGGCCGGTCCGCCAGCGGCCAGAGCATGATGCCCAAAGCGATCAGCCCTACCCCGGCAAGCCGCGCCCTTCCCGGCCAGGCGATCAGCCAGAGCCCCCCCCAGCTGATCACCGGCAGCGCCAGCCAATGCGGCGCCGGGATCGCGGTCACTGATCCGTCCAGCCCCGCAACCCAGGCGGCAACCCAGAGGATCCATTCAGAGGCCTTGCCCATGACCCAGAGCGGCAGAGCCTCCAGCCCGACCGGCGCCAGCAGGAAGGCCAGAACCCCCATCGGCATGATGGCGATCCCCATGGCCGGCGCGGTCAGGATATTGGCCATGAGCCCGTAATCGGCAAACCGGTTGAAATGCGCCGCCGCATAGGGCGCGGTGGCGAAACCGCCGATCACCGAGCTCATGACCACTGTGATCAGCACAAGCTGCCAGCGCGCCAGGCGGCCCCGTTGCAGCCAGCGATCCATCGCCTGAAACCCGGCAATCAGCGAGATGGTCGCGGCCATCGACATCTGGAAACCGGGCGCGAGCAGGCTTTCGGGTTTCAGCGCCAGAAGTACCGCGCCGGCAATCGCGGCACTGCGGATCGTCATGGCCCTGCGGTTCATCAAAATCGCCAGCAGCATCACCAGCGTCATGACAAAGGCACGTTCGGTTGCGACATTGGCGCCGGAGAGCTGCAGATAGAACCAGGCGACAAAGATCGAGACCAGGGCCGCGAGCTTCTTCGCGTTCACCCGCAGCGCGAGCCAGGGGAAACAGGCGATCCCCCCCCGCAACAGCGCGAAAACAAAGGCCGTCAGGCAAACGAGGTTCATCCCCGAAATCGCAAGGATATGCGCGAGTGAGGAATCGCGCAGATCCTCGACCGTCTTCTGGCTGATGCCCGAGCGGTCGCCGGTCATCGCGCCCGCGGCAAAGGCCCCCGCCTCGCCCGGAATATGGGCGCGGATGCCACTGGAAAACCAGGCGCGGAGCCGGCCGATCCATTCCTCTCCGTCGCGTGGCGGCTCCAGCAGCAGGACCGGGGTCTGGCTGTAGCCAACCGCGCCGAGCCCCTGAAAAAACGCCATGCGGCGGAAGTCAAAGCCGCCGGGCTCTGCCGCATCCTGAGGGGCCGAAAGATGCCCGGTCAGGATCACCGTTTCGCCGGCGGCGGGGCTATGGCCATAGTCGTTTCCGTGCAGCGCAACCCTTACGCGATGCGGCACCCGCGCGGGATCGGTGCGCTCCAGCACAACCTGGTCCAGCGTGATCCTGACCGCATCCGAGGCGGAAGTGTCGATCTCGACCACCCGCCCCTCGACCGGGCCGTAATAGCCGAAATCAAGCATCGGGGCGGCGATCATATGCGCGCGCAGCCCCGCCGCCAGCAGGCCCAGAGACAGCGCCAGCACGGCGCCTCCGATGCTGCGAAAGGGAAAAGGCGCAAGCTGGGCCGCGACTGCCGCCAGTACCGCCAGGGCGACAAGCGCGCCATAGACCAGCGCTCCCGGCTCGGTTTCCAGAGCGAACCACAGCCCGATACCGCTGCCAAAAAGGATCACCGCCAGCGGCAGAAGATGCCCGCGCGCGTCCTCCAGCGCGATCAGCGGCCCGATCAGCGCCCGGATCGGCCCCCGGCAGAACCTGGCGAGGTGACGCCAGAGCTGACGTGACAATGCAGCCGGATGATCCGCCCCGCCGGGCACCGCCTCGCCTGCGCCTGTGGCGGCAATGCTGTCAGCCACCTTGCCCTTCCCCCTCGACCGCGCATAAATGCAGCGCAACTGCGTCTGTCTTTGCCGCAGTCACCGATCTTCCTCCGGGAAAGCAGTCAACCGCTCCCCGACCCGCCAGAAATGCCCGCCATATAACAGCCAGCCATCGCGGCGATCATCCTCCGCTATGGTTTCCGAAAGGTTAACACCCGCCATGTCTACCTCCGTCGCCCCCGTCGTCACCCGTTTCGCGCCTTCGCCAACCGGCTATCTCCATATCGGCGGCGCGCGCACGGCGCTGTTCAACTGGCTTTATGCGCGCGGGCGGCGCGGCAGGTTCCTCCTCAGGATCGAGGATACTGACCGCGAGCGCTCGACCCCCGAAGCGACGGCGGCGATCCTGCAAGGGCTGACCTGGCTCGGCCTTGACTGGGATGGCGATGTGGTCAGCCAGTTCGAGCAGAAAGACCGCCATGCCGAGGTCGCGCGCGAGATGCTGGCGCGCGGGACTGCCTATAAATGCTTCTCGACGCCCGAAGAAATCGCCGCCTTCAAAGAGGCCGAAAAGGCGCGCGGCGTGAGCTATCCGGTGTTCGTCTCGCCCTGGCGCGATGCCGATCCGGCCAGTTTCCCCGATGCGCCCTATGCCATCCGCATGAAGGCGCCGCGCGACGGCGAGACCGTGATCCGCGATCAGGTCCAGGGTGATGTGGTGATCAGAAATGACACGCTCGACGACATGATCGTGTTACGCTCGGACGCTACGCCGACCTATATGCTGGCGGTGGTTGTGGATGATCATGATATGGGCGTGACCCATGTGATCCGGGGGGATGACCATCTCGTCAATGCTGCACGTCAGCAGATGGTCTATGACGCGATGGGCTGGGCGGTGCCGGTCTGGTCGCATATCCCGCTGATCCACGGGCCGGATGGCAAAAAGCTGTCGAAACGCCATGGCGCGACCGGGCTCGAGGAATATCAGGCCATGGGCTACCCGGCCTCCGGTATGCGCAATTACCTGACCCGGCTGGGCTGGGCCAATGGCGATATGGAGATTTTCACCAGCCAGGAGGCGATGGAGGTTTTCGATCTGAAAGGCATCGGAAAAGCCCCGGCGCGGCTGGATTTTAAGAAACTGGAAAACACCTGCGGCCATCATATCGCGATGGAGGAGGATGCCGCACTGCTGCATGAAATTGAGGCATATCTGGCGGCGGCGGGGAAGCCTGCATTGACGCAGACCCAGTCTGAGCTGCTGCACAAAGCGATGTACTGCGTGAAGGACCGCGCGAAGACTTTCCCGGAACTTATTGAAAAGGCGCATTTTGTGATGGTATCGCGCCCGATCGTCCCAGAGGAGAAAGCTGCTGCAAATCTGGACCCGGTATCCCGTAGTATACTGAATTCATTGACGCCGCAGCTGCAAAATGCTAGCTGGACGAAGGAAGCGCTTGAGACCATGCTCAACGCGGTGGCGGCCGAAAACGGCATCGGATTCGGCAAGCTTGCTGCACCGCTGCGGGCTGCACTGGCGGGGCGGGCCGCGACGCCTTCGGTCTTTGACATGATGCTCGTCATCGGTCGGGACGAAACTATCGCCAGGCTCTCGGACGCCGCAGCCTGATCTGCGACGGGCCCCGGGCCAGGTCTACGCTCCGCAAGGAGCAGCGAAGAAGCCACGAAACCGCTGCGCTTACGCGGGCGGTTTGCCACACGGGGAACCTGGGAAAATGTCTGACAGAAAAGCGACACTGACGCTCGACGGCAAGGAGTTCGACCTGCCGGTTATGAAACCGGTACTTGGCCCCGACGTGCTGGATATCCGCAAGCTCTATGGGCAGGCTGATGTCTTTACCTATGACCCCGGCTTCACCTCGACCGCGTCCTGCGAAAGCGCGATCACCTATATCGACGGCGATCTGGGCGAACTGCTGTATCGCGGCTATCCGATTGAACAGCTGGCCGAGAAATCCAGCCATCTCGAGACCTGTTTCCTGCTGATGTATGGTGAGCTGCCGACCGCGGCGCAGCTGGCCGACTTCAACACCCGCGTGACCCGCCATACGATGGTTCACGAGCAAATGATGAACTTTTTCCGTGGCTTCCGCCGCGATGCTCATCCGATGGCGACCATGGTGGGTGTGGTTGGCGCGATGTCGGCCTTCTATCATGACAGCCTTGATATCACCGATGAATGGCACCGCGAGGTCGCCTCGATCCGGATGATCGCAAAGCTGCCGACCATTGCGGCGATGGCCTATAAGTATTCGGTCGGCCAGCCCTTCGTCTATCCGAAGAATTCGCTCAGCTATGCCGGCAATTTCCTGCATATGTGCTTCTCGGTTCCGGCCGAGGATTATGTCGTCAATCCGGTGCTTGAAAAGGCCATGGACCGCATCATGATGCTCCATGCCGATCACGAGCAGAACGCCTCGACCTCGACCGTGCGTCTGGCCGGCTCTTCGGGCGCCAACCCCTTTGCCTGTATCGCGGCCGGCATCGCCTGCCTCTGGGGGCCGGCACATGGCGGCGCCAACCAGGCCTGTCTCGAGATGCTGAAAGAAATCGGCACTGTCGAGAGGATCCCGGAATTCATCGCCAAGGCGAAAGACAAGAATTCCGGCTTCCGCCTGATGGGCTTTGGCCACCGGGTCTATAAGAATTTCGACCCGCGGGCCAAGGTGATGAAGGAATCGGCGGACGAGGTGCTCGAGCTGCTGGGCGTCCATAACAACCCGCTGCTGCAGGTCGCAAAAGAGCTGGAGCGCATCGCGCTGGAAGACGAATATTTCGTCTCGAAGAAACTCTATCCGAATGTCGATTTCTATTCCGGCATCATCCTCGAAGCGATGGGCTTTCCGACCTCGATGTTCACCCCGATCTTCGCGATTTCGCGCACGGTCGGCTGGATCTCGCAGTGGAAAGAGATGATCTCTGACCCGACCGGCAAGATCGGCCGCCCGCGCCAGCTCTATGTCGGCCCGAAGAAACGCGACTATACCGAGCTGCGGTCGCGCTGATCTGTCAGCATTTTGCGGAAAGGCGGCTCCTCTGCGGGCCGCCTTTCTCTTTGGCCGATGTGAAACAGAAGGGGGGCCAGCCCCCCTCGGCTCTGTCGAGCCTCACCCCCCGGGATATTTAGCGACAGAAAATATGCACGGCTCTGCTGGTTTATTTTCTGTCTTTAAATATCCCCGCCGGAGGCATCCCGCCAAGGGCGGGACAGGCCCTTGCCGGTCAGGGGATTTGGCGTCAGGTAAGAGGGGCGCTGCAAGAAAGCCAGATACGTGCCGCAAAGACTGATCCTGATTGATCTCGCCCGCAGCCTTGCGCTTTTGTGCATGGTTATTTTTCATTTCACCTGGGATCTGGGCATGTTCGGCCTGATCCCGCCCGGCACCGCCTTTACCGGATTTTTCTGGTATTTCGCGCGTCTCACTGCCGGGAGTTTCATCTTCCTTGCCGGTGTCGGGCTTTACATGTCGCATGCGCGGGCGATCCGCTGGCGCGCCTTTCTCCGCCGCCTTGTAAAGATCGGCGCAGCGGCGGCTCTGGTTTCCGTCGCGAGTTATTTCGCAATGCCGGAGGTCTGGATCTTTTACGGCATCCTGCATTCCATCGCGGTTTCCTCAATCCTCGGACTGCTCTTTCTGCGCCTGCTCCCGACCGCCCTGCTTGCCATCGCGGCCCTGGTCTTTGCCCTGCCCTGGTATTGGTCGCATCCGGCATTCGGCGGGGTGCTGGTCTGGACAGGGCTTTCCGGCGAGGTACCCGTCACCGCCGATTTCGAGCCGCTGTTTCCCTGGTTCGCGCCCTTCCTCGCCGGTATGGCCACGGCGCGGATGTTCGGGGATCTGAATCTGTGGCAGCGGCTGTCCCTGCCGCCCGCGCGGGTGCTGAACCGTCTGGCCTGGCCTGGCCGCCATTCGCTCGCGATCTATCTGATCCATCAGCCTTTGCTGATCGGAGCGCTGGCCTCACTGGTCTGGCTGATCTCAGTCGCCAGCTGATCCCCCGCCCCTTGCCGCGCCAGATGCCAGCGCAGCCGTTCCGTCTCCGGCACGCTTTCATGCAGCCGCTCGCTGGGGTCACGCCCGATCACACGCCGCCTGCGATAGAGGAAGGCCGCGCCAAGGCCACGCCAGGTGCCGGCCATCGGCGCGGCGGGGTCACAGGGAAACCGCTTGCGCCAGCCATGCGGCAGATCAAGCCCCGCCTGGACCGCGCGATCCAGCATCCAGACCAGCGGGATATTTGACAAAGGCCGCGCTGCCGCAAAAGCCCCCAGATGGCCGCCGATATCGCCATGCGCGCCGCGAAACCAGACCTGTTCGACATGGGTTCCGCCGCCCGGATTGCCCTGCCAGAGCACCGGCTCAAAGACCACGCGTGTCTCGTCCAGCGCCAGCGCCTGGAGCGCGAAATCCAGGTCCTCCACCGGATGCGGGTCGTGGAAGGCATAGCGCCCCTCGGTCAGCATCCACAAAAGCGGAAAGCGCAGGCCAAGCGCCTTGACCGTGTCCCAGACCCCAATCATCCGGATCGGCGCCCGCGCATGGCAGGAGGCCTGGCGGAAGGCCCTGAGACCGTCGTCATTGCCGCGCCGCTGATACCAGCGCCAGGCGAGGTGCAGATTGCGCTCGGTCGCCGCCTCATGACGCAAAAGCCCCACTTTCGCGATCACCCCGGCAAGGCTGCGCACTGCGAATGCGCCGCGCGAATAGCCGAAGAGGAAGATCCGGTCGCCCTCGCGGTAATGGCTGGCGAGATGGCCATAGGCGCGCAGGATCTGTTCCTCGAGCCCCCGCCCCTCGATGACATCCATGATGCGCTTCCAGCCGCGCCAGGGAATGCCCTCGTCATAGTAAAGCGACCGACCCGCCTGGGCCTTGCCGGTCGAGAGGAGCAGAAAGACCCTTCCGGCATTGGTGCGTTCGCCCTGGCGCAGTGAGGCCATGGTGCCGTCAAGGATCACCACATGATCCACCCGGCGCCGCGCAAAGCCTGGGGCTGCGGGGCTCGCAGGCTCCACCTCGGCGCGCGGGCGCGGCCGGAAAAAGCGCGTGAGGAAAGCACGCAGGCCTATGATGCTGTCCTTTCCGGGCAATCCCTTTCGGGTGGCCCTGACGGGCCTGTGTCCTGGGAAAGACTAGCCCCGCCGCAGGTTTTGTCCAGCGGCGGGGCGCGCAGAAGGTGCGGAAATCACGTCAGATTGTCAGCGAAGGCTCAGATCGCAAGGGACAGGACAGTCGCCATCTGCAGTTCGCCAAAACCGTTGAACCGGCTGTTCGTCACCACCGAATAGGACCCCATGCCATGCAGCACGACGAAATCGCCTTCCTCGGCATCAACCGGGAAAGCCATCTCGCCCGGCAGACGGTCGACCGAATCGCAGGTCGGGCCAAAGGTGATGCGCGGGCTCGGATCGCCCTTCCGCAGCACCCCTTCCGGCGAAATCACCTGAAGCCGGTCGATCATACCGATCTGCGGCATTTCATTCAGCGAGCCATAGACCCCGTCATTGAGGAAGACATGGGCATCGTCACGGATCGCCTTGATGCGGGCGACCAGGGTGAAAGCATCACCGCAAAGCGCGCGGCCCGGCTCACAGACAAGCGCCGGACGGCCCTCGCCGAACGCCTCATCAGCGGTGCGGCCGATAGCCGCGAAGATCGCGTCATAGTCGGGCATCACTGCCGAAAGGCGATGATTCGGGAAACCACCGCCGACATTGAGACGCGCGATCTTCACACCGGCCTCGGACGCAATTTCAGCCGCTGTGCGGATATAGGTCGCCCAGGCTTCCGGATCGGTGCATTGGGTGCCCGGGTGGAAGGTCAGCGAGGGGATATAACCCGCCCCGGCCACGGTTTTCAGCAGGTCCACCGCCAGCTCGGCCGTCGCGCCGAATTTCGCGCCGAAATTATAGGCGGCACCGCCGACCGGCAGCTTGAACCGGACCGAGATTTCGCAGCTATCCGCCGGCACCAGCGCGATCAGCTTGGCCAGTTCAGAGCGCGAATCGACGCTGTAGCTTTTGACGTTTTTGGCGACCGCATGCGCGATCTCGGCGCGCGAGCGGACCGGATTGTGATAATGGATCGCCGCATCCGGCACGAGATCGCGGATCAGGTCGATTTCAAAAGGCGAGGCACAGTCAAACCCGCGGATCCCGGCGGCCGCCAGGTTTTCCACCATCTCTTCGCCCGGGTTCGATTTCACCGCATAGGTGACCAGCCCGGGGAAGCCCTGGAGAAAGCGTCGCGCCGCGGCCTGAGCCACGCTGGGCGCGAAAAAAAGGACCGGGTTTTCAGGCTGATGCAGCCGGATGAATTCGGTCGGATTGTTGAAGATTGTCCGTGAAAGTCCCATCGGCGTTTCCCTTTCAGCCAACAAGACGCTTCGCCCTTCCCCTGCATTCCGGGTCGGGCACCTGCGTGGTTTAAAGAAACCAGGCCAGGTGCGTATGAGCCGCCCTTTTCCTGCCAGAAGGATGCTGCATATGTGTGACAATCTCACCGAACAAAACTATAGAAATGACTGAAATCATCGTTATTATGACGATACCGGGAGACAAACTGCATGGATGACCTCGACAGAAGCCTGATCGGCCTTCTCAGCGCCGATGCGCGGATCTCGGTGGCGACACTGGCGCGGCGTCTGAAAGTGGCGCGTTCGACAATCCAGGCCAGGCTTGAGCGGCTGGAAAACACAGGAATCATAGCGGGTTACACGCTGAAACTGGGCGAGGCCGCACGCGAAGGGCGGCTTCGGGCTTCGGTGCTGGTGACGATCGAGCCGCGCGGTCAGGCCGCGATTCTCACCCGGCTGAAATCGATCCATGAGGTCGAGAAGGTCTATACGACCTCGGGCCGGTTCGATCTTTTGCTGCAGATCTCCTGCCCCAATACGCAGATCCTCGATCAGGTGCTGGATCAGATCGGCGCGATGACAGGGGTGAAAAGCTCGGAAAGCCTGATCCACCTCTCGACCCGCATCGATCGCGCGGTGTAAGGCGGGCGCTGAACCAGGGGGCCTGTCATGCTGTCATATCAACACGCTTTTCACGCCGGCAATCTGGCCGATGTGCAAAAACACGCGCTGCTGGCCTGGGTGCTGGATTA
The DNA here is from genome assembly GCF_016405985.1 of Paracoccus sp. IB05. Classification (GTDB taxonomy): domain Bacteria; phylum Pseudomonadota; class Alphaproteobacteria; order Rhodobacterales; family Rhodobacteraceae; genus Pseudogemmobacter. Next base: position 53,569 of record NZ_JAEFCF010000008.1, read on the forward strand.
CATGGTGCAAAAGGACAAGCCGGTTTCCTATATCGAGACCCATGCCGGGCGCGGCCTCTACCGGCTCTCCGGCCCCGAAGCGCAGAAAACCGGCGAGGCGGCACAGGGGATCGGGCGGCTGGCAGATGCCTTTCCTGAAGGCCATCCCTATCCCGAGCGGCTGGAGGAAACCCGTGCCATGTTCGGGACCGATGCCTATCCCGGCTCGCCGCTGATCGCGACGCTTGGGCTGCGCGAGACCGATAAGCTGCATCTGGCAGAGTTGCATCCCCAGGAAAATGCGGCGCTGAAAGACGTGCTCGGCTCCTGGGGCGCGCATATCCGCAAGGAAGACGGCTTTAATTTCGCGCTGTCCCTGACGCCGCCGACGCCGCGGCGCGGGCTGATGCTGGTCGATCCGCCCTATGAGGTGAAATCCGACTACGACCATATCCCTAAATTCTTCGCGCAAGTCTCGCGGAAATGGAATGTGGGGGTCCTGATGCTCTGGTATCCGATCTTGCGCGACGCGCCGCATGTGCCGATGCTCAGGACGCTGGCGGCGCAGTTCCCCGCGGCCCTGCGCCACGAGCTGCGCTTTCCCCCCGCCCGCGAAGGCCATCGGATGATCGGGACGGGCATGTTTATCGTGAACCCGCCTTTCGGCATCGGGACCGAGACCGCGCGCCTTGAACGCATCTTCGCCGACCTGGGCTGAACGCGCGGAGGGGGCCAGCCCCCTCGCGGCTTTGCCGCTCACCCCCGGGATATTTAAGGACAGAAAATGAGAGGCAGTGCTGTTTTCTGTCTCTTAAATATCCCCGCCGGAGGCTCCCGCAGCTGTCAGGACTGTGAAGTTGCGGCGCTGGCGCGGACCTGATCTTCGCGTTAGACTCGGGCCATGATTCAGAACCTCTTGCGCCTTTTGCTGGCCCCCGCCCCCGAGCCCCTGAAAGATACCGATGCGCGGCTGGCACTGGCGGCGCTGCTGGTGCGGCTGGCGCGCACCGACGGGCTTTATGCCATTGAAGAGGTCGAGCGCATCGACCGGATCCTGATGACCCGCTACGAGCTGGATGCTTTCGCCGCAGCCGCGCTGAGGACCGAGGCCGAGGCGGTGGAGGCCGAGGCGCCGGACACGGTCCGTTTTACGCGCGCCCTCAAATCCGCCACCTCGCCCGAAGAACGCGGCGGGCTGATGCAGGCGCTTTGGTCGGTGGCCCTGGCCGATGGCAGCCGCGATCCGGATGAGGACCGGCTCTTGCGCATGGTGTCGAGCCTCTTCGGTCTTTCCGATGTCGAAAGCGCCGAAGCACGGCAGCGGGCGGAGCGCAGCCTGTGATTGCCGCGCTTGGCATGTATGATGCCGGGCGGACCGAAGGCGCGAATGACCGGCTCTGGGCACGGATCCGCGACGGGCTGCGCGCGCGGGGGATTGCCGCGCCAGAGGCCCTGACGCGCGGGGACGGCGCTTATATGGCGGGCTGGCTTTCCCCCGGTCTCGTGCTGGCGCAATGCTGCGGCTATCCGTTTCGGGCGCGGCTTACAGGCCGGGTGACGCTGATCGGGGCGGGAGATCACCGCCTGGCCGGAACCCCTGCCGGGCAGTATCATTCGGTTCTGGTCGCCCGGAACGATGATCCGCGCACGGATTTCACCGATTTCGACGGTGCGACTTTTGCCTGGAATGACGATCTCTCACAATCAGGCTGGGCGGCGCCGGCGCATCATGCGGCCCGGTCCGGCATCAGGCTTGCCCCGGCCTGGCGCAGCGGCGGCCACCGCGCTTCGGCCCGGGGGGTGCGCGCGGGAAAAGCCGATCTCGCCGCGCTTGATGCCGTGACCTGGGCGATCATGTGCGAGGATGGCAGCGGCGACGCGACCGGGCTGAAAGAGATCGGCCGCACCGGGGCCACCCCCGCCTTGCCCTTCATCGCAGGGAAGGATCTTGACCAGGAGGCGGTTTTTACGGCGCTTGACGCCGCGATCCGGGGCCTGACGGAAGAGGACCGTGCGGTTTTGCATCTCTATGGGCTTGTCGCCGTCCGTGAGGCGGATTACCTCGCGGTGCCCGATCCCGGCCCGCCCGTCCCTGCAGCCTGATCCGATCCTCCGATCAGACAGATTGCTGCAGATCAGACGGCGGATTGCCGGAATGCGGGCGCAGGATGCTGCAAAACCACGTTGCAAACCGCGCAGATCTGCGTCCTACTGACAGGATTATACCTGCGACCAGTCACCGGGGCGACCCGACAAAAAGACGGGCGCGGGCAAGAAGAACAACAGGGGATGATATCAGGTTTATGGCAGAGGTGCCCGTAATCGAGATCCGGGGGCTGCATAAGTCCTACGGCCCGCTCGAAGTGCTTAAAGGTGTCGATCTTGTCGCGCCGCGGGGTCATGTGATCTCGCTGATCGGCTCTTCGGGTTCGGGGAAATCCACGCTGTTGCGTTGTTGCAATCTGCTGGAAGACAGCCAGCAGGGTGATGTGAAATTTGAAGGCGAAGCCGTGCGCTGGAAGGGCGAAGGTCTGCGCCGCCACCCGGCCGACCGCGCCCAGGTCACCCGCATCCGCACCAATCTTTCGATGGTCTTCCAGCAGTTCAACCTCTGGGCCCATATGACGATTCTTCAGAACGTCATGGAGGCGCCGGTCACTGTGATGAAACGCGACCCGGCCGAGGTTGAGGCGAAGGCGCGCGAATATCTCGCCAAGGTGGGCATTGCCGACAAGGCCGATGCCTGGCCGGCGCAGCTTTCGGGCGGCCAGCAGCAGCGCGCCGCCATCGCCCGCGCCCTGTGCATGGAGCCGCGCGCGCTTTTGTTCGATGAACCGACCTCGGCGCTTGACCCCGAACTGGAGCAGGAGGTCATCAAGGTGATCCGCGCGCTGGCCGATGAGGGCCGCACCATGATCCTCGTGACCCATGACATGAAGCTGGCCGCCGATTGCTCGGATCATGTGATCTTCCTTCACCAGGGACGGATCGAAGAGGAAGGTGCGCCGTCGCAGCTTTTCGGCCAGCCAAAATCGGAACGCCTGCGCGGCTTCCTTTCGGCCACGATGGTCTGACCGGGCCATGTCCTGCATCGCCACCATCTCTGCCATCACCGCCAGCATCTGGCTCGCCTCGACCGGCGCGGACCGGGTGCTGGTGATCGGCACCGAAGACACGTTTCCGCCCTATATCCTGCGCGACGATGCGGGGGCGCTTTCGGGCTTTGATTACGAGGTGATGACCGAGATCTGCAACCGGACGCATCATGACTGCCAATGGGAGGTCGCACAATTCGGCGAGCTGATCCCGGGCGTCGCCGAGGGGCGGTTCGATGTGGTGCTGGGCGGCATGGCGATCACGCCGGAGCGCCGCGCGGTGGTGGATATGTCGATCCCCTATACCTTTGGCAATTCTCTGGAATGGTTTGTCGGCTTTGCCGCAGCGCCGCCGCCCGGAGCGGCCCGGATCGCGGTCGAGGCGGGCACCATGCATGAAACATGGCTGCGCAAGGAAAAGCTGGATTTTCGGTCTTATACCTCAGAGCCGGCGGTGCTGAACGCCGTGGCCCGGGGCGCGGCCGACCTGGCGCTCGGGCCCTTTTCAGGCCGCACCGATCTTGAGACGCTGATCGCCGGCCAGGGCCTGGAATATGTCTACAGCCAGGAGATCCCCGATGAGGGCACCGGCATCGCCATGTGCAAGGGGAATGCGCTCAAGGCCGAAATCGACAGCGCCATCGCGGCTATGGAAGCCGATGGCACGCTCGACTCTCTTCACGACACCTGGTTCTGACCCCCGGAACCGGCATAAAACCCAGAAAAGCAACCTTCGGGAGATGACAATGAAGAAACTGCTGCTTGCAACCGCCCTCACCGCGCTTGGCGCCGGTGTTGTTGCTGCCGATCCGGTGCGGATCGCCACCGAGGGCGCCTATGAGCCCTATAACCTCATCAATGACAAGGGCGAGCTGGACGGGTTCGAGATCGTGCTTGGCAATGAGCTCTGCAAGCGCGCCGGGCTGGAATGCATCTTTGTCAAGAATGACTGGGATTCGATCATCCCGAACCTGCAATCGGGGAATTACGACGCCATCATGGCCGGCATGTCGATCACCGACGAGCGCCGCGAGAAGATCGCCTTCTCGGAAAACTACACCCAGCCCGCGCCGTCGTCCTATGCAGCAATGTCGCCTGACACGCCGCTCGACAGCGGTGTGATCTCGGCGCAGACCGGCACCATCCAGGCGGCGCATGTGGCGGCTTCGGGCGCCAAGCTCCTTGAATTCGCCACGCCTGACGAGACCATTGCCGCAGTGCGCAATGGTCAGGCGGCTGCGGTCATGGCCGATGAAGACTACCTTCTGTCGCAAATCGGCGATGGGCTGGAGATCATCGGCGATGATGTGCTGCTCGGCGACGGGATCGGCATCGGGCTGCGCAAATCCGACACCGAGCTGAAGGCAAAATTCGACGCGGCCATTCAGTCGATGAAGGCCGATGGCTCGCTCAACAAACTGACGGATGAGTGGTTCGACGGCAATTACACGCCGTTCTGATCCGGGCCTCGCCCGCGTGATCCCCGGGGGGCTGCGGCCTTCCGGACCCGCGCGGGCATCCCTTTCGCACCTTGCCCCCGGTCACCCAGACCGGGGCAAGGTGCCCCTCCTCACCCGTCTGCCACTGGTCAGCCGCATTGTGAATGCCCTGACCGGAGCCGCCGCGCCAGGGCAAGCCCATGTTCGAATTCTGTGCCGATCCCAAGACCATCGAAGGGCTGAGCTGGCTTTCCTGCTATCTCACCACGCCCAAACATATGGAGTTCTATTTCTCCTTCCTGACGGTGATGGCGCTTTTGCTGGTGACCGCTCCGGCAGCGCTGGCCTTTGGCTTTGGCGGTGCCATGGCGGCGCGGTCGCATATCGCGCCGATCCGGTGGCTCGGCAAGATCTACACCGCCATGGTGCGCGGTGTGCCCGATATCGTCTTTTTCCTGTTCTTCGTGATCGCGCTGGATCAGGGGATCGAATGGCTGATGCATCAGGTCCGGTGCCCGGACTGGTCTGAACCGATCCGCCAGGGGCTTGAATTCCGCGTCTGCCCGGCGGCGAAAGTGCCGCCCAATAACGCATCGCTCTTTGTCCACCAATCCTATGCCTTCCTTTTGGCCGTTCTGACATTTGCCATTGTTTTCGGGGCTTTCGCGGCCAATGTTCTGAAAGGTGCGATGGATGCCGTGCCACGCGCCCAGATCGAAACCGCCGAGGCCTATGGTCTCTCGCCGCGCCAGACCTTCCGCCGCATTCTGGTGCCGCAGATGTGGACCTATGCGCTGCCCGGCCTTTCAAATCTCTGGCTGATCCTGATCAAGGCAACGCCCTTGCTGTTCCTTCTGGGGATCCAGGACATCGTCTATTGGGCACGCGAGCTGGGCGGGTCGAAATCCGCGCGGTTCGATTATCCGCATGGTGACTGGCGGCTCTATTACTTCCTTGGCCTGCTGGTCTTCTACCTCGCGCTGACCCGGGTCTCCGAGATCGGCCTCGGCCGCCTTACCCGCCGCCTTTCGCATGGCCAGGCCACCCGCGCCGGCGAAACCCTCAGGAAGGATGCGGCATGACCTGCTGGGATACCGTTCAGGCCTATTGGCTGCGCTCGCTGGGCTTTGGCGAAAACGCGCTGCCCCTCACCAATATCTCGCTTTGCGATCAGTTCGTGCTGATCGGGTCCGGGATGCTGTGGAACCTCTATTTCGGCCTGCTGGCGCTGTCCCTCGGCTTTGTTTTCGCCGTCGGCCTCGCCATGGCCAAGGCCTCGCGCCATAAATGGATCCGCAAGCCCGCCGAGTGGTATATCTTCATCTTCCGCGGCTCGCCGCTCTTCATCCAGTTTTTCCTCGTGTATTTCTTCATCACCACCGTGCTGCGTGGCTCGGTCGATGTGTTTGGCCTCTTCACCCTTCCGACCGCCTGGCTGGCCAATGCCTGGGCGGGGGCGGCCCTCACCCTCTTCCTCAACACCTCCGCCTATACTGCCGAGATCTTCTACGGCGCGCTGATGACCGTGCCGAAAGGCGATCTCGAGGCCGCCGATGCCTATGGTATCACCGGGCGCGACCGGTTTTTCCGCATCGAATGGCCGACCATGCTGCGGCTCGGCTGGCCCGCCTATACCAATGAGGCGATCTTTCTGTTCCACGCCACGACGCTGGTGTTCTTCTCGGGTTTCCCGGCGTTTCAGCAACGTGGCGACGCGCTTTATTACGCGAATTACTTCGCCGACAAGACCTTCAACCCCTTCATCCCCTATCCGATCGTTGCCTTCTATTTCATCATTCTGACGCTCACGCTGATCGGGATCTTCGGCCTGGTGAACAACCGGCTGAACCGTCACCTGCCCTCGCATCAGAAGAAAAGAATTCGCTTGCGTCCTCAGCTGATCCGCTAGTATCCTATATTTGATCAAATTATCCGGGCACCCGCCCGGACCCGCTCGACCACAGCGTTTCAATCGGGGCCATATGCCCGGCGGGAGAGGCGATCAAACCAAGGGAAGGACCAGGGCATGGTCCGGCTCCTTGCGCATCTTGTGGGCCGGCCGTCTTCCGGGATTGTCGCCAGGCCGCCACGAGCCATGGCGCGGGGACGCGTCCATGCTTGCTGGTTTGAAATCAATGATGAAGGACTGGCTCAGAAAACATCCGCAGGTCCGCACGATTCGTGTGGCTGCGGCTGATCTCAACGGGCAGGCGCGCGGCAAGCGCGTTCCGGCGCGTTTCGCCGATAATGTGGTGAAAAGCGGCGTACGTTTCCCCTATTCCGTCCTGAACCTCGACATCTGGGGCGAGGATATCGACGACAGCCCGCTGGTATTTGAAGAGGGCGACCAGGACGGCACGCTGCGCCCGACCGAGCGTGGTTTCATGCCGATGCCCTGGCTGGAAAGCCCTTCGGCTTTGCTGCCGATCTGGATGTACCGCGAAAACGGCAAACCCTATGAGGGCGATCCGCGCCATGCTTTGCGCGCAGTCGTCGACCGCTATAAGGCACGCGGGTTGACGCCGGTCTGCGCGATGGAGCTGGAGTTTTTCCTGATCGATGACAGCGGCAAGACGATGCAGGTGCCGCTTTCGCCCCGTTCCGGCAAGCGCCGCAAGGCGGCCGAGGCGCTGTCGATCCGCGCGCTGGACGCGTTCGACGTCTTCTTCACCGATCTCTATGACGCCTGCGAGGCGATGGATATCCCGGCGGATACCACGACTTCGGAAACCGGGCTTGGCCAGTTCGAGGTCAACCTGATGCATTGCGACGATGCTTTGCGCGCCGCAGATGACGCCTGGTTCTTCAAGATGCTGGTGAAGGGCCTCGCGCGCCGTCACGGCTTTGCGGCCTCGTTCATGGCGAAACCCTATGCCGATTATTCGGGCTCGGGTCTGCATACGCATTTCTCGGTGCTTGACCAGAAGGGCGATAATATCTTCGATTCCGGTGGCCCCAAAGGCACTGCCGTCCTGCGTCATGCCGTGGCCGGCTGCCTTGAGGCGATGCACGATTCGACGCTTTTGTTCGCGCCGCATTCCAACAGCTTTGACCGGCTGGTGCCCGATGCCCATGCCCCCACCGCGATCTGCTGGGGTTATGAGAACCGCACCGCCGCGATCCGTATTCCCTCGGGCAACCCGGCAGCGCGGCGGATCGAGCATCGCGTGGCGGGCGGTGACGTGAACCCCTATCTGATGCTTGCGGCCATCCTTGGCGCGGCGCTTTCCGGCATCGAAGACGGCAAGGAACCCGTCGCGCCGATCAGCGGCAATTCCTATGCGCTTGACCTGCCGCAGATCCCGACCACCTGGCAGGGGGCCATCGACGCTTTTGAATTCTCGCCGCATGTGGCGCGCTTCCTGCCGCCCGAGCTGATCGCCAATATGGTGATGACCAAGCGCCAGGAGCTGCATTACACCGCCGAGCTTTCGCCCGAGGAACTGGTCGAACTTTATCTCGATACCGTATGATCTGAACCGCGATACAGTCCGGCCCCCCTTGACCAGAGGCGGGGCCGCACCCACCATCCTAATGACCGCAACTTCGTGACCCAGAGCGCCCCAATGATCATCGGCATCCTGCAAACCGGGGCCTCCCCCGACGCCCTCAAACCCAGCATGGGCGATTATCCCGATTTCTTCGAACGCCTGCTCGCGGATCGCGGGCTGGAATTCCGCCGCTTCACCGTGATGGAGATGGATTTCCCGAAATCCGTCCATGACTGTGACGGCTGGCTGATCACCGGCTCGCGCTTTGGTGCCTATGAGGATCACCCGTTCATCAAACCGCTCGAAGCCTTTATCCGCGAGGCCTATGTCGAACATGTGCCGGTCGTCGGCATCTGTTTCGGCCATCAGATCATCGCGCAAGCCATGGGCGGCCGCGTCGAGAAATACAAAGGCGGCTGGTCGGTCGGCCCGACCGATTACCATTTCGGGTCCGGCCCTGATGCGGAGACCATCACGCTGAACGCCTGGCACCAGGATCAGGTGGTGGAAAAGCCCGAAATGGCCGAGGTGATCGCCTCGACCGATTTCTGCTCCAATGCTGGGCTTTTATATGACGACCGCATGTTCACCGTGCAGCCGCATCCGGAATTCAGGAAAGACTTCATCGAAGGTCTGATCAAATACCGCGGCCCGGGGCTGGTGCCCCAGGAGACGCTGGATGCCGCGACCGAGAAGATCGACGCCCCCCTTGGCACGACGAAAATGGCGGAAAGGATCGCGGATTTCTTTCTCTCTCACCAGACCAGGGCCAGCCAGAGCGCCTGAGGCCCCAAACAGAGTGTGAACCATGTCCAACTGGACGGAAAAACTGCCCAAGGCAGCACGGGACTATATCGGCAAGCGTCGCGTCGATGAGGTGGAATGCGTGATCGGCGATATTGCCGGCGTGGCACGCGGCAAGGCAATGCCTGCCGCGAAATTCGCAAAACAAACCAATTACTTCCTGCCCAATTCTATCTTCCTGCAGACCATCACCGGTGAATGGGCCGACAGCCCGTTTGATGCCTTCACCGAGCCGGATATGATCCTCGAGCCCGACTGGTCCACCGCGACCGCCGCGCCCTGGACCGCCGATATCACGCTCCAGGTGATCCATGATGCGAAAGATCAGCAGGGCAATCTGGTGCCGTTCTCACCGCGCAATGTGCTGCGCCGCATCGTGGGTCTTTACGAGGCCCAGGGCTGGCGGCCGGTTGTCGCGCCCGAGATGGAATTCTTCCTGACCGCGCGCAATATCGACCCCAATATGCCGGTGATCCCGCCCATGGGCCGCACCGGGCGGCGTGCCGCCGGGAAACAGGCCTACAGCCTTTCCGCCATCGACGAATATGGCAAGGTGATCGACGATATCTATGATTTCGCCGAAGCCCAGGGCCTTGAAATCGACGGTATCTTGCAGGAAGGCGGCGCCGGGCAGATCGAACTGAACCTTGCGCATGGCGACCCGATTGAACTGTCGGACCATGTGTTCTTCTTCAAACGCCTGATCCGTGAAGCTGCCTTGCGCCATGATTGTTTTGCGACCTTCATGGCCAAGCCCATCGCGGGCGAGCCGGGATCTGCCATGCATATCCACACTTCGGTCGTGGATGTGAAAACCGGCAAGAACATTTTCTCCGCCGCCAAAGGCGCCGAGACGCCGGAATTCAACCATTTCATCGCCGGAATGCAGAACCATATGGGGGCGGCGATTGCGCTGATGGCGCCCTATGTGAACTCTTACCGCCGTTACGTCCCGGATTTCGCGGCGCCGATCAATCTGGAATGGGGCCGTGACAACCGCACCACCGGGCTGCGCGTCCCGATTTCGGGCCCCGCCGCGCGCAGGATCGAAAACCGCCTGCCGGGGATGGATTGCAACCCCTATCTCGGCATCGCGGCGACTTTGGCCTGCGGCTATCTCGGGCTGATGGAGAAGAAAGCCGCGCGCCCGGAATTCACCGGATCGGCCTATATCGATTCGGATGAGATCCCGGTGAACCTTGGCGATGCGCTGGATCTTCTGGATGAGGACGTGGCCCTGAAAGAGGTGATGGGCGTCGATTTCGTCAGATGTTACGATTCGGTAAAACGCAACGAATACAAAGAGTTCCTCCAGGTCATCAGCCCGTGGGAGCGTGAGCATCTGCTCCTGAACGTGTGATGGCGGTCAATCTTCTGCACGCCAATGACCGGCAAGGGCGCTATCCCGACAGCTGGTATGCGGCGACCCGTGTCGCGCTTGCGCCCTTCCCGCGCGCCACGGGCGAAATCCGTGCCGATGTCTGCGTGGTGGGGGCCGGCTATACCGGCCTCTCAAGCGCGCTGCATCTGGCGCAAAAGGGCCTGAAGGTCGTGGTGCTCGAGGCGCATCGCGTCGGTTTTGGTGCCTCGGGCAGGAATGGCGGCCAGGTCGGCTCCGGGCAGCGTCAGGACCAGGACTGGCTGGAGAAGGTCGCGGGGCGCGAAAACGCACGGCAGCTTTGGGATATGGCGCAGGACGCCAAAGCGCTGGTTCGTGACCTCGCCTCGGGGATGGAGGGGGTCGCCTACCGCCCCGGCATCGCGCATGCCTGCTGGCATGAGAGCGAAGTTGATCACGCGCAGCGTTACGCCGAAAAGCTTGCCCGGGATTATGATTACCATGAGGTCAAGCCGCTCGACCGCGAGGGCCTGCGTGCGCTTGTGGGGTCTGAGGCGTTCAAAGGCGGCGATATCGACCGTGGGGCCGGCCATATTCATGCGCTGAATTTCGTGATCGGGCTGGCAAAGCTGGCAGTGGCCGCCGGGGTGCAGATTTTCGAGGAAAGCGAGGTCACGAAACTGTCCTATGGCGAAAAGCCGGTCGCTGAAACGGCCCAGGCCCGCGTCACCTGCGACCATCTGGTGCTGGCGGTGAATGGCTATGTCGGCAGCCTTGAAAAGACCATCGCGGCGCGGGTGATGCCGATCAACAATTTCGTTGTGGCGACCGAGCCGCTGGGCGCGCGCGCGCGTGAGGTCCTGGCCGAGCCCATTGCAGTGCATGACACCAAATTCGTGGTGAATTACTGGCGCCTGTCAGAAGATGACCGGCTGATCTTTGGCGGTGCGGAAAGCTACGGCTACCGTTTTCCGGATGTGGCGAAGGTGGTCCGCAAACCGCTTTTGGAGATCTATCCGCAGCTCGCAGACACGAAGATCGACTACGCCTGGGGCGGCACGCTGGCGATCACCGTCAACCGGATGCCCTGTTTCGCGCGGCCTGCGAAGAATGTCCTCTCGGCCTCGGGCTATTCCGGCCATGGCGTCGCACTGGCAACGCTTGCGGGCAAGATGATTGCAGAAGCGGTTGCCGGTGACGCCTCCGGGCAGCCGGGGGGAAATACAAGGGGCGGCTTTGATCTGCTGGCAGACCTGCCGCATCGCCGTTTTCCGGGAGGCCAGGCCCTGCGTTGGCCCCTGCTGGTCACCGCCATGACCTGGTTCTCGCTGCGTGACCGGCTGGGCTGGTAACAATGTGCCCTGCGCGCCGCTTGGGCAAACGGGCAAACGGGGACATGGGCAACCGGGCACAAGAATGACAACGGGCGGGAGCATAATTGCCCCCGCCCGTTTTTCGTTCAGAACCGCTTAGGGGTCCTGGCCCCTTACTGGTCCTGGATCATCGCATAGATCTGATCCTTGATGCGCGAGCGCGACCGGCGCAGCGCATCCTCATGGTCTTCCGACACGGTGTCGATCCGCGTCTCGGCACGGTGAACCTGATCATTCACCGTGTCATACTCCTCAAGCAGCTTCGCGAAACGGGGATTCGAGACCTTCAGCTCGGTAATGCGCGCCTCTTTGCCCGGAAATTCCTCTTGCAACGTATGCGGTGTATTCGACATCGGCAGTCTCCTTCTTCCGTGTTGAGAAGAGGTTAAAACATATTCCATCCCACCACTTTGACGCTGATCAAATAAGTAAAATTCAGCGTTGGCTGCTCGCCCAGGCGGGATTTATCCAGGGCTCGTTGTTCAGCGCCGGCAAGGGCTGACGGCCCAGGATATGATCGGCGGCCTTTTCACCGGTCATGATCGAGGGGCCGTTGAGATTGCCATTGGTCACCTGGGGAAAGATCGAACTGTCGGCAAGGCGCAGCCCCTCGACCCCGATCACCCGGCATTCCGGGTCGACCACCGCCATCGGGTCATCGCGCCGCCCCATCCGCGCCGTGCCGCAGGGGTGATAGGCGCTTTCGGCATGTTCGCGGATGAAGGCGTCGATCTCGGCATCACTCCCGACACCCGGGCCAGGCTGGATCTCGGATTTCACATATTGCGCCATGGGATCCTGCGCGAAAATCTCCCGTGTGAGCCGCACACAGGCGCGGAAATCGACCCAGTCATCGGGGTCCGACATGTAGTTGAAGCGGATCACCGGCGCGTCTTCGGGGCGGGCCGAACGCAAAGTCACCGAGCCGCGCGATTTCGACCGCATCGGCCCGACATGCACCTGGAATCCATGGCCGCCCGCCGCCGCCTTGCCATCATAGCGCACAGCTATGGGCAGGAAATGGTACTGGATATCAGGATATTCGACGCCTGCGCGCGATCGGATGAAACCGCAGGCCTCGAACTGGTTCGACGTGCCGGGGCCGCGCCCGAGGAACAGCCAGTTTGCACCGACCCAGGCTTTGCCGAACAGGTTCCAGTATTTGTAAAGCGTGATCGGCTGCGTCGCCTGAAACTGCATATAGATCTCCATATGGTCCTGGAGATTGGCGCCGACCCCTGGCCGGTCGGCCAGCACTTCGATCCCGTGTTCGCGCAAATGCGCCGCCGGGCCGATCCCCGACAGCATCAGCAGTTTCGGCGAATTGAGCGAGGAGGCCGCAAGGATCACCTCGGAACCCGCGCGGATCACCTGACGCCCGGCCTTTGTATCGACCTCAACGCCCACCGCGCGGCCATTCTCGATCACCACCTTACGGGCAAGGCCGCGGATGACCTGCAGATTGCCGGTCTTCAGCGCCGGTTTCAGATAGGCATTGGCCGCCGACCAGCGCCGGCCTTTCCAGATCGTCGCCTCCATCGGGCCAAAGCCCTCCTGCTGGCGACCGTTATAATCCTGGGTCACCGGATAGCCGGCCGCCGCCCCTGCCTCGATAAAGGCGTCAAACAGCGGATTGTCGCGCGGGCCGCGGGTGATGTGGAGCGGGCCATTCGTGCCGCGCCACTCCGGCCCCTCGCCGCCATGGGAATGCTCCATCCGCTTGAAATAGGGCAGCACATCGGCATAGGACCAGCCATCCGCCCCCATCCCGGCCCAGGTGTCGTAATCCTTGGCATGGCCGCGCACATAGACCATGCCATTGATCGAGGAAGACCCGCCGATCACCTTGCCGCGCGGCGTGGCAAGCACACGGCCGCCCAGATGCGGCTCGGGCTCGGATTTCAGGCCCCAGTCGTAAATGCCCATATTCATGGGATAAGACAGCGCGCCCGGCATCTGGATGAAGGGCCCGAAATCCGATCCGCCATGTTCGATCACCGTTACCCGCTTGCCGGCTTCGGTCAGGCGATACGCCATGGCGCAACCCGCTGAGCCCGCCCCCACGATGACATAATCCGCGACCATCTTCTTCCCTCCGGCCGGGCAAGCCCTCTCCGCCTGCCGGAACGGGGTCCGACAGCCGGGCCAGGCGCCCTCTGTTTCATCGATGTTCCGGGATCTGCGACCCGGCGCCTGTTCCGCTCAGTAAGGCGCGTCGACCGGGCCGAGCCCCAGATAGACCGACTTTACCTGAGAATAATGTTCGACAGCCGCATGGCCGTTTTCGCGTCCGACACCCGACAGTTTCGACCCGCCAAAGGGCGCCTCTACCGGCGTCAGGTTATAGGCGTTGATCCAGCAGGTGCCGGCCTCAAGCTCTGCAATCACGCGATGCGCGCGGGCGATATCTTTGGTAAAGACCCCTGCCGCGAGGCCGAATTCGGTCGCATTGGCGCGGGCGATCACCTCGTCCTCGGTCTCGAAATCAAGAACCGCCATCACCGGGCCGAAGACCTCTTCGCGCGCGATCTCCATCTGATCGGTGACATCGGCAAAGACCGTCGGCTCAACAAACCAGCCATCATTCGAGGCACCGCGCCCGCCGCCGGTGACCAGCCGCGCGCCTTCGGATTTTGCCCGGGCGATAAAGCCCGAGACTTTCTCCAGCTGGGCCTGCGAAACCAGCGGCCCCATCTGGGTGTCGTCATCCTGCGGATCACCCATACGGATCAGCCGGGAACGCTCGGCCAGACGCGCGAGGAAGCGGTCTTTCAGCCCCTTTTGCACGAAAACCCTTGTGCCATTGGAACAGACCTGCCCCGCCGCATAGAAATTGGCGAGCATCGCCGCGCCGACCGCATCCTCAAGGTTTGCGTCGTCAAAAATGATCAGGGGCGATTTGCCGCCAAGCTCCATCGTGACGTGACGCAGCCCTTCGGCGGCTTTGGCATAGACCTTTTGCCCGGTCGGAACCGAGCCGGTCAGCGAGACCTTGGCCACCCGGCTGTCAGAGATCAGGCTGGCGCCGACCGCGCCCCTGCCCTGCACCACGTTGAAAAGCCCCGCCGGAAGACCTGCCTCGATATAGATTTCCGCCAGTTTCAAAGCACCAAGCGGCGTGACTTCCGAGGGTTTGAACACCATTGCATTGCCCATCGCCAGCGCCGGGGCCGATTTCCAGCAGGCGATCTGACTGGGGTAATTCCAGGCGCCGATACCGACGCAGACGCCCAGAGGCTCGCGGATCGTATAGACCATGTCCTGGCCCAGCGGGATCGTCTCGCCCGTCACGGTGGGCGCGAGGCCTGCAAAATATTCCAGCGCATCCGCTCCGCTGGGCCAGTCGGCCACCCGCGTTTCCTGGATCGGCTTGCCGGTATCGAGGGTCTCAAGCTGCGCCAGTTCCTCGCCGCGCTCGCGGATGATCGCGGCCGCGCGGGTCAGCACCCGGGCGCGTTCGACCGGGCGCATCCGGCGCCATTCCTTCTGCGCGCGCGCCGCCGACGCCACCGCCTGTTCGACCAGAGCGGGCGTTGCCTCATGCAAAAGCGCGATCACCTCGCCGGTGCCGGGATAGATCACCTGGATCTCTGCGCCTGCCACATCCTCGACATATGCGCCGCCGATGAAATGGCTGGCTTTCGGTTGCGCCTTCATGCCCTGTTTTTCCTTCCAAGTTCCGCATCCAGATAGGCCAGCGCCATCCGCGCCGCCCTCGCCCCGTCCGGCGTGCCCTTTTTCAGGACCTCGCGCAGATAGAGCCCGTCAATCATCGCGCCAAGTGCCTCGGCCAGTTCCCCGGCCCGGCTCCCCGCCAGCCCGCGCAGGGGCGCGAGCAGATTCGATCTGAGCCGCCCCTGATAAATCGCCAGCAAACGCCGCGCGCCATCGGAGGTCTGGGCCAGGACCCAGAAATTCAGCCAGGCCCCGACCACCTCGCGGCGGAAATTTCCAGGGCTGAAAGAGGCCCGCAAAATCGCCCTGACCCGTGCCTCGTCGCCCTCGGCCACCGCCAGCGCGCCGCGCACCTCGGCCCCATAAAGCGACAGGATATGGCGCATCGCCGCGAGGAAGATTTCTTCTTTGGACCCAAAGTAATGATGCGCCAGCGCCGAAGACATGCCAGCCCGTTTCGCGATCTGACTGACCGTCACATCCAGCGAGCCGGTGCGCCCGATCTCGACAATGGTGGCTTTGATCAGCGCATCCTTTCGGATAGGCTCCATTCCAAGCTTCGGCATCCGCCCATATCCAACAAAACTCTTGCCATATGGGAAAAGCATGAAGTTTATTGACTCGTCAATCAACAATAACTTTTAAATGACACCACCTGACAGACCGGCCGACAGACTGGCCCGCAAACTGTCCAACAGACCGGGAGCCGACATGACCCTGCGTTCCATCTTCCTCGCCAGTGCCGCGACCCTCACCCTTTCCGGTGCCGCCCAGGCGGCGGGCTGCGACAAGATCGTTTTCTCGGATGTCGGCTGGACCGATATCACCGCCACCACCGCCGCCACGACCGAAGTGCTCAAAGCGCTCGGCTATGAGACCGAGGTCAAGATCCTCTCGGTCCCGGTCACCTATGCCGGCCTCGCCGAGGGCGATATCGATGTCTTCCTCGGCAACTGGATGCCGACGATGGAGGGCGATATCGCCTCCTACCGCGAGGCGGGCACCGTCGACACCGTGCGCACCAACCTGACCGGCGCGAAATATACCCTTGCGACCAATGAGGCCGGAGCGGCTGCGGGGATCTCGGATTTCTCGAATATCAAAGACCAGGCCGATGCGCTGGAAAGCAAGATCTACGGGATCGAGGCCGGCAATGACGGCAACCGCCTGATCCTCGACATGATCGGTGCCGACCAGTTTGGCCTTGGCAAGTTCGATATCGTCGAAAGCTCGGAACAGGGCATGCTGGCTCAGGTGGAGCGCAACAGCGCGGCCAGTAAACCGATCGTCTTCCTCGCCTGGGAGCCGCATCCGATGAACTCGAACTTCAAGCTGACCTATCTCTCGGGCGGTGATGATGTCTTCGGCCCGGATTTCGGCGGCGCCATCGTCAACACCAATACCCGCAAGGGCTATGTCGCTGAATGCCCCAATACCGGCAAGTTCCTCGAAAACCTGGAATTCTCGCTGGCGATGGAGAATGAAATCATGGGCGCGATCCTCAATGACAGCGCCGATCCGAATGAGGCGGCGAAAGCCTGGCTCAAGGCCAACCCCGACACCTGGAAGCCCTGGCTTGCCGGCGTGACCACCAAAGACGGCGGTGACGCAGTGGCGGCGGTCGAAGCCGGCCTGAACTGATGCAGCCATTGGGCCGGGCTGCGCGCCCGGCCCTGCCCAACCGGCCCCCTGACGCACCGGCAAACCCGGCCGGGGCCGGCCCCTGACACCGCAGCCGGAGAGGGTCGCCTCAGGCGCACGCGCCGCCGCCCCCTGCTCCGGCCGCCCGGTTTCCTCCCTGGACAGGCAGCAATGGACTCATTCTTCGCCTCGGTTCTCGCCTTTTTCGGCTATGAGAAGATCGCAAAAATCCCCATCGGCGCCATGGCGAAGACAGTGGTGGACTGGCTCAAGCTGAATCTCAGCTGGCTGTTCGACGCCATCAGTGACGCGCTGAGCTGGCTGATCAACAGCACACTTGAGGTGCTGCAATATCCGCATGCCCTGGTGGTGGTGGCGGTCTTCATGGCGCTGACCTGGTGGCGGCAAAGATCCTGGCAGCTTTGCCTGCTGGTCCTCCTTGGCTTTTTGTTCATCCTGAACCAGGGATATTGGAAGGAAACCACGCAAACCCTTGTTTTGCTGTTTTATTCCTGCATCACCTGCATGGCCATCGGCGTCCCCGTCGGCATTGCCTGCGCGCATCGCCCAAAGCTCTATGCCGCGCTTTCGCCGGTGCTTGACCTGATGCAGACCCTGCCGACCTTCGTCTATCTGATCCCGGCGGTGGTGTTCTTCGGCCTTGGCATGGTGCCCGGGCTTTTGGCCACTGTGGTCTTCGTGCTGCCGGCCCCGATCCGGCTGACCTATCTTGGCGTCTCCTCGACCCCCCTCGCCCTGACCGAAGCCGCCACCGCCTTCGGCGCCACACCGCGCCAGAAGCTCCTCAAGGTCGAACTGCCCTGGGCGTTGCCGCAGATTATGGTGGGGCTCAATCAGACCATCATGCTGTCTTTGTCGATGGTGGTGATCGCGGCCATGGTTGGCGCCAATGGGCTTGGCATTCCGGTGGTGCGCGCCTTGCAGCAGGGCAATACCGCGCTCGGCTTTGAATCGGGGCTGATCATCGTGGTGGTCGCCGTCATGCTGGACCGTATGCTGCGGGTGAGACGCAAATGAGCAGAAAAGCTGTAGAATTCGACCGCGTCTCCATCGTGTTCGGTGACCGTCCGGACCGCGCCTTGCCGCTGATGGACGAGGGCCTGTCGCGGGCCGAGATCCAGACCCGCACCGGCCAGGTGCTGGGGGTGCATGACTGCAGCCTGAGCGTGGCCGAGGGCGAGATCCTCGTGCTGATGGGCCTTTCCGGGTCTGGCAAATCGACGCTGCTGCGGGGCGTCAACGCGCTCAATCCGGTGGTGCGCGGCGAGGTCCGGGTCCATGACGGCAATCAGATGGTCTCGGTCACCAAAGCCAGCGCCGAAGGGCTGCGCGGCTTGCGCGCCAACCGCATCGCCATGGTCTTCCAGCAATTCGGCCTGCTGCCCTGGCGCAGCGTGCGCGACAATGTGGGCCTCGGTCTCGAACTTGCCGGGATCAGCCCGTCCGAGCGCCGCGACCGCGTCGACCGCCAGCTGGCCCTGGTCAATCTCAGCCAATGGGCCGACCGCAAGGTCGGAGAGCTTTCGGGCGGCATGCAGCAGCGCGTCGGCCTCGCCCGTGCCTTCGTCACCGATGCCCCGATTCTTTTGATGGATGAGCCCTTCTCGGCGCTCGACCCGCTGATCCGCGCCCATCTCCAGGACGAGCTCCTCGATCTCCAGGCAAGGCTGAAACGCACCATCATCTTCGTCAGCCATGACCTCGACGAGGCCTTCAAGCTCGGCAACCGCATCGCCCTGATGGAGGGGGGGCGCATCGTGCAATGTGGCACCGCGCGCGAGATTATCGCAAACCCGGTCTCGGATTACGTCGCCGATTTCGTGGCCCATATGAACCCGCTCGGCGTCCTCACCGCCCGCGATGTGATGGAGGCCGGCAGCTCCCTCCCCGCCGGTCGCGAGATCCATCCCGAAATGCCGGTCCGCGAGGTGATGGAGGCGATCACCTCCGGAACCGAAACCCTCGCCGTTATTGAGAATGGCGCGCGCCTCGGAACGATCCGCGCCAGGGCGCTCCTCGGTAAACTCCTTAACCCACGTGCCTGACCCCAGGCCCCCACAGGAAGTCCCCGCAGGAAGCCCCCACAGGATGGGCCCACAGGATGGGCCCACTGGAAGGCCCTGTTGGCTTCCTCTTGAGAAAAATACTCCCGCCGGAGGCATCCGCCGCCCGCCAGAGGTCGAACCATAAGAAAGGGCCCGCCGATCCACCGGCAGGCCCCCATCATTTTCCCCTGGCAAAACTACGCCCGCCGGAGGCAAAGCGCCCCGAAGGGGCGCCCCCCTCACCCAAGCGCATAGCCCGCGCCGCGCACCGTCCGGACCGGATCATCGCCGCCGAACTGCATCAGCGATTTGCGCAAACGTCCGACATGAACATCCACCGTCCGCGTATCGACATAGATGTCGCGGCCCCAGACCCGGTCCAGAAGCTGCTCGCGCGACCAGACCCGGCCCGGTTTCTCCATAAGCGTGGTCAGGAGACGGAACTCGGTCGGCCCGAGCTTCAGCACCTTGTCCGAGCGGTAGACCCGGTGCGTTTCCGGATCGAGCCGGATATCGCCATATTCCAGCACCACACCGGCGGTTGAAGGCCGCACCCGGCGCAGCTGGGCGCGGGTGCGGGCCATCAGTTCCAGCACCGAATAGGGCTTGATGACATAATCATCCGCCCCGGTCTCGAGGCCCCGGATCCGGTCCACCTCTTCGGCACGGGCCGAGAGCATGATGATCGGGGTTGACCGGGTCTCGGGCCGCATCTTCAGCCGCCGGCACACTTCGATGCCGGAGAGTTTGGGCATCATCCAGTCGAGGATGATGATATCGGGCGCCTCTTCCTCGACAAGGATCAGGGCATCCTCGCCATTATCCGCCGGAACCACCCGGAAGCCTTCGGCGTCGAGGTTATAGGCGAGAACCTCCCGCTGCGCGGGCTCGTCCTCGACCAGAAGCACGGTCGGTCTGCCGTCCTGTGCCATTTGCTACTCCTCCCGTTCCGCGCGGTTCACACCGGTTCGGATACGGCATCATGTTTCGGACGGTCGTCAGAGGGCAGCTCGCCCTCGACCAGATAAATCACCTGCTCAGCGATGCCGGTGGCGTGATCGCCAACGCGCTCGATGTTTTTCGCGATGAAATGCAGATGCATGCAGGCGGTGATGGTGCGCGGATCTTCCAGCATATAGGTCAGGAGCTGGCGGAAGAGACCGGAATACATCTGGTCGATTTCCTGATCGCGGGCGCGGATCTCGCGGGCCCGCACCGCATCGCGGGCGATATAGGCGTCCAGCGCATCCGACATCTGCTGCACCACAAGCTTCGCCATCCGCCGCACGGTGCCGGTGGCGGTGCCCACAGGTGCCATGCCCATCAGAACGAGACTGCGTTTCGCGAGGTTCTTCGCGTAATCGCCCGAGCGTTCCAGCGCGGTCGAAAGCCGCATCACCGTGAGGACGGTGCGCAGATCCGAGGCGGCCGGCGCGCGCTGTGCGATGATCCGGGCACATTCGGTCTGGATCAGCTCTTCCAGCCCGTCGATTGCGCGGTCGCCCTGGCGCACCTTTTCCGCCAGCGCCTCGTCGCGCAGCTCCAGCGCTTCGGCCGCATCAAGAAGCGCCTTCTCGACCAGGCCGCCCATCTTCATCACCTGGGCCTGGACACCTTCCAGATCGCGATCGAAGGAAGAAACAATGTGACTGTCTTGCATGGTCTCTTCTCCCCTCAGCCGATGCGGCCGGTGATATAGGATTCAGTGCGCGGATCTTTCGGGTTGGTGAAGATCTGCGAGGTCTCGCCAAATTCCACCAGGTTGCCGAGATGGAAGAACGCGGTCTTCTGGCTGACGCGGGCGGCCTGCTGCATCGAATGGGTGACGATCACCACCGAGAAATTCGAGCGCAGATCGTCGATCAGCTCTTCGACCTGTGCGGTCGCAATCGGGTCAAGCGCCGAGCAGGGCTCGTCCATCAGCAGCACTTCCGGCGAGGTCGCCACGGCGCGTGCGATGCACAGACGCTGTTGCTGCCCCCCCGAAAGCCCGGTGCCCGGCGCGTGCAGACGGTCTTTGACCTCATTCCACAAAGCGGCCTTCCGGAGGCTCGATTCCACAACCCCGTCCAGCTCGGCCTTTGACCGGACCAGACCATGGATGCGCGGGCCATAAGCCACATTGTCATAGATCGACTTCGGGAAGGGGTTCGGTTTCTGGAACACCATGCCGACCTTGGCGCGCAGCTGCACCGGATCGACCCGCTTGTCATAGATATTCTCGCCATCAAGCAGGATCTCGCCCTGGACCTTACAGATCGGGATCGTGTCATTCATCCGGTTCAGCGTGCGCAGGAAGGTCGATTTCCCGCAGCCCGAAGGCCCGATGAACGCGGTGACGGCTTTGTCGGGGATATCGACCGAGACGTCTTTGATGGCCTGGCTCTCGCCGTAATACACCTGCACGGCGCTGGCCTTGATCCGGATGCCGTTGGTCTCAACGGTGCGATCAGCAATACGCATATCATTCATGTTCATTACTCGCTTTCGCCTGTTCGCTGCTTACCAGCGGCGCTCGAACTTGCGGCGCAGGAAGATGGCCGTCAGGTTCATGATGAGAAGGAAGACCAGCAGGACGATGATGGCACCGTTCGACCGTTCGATAAAGGCCGGGTCCGAACGCGAGGCCCAGGAATAGACCTGCACCGGCAGCGCGGTCGCCGGATCCGAAAAACCACCCTCCCAGGGGGCCGACGGATAGTTGGCGACGAAGGCCACCATGCCGATCAGCAGCAAGGGCGCGGTTTCGCCAAGCGCCGAGGCAAGGCCCAGAATGGTGCCGGTCAGGATGCCCGGCATCGCGAGCGGCAGCACATGGTGGAACACGGTCTGCATCTTTGAGGCGCCGATCCCGAGCGCCGCATCGCGGATCGAGGGCGGCACCGCGCGGATCGCCGAACGGGTCGCGATGATGATCGTCGGCAGGGTCTGCAGGCTGAGCACAAGGGCGCCCACAAGCGAGGCCGACATCTTCAGCGCCTCGACGCCCATCTGGCCGCCCATGACGTTGATGAAGATCGCGAGACCCAGGATCCCGTAAACGATCGAAGGGACAGCTGCGAGATTCGCGATATTCACCTCGATCAGGTCGGTCCAGCGGTTCTTCGGCGCGAATTCCTCAAGATAGATCGAGGCCGCCACACCGACCGGCACACACATGATCAGCACCAGAAACATCATATAGGCCGAGCCGAGGATCGCGACACCCAGACCGGCGGTCTCGGGACGGGTGTCCGAGCTGTCGGTATTGGTGACGAAATCCCAGTTCCAGACCGTGGCCAGCATCCCGGCCTCTTTCATCCGGTCCGCGAGATCCAGCTGCCCGAGGGTGACATTCGAGTCGCGCTCTGCGCTTTCGCGGGTGACGCGGCCCTTCATATAGCCGTCGATCCGGCCCCCAAGCACGATGCTCGGCTCAATGGTCTGTCCCACCAGCGCGGGATCGGCAAGCACATCGGCCCGCAGCTCCCCCGCGGCCCCTTTCGAGATCATCTCGGTGATTTCCTTTTGCGGGACATCATCGGTCTTGATCCCATTGGCGGCAAGCGCTGCCAGGAAGGCCTCATTGATGACCTTGTTATAGGTCATCGTGGTCTGTTTCGCGAGATCATCGCGGTTGCGATTGCCGGCAGGGTCGATGACTTCCGCCGAAAGCGTGATCGGGAATGTCGCTTTGGTCTGGAAGAAAGCCGAGGTCCCGTCGCGGAAGATGGTGAAGAGCATCAGGGCAAGGACGGCGAGGCTGAACAGGATCGCCGACAGACCAAGCACCTTGAAGATGCTCTCGGTGCGGTTCCTTGCCTTCATCCGGGCCGACTGGCCGATGATCGAGACCTTCGGCTTACCCGGGGCAGAAGCCGGGCCGCCGACCGGGCCATTTGCGGAAATGTCGCTCATTCGTATTGCTCCCGGTATTTCCGCACAATCCAGACGGCCATCACGTTCAGAAGCAGCGTGATGACGAAAAGCGTCATGCCCAGTGCGAAAGCCACAAGGGTTTCAGGGCTGTTGAAATCGGTATCACCGGTCAGCTGACCGACGATCTTCACCGTCATTGTCGTCATGGCCTCAAAGGGGTTGAGGCTGAGTTTCGCCGCCGCACCGGCGCCCATCACCACGATCATCGTCTCACCGATGGCGCGGCTGGCCCCCATCAGGATCGCGCCTGCGATACCGGGAAGGGCTGCGGGCAGCACGACCTGGCGGATGGTCTCGGATTTGGTCGAGCCAAGGCCGAAAGCCCCGTCCCGCAGGGATTGCGGCACTGCATTGATGATGTCGTCCGACAGCGATGAGATGAAGGGGATGTTCAGAAGACCGATCACGATACCGGCGGTCATCACCGAGGCCGCCGAATTCCCTAAGCCCATCGGCGCCGAGAAGAAGTCGCGCAGGAAGGGGCCAACGGTGATCAGGGCGAAAAGACCGTATACAACCGTCGGGATGCCGGCGATCACTTCGATCATCGGCTTGACCCAGGCGCGGGTGCGGCGCGAGGCATATTCCGCCAGATAGATCGCGGCGAAAAGACCCAGCGGCACCGCGACGAGAAGCGCTATGATGGTGATATAGATCGTGCCCCAGAAGAGCGGGATGAAACCCAGATCCGAGCCGCCACCGAATTTCGGGTTCCAGGTCAGGCCGAAGAAAAAGTCCCCGATCGGATACTGGCTGAAGAAGTTGAAGCTCTCGGACAGAAGCGACCAGATGATGCCGACCGTGGTCAGGATCGCGATCAGCGAGGCCAGCATCAAAAGCCAGAGCACGACCTTCTCGACCCGGTTCCTGGCCCAGAAATCCGGCGCGGTCAGCTTCAGGGCCCAGGCCAGAGCGGCCACGGCGATCAGGAGGATTACGACGGCCCTGACGATCGAGGCCGACGCCACCGTCTCGCGATACTGCTTCGCCGCCGAAAGCACTTCGGGCGAGACCGGGGATGCGAGGGCGACACCGACCGTTCCGAAGAAAGCCCGCAAATCGCCTTCGCTGGCATTCAGCGCGTCAATGTCAGTCTCCGTCAGCGCGCCCTGGTATACCGCATTGTCCAGACCGGCCGCGATTTTACGGACATCCGACATGGCAAGCGTGCTGGAGGTCGAATCTTCCAGCACAGAGGCCGGCAGATGGCTCAGAGCGGCACTCTCGATAAAGAATGGCTGGATCAGAAGCCAGGCGATCAGCGCGAAAAATGCCGGCACAAAGGCCATGATCGCGGCATGCCAGCCATAATAGGCTGGCAGAGAATGGAGTTTCTTCGTCTCACCCCCGGCCAGCGCCAGCGCGCGCTGGCGACCGAGGATGAAACCGGCGGCAGCGAGCACCGCAAGGATCATCAAAAGAGGCAGGACCGTCATGACCACGTCCGTTCGGGTTACAGGAAGCCCTCAGGCGGGCAATTCCCTTCTGCGGCCCTGATGCTTCGATTTTGTAACCCCCGTGTGACAGTTTCGCAAAAACTTGACCGCGTGCAGATTATGCGGCCCAAATCTCTCCTGCTGTGTCACAGGGTCAAAGCAAAAAAGGGGGCGCTGCCCCCCACGCGCATACGCGCTCCCCCCGGGATATTTAGAGACAGAAAATATGAAAACGAGCCATCATTTTCTGTCTTCTAAATATCCCCGCCGGAGGCTTCCGCACCTGGCCGCAGGCGGGCCATGAAACAGCCTCAGCCCCGGGCCAGAAGAGCGTCGATCTCTGCGCGCCTGGCCATGGCAGAGGCGGCCCCTGCGCGGGTGACGCTGAGGCCGGCGGTTGCATTGCCGAATCGCAATGCGGCCGGGATCGCCATACCTTCAGACAATGCGACGGCGAAGCCGCCGTTGAACGCATCTCCGGCGCCGGTGGTTTCCACCACCGGGCCTGCACTGATGACCGGGATATGCAGCTGGGTTTTGCTGTCACGGTAGAGGACGCCATTCGCGCCCAGCGTCACCACCACCGCTCCGACCCCGCGTGCCAGCAGCGCGTCTGCGGCTGCAACGGCAGAGGTGATATCGGTGACCGGGATACCGGTCAGAATCTCGGCCTCGGATTCGTTCGGGGTGAGAAAATCGCAAAGCGCCAGCAGCGCGTCATCAAGCTCTGCCGCCGGGGCCGGGTTGAGGATCGTGGTCACGCCGGCTTCGCGCGCGAGGCGCAGCCCGGTCCGCGCCGCTTCGATCGGTTGTTCGAGCTGCGTGATAAAAACGCCGGCGCCCCGGATCAGCTCTGCCCGCGCCTCAAGATCCACGGGCGTGATCCGCCCCCCGGCCCCTGCGGCAACGATGATCGCATTATTGCCGGTCGCCGCTTCGATGAAGATGAAGGCCGAGCCGGTATGGCTTGCCGCATCTTCGGTGACTTCGGGGGTCACGCCCGCATCGGACCAGACCGCCCGCGCCATTTTCGCGAAATCGTCGCGCCCGAGCCGGGTGATGATATGGGCGGCACCGCCCGGCCCGGCGGCTTTTGCCGCCGCCACCGCCTGGTTCGACCCTTTGCCGCCCGGCTCCAGCTTGAAATCCTCGCCCATCACCGTCTCGCCGATCTTTGGCTGACGTTTGGCACGGTAGACCGCATCGGCATTGAAAATGCCAAGCACCACCACAGGTTTGACTGCACTCATCATCAGCTCCGGTCTTGAAGGTCAGGCGTCTGTCAGGCGTCCATCAGGCTTCGGGCGCGATCACGCCCTTGCGCAACATGAAACAGCCGTAGAACCGGCGCTCGCCGGTCACCACAACCGCATAGGCCTGTTTCGCGAGATCGTAAAAGGCGAAACGGTCAATCCCCGGCAGCGGGCGGGCGCGGCCCTCGGCGCGGTCGATCTCGGCCTGGACCTCTGCCTGGACCTCGGGGCGGGCGTCAGCGTCACCGACAACCTCCATCCGGCCCGCGAAATCCGGCACGAAATCATCCAGCGGCATCACCGAGAGGATCGCATTCGCCGCCTCGGCCGCCGTCAGGTTCTCCATCATGAGAGGCCGGCCCAGCACGGTCTCTTTCGCCACCGAATAAGCGGGGAAATTCGTGTCGACGAGGATCAGCATATCGCCATGTCCCATCGCGCGCAGTGTGCCCAGCACATCGGCATTCAGCCGGTGGTCAATTCCCTTGAGCATCCATATTCTCCCTGAACCTGCGGCGAAGATATGTCGCCGGGGCGGCGGCGTCCAGAACCCCGCTCAGCCAGAATCCCGCCCGGGAGGAAACCGATGCAGATCCGCGATGAGAGACGTGAGGACGAGGAGCACATCGCTGCCCTGATCACCGCAGCCTTTCTGGAGGCGCCGCACAGGGATGGCAATGAGGCCGGCCTCTTCAGCGGTTTGCGCGCGGCGCAGGCGCTGCTGCTGTCGCTGGTCGCGGAAGAGGACGGCCAGCTGATCGGCCATATCGCGGCCTCGCCCTGCCGGATCGGGGGGCAAAGCGGGTATGCGCTGATTGCGCCCGTCTCAGTCCTGCCTTCCCGCCAGGGTCAGAGCATCGGTTCCGCCCTGATGCAGGCCGCGCTGCAACGGCTGGAGGCGGCGCGTGTTCCCGGCGCGGCGCTGGTCGGCGATCCGCTCTATTATCAGCGCTTTGGCTTTGCGGCGCGCGCGGGTCTCGGCTGTGCCGGGATCCCGTCGGATTATGTCCTCTCACGCGGGCTGACCGGCGCCGCACCGGTGGGAGAGCTGGATCTCCACCCGGTCTTTACCGGTTGAAACGCGAAAGGGCCGCGAGGTTTCCCCGCAGCCCCTGATGTCACCTGAAACGGGATCAGCCGAAGACGCGGGTCAGGGCGACGTCGATGGCCCCGGTGATCTCGTCGATATTGTCCGGCGTCGCGATCAGCGCCGGTGCAAGGCAGAGCGTGTTGTTGAACCCCGGGAGCGAGCGGTTCGTGACCCCGATGATCACACCCTGCGCACCGCATTCCGCCACAACCTGGGCCGCGAGCTTCTCGGCCACCGGTTCTTTGGTGCCGCGATCCGCCACCAGCTCGGCGCCCAGGAACAGGCCCTTGCCGCGCACATCGCCGATCACCTTGTGCTTTTCCATCAGCGCCTGCAGGTTCGCGAGGCAACGGTCGCCCATGGCAACGGTATTGCCGATCAGATCCTCGTCCTCGATGATGCGCATATTCTCCAGCGCCGCTGCCGGCCCCGAGGTGCAGCCGCCAAAGGTCGAAATGTCGCGGAAATAGCTCAGCGGATCCGAGGCGTCATCCTTGAACATCTCGAACACGCGCTCGGTGGTGACAGTGCAGGAAATCGCCGCATAGCCCGAGGCGAGGCCCTTCGCCATGGTCACGAAATCGGGCTTCACGCCGTAAAGCTGATAGCCAAACCAGGCGCCGGCGCGGCCCATGCCGCAGACGACCTCGTCGATATGCAGGAGAATATCGTATTTCTTGCAGATTTCCTGCACGCGTTCCCAATAGCCTTTGGGCGGCACGATCACGCCGCCGCCGGCGGTCACCGGTTCCAGAACGATGGCGCCGACAGTGTCCGGGCCTTCGCGCAGGATCACTTCCTCAATGGCATCAGCGGCGCGCTCGCCGTAATTCTCGACATCCCATTGCTTGCGGTATTCCAGACAATGCGGCACCCGCACGAAGCCTTCGGGGAACGGCCCGTATTGGCTGGAGCGCTCATCCTGACCACCGCTCGCCAGAGCGGCAATCGTGGTGCCGTGATAGTCGCGGTCGCGGTAGAGGATCTTCCACTTCTTGCCGCCGTGATGACGCGCCGAGATCTGGCGCACCATCTTATAGACCTTCTCATTCGCCTCGGAGCCCGAGTTCGAATAATAGACCCGGGTCAGGCCCGGCATTTTGGTGATCAGCTTTTCGGCAAACAGCGCGCCCGGGACCGTGCCCGCCGCACCGGCGAAATAGTTCATCTTGATCAGCTGGTCGCGCACCGCATTGGCAATGCTCTCGCGACCGTAGCCGACATTCACCGTCCAGACACCGCCCGAGACCGCGTCGATATATTCCTTGCCTTTGGCATCCCAGACCCGGATGCCCTTGCCCTCGACGATCACGCGCGGGTCAGCGGTTTCAAACGCCTTATGCTGCGCCAGATGGTGCCAGACATGGGCGCGGTCGGCTTCGACCACGCGCCCCATATCGTTCATGCCCTGAATGCCTTCCATGGCTCTGCCTTTCCCTGCGAGATCGCCTTCGCCGCGAGTATCGCGGAAATTGCGCCCCGTCATTAGGGCCAGACGCGAAATGGCCCTAAGACCAGACGCCCGATTGCCGGCGGACGTATAAAATCTGCGAAAGATTGGCGAATTTTCGGGCGACTGACCGGGCCGGAACAACCTTTCTTTAAGTTTCAGCAGTCTATCCATGTCCGGATCGGACGTGTTGCAAACAGGGGGCCATGGCCATGCCAGGTTCAGAGCTGCCAATTTCGGGCCTGCCAGAGGTGGCAGGAGCAGATCCGGCTGCGCCAGATTCGGGTGCGCGAAATTCGGGTGTACCAGATGCAGGCTCTCCGTCTTCGGACCCGCCAGATCCGGATCTGCTGGCGTCTGACCTGGCGGGTTCAGAGACCCGCGCGCAATCTGCAAAGCTGGAGCTGGCGGAACGGGCCGATCCGCTGGGCGACCTTTCAATTCTGGCGTTCCTGCGCCGCCATCAGGGCCAGCCGGTCGAGATCGATGCCAGCCGGCTCCGCCTCCCCAATGGGCCCCTGGTCGAAACACTTCTTGTTGCAGCCAGGACCTGGCGTGCCAGGGGGATCGCATTTTCCATAACCGGCCTCGCGCCCGGTCATGTCGAACAGCTGCGCTGGCTGGGCCTCGCCGCCCCCCTCGGCCTTGATCCCGGGGCGGAGGTGCTGCCCGTATGACCCTGCGTATCCTCGCAATTGATGATTCCCTGACCATCCGCACTCTGCTCCGGCAGGCGGTCGAGAATGCCGGCTTCGCCTGCGCCACTGCGAATGATGGCAAAGACGGTGTCGAAATGTTCAGCGAGGTCGATCCCGATGTTGTGATCACCGATATCAATATGCCCCGGCTCGACGGTTTCGGCGTGATCGAGGCCATTCGCACCGGCACACATAATACCCGCGTGCCGATCCTGGTGCTTTCCACCGAAAGCGGCGAGGCACTGAAAGCGCGCGCCCGCGCCGCAGGTGCCACCGGCTGGCTGGTGAAGCCTTTCGAGGATCTGCAACTGATCGCCATCTTGCGCCGTGTCACCGGTTATGCCGGCCCCGGCCATTCCGAACGGGGACAGGCCTGACCATGTCGATGCAATCCATCCGTGACACGTTTTTCGAAGAATGCGAGGATCTGCTTGAGGCGCTGGCCGAAGGTCTCGCCAGGATGGAGACCGGCGAGGCCGACAGTGAATGTCTCAATGCCGTCTTCCGCGCCGTTCATTCGATCAAAGGCGGCGCCGGTGCCTTCGCGCTCTCGGATCTGGTCGCCTTCGCCCATCGGTTCGAGACGGTCCTTGATGAAATCCGCTCTGACCGGCTCGATCTGAGCGACGAGGTCATGCATGTATTGTTGCGGTCGGCAGATCACCTCGCCGACCAGGTCGAGGCCGCGCGCGAAGAACGCAGCATCGATGAAGAGGTCACAGCCGCATTCCTTGTCAATCTTGGCACCTGCCTCGGTGATGCCGGTTTCGAGGCGCCGGCCGCCGATGAAGATTTCGGCTTCAGCGCCATCACGCTGGATTTCGGCGCAAGTCCCGGCCTGCCCGCCTTCGAACTTCCCGACCTCGGATTTGCCGGCCCCGAATTTCCCGTCACGGATCATCCGCGCCCGGATCTGTCCCACCCCGATCCTCGGACCTCTGGCTCCGGGGCGACGGCGGCGCCCGCGCTCGCCGATCTCACGCCGGACAAGAAGACGAGCGCACCGCGCCACCGGATCCGCTTCATTCCCTGGCCTCAGTTTTACAGCAATGGCCATGATCCGCTGGTGTTGATCACAAGCCTCGCAGCCCCCGGCGAGCTCGAGATCAGACCGGATCTCTCCTCCCTGCCGGAATTCGCTGAATTCGACCCGGCAAAGCCCTGTCTTGCATGGGATATTCTGGTTGCAAGCCATCTGCCCGAAGCGACAGTCGAGGCGCATTTCGAATTCGTGCGCGGCCTGTGTGAGCTTTCTGTCGCGCCGGAAATCACGCCTGCACCCGCGCCCGAAAACCCGGCTGTCGCGCTCCCCTGGCCTGCGCCTCTGCCGGAGCCTCTGGTGGAGCCACTGACAATCCAGTCGCGCGCCCCTGAACCAGAGCAAGTCGTCATCTCACCCCCTGCCGGCCCTCCGCCGGATGCGGTGATCGAGACCTCCGCCCTTCCGCCAGAGAAAGACACGCCGAGAGACGCGACTGGCGAAGGCGCCGGCGCCCTTCTCCGGCGTCGTCTTCCGAAAAGCGAGGACGACGCCGAAGGGCGTGGTCCAAAGCCCACATTGCGTGTCGATCTGGAGCGGGTGGACCGGCTGATCAACGCGGTAGGCGAGCTGATCATCAACCAGGCGATGATCGAACAGAGCGTGACCGACCTGTCCCTGCCCGCAGACACAGAAATCATTTCCCATACCGAAGATTACCGCCTGCTCGCGCGCGACCTGCAAGAGGCGGTGATGGCAATCCGTGCCCAGCCGGTGAAACCTCTCTTCCAGCGCATGTCCCGCATCGTCCGCGAGGCGGCTGAAGCAACAGGTAAACCCGCGCATCTCGTCACCATTGGCGAGTCGACCGAAGTCGACAAGACAGTGGTTGAGAGGCTGGCGGATCCGCTGACCCATATGATCCGCAATGCTGTTGATCACGGGCTGGAAAGTGCTGCGGCACGTGTGGCAGCTGGCAAGGATCCTGAAGGCACTATTCGCCTCTCTGCCGCACACCGTTCCGGCAGCGTGATCATCACCATCAGCGACGATGGCGGCGGACTGGACCGCAACCGCATCCTCGCAAAAGCAATCTCACGCGGGCTGGTGGCAGAGGGCGCCGAACTGAGTGATGCAGAGATTGATAACCTCTTGTTCCTGCCTGGTTTTTCTACGGCCGAGAAAATCTCGAATCTCTCGGGGCGGGGGGTTGGCCTTGACGTGGTGAAGAACGCTGTCGGGGCCCTTGGCGGTCGGATTGCGATCAGCTCGACCCTCGGCAGCGGCTCCGAATTTACCATTTCACTGCCCCTGACCCTTGCCGTGATGGATGGCATGGTCATCTCCGTAGCCGGGCAAACCATGGTCATCCCGATCGCGTCGGTGATCGAAACCATCCGCCCGACCGCCGCCGATCTGCATCTCCTTGGAACTTCCGACCGGCTGCTCTCCATCCGTGGCCGCTTTCTGCCCATGATCGACGTCGCCGAATGCCTTGGTTTCGGCCGGCGCGATCCGGCTCAGGCGTCACTTGCACTTCTGGTGGAAACCGATGCCCAGGCCCATTGCGCGCTGATGGTGGACGCGGTGCTGGATCAACGCCAGGTGGTGATCAAGGGCCTCGATTCCAATTACGGCGCCATTCCGGGCGTCTCGGCGGCAACGGTGCTGGGCGACGGTCAGATCGCCCTGATCCTCGATACCGAGGCCCTGACATCGAACATGTCCGGTCTGATCAATGGACGCAACGGCGCAAACTATCTGCCGCCCGCGGCCGGCGCCACAGCGGCCCCGGCCTCTCAGTCCTTCCAGCCGCTGGCCGCGCGGGCCCAGGCCTTGCCCCAGCCCCAAACCGGAGCCCCCCATGCAATCCATTGATCCCGCCAGCCGCCTTGACGCCGAATTCGTCACGTTCTTCGCCGGCGCGCAGAGCTTCTCGCTCGACATCTCCCATGTCCGCGAGATCCGACGCTGGAGCACGGTCACGCCCCTGCCCCATGCGCCGAAAGAGGTTCTTGGCGTGATGAACCTGCGCGGCTCGGTCATCCCGATCTATGATCTCTCGGCCCGCTTCGGCCTTGGCCCCACCCAGGACAATCCGCGCAATGTGGTCGTGGTCGCCACCATCGGCAATCAGACCGTCGGCCTGCTCGTCGAGGCGGTCTCGGAAATCCTCTCGGTTGCCAGAAACCAGATCCAGGAGACACCCGATATCCGCTCTGAAAGCACACGCGCCTCCATCACCGGCATCATCCAGATGGAGGAAGGCATGACCCGGGTGATCGACCTCGAGGCGGTCATTCAATGCAAACCGAAACAGGCAGCATGACCCTGACCGCCCGCCGAACCCTCATCCCCCCGGACCCCGGCAGCAGCGATTTCAGCGATGCCGAATTTCGCCGGGTCGCTGATTATGCACAACGCGAATTCGGCCTCGTCTTACAGGAAAACAAAAAACAGGTTGTCCAGTCGCGGATCACCCGGCTTTTACAGGAGTTTCAGTGCACAGATATCGCCTCCTTCTGTTCAAGACTGGAATCGGGCAATTTCCAGGCCGAACGTGCAGCCTTCGTCACCGCGCTGACCACCAATGTGACCAGCTTCTTCCGTGAAGCGCATCACTTCGACATCTTCGCCGAAAGCCTGTTGAAGCCCAGCCTGTCCGGTCTCAGATCGGGCCAGAGGCTTCGGGCCTGGTCGGCCGGATGCTCTGCCGGCCAGGAACCAGGTTCGGTCGCGATGCGGATCCTTGATCTGCTGCCTGATGCGGCAAAGCTCAATATTCGCATTCTCGCCACAGATATTGACCCGGCCATTATCGCGAAAGCACGCGCTGCGATCTATCCCGAAGAGGAAGCGCGTGGCATCCCGCCCACCTTGCGCAACAGCTTCATCACCACCTGTGCAGCAGGATATTTCTCTCCGGATCCCCGCGTAACAGGCCTGATCCGCTTTGCCGAGCTCAACCTGGTTGGAGACTGGCCGATACGCGGACCATTTGACGCGATTTTTTGCCGCAATGTGGCAATCTATTTCGACAAGCCAACCCAGGCCCGTCTGTGGAGCCGATTTGCAGGTTTGCTGCGCCCGGGCGGACTGCTCTTCATCGGCCATTCCGAACGCGTCTCAGGCCCGGCCATGAACCACCTCGTCAGCGCAGGTATCACCACCTATCGCCGCAGCCAGGACATAAAAGGATGAACCAATGAGTTTGAAAGAAAACCTTCGCGTGATGGTGGTTGACGACATGTCCGTCAGCCGCGCTTTGATCTCGCAATCCCTTGAAGAAATCGGCATCAGACATTTCGCCACGGAATCCGACAGCGGTGCCGTATTGGGCAAGCTCGCAACCAGCCCTGTGCATCTGGTCATATCCGACATGAATATGCCGGGCCTTTCCGGTCTCGATCTGCTCGCCGCCCTGCGCGGCAATACCGCGACGCAGAAGATCGGTTTCATTCTGATCACCGGCACCCCCTCGCCCGAGGTCCTCAAGCGCGGCCAGGAGCTGGGCCTGAACAATCTGATCCGAAAACCGTTCACCGCAGCGACGGTGAAAACCGCAATCGAAAGGGTGGTGGGGCCGCTATGACGCAATCTGGCCCCGCCTGTCCGAAGGTGCAGAGGCAGTATGATCACAATGGCCTCGCTGCAATGCTGACAGCGATATCCCGTGGGCTGTGCGACAGCCGTGATATGCTGTCACGGGTCGAAAAGGCAATTCTCACCACCAATGGGACCGCACCCGCCGGCATGCAGGATATCGACCGTATCGGGCAGCGGCTCGACGATCTGCGACGGCTCCTTGAGGATCTCTCCGCGGCCAGTGGCAATATTCCCTCACCGCTCCCTGCGCCCAAACTGGCCAGGCGCGTCAAACTCGCCGAAATCCGCAGGATCCTTCCGGGCCTTGCCACAGAAATGACCAGCCCTCAGCCGGCACCGGATGATCCGGTTCTGTTCTGAGCGCTCACAAACATGCGGATACCATACGCCATGACCCGCCTGCCAGGACCACGCCTCTCCAGCGCAGGCCACCGCATTTATGGCCGGGGCCGCGCTGTACCCATCCCGATCGCAGCGGGAGGCCGCGCATGAAAAAGCAGAAAGTCATGATTGCCACGGCCCGCGCCATCAGCGGTGCAAGGCTGAGCCGGCGCATCGGGGAACTGCCCGGATATGAGATCTGCGGGCAGGCGCAAGACCTTTCCTCCGCCTATATGCTCAGCGAGAGCCGTGAGCCGGCGCTTGCACTGATCGGAAGCGAACTCACACGATTGGCGGAATTCGAGGGTCTTCTGTCGCTGTTTCGCGTCTTAGAAACTGCCTGGCTGGAGATTCCGGACAGCCTGTCCGGTGAGATCCGCCAGAACGGCAGTGAAGACACAGCCAAAGCAGGCCTCGTACAGTGGCTGGAAAGCGCCAAAAAACAAAGTCCTGTTGCCACTCTTGTGCCCTCGCGCCCAAGTGCAACAGCGGCAGGCAGCGAGGCCGGCGGTGCATTTCTGGCCGACCGCATCATTCTGATCGGCGCCTCCACCGGCGGGATCGATGCACTACTGACGATTCTGTCGACATTTCCCGCGAATTGTCCGCCCTGCGCCATCGTCCAGCATACCGGCGCGGGTTTCTCAGACAGTCTCGTGCGCCTCTTTTCCCGTTGCTGCGCGGCAAAGGTTGTGCCCGCCGCGCCCGGACAGGCCCTGCTTCCCGGCACGGTTGTGATCGGCGCGGGCTGCCCTGGCCATCTGATCGTGAAACACGGCATGCCCCATCTGTGCGACCTGGCTTCAGGACCGCCGGTCTCGGGCCATACACCCTCGGTAGATGTGCTGTTTCAATCCGCGCTCAGCTTTGCGCCTTCGGTCACCGCGGCGCTGCTGACCGGCATGGGGCGTGACGGGGCGGCGGGGCTCCTTGATCTGCGCCGCGCCGGGGCCGTGACTTTCGCCCAGGACGAAGCAAGTTCCACGGTCTATGGTATGCCCCGCGCGGCGGTCGAACTCGGCGCCGCAATGGAGAGCCTGCCGCTGAACCGCATCGCTGGTCAGCTGCTGAGCCATAGCCGCAAACGCCAGCCATTGCCGCTGGCGCGCTGACCCCTCGCATGAACACCCCTTGGCTGCCACGAGGTCTCTGACGGATAATCATATGCAACATCAAAGCTTAGCCGTTCCCCGCAGTTCTGGCCCACCAGGCCGATGACAAGGAAGCGGCGCCGGCTTCGCGTCAGCGAGGTTGTTCAGACCGGCCAGACCCGGCACAGAAAAAAGACGAGGCGGAACCCTCAGCCCGAGAGTCCCTGCGCCGGTTGTTTCCGCAAGCGGTGCAGCGTCCCCGGTGGGAAACCGGCCCTTCACACCGCTGCACCCTCTTCAGTCATCCAGCCGGATGGTGATCCGCCGGTTATTGCGGCCTTTGTTGACGATTTCACCGACGGTCAGCCGCCCGACCTCGCTGATACGTGCGACATGGGTGCCACTGCAGGGCTGGAGATCGATCTGTGCCGCCCCTTCGCCAATACCGACCAGCCGCAACCGGCCATGGCCCTGGGGTGGCCGGACCGAAAGCGTGCGGATCAGCTCCGGCCTTGCCTCAAGCTCCTCTTCGGTGATCCAGCCCGTGGTCACTTTCAGATCGGTATCGATCAGCAGGTTCAGCTGCCCGGTCAGCCGCTGCACATCCGGCAGCGGGTCGGGAATGTCGAAGTCGAGCCGGCTCTTCACAGCGCCGATCTGGCCGCCCGTAACCGGACGCGCCACCACGGCTGCGAGCAGATGCAGCGCCGTATGCATCCGCATATGGCGATACCGCCGGTCCCAGTCGAGACGTTGTACCACCCTTGTTCCCACCGCCGGCAGCGGCTGCGGCAGGCCCGGCACCAGCACAACAGTCCCCCCCTCGTTGCGGGTGGTCGTGCCGATCGGGATCCTGCCTCCCTCCCAGATCAACTGGCCGGAATCGCCAGGCTGGCCGCCGCCGGTCGGGAAAAAAATGGACCGCTCAAGCACGATGCCGCCTTCGGGGGAATGGCCGGTGACAAGCGAATCATAGTGCTGAAGATAGGGCTCGGTCCTGTAATGATGCTGCATCTTACCCCTGCCCGGTGCCGCGCAGCGCCGCCCCGATTTCACCGGCATTCCCAAGCGTGATCTCGGCGCTGGTCGAGGGCATCCTGATCCCCTCGGCAATAAAACGCTGTACGATCATATGGTTGATATCACTGCGCACCGAGCCTTGGAAATTCACATCGCGCAGAATGACCCGGATCTCGAAATTCAGCCCGCCGTTAAACCCTTGCAAAACGATGGTCGGCGCCGGGTTCAGGATCACCATCGGCTGTGCT
Organism: Paracoccus sp. IB05; assembly: GCF_016405985.1. Classification (GTDB taxonomy): domain Bacteria; phylum Pseudomonadota; class Alphaproteobacteria; order Rhodobacterales; family Rhodobacteraceae; genus Pseudogemmobacter. The sequence continues at coordinate 89,641 of NZ_JAEFCF010000008.1, forward strand.
TCTGCGATCTCGCGCAGAAGCTTTTCGACCCGCCTTGTATCCTCGTTCCAGGCCACGGTCACCGGCACAATCAGCCGTCCGGCAAGACCAAATCGGGTCCAGTTGGTGACGCGCTGGCTGACGAGATCGGCATTTGGCACCACGACGACATTGCGGTCGAAGGTCTGGATGCGGGTCGAGCGCACCGAGATCGTCTTCACGATGCCCTGGGTGGTGCCGACCTCGATCCAGTCGCCCTCGGAAACCGGGCGCTCGATCATCAGGATGATGCCGGAAACGAAGTTCTGCACGATGTTTTGCAGGCCGAAACCGATACCGACCGAAAGCGCCGAAGCGACGATCGCGAGGCCGGAGAGGTCGATCCCGGTGGCATTGATCGCCACCAGCGCCGCAAAGAAGATGCCGACATAGCCGGTCCCCGAGACCAGCGCATTCTGGCCGCCGCGGTCCATCCGGGTGCGCGGCAGAATCGAGTTGCGCAGCGCGCCCTGAAACAGCCGCGTGATCAGGTAGCCGATGACGAAAATCACGGCGAAAAGCAGGAAATCGGAGGGCGAGACCCTGGTGTCGCCCAGCTGAAAGCCTTCGCGGAACCGGGTCCAGATCTCGCTTAAATCCGCGATCCGACTGCCCCAGATCAGCGCGAAAAGCGGAACAGACATCAGCGCGAGCGCAAATCCTGCAAGCACCGGCACAAGGCGTTCATTCTCGGCCTCGGCATCGGCGGCGGGGTAGACCACCGCCCAGATATCAGCGAGCAGCCGTTGCAGGATGATCAGCACCGCCATCAGCCCAAGCGACATGATCGCCGGATAGACCAGCGCCGCGCCGGCCGTCACATATCCGAGGGCCGCAAGCCCCGGGCCCGCAACCGCGATCAGTTTCAGCGCCCGCCCCAGCAGCCCGATCAGTTTTTCGCCGTAGCCGTTCTGTTCGCCCTGGTCCTGGTCCTGGCTCAGCCGCAGGATCCGCCCCATGCGCCACAACAGAATGCCACCACCGGCCAGCATCGGAAAGCTTGCAACCGCCGAGACGGCATCGGGGTAATTCTGCCCGTCCATGGTCAGCCGGCGCAGCACTTCGAGGGACAGCACCACGCCCATCAATGCGGCGAGGATGCGGCCTTCCTGGCGCTGATTGCGCTGCAGCGGCAGGATCGCCTGATCGACATCGACCCGGGGAAACACCCGCGCCGCCAGCCAGAAGGCCACAAAGACCACGCCGCCCAGCACCGGCAGCGACAGCGCCACCTCGCCGGTGATGCGCCCCATAAAGCCGGTGCGGATCAGCGCCGCTGACAGGGTCACCATACCGATCGACGGCACGATGATCTGCCCGAGCGAGGCCAGCAGGCCAAAGATCCGCCGCCGCGCCTCGGTCTTGCCGATGCGGAGCCGGTCGGCAAAAGCCTCGATCCAGGGCCGGGCGAAAAGCGTCGTGGCGACGGTCACCGCCAGCAGCAACAGGATCAGCGGCAGCGCATTCCAGAACTGTGCTCTGGCGCGGCTGTCATGGAGTTTGGTGCTCAGCTCGCTCCAAAGCCGCAGGGCGGTGTCGGTCAGGCCACCCGCCGCTTCGGGCCAGTTGGCCGGGTTCAGCGGCGAGGGCCAGAGCTGCAAAAGCTGATCGGTGTGACGGCTGCGGGCCTTGCCGTCGATCTCGCGGATCAGACCATCAGCGCGGCGGTAAGCCTCTTCTGCGGCAATACCCGGCGCCTGCAACAAAGAAAGCTGCTGGCCAAGATCTTTGCGTTTCTGAGCGATTTCAGGTGCTTCGGTGGTATCTGCGGTCGGGGCCGGGCCAAGTGCGCTGATCTGTTCGCGCACCGTGGCAATGCGGGACGCATTGGTGGTCTGCGCCACGGTGAGTTTGGCACGCCAGTCGACGATAAGGCCGCGCAACTCATCGAGCCGCGCGTCCGTGACGGTGTCAGAGCCCAGTTCGGCCTCAGCGGTGGTCGCAATCTCGCCCCAGGCCGCATAATCAAGCGGCTGGGCCTGGTCATCGCCTTCGGCCCGGACAGGCGCCGGTGCAAGCGCAGCGACGCCAAGCCAGAGCGCCAGCAGGCAGTGCAGAAGGCAAAGTGGCAGCCTCATGCAGGCCGCCTCGCAAAAGACCAGACCGCCACCGCGCCCCCCTCAGAGATCCTGATAGACCGCTGGCAGCGGGCGGTTGCCGCGCGCCAGCCATTCCGGCACCGGCAAGCCCTTATCCCTGAGGAAGGCCGGGTTGAACATCTTAGACTGATAGCGATTGCCGTAATCGCAGAGCACCGTGACAATGGTATGGCCCGGCCCCATTTCCTGAGCCATGCGGATCGCGCCGGCGATATTGATCGCCGAAGATCCGCCAACGCAGAGCCCCTCTTCTGTCAGGAGGTCAAAGGCCAGCGGCAGCGCCTCGGCATCCGGGATCCGCCAGGCCATATCGGGGCGGAAGCCTTCAAGATTGGCGGTGATACGGCCCTGGCCGATGCCTTCGGTGATCGAATTGCCGGGGCTCTCGAACACGCCGCTGGTGTAATAGCTGTAAAGCGCCGCGCCTTCCGGATCAGCAAGACCGATCTTCACGCCTTTGGGCTGGAGCGCCATCGCAACCCCCGCCAGCGTGCCACCCGAGCCGACAGCCGCGACAAAGCCATCCACCTTGCCGCCGGTCTGTTCCCAGATCTCGGGCCCGGTCGTCTCGATATGGGCCTGACGGTTCGCGGTATTGTCGAACTGATTGGCCCAGATCACGCCATTGGCCTCGGTCTTGGCCAGTTCCCCGGCGAGGCGCCCGGAATAGCGGATATAGTTGTTCGGGTTTTTATAGGGCGCCGCCGGCACCTGGACGAGTTCAGCCCCGGCGAGGCGGATCATGTCTTTCTTTTCCTGGCTCTGCGTCTCGGGGATCACGATCACCGTGCGAAAGCCCAGCGAATTCCCGACCAGCGCAAGGCCGATGCCGGTATTCCCTGCCGTGCCTTCGACAATGGTGCCGCCGGGCTGCAAGAGGCCCTTCGCCACCGCGTCGCGGATGATATACAGCGCTGCCCGGTCCTTGACCGACTGGCCCGGGTTCATGAATTCGCATTTCCCAAGGATGGTGCAGCCGGTCAGCTCTGACGCCTTCTTCAGTTTCAGAAGCGGCGTATTGCCGATGATGCCCGCCAGATCGCTGTGAATTCGCATGGGTCTTTCCCCCGGGGTCTTTCTCCGGGCGCCATGCCCGCTTTCATGGTTCAGGTGTAAAAGCGCGGGCGCTCAAACTCAAGTCACCCGCGCGTCGGACAAAGCGTGAAGCAGGCCGGATATTCCATATTTCGCCGATCCCGGGCACCAGCCTCGCATGGTGTCCCCTGTAGGGCCGGGGGTTCTCCTTAAATCTCCACAATCTTAAGAGAAATTTTCTGCATCTCCTGGCCCGACCTGCGGCTGCAAGATCGCAGACCGGCCGGCTCACCACAGTCTGTTCCTGGCCTGGAAGAACGGCCTGATTTCCCAGGCAGCGCAGCTGCGGGCAGCCTGACCGCCAACTGCCAAAAGCGCATGAAAAAAGGCGGGCCAGCCGGCCCGCCTTCCTTGCCCTTACCAGGCGATCAGCCCGCTTTCGCGACCATAAGCCCGTCTTTTTGCAGACCCGCATAGCATTCATCCAGCGATTTGGTCGCGCGCTGGATCAGCGTGTCAATCTCGGCCGTCGTGATCACCAGCGGCGGCGAGATGATCATGCGGTCGCCGACATGGCGCATCACCAGATCATTGGCAAAGCAACGCTCGCGCGCCCGCAGACCGACGGTGCCCTCTTCCGCAGCAAAGCGCGCCCGGCTCGCCTTGTCCGGCGTCAGCACCAGCGAGCCCATCAGGCCGACAAGTTTCGTCTCGCCCACCAGCGGGTGATCGGCCAGCGCCGCCCAGCGTTCCGCCAGATAGGGGTTGGCGACGTTCTGCACATGCTCGACCACATTCTCGTCTTGCATGATGCGCAGGTTTTCCAGCGCGACAGCCGCTGCAACCGGATGGCCCGAATAGGTATAGCCATGATTGAAATCGCCGCCCGAGCCAACGACCTCGGCCACGTCATCCGAAACGATCGAGCCGCCGATCGGCGCATAGCCCGATGAGAGGCCCTTGGCGACGGTCATGATGTCGGGCCTGATGTCAAAGGTCTGGCTGCCGAACCAGTTTCCGGTGCGGCCAAAGCCGGTGATCACTTCATCAACGATCAGCAGGATGTTGTATTTCTTGCAGATTCGCTGAATTTCCGGCCAGTAGGTTTTCGGCGGAATGATCACGCCACCCGCGCCCTGCACCGGCTCGCCGATGAAAGCGGCAACCTTGTCGGCGCCGATCTCATTGATCTTCGCTTCCAGCTCCTGCGCCCGGGCAAGGCCGAAGGCGTCTTCGTCCTGGTCACCACCCTCACCCCACCAATAGGGCTGATTGATATGCTCAACCCCCGAGATCTTGCCGCCATGGGCATGGATCGGCTTCATGCCGCCAAGGCTGCCGCCGCCCATGGTCGAGCCGTGATAGCCATTCCAGCGCGCGATGATCACCTGCTTTTCCGGCTGACCCTTGACCTGCCAGTAGCGGCGGACAAGGCGGATATTGGTGTCATTGGCCTCGGATCCCGAGCCGGCAAAGAACACATGGTTCAGATCGCCCGGCGCCAGTTCCGCAAGTTTTGCCGCCAGCGCAATCGCCGGCACATGCGTCGTCTGGAAGAAGGTGTTGTAATAGGGCAGCTCCATCATCTGACGCGCCGCAACCTCACCCAGTTCCTTGCGGCCATAGCCGATATTGACGCACCAAAGGCCCGCCATCCCGTCCAGAATGCGATGCCCTTCCGAATCCGTCAGCCAGCAGCCCTCGCCGCGCAGGATCACCCGCGCGCCTTTTTTCGCCAGCGCCGCCTTATCGGTGAAAGGGTGGAAGTGATGCGCCGCGTCGAGCTTTTGCAGCTCGGCCGTGGGCGTGTTGTTGTTGATCATATTCATGGTGACCACCCTTTCCGTCAGGAAGAATCAGCAGGCGCCTGGCGCCTTCGCCTGGCAGGATAGGAGCAATCCTGACCGGCTTCAAGAAATTTGATCAAATTATTTCCGGCTACCCCGCAGCCCCCGGAACAGGACTGACCTCAGCCAGCCTCGCCAGACCGGCTGCACCAGCCACGCTCAAAAGCCGCGGCCTCGCCCCAGCCACTCGCATTCAGCGCCTCGTGATCCAGGGGCGGCAGGTTGCGCATCTTGCCATTCTCGACCACATGGCCAGCCAGCGTGTCGACCACACATTGCGTCTCTTCGGCCGGGCCATCGAAACCCTGGAAAGAGGCCTCCAGCGCATAGCCGACAATCGTATACTGAAAGTCGATATAGCGGATCTCAACGACCTCGCGCCCCTCGCCCTCCTCATCGGCGAATTCGGTGATCACCTGCAGCGTGCTGCCATCCGGGGTCTCGACCACGTCCAGCCGCTGCGAGGTCGCAAAGGCCGCAACGGCGAAATCGGCGACGTCCAGCTCTGGCGCGTCACTGCGATCCGGCACCGCCCCCATGCCGTTCCAGATTTTCAGCGCCGCCAGATCAGCCTGGGTCTCCAGCTGCGCGCGGAACCAGAAGCCATCGCCCGCAGCACCAGCCCAGTTGCCGGTCACCTCATTGCCCAATTCCCGCGCCAGACCGGGAAGCGCCGGGAGCGATATCCCGACCGCCGCCATCATCGCCAGAGCTTTAGCTTGCCGCATTGCCGACCTCCTGAACACGTGATTGCCAAGCAATAGGCCGGGCCAGGCGGCAAAGCAAAGGTGGAATCCTCCACCTCTGCGCCACAGCTCCGCCCTGGCTGACAGGTCAGCGCCCTGCGGCGCATGGGCGCTCACAAGGCAAATGCGCGGGCCCTGGCAAAGCACAGAATCAAAAGCCCCGCGCCGTTTCCGGCAGGCTTCTGATCCTGGCCCGGATACTCCCGCAGAAGGCATCCCCGGCCAGCCCTCAAGCCAGCCGCCCGAACAGATCCCGACCTCAGCGCTTGCCGAAGATGGTCCCCAGCACGCCACGCACAACGGCCTGGCCGCTCTTGCTGCCCAGCTGGCGCGCAAAGCTCTTGGCGAACGCCTCCCCGACCGAATCCGACCGCGAAGAACTGCTCTTTTTCTTCGGAGCCTCCGCAGTCGTCCCGGAGGGCGCCTCATAACGACGCGAAGAATTCTCGCCGCCATAGCGCCTGCCACGGCTGAACGCTTCACCCTCAGCGCCGTCGGCCAACGCCTCTTCCGAACGTGACGCTTCCGCTGCCGCCTTCCCCGCGCGCGCCCGCAGAATCTCAAACGCGCTTTCGCGGTCAATCTCGGTGTCGTATTTCCCGGCCAGCGGCGAGGCGGCAAAAGCCGCCGCCCTTGCGCTTTCCTCCGCCGGCCCAAGCCGGCTGAAGGGCGGGCGGACCAGGGTGCGCTCGGCCATGCCCGGCACGCCTTTGGCCTCCAGCAGCGAGGTCACCGCCTCGCCGGTGCCGACCTCGCGGATCGCCTCTTCGATCGGAAAGCGCGGATTGGCGCGATAGGTGCGCGCGGCCCGCGCCAGATCGGTCTGGTCCTTGGCGGTGAAGGTGCGCAGCGCATGCTGCACCCGGTTCCCCAGCTGGCCCAGCACGGTATCGGGCACATCGGCCGGATTTTGCGTGATGAAATAGACGCCGACACCCTTTGAGCGGATCAGCCGCGCCACCTGTTCGATCCGCGAAATCAACGCCTTGGGCGCGTCATTGAACAGAAGATGCGCCTCGTCAAAGAAGAAGACGAGCTTCGGCTTATCCGGATCGCCCACCTCCGGCAACGCCTCGAACAGCTCGGACAGGAGCCACAGAAGAAAGGTCGCATAAAGCCGCGTGCTGTTGATCAGCCTGTCGGCAACAAGGATCGAGATCCGCCCCGTCCCGTCGGGATCCACGGTCATGAGATCCGCGAGCTCCAGCGCCGGCTCTCCGAAGAGATGGGTCGCCCCCTCGTTTTCCAGCATCAGGAGCCGGCGCTGGATCGCGCCCACCGATTGCGACGAGACCAGGCCATAGGTTGAGGAGATCCCGGCGGAATTCTCCGCAATAAAGGTCAGAAGCGCGCGCAGATCCTTCATATCGAGAAGCGCGAGCTTCTCGTCATCGGCCAGACGGAAGGCGACATTCATCACGCCTTCCTGCGCCTCGGTCAGCTCCAGCAGCCGCGACAATAGCAGGGGCCCCATCTCGGCCACGGTGGTACGCACCGGATGGCCGCGCTGGCCAAAGAGATCCCAGAACAGCACCGGGAAAGCGCGATAGGCCAGATCAAGGCCGATGGTTTCGGCGCGGCCTGCAAAAGCGGCATGGGTCCTGGCCGCCGGATCGCCCGGCTGGCAGATCCCCGAAAGATCGCCCTTGATATCTGAAAGGAACACCGGCACACCCGCCGCCGCAAAACCCTCGGCCAGCACCTGGAGCGTCACCGTCTTGCCGGTCCCGGTTGCACCGGCGATCAGACCGTGCCGGTTGCCGTATTTCAGCAGCAGCTCCTGCGCGACAGCGTAGCCCTCACCGCCTCCGCCCAGGAAAATCCGGTCCTGCGCTGCGGCGGGTATGGCTGGATCATTCTGTGCTGTCACCGGGTAAACTCCTGTCTCGGGGCCTGCGATCCGGGCTGGCAAAGGGGCCATGCCGTTTCGGATCTGCCGTTTCCGACCTGTACATTGCGGAGCGGACCATAGCCTGTTCCGCCGTCGAAACCAGCTATCTATTTGCGCAGCCGGCCACTGGCAGGACAGCGTCGGGATACGTCGCGGCGCTCCCTCTCCGGCCAGACGCCGCGCCCGGGTTCCGTCTCTATGGAAACCTGGCGGTGACGGCGCAAAATAAGAGAAATCCTGACCAAATGGTTAGATTTTTTTCTCTGTCTCTGGCCGCCAGATGTAACAGATTTCCTGTTGACGCAGTTCAGAAAGCTGCATAGCGTCCCTTTACGTGAAGTCGGCCAGTCCGACAGGGAGCAAATAAATATAAGCGTAAGGGGTCAACCCGGAGCGCATTCAAAGGGCCGGTCACTCCGGCCCTTTGTTTTTTCTGCCCCGCCCATTTCCCGGCGCAGGCCGGTATTCTGGCAGGCGACCAGCGCCCCTGCGCCGGTTCCGGTGCGAAGCTCCCTACCATATCCAGGGTTGCTGCCGCGTTTGCCGGCACGCTTTCCGGCAATAACCCGCCGCTGGTCGCGCAAATGAGACCTGACACTGCCATTTCACCGTGATATTCAGCCTGCGGCAGCCAGGCAAATTTCCACCGGCTACAGTCACCGTTCAAAGGACATGACTATATGTTGAACCCGCGTATCTCGCTTCTCACTCTTGCACTTGCATTCGGCAGCCCCCTTGCCGCGCTTGCCCAGGACACGACAGAGGCGCCCGCTGAAGCAACCGCCGACACCACCGCTCCGGCAGAAGCCACCGGGCAACCGGCCGCGGGCGGCGATCTGTCGATGGGCTCCGAGATCGGTGGTCAGAGCGCGATCTATACCGCCTCTACTCATGAGAAATGGGAGCTGCGCTGCGAGCGCGTCGGCCTCGAAGCCGATCCCTGCCAGCTTTACCAGCTGCTGAAGGATGCGGATGGTTCGCCGGTGGCCGAACTCGCGATCTTCTCGCTGCCCGCAAGTGCCCCCGGCCCGGCAGTTGCCGGCGCGAACTTCATCGCTCCGCTGGAAACCCTGCTGACCGAAGGGATGCAGCTGACGGTCGATACCGCAAAGCCGCGCGCCTATCCCTTCACCGTCTGCACCCAGATCGGATGCGTGGCGCGGATCGGTTTCACCGCCGAAGAAATCGCCGGCTTTAAAAAGGGCGCAACCGCGAAATTCGCGATCTCGCCTTTCGTGGCACCGGATCAGAAAGTCAGCCTCGATGTTTCGCTGAAGGGCTTCACCTCGGGCTATGACGCGATGGTCGCGGCCAATGTGAAAGCCGATGCGGCCGCTGCCGCTGCCGCTGCCGCAGCGCCTGCCCCGGCTCCGGCTCCGGCTCCGGCTGCCGCCGAGTAAGGACCTTACCGGGCCGCGCGCAGCGCAAGCACCGCGTTCAGCCCGCCAAAGGCAAAGGAATTCGACAGCGCCGCGCCCGTCCGGGCGCGGCGTGCTTCATTCGGGACATGGTCAAGGTCACAATCGGGATCGGCGCGGTCCAGCCCCAGCGTCGGCGCGATCACGCCCTGGTCCAGCGCCATCAGGCAGGCAATCAGTTCCAGTGCCCCTGTCGCGCCAATCGCGTGACCATGCGCCGCCTTGGTCGATGAAACCATAAGCCCCGCGGCCGCCCCGAACACTTCACGGATCGCCGCAACCTCATTGCGGTCATTGACCCGGGTGCCGGTGCCATGGGCGTTGATATAGCCGATCTCTTCGGGGGCAAGGCCGGCCTCTGCCAGTGCGGCCCGCATCGCGCCCGCCGCACCGCGGACCGAGGGCACCACAATATCGCCCGCATCCGCCGTCATGCCGAAGCCGGAAATCCCGGCCAATACCGTCGCGCCGCGCGCCCGGGCGCGGGTCTCGTCCTCCAGCACAAAGACCGCCGCCCCCTCGCCCATCACCATGCCATTGCGGCTGGCGGAAAACGGGCGGCACCCGTCAGGTGACAGCACCCTGAGCCCCTCCCAGGCCTTGATGCCGCTGAAACACAGCATCGCCTCGGCGCCCCCCGCCAGCATTGCGGGTGCATGGCCATCGCGGATCAGGCGGAAGGCCTGGCCAATCGCATGGTTTGAGCTGGAACAGGCCGAAGACACTGCGAATGTTGGCCCGGTCAGCCCGTGCCGCATCCCGATATGCGAGGCGGCGGCATTCATCATCAGGCGCGGCACCGTCAGCGGCGGCACCCGGTTCCGGCCGCCCTCGAAGACCGCACGGTAATTCTCTTCCCAGGTGTGGATGCCCCCCGAGGCCGAACCGATCAGCACCCCAGCCCCTTCAGCCGCGCCAGGCCCGGCCATGGCCAGCGCCTCCTCCGCCGCTGCGAGCGCGTAGCGGGTAAAGGGATCGTATAGCGACTGTTCCTGCGGGGACAGGCCCTGATCCCAGGCCCAGCCCCGGATCTGCGCGCCGATGCGGATCGTCAGCCGGTCGGCATCGCGAAATTCCAGCGGCCCGATGCCCGAGCGCCCTGCCGCCAGCGCCGCATAAGTGCCGGGAAGATCATGGGCCAGCGCATTCACCGTTCCCGCGCCGGTGATGACCACCCGCCTCATTCGCGCCCGACCGGTCTTTGCGCCGCGATCAGCGCTTCGATGCCGCGAATGATGCCGCCGATATCCGAGACATCCAGATCCTCCGGTCCGGCCTGATCGGGGTCATTCGGGTTGAAAGGGACCGAGATATCGAACCTTTCCTCGATGGCGAAAATCGCCTCTACCAGGCCCAGGCTGTCAAGGCCGAGATCCTCGGGCCGGTCGCTGTCGCTTATGCCGGCAGGATCGGCCAGTGCCTGGGCGGCGAGGATCGCGATCACCTGGCGCCCTGTCTCGCTGCGGCTCATCGGGCTGACCCTCAGTCTTCCGTCCCGGCATCGGTGCCGGAGGTCAGTTTTTCCAGCGCGGCGACCCGCGCGGCAAGGCGCGGCAGACGGCGCAGATATTTCTGGATCTCGACATGGGTTTCCATCTTCACCGCCGGATACCCCAAAAGCACCCGCCCCGCCGGCGCATTGGTGAAGATCTTGGTGCCGCCGCCGCAGATCACATCATCGCCGACGAAGATATTGTCGCTGACGCCGACCTGCCCGGCCAGCACCACGCGGCTGCCAATCTTTGACGAGCCGGCAATACCGACCTGGCCGCAGATCAGGCTGTCCTCGCCGATCTGCACATTATGGCCGACATGAACGAGGTTATCGAGCTTGGTGCCGCGCCCGATGGAGGTATCGCGGATGGTGCCGCGGTCGATACAGGTATTGGCCCCGATCTCGACATCATCGCCGATGGCCACGGCGCCCAGCGAATGAATGCGGGTCCAGCTTTGCGCCAGGATCTGGTCGCGCTGGCCAAGCGTCTCGCGGATCTCTTCAACGCCGGATTTCTCGGGCGTGACGAAGGAGAACCCGTCCGAGCCGATCACCGCGCCGGGCTGGCAGATAAACCGCGCGCCGATGGTGACGCGTGCGCCGATCTTTGCGCCCTGCAGGATCATTGCATCTTCGCCGATACTTGCGCTTTCGGCGATTGAGACATGGCTTGCGATCCGGGCCCTGGCGCCCAGGACCACATCGCGCCCGATCACCACGAAGGGGCCGATGGCCGCGCCTTCGCCGATCTGTGCCGTCTCGTGAACCACGGCCAGCGGGTGGATGCCCGGCGCGATCTCCGGCCCCGGATCCATCAGATGCGTGAGCCCCGCCATCGCCAGCCGCCCGCGCGGCGCGAAAATCGCGGCCTCCAGCCCCATCGCGCGCCAGTCGGCCCCCGGCCAGACCACGGCGGCACGGGCCCGGCCCTCAGAGATCCGGCCCGCGTAACGCGGATCCATCGCTAAGGCGAGGCTTTGCGGCCCGGCGGCCTGCGGCTCGGAGGCCTCAGAGACGCGGATCGTCAGATCGCCTTCGGCCACCGCGTCAAGTGCGTCTGCAATCTCGCCAATACTGTGCTCAGCCATCGCAAATCCCTCCGGAGCCCGAAGCGACAGTTACTGCGAAACCGTCCGCGCGACCACCCCTTCGGCACTGAGCGCCGACCAGAGCTTTGCATCGCGCCCGTAAACATCGCGCCGATAGCCCATCACGCCATGCCCCTGCGGATAGGCGGTGAAATAGACCAGATGGATCGGCACCTTTTTCTCAAGCTTTACAGGTGTTTCTCGCCCACCTTTAAGAGTCTTGTTGAACTCGCCTTCGATTTCCGGCGCCTGGGTGCGGAACAGCGCATGGGCGAAATCGAAAGGATCGGCGAGACGGATGCAGCCATGACTATAGGCCCGCTTGTCATGGGCAAACAGGGATTTCGCAGGCGTATCATGCAGATAGATGTTGTACTTATTCGGGAACATGAACTTCACCTTGCCAAGCGCATTATTGTCGCCCGGCGGCTGGCGCATGCCAAAGGGGAAGCTGCGCGCGGTATAGCCCGCGAAATTCACCGATCCGCGCGGCACCACTCGGCCATTCCTGTCCACGATCTGCATATGGCTGACCGCATTCGGATTCGAGCGCAAAAGCGGCAGATATTCCCCCACGATGATGGAGCGCGGCACCCCCCAGGACGGGTTCACCACCATATGATCCATCAGATCCGAGAATTCCGGCGTGCGCCGGTCCATCTCCTCGCGCCCGATCACCGAGCGCGTGCGGAAGGTCACCCGCCCGTCATCAATGATCTCGGCCGAGAAATCCGTCAGATTGACCCAGATCATCCGCCCCGCGCGGTCGATATCCATCCACCGCTCGCGCTCCATCGCGACAAGCACGGATTTCATCCGGTCTTCGGGCTCTTTGTTGATCTCGGCCAGGGTGTCGCCCCCGGCCACGCCATCAGCGGGCAGACCATGCGCACGCTGGAAATTCATCACTGCGTTTTGCACCATACGGTCATAAACCGCGGTCGGCGTGGGCGAGAGCCAGCCCATCGTGATCAGCCGGTCGCGCAGGATCACCACTTGCTCGCCGGTCGCGCCGGGCTCCAGCGCGCCGCCGGGCACCTGCGGCCCCCAGCCCCCCGAAGCGATCAGATCCTCGAGGTCAAAACGCGTCTTCATCAGCTGCACATAGGCATCGGACCGGGGCAGCAGGTTGCGCGCCACCACCGCCGGATCCCCAAACGCAATCGCGCGCAGCAGTGTCGCCGGATCGGGCCGGGTGATCTCGCGCACGATGGTGGAATCGATTTCGGCCGGATCCAGCGCGCCCGAACTGACATCCTGCGCCCAGTCCAGCCAGGCGCGTGTCATCTTAACTTCAAGCCGGCCCAGATCGCCCTCGGTCCGGGCCGAGGTCAGCGCGGCGCGGATCCCGGCCAGATCATAGCGCGCCACCGGCAGGCCGTGATCCCCGGCGGTCTCAAGCGCAGCGATCAGCGCCTGGCGGCGGGCCGCATCCTCAGGCCCGGTCCAGAGCGTGTCATAGGCGGTGTCGCGATACCAGGCCGCGACCTCTTCATCTTCCGCCGCAGCAATGGCGAGAGATTGTGAAAATGCCGTGGATTTCGCAGCGGCGGACTGACCTGCCGATACCAGCCCGACTGCCAGCACAAACCCAAGCGCCACCGAAGAAAGAAGGCCTCGCACCCCCGTTTTCAGACCAGGACCGGGGAGAGAAATCGGCATCTGCAACCTCGTAAACATGCGAAAAGCTTCGGCTTCAGCTAGATTCAGTGATTTGGACAGCATGTCCATTCACAATCCTGTCCACCGGGCACCAAATTGCGCCAACCCGGCAAACCCGGGCCGGTTTTCAGATCATAGTTGCAGCAGAGCCACGCTGACCACCAGTCAGGAATTCAGCGATTTTTTGCTTATTGGCGCTTGAGTGGGGAACCAAAGGCAATCTTTGCTTGGGCTTCGAATCATGATGTGCCATACAGACCATGCATCCGGAAGGGCGCAGGCAAATGCGCCAGCCGAAGGTGAACGTGCAGGAGAAGCTGCCGCTCAGGCAGTCGACAAGACTAATCTACGGGACAGGCTATGACTGAAAACACATCGAACCTAATCTCGCGTCGCGGGCTGTTGGGCGTGTTCGCGGCTACGGCTGTGGTTGCCGCACCAACTTATTCCAATGCTTTTGGCGTGCTGAAAGGTGCAGGCGATATCCGCCGCATCCGGATGTATTCGGGCCGTACAGGCGAAAGCATCGATACGATCTACTGGATCGAAGGCAAGTACATTCCGGAAGTGTTGAAGGAAATCAATCACTTCATGCGTGACTGGCGCACCGGCGACGTCAAGCAGATGGATCCGCGCAATGTCGATATCATGGCTGCGGCACATCGGCTGATGGATGTCAGCGAATCTTACATGCTGCTCTCTGGCTTTCGCAGCGCCAAGACCAATGCGATGCTGCGCTCGCGATCGGGCGGCGTTGCCAAGAACTCGCTGCATCTCGTCGGCCAGGCTGCCGATCTGCGGCTGAAATCGCGCTCGGTGAACCAGATGGCACGTGCGGCTGCGGCCTGTGCCGCTGGCGGTGTCGGTCGCTATTCGCGCTCGGACTTTGTCCATATGGATTGCGGCGCGGTCCGCAGCTGGGGCGCCTGAGAAAACCGTCTGAGGCCTGAGATCAAGTCCGGTTTTCAGATGACCCGGTTTCGACAGCGCTTTGAACAAGGCACCCCGCGTGGGTGCCTTTTCGGTTCTGGGGGCCCGGAAGCGAACCGGTTTCGCATACAATGGCATACCGATTGATTTCCGCTGCCATGCTGCGTTACAGCACTCCTCGAGAACTTGCAGGAGGCACGCATGGCTGCGACCCGAACTGAGACCCGTACCGAGACCGACAGCTTTGGCCCGCTGGACGTCCCTGCGGATAAATACTGGGGCGCCCAGACGCAGCGCTCGATCATCAATTTCCCGATTGGCTGGGAAAAGCAGCCGGTGCCGATCATCCGCGCCCTCGGCGTGATCAAGAAGGCGGCGGCGACGGTCAATGCGGCCCAGGGCGATCTGTCCGCCGATCTGGTCGGCGCAATTGCGCAAGCCGCGCAGGAAGTGATCGACGGCAGGTTCGACGACAATTTCCCGCTGGTGGTCTGGCAGACCGGCTCTGGCACCCAGTCGAATATGAACGCGAATGAGGTGATCTCGAACCGCGCGATCGAGATCCTCGGCGGCGTGTTGGGCTCGAAAAAGCCAGTTCATCCGAATGACCATGTGAATATGGGCCAGTCGTCAAATGACACCTTCCCGACCGCGATGCATGTCGCGATCGGGATGCATACGCGCGATGTGCTCTTGCCGGGGCTCGAGAAGCTCGCCAAAGCGCTCTGGGCAAAATCCGCTGAGTTCAAAGACATCATCAAGATCGGCCGCACCCATACCCAGGATGCAACGCCGCTGACTTTGGGTCAGGAATTTTCGGGTTATGCCACTCAGGTGGATCGCGGGATCGAACGCGTCAAACTTGCCCTGCCGCATATTTATGAACTGGCCCAGGGCGGCACCGCTGTCGGCACCGGGCTGAACACCCGCAAAGGCTATGATGTCGCTGTGGCCGCCGAGATCGCGAAGATCACCGGCCTGCCCTTCGTCACCGCGCCGAACAAATTCGAGGCGCTGGCTGCCCATGACGCGATGGTCTTCTTCTCGGGCGCGCTGAAAACCGTGGCCGCGTCGCTTTACAAGATCGCCAGCGATCTGCGGCTGCTGGGTTCCGGCCCGCGTTCGGGTCTGGGCGAGCTGATCCTGCCGGAAAATGAGCCCGGATCCTCGATCATGCCGGGCAAGGTCAACCCGACCCAGGCCGAGGCGCTGACCATGGTCTGCGCCCATGTCATGGGCAATGACGCGGCGGTGACCTTTGCCGGCAGCCAGGGCCATTTCGAGCTCAACGTCTATAACCCGATGATGAGCTATAATGTGCTGCAGTCGATCCAGCTTCTGGGCGATGCGGCAAGCTCCTTCACCGATAATATGGTGGTCGGGACCCAGGCGAATATACCCCGGATCGAAAAGCTGATGAAGGAATCGCTGATGCTGGTGACGGCGCTGGCGCCGACCATCGGCTATGACAATGCAACGAAAGTGGCCAAGACCGCGCATAAGAACGGCACGACCCTGCGCGAAGAGGCAATCGCACTCGGCTTTGTCGATGGCGAGACTTTCGACCGCATCGTGCGCCCGGAAGATATGATCGGTCCGAAAGACTGATGGCAGACCTCGTCAACCTGAACCGTTTCCGCAAGGATCGGGCGCGCCGCGAAAAGCGGGCGCAGGCTGACGCCAATGCCGCGAAATTCGGTCGCAGCCTGTCAGAGCGCGCGGCTGAACTGGCGCGGGTGGAGAAATCCACCCGCGAACTCGATCAGCACCGGCGGGATCCAGATCCCCAGGCGGATCCGGCAGCCGGATCAGATCCCGATCAGGATTAACCCCCGTTTAACCCGGATCAGCGCAGCCTCCGGCAGGAGGTACGCTATGATCGATTCCTCAGATCAACTGAGCCGTGAGACCTGGACCCTGCATCTCTTTTCATCCCAGGCCGCCCGCAGCGGCGGCGTGATCCGCCGCAAGGTCCGCGATATTGAACGCTTTGCCGGGCGCGCCTGGTTCCTGTCTGAAATGAAAAGACGTGGCTTCCCGGTGGTGGAAAACGCCGGGCAATTCGTGATCTTTTGCAACAGCGAACCGCTCCGCCGCATCGTCTGAAACGATTTCTGTCCAGAAATCGTGCCGGAGTTTTGCAAAACTCCGGCTGGCGCCCCTGCCCGGCGCTTGCTAGCCTTAGACATGGCTGGTCCGGAAAAACACTCACTCACGCTGCGCGGCCACCGCACCAGTGTCACGCTGGAGCCGGAATTCTGGCAGGCTTTCCTGGAAATTGCGCGTGGCAGGCCCTGCTCGGTCAACGCTCTGGCGTCTGAAATCGACGAAACACGGCGTCCGGAGGAAGGTCTCGCCTCGGCGATCCGCGTCTATTGTCTGCAGCATTTCAAACAGTCCGGGCGCTGACATGCGCGCCGCCAGTATCCGCGAATTCCGGGCTCCGCTCTCGATTGAAACCGTTCCCGATCCGGCCTGCGCCCAGGATGGTGTTATGCTGAAGCTCCTAGCCTGCGGCATTTGCCGCTCCGACTGGCATGGCTGGGGGAGCGAACACCCGAAGGTCGGGCCCCGAAGGTCAGGCCAGACGACATGCCCGGCCATGAATATTGCGGTGAGGTCGTCGAAGCGGGGCCGCTGTCACACTGGAAAGCCGGGGATCGGGTCATCGCGCCCTTCATCCTCGCCTGTGGGTCCTGTCCGGACTGCCGTTCGGGTCAGTCAACCACCTGCCAGGCGCAGTATGTCCCGGGCTTTGGCAGCCCTTGCGCCTATGCCGAATATGTCCCGGCGCCGCATGCCCATAACCTTGCCCGGCTCCCCGACAGCCTGCCGCCACATCTTGCCGCCGGACCTGGCTACCGGGCCACCACCGCCTTCCAGGCCCTTACCGGCCGCGCGGCATTGCAGGCCGGCGAATGGCGCGCGATCCGCGGCACCGGCGGCATCGGCCTCTCCTGCCTCCTGATCGGCCGTGCCCTCGGCGCCCGCGTGATCGTCACCGACATCGTGCCCGAAAAGCTTGACCACGCGCTGGCACTTGGCGCCGAGGTCGCCTTCAACGCCACCAGCGGCACCGCAGCCGAAGACATCATCGCGCTGACCGGCGGCGGCGCCCATGTCAGTGTCGAGGCACTCGGGATCGAAGCCACGACCAACAGCTCGCTGCGCTCCCTGCGCCCGCTGGGCCGCCATCTACAGATCGGCCTGCCCACCGGGCGCCACGCGCAAATGCAGGTCGATATGAACACAATCTATATGCGCCAGCTCGCGGTCTGTGGCTCACGCGGCATGCCCTCCTGGCGCTACCCGTCGCTGATCGAAACCGGCCGCCTCGACGTCACCCCGATTGTCGCCCACCAGGTCGCACTCAGCGACGCCTCGGCCGAGCTCGCCGCCTTCGACCGCCCCACCATGCCCGGCGTCGCCGTCATCACCGACTTTGCGCAATAACTTCGTCGCAAATTTCCTCTTGACCAAAATACTCCCGCCGGAGGCATCTGCCCCCGCCGCCCCTCACTCCAGCCGGGCAAGCGCCCCCGCCAGATCGCCATATCCGGTATATCGACGCTCATAGACCAGGCCCAGCCGTGCTGCACACTCCTGCGCCTTCGCATCCAGCGCCGGGTCATCGGTCTGCGCCTGATAGACCAGCTTTTCATAATTCCCGAAGATCA
Organism: Paracoccus sp. IB05; assembly: GCF_016405985.1. Classification (GTDB taxonomy): domain Bacteria; phylum Pseudomonadota; class Alphaproteobacteria; order Rhodobacterales; family Rhodobacteraceae; genus Pseudogemmobacter. Next base: position 107,547 of record NZ_JAEFCF010000008.1, read on the forward strand.
TGTCGCGCAGTTCCGGATGCCGGTCGAGCCCCATCGGCTTCCACACGAAAGCATCGAATTGCCGCACGAGAAAATCGGTGAGGTAAAAGGCGGTGAACTCTTCCTCTGACCGCGCCGCAAAACTCTCATTGCCCTCGAAAAACGAATAGCAATGCGGGCCGGCCACCATCTCGACCCCCAGCCCGGCACAGCGCGCAGCCAGCAGACCACCCGTGCCGCAATCAGCATAGACCACGAAAATCCGGGAATAGCTGTCCTTCGCGGCAAGGACAGCCGCTTCGACCGCCGCGGTGATCTTATCGGGCCAGAGATGCAGATTGGCGGGCAGACACTGCAGGTCGAGATGGGTCCAGCCATTGGCGCGTTTCAGATCAAGGATCTCGCGCGCCAGCGCGCCGCAGGCGATCAACAGGATCCGCCCCTCGCCCTGGCGCTCCATCCCGCTTTGGATGACAACCTCCTCCGCAGGCAGGTTGGGCCTTTCCATCACAGGCCTCCCATTTGCAGCATCACCGGGCTGAGTTTCACCGGCTTCAATGCCACCGCTTCAGGCCAAGGGCGAGGCTCCCGAGCATCGCGACCAAAGCAATCACCGGCAACGGCACGCCAAGGCTCAGCGCCAGGGAAAGTGTCAGACCAGCGCCAAGGATCACCAGGGCAATCAGCCCGAGAAAGGACGTTAATGGCATTTTCACAACCCTCCACCTGTTAAATCTGGGGTCACGACCGGGCCGGCGCAAGCCCGAAAGCAAATCAGGCTCCGGATTGCGCCGGAGCCTGTTAATGTTCGGGGAAGTCTCAGGCGCTCAGCTGATTGTGCCGCCGCGCGACCAGCTGTTTCGCGGTCTCGACCGCCACTGCCGCATCGCGGCAATAGGCATCGGCACCGATCGCCCTGCCGAATTCCTCGTTCAGCGGCGCCCCCCCCACGAGCACGATATAGTCCTCGCGCATGCCTTTTTCCTTCAGCGTGTCGATCACCACTTTCATATAGGGCATGGTGGTGGTCAAAAGCGCAGACATCCCAAGAATATCAGGCGCTTCCGTGCCAAGCGCCTCGAGATATTTCTCGACTGAGTTGTTGATGCCCAGATCGACAACCTCGAACCCCGCACCTTCCATCATCATCGCGACAAGGTTCTTGCCGATATCATGGATGTCGCCTTTGACGGTGCCGATCACCATCTTGCCCATGCGCGGCGCGCCGGTTTCCGCCAGCAGCGGCTTGAGGATGGTCATCCCCGACTTCATCGCATTCGCGGACAAAAGCACTTCGGGTACAAACAGGATCCCGTCACGGAAATCATCGCCGACGATCTTCATGCCGGCCACCAGTGCCCGGGTGAGCACGTCATAAGGCGTCCAGCCGCGGTCCAGCAGGAGGCGCGTCCCCTCTTCGATCTCGTCCTTCAGCCCGTCATAGAGATCGTCATGCATCTGCAGGACCAGCTCGTCATCGGGAAGTTCCGAGAGGATGATTTCGTCGTCATCGGCCATGGGGCGCTCCAGCGGAGAGAGTTCGTTCCCCTTTCAATGGGCTGAAAACGACACTTCCACTCAGATGTTTGCGACACTAGCGAAGAGAAAGCCGACTTCCGCACATTTCCCCCTTTTCATTACCTGCATATGTTCTATTTTTGTTCTATAATTTTCAGGGAATCCCACCGTGCCAGCGCCCCGCCCTTCCAGCCCTGTGACCACACCGCTGCCCGGTCTTTTGCCGGGGCAGCGCGTCAGGGCACGTGGTGCCGGTCTCAACGAGGCCGGCCGTTATGAGCCGCATCAGCGCGAGGCGCTGTCCGACGGCTGGGATATGGTCGAAGATGACGCGCTGGTGCAGACGGAAATCAGCCGCGAAGTGCCGAAATCCGCGATCAGCCGCAATGCCTCGCCCGACCTGCCCTTTGACCGCTCGGTCAATCCCTGGCGGGGCTGCGAACATGGCTGCGTCTATTGTTTCGCGCGGCTGACCCATGCCTATCTCAACCTCTCGCCGGGGCTGGATTTCGAGACAAAGCTGGTCGCGAAACCGGGGATCGGCCAGGTGCTGGACCGTGAACTTCGCGCCAGAAGCTACAAGGTCGCGCCCATCGCGCTTGGCACCAATACCGACCCCTGGCAGCCGGGCGAGGCGCAATACCGGGTGACACGCGAGGTGGTCGAGGTGCTGTCGGCCTTTCGCCATCCGCTGGCGATCACCACCCGCGGCACGCTGATCGAGCGCGATATAGACCTTCTCGCCCCGATGGCGGCGGAGGGTCTCGTCCGGGTGGGCATCTCGATTACCACGCTGGATCAGTCGCTTGCGCGCAAGATGGAGCCCCGCGCGCCGGCGCCTGCCCGCAGGCTACAGATCATCCGGCGGCTGAGCGAGGCCGGCATCCCGGTGCGGCTGATGCTGGCGCCGGTAATCCCTGGCCTGACCGATCATGAGATCGAGCCGTTGCTGGACGCCGCGCAGGAGGCCGGCGCGACCAGTGCCAGCTGGATCTCGCTCCGGCTGACGCAGGAGGTGGCGGGGCTGTTTCGCGACTGGCTGGAACGGGCCGAGCCCGGGCGCGCGACCAAGGTGCTGAACAGGGTGCGCGAGATGCATGGCGGCAAGGATTATGACGCCACATTCGGCAAAAGGATGAAGGGCGAAGGCCTCTGGTCGCGGCTGATCGCCGACCGCTTCCGCCGCGCGGCGGCAAAACTGGGGCTTGACGCGCCGCAGCCGGCGCTGCGCTGTGATCTTTTCCGGGTGCCCTTTGCCAGAGGCGACCAGCTCGGCCTGTTCTGATCCGGCGGGCCAGAAGACCGGTTTCTGCACAGAAACCGGACAAATTTCTTTTAAGAAATTTGCCTTGCGCCTCAGGGCAGCGGATCGCGCAAGGCGAGCAGGCGCAAGGCGGCATAGCGGGCAAAATCGCGGCTGACCACTTTGCGCCGGGCGGGCGCCAGCGGTGTCTCATCAGACATGCGGATGATCTCGCCCCCGAACGCGTCAGCGAGGATCAGCCCGTCGTTTTCGGGCAGGATCTCTTGCGGGAAATCAGGTCCGACTGCCCAGAAAAAGCGGTCGCACCAGGCGGTATAGCCCTGCCATTTGCGATCCGCCCGAAAATCCGCGCGGCAGGATTTGCATTCGACGATCCAGACCTCGCCCTTTGGCCCGATCGCCATCACATCCGCGCGCAGCTTGCCCGCAAGCGGCATTTCCGCAACCGGTGCAAATCCGTGGCTGCACAAAAGCCGCGCAACCCCGCGCGCGATGCGCTGACCCGCCTGCAGGGGCAGGAGATCACGAGCGTCTTCGGGAATTTCAGCCAGGGTCGGGCGATGCATCGGATTGTCCATCGCCCCAACATGAACAAACGGTAAACATTTGTCCAGTCTTCCGGCCCGCCGCAAGCAATAGCCGACCCGGGCCAGCGGCGACCTTGCACTGCAGCCGCGGCAGCCCTAGATATGAAAGCGGCGGGTGCTGCTCTTCGCGTGAGGGGTCCATAACCCAGTGGCCGATAAGCATATGAATGGGGGCTGGCTCTGCCCGGATCCTGGTCCGGATACCTGGTTCCCACCTGAGACCTCTGGCTCTCGGGATATCGAGACCACCCACGGCCGCTGCGGGCCCGCCACCGCTTCCCCGCCTCAGCTGACGCGCCTCAGCCAAAGAAAAACCCGCCAGCGGTGACGCGGCGGGCTTCTTAATCTGATGGCTGGCGGATCAGCGGCGCGGCTGGCGCTTTTGCTGTTCGGCCCGCGCCTCGATCCGGATCGGGATCATCTGCTGACGCAGGCCGCCGCGCGGTGTGTCATCCTGTTCGGCCAGCATCATGACGCGGATTGCGAATTGCACGCCCGAAAACAGCACGCCGAAAAACATCACCAGCATCGCCACAGCCACCCAACCCATCGCGCCTGCCCCGCCAATCAGCGCGCCTACGGCCGCGACATTGGTCCAGAGCATGGCGGCGACGAACCCTGCGGACAATCCAAACCCGATGGCGACGGATTGAATATAGAGGCGGACGAGCTTCGGCATGAGTCGTTTCTCCTGCAGTTTCCAGAAATTTATGCAGCTGCAGCGTCTATGTGAAGACCCGGAAACCGTGTTTGCACAAAAGCGTGACAGCTTGCCGCTACGTCACCCGAACCGGTCAGACCTCGATCCGGGTAAAGCCGTCGCGCAGCGCATTGGACCAGGCCTCGCTCATGGCGCGGAAGCCCTCATCCCCGGCCTCGATCCGGCGCCGCGACGTGACTTGCAGCGCGTCTTTTTCGATCACTGCCAGATCGAGCGGCATTCCCACCGAAAGGTTCGAGCGCAGGGTCGAATCCATCGACAGCAGCACCGCCTTCTGTGCGTCCTGCAACCCGGTTTCCGGCCGGACCACCCGATCGAGGATCGGCTTGCCGTATTTATGTTCGCCGATCTGGAGGAAGGGCGTGTCATCGGTGGCTTCGATGAAATTCCCCTCGGGATAGATCAGGAACATGCGCATACCGCCGCCCTTTCTTTGCCCCGCGACGATCATCGAGGCCGAGGCGCCCTGGCTCATCGAGAGTTTCTCGTCGATCTCGCGCCGCACCGCTGCCAGCGTATTCCCCACAAGCTGTGCCACTTTCAGCATGGTCGGCGCCAGGGTGATCGAGGTTTCCGGCGTTGCGATCTCGTCATCCATCGCCTCATGCAGCCGCGCAATGGTGGTCTGTGTGACAGAAAGCGAACCCGCCGTCATGATCACGATCACCCGCTCGCCCGGCACTTCGAAGGTGAACATCTTGCGATAGGTGGAAATATTGTCGAGCCCCGCATTGGTGCGGGTATCGGACAGGCATACCATACCCTGGTTGAGCAGAAGGCCGACACAATAGGTCATTTCTCACCGGAAAATTTGTTCACCCGCAGGACATTACTGATCGGAAGAAAGGACCGCAACAGTGACATCCATCGCTTCATCACCTGGCTGGCCGCCGCGGGCCACACCGCGGATGGGGGCAGCATCGCGGGCGTCAAAACCAGAGGCGAGGCGGATATAGCGTTCGTCCGGGCAGCAGGCATTCGCGGGGTCAAAGCCGATCCAGCCGAACCCCGGCACATGGATCTCGGCCCAGGCATGGGCGGCCTCATGCGCGGTGCCCGAGGCATCGGCGAAAAGATAGCCCGAAACATAGCGCGCCGGCAGGTCGCGCAACCGCGCCAGCGCGATCAGCGCATGGGCATGGTCCTGACAGACCCCCTCGCCCAGGGCGAGCGCTTCTGATGCCGAGGTATGGGCATGGGTCACGCCAGGATGGTAGGCGATGGCCCCGGTCACCGCCGCCGACAAGCCATGCGCCAGCGCAAGCGCCCCCCCGGCATCCGACACGCCTTCCGCCAGATCCGAGAGTGCCCCGGAGGCAGCGGTCATCGCAGTTTCGCGTTTATAGGCGCAGGGGTTGATCACCTCGCGATAGCCTTTCAGCATCCCGGCGGTGTCAGAGGTCTCTACCAATCCGCGCACGGTCACTGACAGGTCGGTCAGCGGCCCGGCGATGCTCCAGCCCTGGATGCGGTCGCCGGCGCCATCGGTGAACTCGGCGCCTCTGACCGCAGCCGTATCGCCGCCTTTGACAGAGACCTCCCAGGAGATCACCCTCTGACCCTGAAACACCGAAGGCGTCAGCCGGTGGCTTTGGACAAGGCCCCTGACCGGGCGTTCATAGCTGTAGCGGGTGATATGATCGACGCTCAGGCGCATCAGCTGAGTTCTCCGCCCAGATAGACCTCATGGATGACAGACCCAAGCTCTGCCACAGATCCGATGAACCGCGAGAGATATTCGTGCAGGCCTTCCTCGAAAATACGCTCGATGGTTTCCTCCTCCAGCTCGCCCAGCATGGCGCGCGCCCGCATCTGGGCCGGGCCCTCCCTGCCATAGGCCTTGGCCAGCCGTGCGAGATGATTGTCAGCGCCCGCGATACAGGTGATCAGCGCGCGTGGGCTTTGCCGGTTCAGGATCAGGAAATCGGCGATCTTGCCGGCGGTGATCTCGCCCCCATAGGCCCAGTGAAAGGCGCGCTGCGCGCCCATGGCGCGCAAAAGTGTCGACCACTGGTAATTGTCGAGCCCCGATCCCACGAAATCCAGTCGCGGCAGCAGCACGTAATATTTCACGTCGAGAAGCCGGGCGGTATTGTCGGCGCGTTCCAGATAATAGCCCAGATTCAGGAAGTTATAGCCATCATCGCGCAAAAGATTGGCGTCGATCGCGCCCCTCACCAGCGCCGATTGCCGCGTGACCCAATCGGTCAGCGTGGACTGGTCGAGGCTCGATCGTTCCTGCCGCTCGAGCTGGCGCAATTCCTGAAAGGCCATGTTCAGCGCATCCCAGACCTGGGCAGTCATGGCGGTGCGCACGATCCGGGCATTTTCGCGCGCAGCCGTCAGGCAGCTGGCAACCGAAGACGGGTTGTCACGGTCGAAAAACAGCCAGGATTCCAGATTGCGCTGCACCGGGTCGCCATATTTGGCGGTGAAGCCCTCGGCCATGCCGCTGGCCTGCAACAGGCTGTCCCATTCGCTGCGATAGCCATGTTCCGACGGGATCAGCGAGATGCGGCTGCCCACATCCAGCAGACGCGCGACCGTATCGGCGCGCTCCATGTAACGTGCGATCCAGTAAAGGTTATTGGCGGTTCTTGAAAGCATATCCGGTTACTCCGCCAAGACCCAGGTGTCCTTGACGCCGCCGCCTTGCGACGAGTTCACCACGAGGCTGCCCTCGCGCAAAGCCACCCGCGTCAGCCCGCCCTTCACCAGTTCAATCCGCTCGCCCACAAGGCAATAGGGGCGCAGATCGACATGGCGCGGCGCCACGCCCTCATCGACAAAGGTCGGCACCGTCGACAGCGCCAGCGTCGGCTGCGCGATGTAATTCGAGGGATTGGCCAGCAGTTGCGCGCGGAACGCCTCGACCTCGGCCTTGCTGGCCGTTGGTCCAACCAGCATCCCATAGCCGCCCGAGCCATGGACCTCTTTCACGACCAGCTCGGAAAGGTTGTCGAGCACATATTTCAGATCGTCGCGCTCCGCGCATTTCCAGGTGGGAACATTGTTCAGGATCGGCTCTTCTCCGAGGTAAAAGCGGATCATTTCAGGCACATAGGTGTAGATCGCCTTGTCATCGGCCACCCCTGCCCCAGGCGCCGAACAGATCGACACCCCGCCCGAGCGATAGACATCCATCAGCCCCGGCACGCCCAGCATCGAATCCGGGCGGAAACACAGCGGATCGAGAAAGGCGTCATCGATCCGGCGATAGATCACATCGACGCGTTTCGGGCCTTCTGTGGTGCGGGCATAGACGAATTCGCCATCGACAAAGAGATCCTGACCCTCGACCAGCTCGACCCCCATCAGATCGGCAAGGAAGGAATGTTCATAATAGGCCGAATTGAAATGGCCCGGCGTCAGGATCACCACCTTGGGGTCACCCTGACATTTCGCAGGCGCCACCGAGGCCAGCGTCCGGCGCAGGATTTCCGCATAGGAATCAATCGGCTGGATACGATTCTCGCGAAAAAGACCCGGGAACATCCGCATCATGATCTCGCGGTTTTCCAGCATGTAAGACACGCCTGACGGCGTCCGGCAATTGTCTTCCAGCACGAAAAACTCTTCCGGCCCGGTGCGCACCAGATCGATGCCGACGATATGGGAATAGACGCCTTTCGGCGGCACAAAGCCCACAGCGGCCTTCTCATAGGCGGCATTCTGATAGACGAGGTTTGCCGGAACCCGGCCTGCCCGGATGATCTCGCCCCGCCCGTAAACATCGACGAGGAACATGTTCAGCGCTTTGGCGCGTTGTTTCACGCCGCGATCCAGCCTGGCCCATTCGGCGCCGGAAAACACGCGCGGGAACATGTCAAAAGGGATCAGCCGGTCCGGGTCGCCGCCCTCACCATAGACCGCGAAAGTGATGCCGATGCGGCGAAACAGCGCCTCCGCCTCTGCCTGTTTCAGGCTCCGGAGTTCTTTCGGCATGGTTGCCAGCCACTCTTCGAGCCTCGCATAGGGGGCGCGGGTGCCCCCTCCAGACCTGTCGCCGGATCCGTTCATCTCGTCGAAGAATACGCCCATATCTGGCTCCACTCGCTTAATGGCCCTTTCAGTCAAGCGCGCCGTTTCCGCATCGTAAAGGCCTGACCGGGTCAAAACTGCACGAATGACTGACTGCAACAGATGCAACCGCCCAAAAAAAGGGCACTGCCATCGCAAACGCCCCAGCCCACCCGCGGTTCCCGTCAATCCTGCCCCTGATCGAGGCAGACATGCGTCACGGTGGCAACAAAGGTGATCAGGAGCCAGGCAAGAATCCCGGCACCAGGTCCAAAGGCCCGGACCAGCAGGATATCCATAAGGCCGGCAGCAAGGCAGGTTGCTTTCCAGGTCACTGCGAAGACGCCGCACCTGCCCCTGTCGCGCGGCGGAGGAGCTCCAGGCCGGCTGAACTCCCCAATCGCAATAGAATTCCTGCAATCCCCAGATCAGCAAGTTTCGCCCTTCCCCCCCCGCTTCAGCCAGCCGGACAGGCGCCAGATCGACCCTTGCCCTTGCAGCCCGCCCCCCCTCGCGCCTAGATGGAAGGCAAGGCCCCGCCGGGGCAAAACAGCACAGGTAGTTCCGATGATCCGCAGCCTTCCGACCCGCAGCCTTCAGACCGGCAGCCTCTTCCGCCCTGTATTCGATGCAAATTCCGGTGCCACTGGGTCTGGCAAGGGCTTTGGTGATCTGCCGGAATGGGATCTGACCGATCTCTACCCTGCGCCGGACGCGCCGGAATTTGACCGCGATATGGAATGGCTGACCAAAGCCTGCGCCGATTTTGCGACGGGCTATGAGGGCAAGCTCGCCTCGCTTGATGCGGCGGCGCTTTTGCAATGCGTGCGCGAATACGAGGCGATTGACGTCACTGCCGGGCGGCTGATGTCCTATGCGGGGCTGCGCTACTACCAGAACACCATGGATTCCGAACGCGCCAAATTCATGTCCGACGCCCAGGACGCGGTGACTGTGGCAACCACGGCACTGGTGTTCTTCAGCCTTGAATTCAACCGGCTGGAAGATGCGCATCTTGGCGCCCTGCTGGCCGCAAATGCCGATCTCGCCCGCTACAAGCCGGTCTTTGAGCGGATGCGTGCGATGCGCCCGCATCAGCTTTCCGATGAGATGGAGAAATTCCTCCATGACCAGTCGGTGGTCGGCGCCTCGGCCTGGAACAAGCTCTTTGACGAGACCACTGCCGGGCTGATGTTCACGGTTGCGGGCGAAGAGGAAGAGCTGAATCTCGAGGCGACGCTGAACCTTCTGACCGATACCGACCGCGTGAAACGCGAGGCGGCGGCGCGGGCGCTGGCAGAGGTCTTTGACAAAAACGTCAAGCTTTTTGCCCGCATCACCAACACGCTCGCGAAGGAAAAGGAAATCGAGGATCGCTGGCGCAAGATGCCGACGCCGCAGACCGGGCGGCACCTGTCGAACCATGTCGAACCCGAAGTGGTCGAGGCGCTGCGGAACGCCGTTGTCGCCGCCTATCCAAAGCTTTCGCACCGCTATTATGCGCTGAAGGCGAAATGGATGGGGCTCGACCGGCTTGAGGTCTGGGACCGCAATGCGCCGCTGCCGGTCGAGGCCCCGAAGACCATCGACTGGGCGACGGCCGAGCGTCAGGTGACCGAGGCCTATGGTGCCTTTGACCCGCGCATGGCCGATCTGGCAAAACCGTTCTTCACCAAAGGCTGGATTGATGCCGGGGTGAAGCCCGGCAAGGCGCCCGGGGCATTTGCCCATCCGACGGTGACCACCGTCCATCCTTATGTGATGCTGAATTATCTGGGCAAACCGCGCGATGTGATGACGCTGGCGCATGAGCTGGGGCATGGCGTCCACCAGGTGCTGGCGGCGGGCCAGGGGGAACTTCTGTCCTCGACCCCGCTGACGCTGGCGGAAACGGCATCGGTCTTCGGCGAGATGCTGACCTTCCGCAAGCTTCTCGATGAGGCCAAAACCCCGGCCGAGCGCAAGGTGCTGCTGGCGGGCAAAGTCGAAGACATGATCAACACGGTCGTGCGCCAGATCGCCTTCTACGATTTCGAATGCAAACTGCATGCCGCCCGCCAGGAAGGCGAGCTGACGCCGGACGATATCAACGCGCTCTGGATGTCGGTCCAGGCCGAGAGCCTTGGTCCGGTGTTTGACTTCATGGATGGTTATCAGACCTTCTGGGCCTATATCCCGCATTTCATCCACTCGCCCTTCTATGTCTACGCCTATGCCTTTGGCGACGGCCTCGTGAACGCGCTTTATGCCGTTTACGCCGACGGGTTGCCGGGTTTCCAGGACAAGTATTTCGACATGCTGAAAGCGGGTGGCTCGAAACATCACAAAGAGCTGCTGGCGCCCTTCGGCCTTGATGCCTCGGACCCGAAATTCTGGGATAAGGGCCTTTCGATGATCGCAGGCTTCATCGACGAGCTGGAAGCGATGGAGTGATAAAAAGCCCCCGGACCGCAAGGCTCCGGGGGGTTTCAAATCAAAAGCCTGGTCACCACCGGCTGCGGTGCAGCCAGTGGTGATCGGCGGGTTTCCCCGCCGCCCGGAACTCTGCCCGGAACCCTGCCCGGCGCGCTGCGTTATGCGTGGAGGGAGGAACATCCAATGTCGATTGCAAAAAACACCATCTGCCTGTGGTTCGACAAAGACGCAGAGGCTGCGGCAAATTTCTATGCCTCGGTCTTCCCCGACAGCCGGGTCGAGGCTGTTCACCACGCGCCCGCTGATTACCCTTCGGGGAAAAAGGGCGATGTGCTGACGGTTCAGTTCACCGTGGCCGGGATCCCCTGTATCGGGCTGAATGGCGGACCGGTTTTCCGCCAGGACGAGGCGTTCTCGTTCCAGATCGCGACCGAGGATCAGGAAGAGACCGACCGGTACTGGACGGCGATTGTCGGCAATGGCGGCCAGGAAAGCGAATGCGGCTGGTGCAAGGATCGCTGGGGCCTGTCCTGGCAAATCACACCGCGCACCCTGACCGAGGCGATGGCCGCAGGTGGCGACGAAGCCGCGCGCGCCTTTACCGCGATGATGACCATGCAAAAAATCGATGTCGCGAAGATTGACGCCGCCCGCAGGGGCTGATCCGTCGCGATTGATCACTATGGGCTGCTCAGATGGGGTCGGCTGGGGGGCGACGGGCGCCCTCAGCCCTCGCGATGCCGCAGATGGCGCAGCGCATGCCAGGCCAGGGATGTGGCATAGCCCACCGAGAACAACAGCAGCGTCACCCAGGGGTAGGTGATCACCAGGGCGACCGCCGCCACTGCGGCCACCAGCGCATAGGGCGCGGCCGATGCCGGGATACGCACCCGTTTCAGGCTTGGTGTCGGCAGACGCGAGATCATCAGCGCGCCGACCGCCACCATCCAGAAGGTGATCACCGCCTCATGCAGCCGGTAGCCGGTCACATGCGCGAGATAGATCGGGGTCAGTGCGAGCATGGCGCCTGCCGGTGACGGCACCCCGATGAAACCGGTCTTTTCCGTCGGCACCTCTTCGCGATTGCCGACATTGAACCGCGCAAGGCGCAGCATACAGCAGACCGCATAGATCAGCACCGCGATCCAGCCCATCGAGGCCTCGGCCCGCAGGCCCCAGATCCACAGCACCATCGCCGGCACCACACCGAAATTCACGAAATCACACAGGCTGTCGAGTTCGGCGCCGATCGCGCTCTCGGATCGCAGCATCCGCGCCAGCCGCCCGTCCAGCCCGTCCAGAAACGCCGCCAGCGCGATCAGCAGCACCGCGATATTGACATTGCCGGTGATCGCAAAGCGGATCGCGGTCAGACCGGCACAAAGCCCGAGGATCGAGACGAGGTTCGGCAAAAGCCGCAGCAGAAGAAGGCCGCGCTCGCCCCTGACATCCCGACGGCCTTCCGGGCCGCCTTCCGCGTCACTGCCCGCATCGGGCGCAGCCGGGGGCCGCATCTCGTCGTCAGACCCGCCCATTCATTCGATCCGGGCATGGCGCGCGGGCGCCTCGGTTCCGATCAGCGCGATCACGGTCTCGCCGGCCACTGCGGTCTGGCCAAGCGCCACCTGCGGCTCCACCCCCTCGGGCAGATAGATATCAAGGCGCGAGCCGAAACGGATCAGGCCGAAGCGCTCGCCGGTGCGCAGGCTGTCGCCCGGCTTCGTCCAGCAGACGATGCGCCGCGCCACAAGACCCGCGATCTGCACCACGGCGATATGGCGGCCATCCTCAAGCTGGATCGCCAGCGCATTGCGCTCATTATCCACCGAGGCCTTGTCGAGCGAGGCGTTGAAGAATTTGCCCGGCCGGTAAGCGACCGCCGTGACCTTGCCCGATATCGGCGCGCGGTTCACATGGCAGTTGAAGACCGACATGAAGACCGAAACCCGGGTCAGGGGATCATTCCCAAGCCCCAGTTCGACCGGCGGCACCGCCGGGGTGATCATTGAAACCACACCATCGGCAGGGCTGACGAGGAGGCCCTTATTCTCGGGCACCGCACGTTTCGGATCGCGAAAGAAGTAGTAGCACCAGACCGTCAGCCCGACGCCGATCCAGCCCAGCGGTTCCCAGATGAAGAAGAGGACCAAAGTGATCAGCGCGAAGATCGCGACGAAGGGGATCCCCTCACGGTGCATCGGCTTGACGAAAGTGTCGATCATGCGCATGGGGCTGTCCTCTTGCCGGGTATCTTTCTTGTCTCTACCCGCTCCGGGTGCAGGCGGCAACACAGGCGCGAAGCGCGGGCGCCATCCTGGCGGCGATTACAGCCGGTTTCACGGCTCTGTGACCAGCGCGTCCTCCCCGGGCCAGTCGATCGCGCGGCGGTAGAGATGCCAGCTTGCATGGCCAAGAAGCGGCAGCACGATGAAAAGCCCCAGAAACCCCGGCAGCATCGCGAGAAACAAGAAAAGCGCGATAGCCCCGCCCCAGCCCAGCATGAGGACCGGGTTTTCGCGCACCAGGGCAAGGCTGGCCAGCATGGCGGTGACATAGTCGATATCGCGGTCAAGCAGCATCGGCAGGCTCACCACCGTCAGCGCGAAAAGCAGCGCCGCAATCGCCGCCCCGGTCAGCGTGCCGAAAACCAGCAGCGCGATCCCCGGCGGGGTGGCGAAAACCGCCAGGGATTGCGAGACATTGGTCATCGTCACATTGCCCATGAACAGGGCAAAACTCATATGGGCGAAAAAGTTCCAGAACAGGAAATAGCAGACGATCATCGCCGCCATTGACGGGATCTGCCCGTCCTTTTGCGCGAAGATCACGCCAAGGATCGCCCTGACCTCCAATGCGCGGCCCGCACTTAGGCGCCGGCTGACCTCGTAAAGCCCGCAGGCGATGAAGGGGCCAAGGATCGGAAAGCCCGCAGCCGCCGGCAGGGTCCACCAGAATTGCCCCTGGGTGGTCAGCGCCCAGACCACCAGCCAGCCGCCAAGCACATAGATCAGTGCGAAGAACAGACCCCAGCCCGGCGCGCGGCGAAAATCCTGCCAGCCCATTTTCAGCGCATAGCGCAGGTCGCCCGGATCAAGCCGCAGGACCTCAGGCCTCGCGCCCGGCAACCTGTCCCCTGGCAGGTTTGATCCCTGCCGCTTTGCCCCCGCCGGCGCTTCGGTCTCGCTCATCGCTGTCATTCCGTCCTCCCACTTGCCCTGGCAAGGCTAAGGCGCGGGTCGGGCTTTCTCAAAGTTGTAACTTTCCCGATGGATTTCTCCGGGCCTGCTGTCGGCCCGGAGATCAGGAAGCAGCATGCGGATCTGCAATGGTCACAGGGGGTATCCCGCCAGCTGGGCCCTGATGCGCTTTTCGTGGCGCAACTGCCGGGTGGTGCCAGGGCCCTCGCAGTCCCGCGCGATTCACCCGACGCGAGTGGCAACCCGGGATATCCTCGCCCCCCCCCAGGCCGCCAGACAGCTGATATGCGGGTCCTGGGAGATCTGCGCCCTGTAGTGAGGCAACATCTGTCGCCGCGCCCCCTGGCACATCACCGGCCCAGGCCACACGCGCGGTCGCATCGAGGCCTTGCCGCATGCCCGGGCGGCAGCAGCAGGGGCTGGCCCGATCTCAGGCCCGGCAGACCCGCGCCGGTCCTGCGGCGCGCAACCGCTGCCTCAGGGCCGCCCCCCCTGCGCGTCGCCGCCAGGTCCGGCTTCGGCAATTGACCCCGCCGCCCCCAATGGATAGGGAAATGCCCAGGTTAAAGCAGCCAGGCGCGAAGAGGGCTTTCAGCATGTCACAAGACAGCACCAATCCGGGAAGCACCGTTCCGAAGAGCTTCCAGGAGATCATCCTGCGGCTTCAGAATTACTGGGCCGACAAGGGCTGTGCCGTGCTGCAACCCTATGACATGGAAGTCGGCGCCGGCACTTTCCACCCGGCGACAACGCTGCGCAGCCTTGGCAGCAAACCCTGGGCCGCCGCTTATGTGCAACCCTCGCGCCGCCCGACCGATGGCCGCTACGGCGAGAACCCGAACCGGCTCCAGCATTACTACCAGTATCAGGTCATCATCAAACCCTCGCCGCCGAATCTGCAGGAGCTGTATCTTGGCAGCCTGCGCGCGATCGGCATCGACCTTGGCCTGCATGATATCCGCTTTGTCGAGGACGACTGGGAAAGCCCGACGCTCGGCGCCTGGGGTCTTGGCTGGGAGGTCTGGTGCGACGGGATGGAAGTCAGCCAGTTCACCTATTTCCAGCAGGTCGGCGGCCATGACTGCAAGCCGGTCTCGGGCGAGCTGACCTATGGGCTGGAACGCCTTGCTATGTATGTGATGAATGTCAGCCACGTCATGGATATGCCGTTCAACAACCCCGATGCGCCGATCCCGCTGACCTATGGCGATATCTTCCGCCAGACCGAGGAAGAATATTCGCGTCACAATTTCGACGGCGCCACCACCGAGATGCTGTTTCGCCATTTCGAGGATGCCGAGGCGGAATGCCAGCGCCTGCTGGATTTCCCGCCGGCGGACCCGAAAACCGGCAAGACCATCATCATGGCGCATCCGGCCTATGATCAGACCATCAAGGCCTCGCATCTCTTCAACCTGCTCGACGCGCGCGGCGTGATCTCGGTCACCGAGCGCCAGGCCTATATCGGCCGTGTCCGGGCGCTGGCGAAGAAATGCGCCGATGCCTTCCGTCAGACCGAAGCGGGCCGCGATGCGGCAGAGGCTGTCCCGGCCTGACCGGAACTCAGCGGCAGAGCTGCGCGCGGACACAGGAGATACAGAGTGAATGCTGGCAAAATCGCAGCCGGAGGGCTTCTGGTGACAGGTCTTGTTGCAGGTGCCCTGATGTATTGGCTTCAGGTCTATGCCTTTTATGAGCCGGTCACCTTCGGGCCAGGCCAGACGGAAATCCGTTTGACGCCGCTTGGCTCGGCGCAGCCGGAGGCCATCGTTGCCGATCATGTCGAGGGGATCGACGCGGACAGCTCGCCTTTGAGGTTCCGCGCCTGTTTCACCACGCCGCTGTCGCAATCGATGCTGACCGAGACCTATCAGATCTACCCGAACCCCGAACCGCTGAACGGCCCGGGCTGGTTCTCCTGCTACAAAGCCGATGAGATCGGCCATGCGCTGCAGACCGGTGAGGCGCTGGCTTTTCTTTCTGAGCCCGGCATTCATCCCGGCGTCGACCGCGTGATCGCGGTCTTCCCCGATGGCCGCGCCTATGCCTGGCATCAGCTGCAACCGGAAACCGCCGAAGGCCCCTGATCAAAGCCGGAATTAAGCCCCCTGCCCGCCCTCGGCCCGCGCTGCATTCGGGCCTCCCGGGAGCCCCCGGGCGGGTTGCCAAACTACAGCGCGACCACGCTGCCTCTGTTGTGATCTGCCGCAAGACTGGTTAGGGACTGCGGCACTGACAAAATACGGTGCCGCCATGCCAGACCTGCTGATCGAACTCTTTTCCGAGGAAATTCCGGCGCGGATGCAGGCCGGTGCCCGTGAGGCGCTGAAAAAGCTCGTCACCGACGGGCTGGTCGAGGCCGGCCTGACCTATGGCGGCGCCGGAGCGTTCTCGACACCGCGGCGCCTGACGCTCGCCATCGAAGACCTCTCCGCCGCCAGCCGCCCCGTCAGCGAAGAGCGCAAGGGACCAAGGACCGATGCCCCCCAGGCCGCGCTTGACGGCTTCCTGCGCTCGACCGGGCTGAGCATCGACCAGCTGGAAAAGCGTGCCGATAAAAAGGCCGAAGTCTGGTTCGCCGTGGTGAAAAAGCCAGGACGGCCGGCGTCGGACATCGTCGCCGAAGTGCTGGAAAGCGCGATCCGCACCTTCCCCTGGCCGAAATCCATGCGGTGGGGCTCGGGCACGCTGAAATGGGTGCGCCCGCTGCAGTCGATCCTCTGCATCCTCTCGGATGAAAGCGGCGCCTCGGTGGTGCCGCTGGATGTCGATGGCATCCCCTCGGGCGAGACCACGCGCGGCCATCGTTTCATGGCGCCCGACAGTTTCACCGTCACCTCTTTCGAGGATTATGCCGCCAGACTGCGCCGCGCAAAGGTCATGCTCGACCAGGCAGAGCGCGAACAGGCCATCGCGCATGGCGCGAAAAACCTCGCCTTCGCCGCCGGGCTGGACGTGGTCGAAGATAAGGGCCTCCTGACCGAAATCGCGGGCCTTGTCGAATGGCCGGTGCCGCTGCTGGGCCGCATCCCCGAGGCCTTCCTCGGCCTGCCGGCAGAAGTGCTGCAAACTTCGATGAAGGAGCACCAGAAGTTCTTCTCGGCCCGCAACCCGAAGACCGGCCGCATCGAAGGCTTTATCACGGTCGCGAATATCGAGACGCCCGACGACGGTGCGACCATCCTCGCCGGCAATCTGAAAGTGCTGACCGCGCGGCTGTCGGACGCGCGCTTCTTCTGGGAAAATGACCTGCGGGTGGCGAAGGCAGGCATGAGCGAATGGGCCGAAGGCCTGACGCATGTCACCTTCCAGTCGAAACTCGGCTCGCAGTCTGAGCGTATCGCCCGCATAGCGGCACTGGCGCGCGAAATCGCTCCGCTGGTCGGCGCCGATCCCGACCAGGCCGAACATGCCGCGCGTCTGGCGAAACTCGACCTGCGCTCGGCCATGGTCGGCGAATTCCCCGAACTGCAAGGCGTCATGGGCCGCTATTACGCGCTGGCCGCCGGTGAATCCGAAGCGGTCGCCAACGCCGCCCGCGATCACTATTCCCCGCTCGGCCCGTCAGACGCCGTGCCCACCGAACCCGTTTCGGTCGCGGTCGCCCTGGCCGACAAACTCGACACCCTGACCGGCTTCTGGGCCATCGACGAGAAACCCACCGGCTCAAAAGACCCCTTCGCGCTCCGCCGCGCCGCCCTTGGCGTGATCCGGCTGGTGCTGGGGAATGGCGTTGGCCTGAAATTGCTGCCCATTCTGAGCGGTCGCATCGCCGCAATCAGGACACCGGCTGCTCTTGAGGCCCACAACCTTAATGCTCCTGGCGATTCCAACTCTTACGCCCCTCAAGTGGCAAGTGACCTCCTCGCCTTCTTCCACGACCGTCTGAAAGTCTTCCTCAAAGACCAGGGCATCCGCCATGATGTGATCGACGCCTGCCTTGCGATGCCGGGGAATGATGACCTCACGCTGCTCGTCAAACGCGCCACCGCGCTCGCCGAGACGCTGAAATCTGACGACGGCAAAAACCTCCTCCAGGGCTATAAGCGCGCGAACAACATCCTCACCCAGGCCGAGGCCAAAGACGGTGTCGAATATTCCTTCGGCCCCGATCCCAAACTGGCCGAAACCGAGGAAGAACGCGCCCTCTTCCAGGCCCTCGACCAGGCCGAGGCCAAAATCACCCCCGCCATGGCAAAAGAAGACTTCGCCACCGCGATGCAGGCCATGGCCGAACTGCGCGCGCCGATTGATGCCTTCTTCACCGCCGTGCAGATCAATGCGGAAAACCAGATCATCCGCAGGAACCGCCTCAACCTCCTGCACCGGATCCGCGCCATTTGCTCCGGCACTGCCGATCTGACCAAAGTCGAAGGCTGATCCTTTCCCCCTGACGCAAATACTCCCCGGGGGTGCGGGGGCGGGAAGCCCCCGCCGCCGCCTGCCATCTCTTACACCGCTTGCACGAAACAAAATCCGCCCTATTCTGCCAGCCGTGTGAGGAGTGCTGCAGTGCAGAAACAAGCGAAGATCACCGCCTTTTCGGAAATCACCCCATCGGCGCCCATCACCACCGAGGCCCATGGCTGGAAGGCGAAATGCCTGCAGCGACTCGTTCGTCTTGATCTGCCTGTGCCGCAATCGGTCGCCTTGCCTGCGGCCACGATCCGCGCCCTCGCCCAGGGGCAGCCGGTCGATGCAACTGCCATTCTCGCCCATTTCGGCACCGACCAGACCGCGGGCCCCCTCGTCTCGGTCCGCGCCTCGCCCGCCAACCCCGACTGGGGCGGCCCGGCCACCATCCTCAATATCGGGCTGAACGCAGCCCGCCATGCGGCGCTTGTGGAAAGCCATGGAAGCGAGGCCGCCGATGCACTCTGGTGCCGGTTCATCCAGAGCTATGCGATCCATGTCGCACGCCTTGATCCCGATATGTTCGAGGATGTCGCCCCCGGCCCCGACGCCCTGCGCGAGCTGCGCCGGCTTTACGAATATGAGACCGACGAGCCCTTCCCCGAAGACCCGGCGCGGCAGCTTTCCGAAGTGCTGCGCTCGATGGCCCGCGCCTGGGAAGGCACTTCGGCCCGCCTCCTGCGCTCGGCCAAAGGCGCGCCGGAAGATGCCGCGCTTGGCCTCGTCGTGCAACAAATGGCGCAAGGGATCGGTCAGGGCATTTCCGGCTCCGGCGTGATCCAGTTCGTCGATTCTGTCACCGGCCTGAGCCGCATTACAGGGCGCTATCTCGGGCAAAGCCAGGGCCGTGACGCGCTGGCCGCGCGCGAGGCGCTTTATCTTACCCGTGATCCGCGCGGCCCCTCGCTGGAAGAGGAAGCCCCGGAAATCATGCAGGATCTGATCCGGATGGGCGCGGTCTGCCGGGTGAAACTGCGCGAGGAAATGCAGATCGAATTCACCGTCGAGGACGGCAGGCTCGCGGTGCTTGACGCGATCCGCGTGGCACGCTCGGTCCGGGCCGGGCTGAAAATCGCGGTGACGCTGGCCGAGGACGGGGTGATCCCGCAATCCGAGGCGGTCCTGCGGGTCGAACCCCGCGCCCTGTCCGAGCTTTTGCACCACCAGGTCGATCCGCGCGGGCTGCGTGACGTGATCTCGAACGGCATCGCCGCCTCGCCGGGCGCCGCCACCGGCAGGCTGGTTTTCACCTCGGAAGCCGCCCAGGCTTCGGCCGCGCGCGGCGAAGAATGTATCCTTGTGCGGCGTGAGACGGCCCCCGAGGACATTCGCGGCATGCATTCGGCGGTCGCTGTCCTGACGGAACGCGGCGGCATGACCAGCCACGCCGCCGTGATCGCGCGCGGCCTTGGCCTGCCCGCCGTGGTCGGCGCCTCTGATCTGCGGCTTGACGGCAAGGACAAGAAGCTGACCGCCCGCGATGGCCGCATTTTCCGCGAAGGCGATGTCATCACCATTGACGGCTCGCGCGGCGAAGCCCTGGCCGGCGCTGCCGAAATGCTGCCACCTGCGCTGGATGAAAGCTTCCACCGGCTCCTGACCTGGGCGGATGAATTCCGCGACATCGGCGTGCGCGCCAATGCCGATACCCCCGCCGACGCCGCCACAGCGCGCAAGTTCAAAGCCGAAGGCATCGGGCTTTGCCGCACAGAGCATATGTTCTTCGAAGAAGACCGCTTCACCGTCATGCGCGAGATGATCTTCGCCGATACTTCCGCCGACCGCGCCTCGGCCCTGTCGCGGCTTTTGCCGATGCAACGCGAGGATTTCCTGCAACTTTTTGAGATCATGCAGGGCCTGCCGGTCTGCATCCGCCTCTTTGACCCGCCCTTGCACGAATTCCTTCCCGCCACGCGCGAAGGCTTGCGCGAGCTGGCCGAGGCGCTGGACCGTCCGCTTTCCGAGGTCACCCGCCGCGCGGAAGCGCTGCGCGAGGTGAACCCGATGCTGGGCATGCGCGGTGTCCGACTGGGCGTGGTGCTGCCGGAAATCTACGACATGCAGGCCCAGGCGATTTTCGAGGCCACGATCGAGAGCGCGAAGCGCGGCGCGGTGGTGGTGCCCGAGGTGATGATCCCGCTGGTTTCGGCCGCACGCGAGGTCGAACTGGTCCGCACCCGGATCGACGCAGTCGCCGCCGCCGTGCGCAGCCGCGCAAAAGCCGATTTCGATTACCGGCTCGGCGTCATGGTCGAGACCCCCCGCGCCTGTCTGCGCGCCGGCGAGATCGCGCAGCATGTAAGCTTCCTTTCGTTCGGCACCAATGACCTGACGCAGATGACCTATGGTCTGTCGCGCGACGATGCCGGGCGGTTCATGAACACCTATGTGCAGCAGGGCGTTTTCCCCGAAGACCCGTTCCACATTCTCGATCAGGACGGGGTCGGCGAGCTTTTGCTGATTGGCGCCGCGCGCGGGCGGGAAACCCGCCAGGAGCTGAAGCTCTCGATCTGCGGCGAGCATGGCGGCGACCCGCTTTCCATCGCCTTCTGCCGCCTGGCAGGATTCGATTACGTGTCTTGCAGCCCTTACCGGGTGCCCATGGCACGTCTTGCGGCGGCCCATCTGGCGCTTGGGGACCATGTGGATAAGTGAAATCGAACCACAATATCATGTGGTTGCCTTGCGAAGTTAATGAATTCGAAACGCATTGTCGGCATTATTCCGCCGAAGCTGACGAATATCTTGTGACCAATTCGCAACAATACTGGACCGGCGGTCCTTGATTCGCCTACTCAACCCCCTTGTTGACCGGTGGCGGCCATAGTTTTGGCCAAAGCCGCGTTTTTGGTGCCCATCGGTATCTGGTGAAAATCAGCCCAGAAGACCGGGCCTTGGGGTAACAGAGCAGGAACCCGAATATGAAACGCTCAGGGAATGTGCTGGCTGCGGTCTCCGTGACCGCTACCTTTGCCCTCACCCAACTGGCCGCCCCGATGGCGGCTCAGGCAGATGTCACCCGCAGTGACATGAACAAACCACGCCTCAGCATCGCGAATGAGATGGGGCAGCTTCTCGGCAGTGAGAAATCGCGGCTGAAGGAATTTACCGGCAAGTCGGCTGGCCAGACGGCCGGCCAGTCGAAAATCACCACCAAAACCAGCGCGGCAGACTCTGGCGCGGAAAACTCTGGCAGCAAGGTTGTGACGAAAAGAAACACCGCGAAAGTGATCCGTCCCGGTGCAGATAATGACGCGGCCGCAGCGACGGACACCAGAACCGCCTCGGTCAGCCCCGACGCCGCATCAGAGGACGACGCTCCGCAAACCGTGGTCAGAGCCACGGAGTCAGGCAGTCTGCGGGTTGTCGAGGAAGTGGTCTCGGAAACAGTCGTGGACACGCCCGAGGGCCGTAAGATCCGACGCGTGATCAAAAGAACCACAATCCGTGGTGGCGCAGTGAAAACAGCCGCCGCAACCCCGGTATCCGGGACTGAAAAGCCCGAAATCCGCTATGATACCGCCTGGCTCAGGTCCCAGCCGCTGGAACAGGGCGGGCGCGAATGGCAATGCCTGACCGAGGCAATCTATTTCGAATCGCGCGGCGAAAGCCTCCAGGGCCAGTTCGCGGTGGCCGAAGTGATCCTGAACCGGCGTGACAGCGGCCTCTACCCCGCTTCGGTCTGCGGCGTGGTGCGCCAGGCGGGCGGCGGCAGCTGCCAGTTCTCTTATACCTGCAATGGCAGTTCGACCCAGATGCGCGACGGCTATTCGCGTGAAGTGGCAGGCCGTATCGCCTCGCTGATGCTCTCCGGCGCGCCGCGCAATCTGACCGCGGGCGCAACCCATTTCCACACCCGCGGCGTGAGCCCCTCCTGGTCGAAGCGCTTTGCCCGGACGACCTCAATCGGGTCGCATCTCTTCTACCGTCAGCCCGGCACCCGCGGCTGAGGCCGCCCGGGGCGGGAGAACCTGCCCCTTCCGGATTGGTCCCGCCCGTTTGCCCCAGGCATTTTGCCCCGGCCCGGTAAGACCCGGTCGGGGCAAAAGCTTTTCCTGTCGGTAAAGGGCTTGGGATCGGCGACACAGGCTGCTAGGGATTTGCAGCACCAGCATTGTCAGCCGCAGCCATAGCACCGGAAGAGGCCGCCCATCATGACCACCAGCGACAGCGCCCTCGCCTTCGGCCATCCCGAAGCCCGTGCCGAGGCCTCGGCCAGCGCCGATCCACGTGACCGGATCAGTTTGCGCGACCATGTTGTCGAGGCCGATATCGGCGCTTTCCAGAAGGAACGCGGCCATAAACAGCGGCTTCGTTTCAATATCGTGATCGAGGTGCGCCCGACACCGCAGCCGCTGGAAGATGATGTCGACCGGATCCTGTCCTATGACCGGATCACCGAATCCATCGCGACGGAACTCGCGACAGAACGGCTGAACCTTCTGGAAACCCTTGCAGAACACCTGGCCGAGCGGCTCCTCGCCGAACCCCAGGCGATGCGCGCCTTCATCCGGATCGAAAAGCTCGATGTCGGCCCCTATGCGCTTGGGGTCGAAATCGTGCGCTCGCGGGCCGAAGTGCCGGTGCGGGCGGGCGATGACACGCTGCATCCGCTGGTCGTGTATTTTGACAATGCAACGATCCATGCGCCTGACCTGACCTCCCGGATCGACGGGGTGCTGTCCTCGGGCCAGCCCGCTGTCTTCTGTGTCGGCCTGCCCGACATGGCGCGCCCGCAGACCGGCCACCGCCCGACACAGCGCCGCGTCGATCTGCTGGCGATCGAGCAAAACGCCTGGGTGCTGGCCGCGCGCGATCCGCGTTGCGTGGTCGTTTCCTCGCGCACCGAGATCGACTGGGCGATCAAACGCGGCAGATCGGTGGTCTGGGCGCCGTCGAAACTGGTGCTCGACGCGGTCGACGGGCCGCAGACCCGCGACCCGGTGGCGCTGGCTTTGTGGCTGGCCGAGGAAATGGCGGCCTCGGGCCTCGTTCTTCACGGCGATGTTTCAGTCCCGGCGGGAAGCCGCATCCCGGCGGTAAAGGGCTGAGACCCCGGCTTGTCAAATTCCGGCGCCGCAGGCAGAACCCCCGCACCCTCCTGCGGAGCCATTGATGCCAGAGCGCCTGCCCCATCCTGACCAGATCCTGTCTCCGCTGCCGCGCAGTGCGCTTGCGGGACCTGCATCTGCGACCCGCCATACGCTCGCGGGATCGCGGCATCTGTGGTGGGACAGCGCTGACCATCTGAGCCGGGGCGCCCCCCGGGCGGCACCGCTGGCGCAGCTTCCCGCGGCAGAGACCGCGGCGATCAGCCGGAGCCGCGCCGATCTGTGCGGCCTGACACTGGATCGGCCACGGATCATGGGCATCCTGAATGTCACCCCGGACAGCTTTTCCGATGGCGGGCGCCACAATGCCCTCGAGGCGGCGGTCGCCCGCGCCCGTGAGATGATCCGCGATGCGGAGATCCTGGATATCGGCGGCGAAAGCACCCGCCCCGGCGCCGCCGAGGTGCCGGTGGCCGAGGAAATCGAGCGCACCGCCCCGGTGATCCGTGCCCTGCGCGACGCCGGGATCACCACGCCGATCTCGATAGACACCCGCAAGGCGCGCGTGGCCGAGGCCGCGCTGGAGGCCGGGGCCGATATCGTCAATGACGTGACCGCCCTGCGCTTCGACCCCGATATGGCGGCACTGGTGGCGGCGCGCGGCGTGCCGGTGGTGCTGATGCATTCGGTCGCCACGCCCGAGACGATGCAGAAACACGCGGTCTATGACGATGTGCTCTGGGCGGTGCGCGACCATCTTTATGAGCGGGTCGGCGCCGCGCTGAGCGCCGGGATCAGGCCGGAAAACCTGATCCTCGATCCCGGCATCGGCTTTGGCAAAACGACCGCGCATGACCTGCGGCTCTTGCGCGAGCTTGCAGGGTTTCATGATTTCGGGCTGCCGCTGCTGCTGGGCGCCTCGCGCAAGAAATTCATCGGCGCGCTGACCGGGGCGGCGACGCCTGCGGAACGCGTTACCGGATCGGTCGCGGTGGCCTTGCAGGGCGCCGCGATGGGCGCGCATATTCTGCGCGTCCATGACACCAGAGAGACCCGGCAGGCCCTGTCGATCTGGCAGGCGATCCAGGGCAATAACACTGAGGCCTGAGGGCATGAGGCCCGGATGCCAGGACCCCGTATACCAGGGCTCCGGATACCGGGAAGATGGGCGCGGCCCGGCAAAGAGGATTGATCATGTCTAAAAAGCTCTTCGGCACCGATGGCGTGCGCGGCCGGGCCAATACCTGGCCGATGACGGCCGAAATGGCCCTGAAGCTTGGCGCCGCCGCCGGGCGCTATTTCCGCCGCGACGGGTCGGCGGCGCATCGGGTGGTGATCGGCAAGGACACAAGGCTTTCGGGCTATATGCTGGAAAACTCCCTGACCGCCGGGCTGACCTCGACGGGGATGAATGTGCTGCTGGTCGGGCCGGTGCCGACGCCTGGCGTGGGGTTCCTGACCCGCTCGATGCGCGCCGATCTCGGCGTGATGATCTCGGCCAGCCACAATCCGCATGAGGATAACGGCATCAAATTCTTCGGGCCGGACGGGTTCAAGCTCTCGGATGAGGCCGAGGCGGAAATCGAGGCCATGGTCGAGGGCGAGATCCAGCTGGCCGAGGCCCGCATGATCGGCCGCGCCAAACGGATCGAAGACGGGCGCGGGCGCTATCAGGAATTCGTCAAGACCTCTTTCCCGGCGGGGCTGCGGCTTGACGGGCTGAAAGTGGTGGTCGATTGCGCCAATGGCGCCGCTTACCGCGCCGCGCCCGAAGTGCTGTGGGAACTTGGTGCCGAGGTGATTCCGGTCGGCGTCACCCCGAATGGCACCAATATCAACGAGAATTGCGGCTCGACCCATCCGCAGACCGCGGCCGAGGCGGTGATCACCCATGGCGCCGATCTGGGGATTGCGCTTGATGGCGATGCCGATCGGGTGATGATCCTTGATGAGAATGGCATGGTCGCGGATGGCGATCAGTTCATGGCGCTGCTGGCAAGCCGCTGGGCGGCGGATGGGCGGCTGAAGGGCGGCGCACTGGTCGCGACGGTGATGTCTAATCTCGGGCTGGAGCGGTTTCTTGAGGCCAAAGGCCTGAGGCTGGAGCGCACCGCCGTGGGCGACCGCTATGTGGTGGAACGGATGCGTTCCGGTGGTTTCAACCTTGGCGGCGAGCAGTCGGGCCATATCGTGATGACCGATTACGCCACCACCGGCGACGGGCTCGCGGCGGCGCTGCAATTCCTCGCCGAGATGGCGCGGTCGGGGCAAAAAGCCTCCGAGCTTACGCATCAGTTCGAAACCGTGCCGCAGCTTCTGAAAAACGTCCGTTACACCGCCGGCGCGCAGCCCCTTGAAGATGCGCGGGTCAAGGCGGTGATCCAGGCCAGCGAAAAGCGTATCAATGGCAAGGGGCGCCTCCTGATCCGCAAATCCGGGACCGAGCCGCTGATCCGGGTGATGGCGGAATGCATCGACGCGGCCCTTCTGACCGAAGTGGTCGATGAGATCGCCGCCACCCTGGCAAGCGCCGGCTGATCCCCACCGATCCCGCAACCGATCACGAAACCGGGTGCTGACAGGGGCCAGGGTTTGCCTGACTGGTATCCCGCCCCTCTTTGCGCCAGGGTGGGGCAGGATATCCGACAGGAGGTCAGCATGACCCTATTCACCCCGCTGCGCACCGCCCTTCTCGGCAGCGCATTCGCCCTGCCCTTCGCGGCCTTCGCGCAGGACACCCCGCCCGACCGGCTGGACCTGCAGGGCCATGAGGTCACCCGCAGCGAGAATGCCGATTTCGAACAGGTGATCAGCGTCGATGGCGTCGAGGTGCTGAAGGACGGGCAGGTCCTGCTCGACGGCACTACCGAAGTGGCGGGCCAGCAGGTCGTCACCGGCATCTCGGGCGCCGGCGGAAATGCCTGCAACAGCACCCCTTTCGTGCTGTCGCTGAAAGACGGCAAGCCGGTGATCGACGGGCCGATTGACAGCTGTTCCTGGTTCGAGATGACCCCGCAGGACGGCGCCCTGATCTTCCATTCCGAGGCCTTCCCCGGCAGCCCCGCCGAGATCTGGACATGGAGCCCGGTCTCAGGCCTGACCGAGGCCTCGCCCGAGGGCTTCACCCCAAAATCCGACCAGGGCTGGGAGAATTTCGCCAGCCTCGACAGCGCGCATCCCATTGACGCGCTTGGCTTTGCGCCGGTCTATGCCGAGATCAGAGCGGGCATGTCCGCTGCAGACTGGGACGCCTATACCGGGATCCTGGCCCAGCTTGGCTCGGGGGATCTGGTCGAAGGCGGCTATCGCGGCAGTGCCTGCAACAAGCTGATCTGTGACACGGAATGGGCGATCCTGTGGATCGACCAGGCCAGCCAGCAGGCGTTCACGATGTGGAAGGCCGGCGATGACGAGATGCCGAAGACCTGGCCCGCCGATCCGGGAAGCTGGCCGGAATGGGTGCAGCTTGATGCCGGTTCATCGGCGGGCGGCGCGAACTGAGACAAAGCAAAAGGGCCGGAGCATCGCTCCGGCCCTTTTCAGCCTGTCAGCCCGGGATCAGACCTCTTTGCGGCCCGAGGCGATGATGCAGACCAGCGTGATCACCGCCGCCAGCAGCATGTAATAGCCGACATAGGCCATGCCGTAATTCGCCTGCAGCCAGGTCGCGGCATAGGGTGCAAGCGAGGCGCCGAAGATTCCGGCAAAGTTGAAGGTGATCGAAGATCCCGTATAGCGCACCCTGGTCGGGAATGGCGCCGCCAATACCGCACCGATCACGCCATAGGTCAGCCCCATCAGGAACATGCCGATGGTGACAAAAAGGTAGATCGAGCTTTCATCCTCGGCCGTGCCCTGCATCAGCGGGCCAAGGAAGAACGAGAAGATCCCGATCAGAACCGTCACCACGATCAGAAAGCCGTAGCGGCCCACCCGATCCGCGACCTTGCCCGCAAAGGGGATCGCAAGGCCGAAGATCACCGAGCCGTAGATCTGGATCAGCAGAGCATCCTTGAACGGGATGCCCAGCGTCTTGATGTTATAGCCCAGAAGCCAGGCCGAGCAGATATAGAACAGCACGAAAGTCACCAGCGCCACGAAAGTTCCAAGGAACAGGTTGCGCTTGTGGTTTTTGAACACCTCGGCGACCGGCACGCTCACGCGTTCCTCTTTCTCGATGGTTCTGGCAAATTCCGGGGTTTCCGAGATCGACATCCGCACCCAGAGCCCCAGCACGATCAGAAAGATCGAGGCGAGGAAGGGAAGACGCCAGCCCCAGGCCATGAACTGCTCTTCCGAGATGAAGTGCAGGAGAATCCAGAAGAAACCTGACGACAGGAACAGGCCCACCGGCGCACCAAGCTGCGGGAACATGCCATACCAGGACCGCTTGCCCTCGGGCGCGTTTTCCGTGGCCAGGAGCACCGCGCCGCCCCATTCGCCGCCCAGGCCAAAGCCCTGACCAAAGCGGCACAGCGCCAGGAGCATGGGGGCTGCAACGCCGATCTGCGCATAGGTCGGCAACATGCCGATGATGACGGTCGAGACCCCCATGGTCAGCAGCGCCGCCACAAGCGTCGCCTTGCGGCCGATGCGGTCGCCAAAATGGCCAAAGACAATGGCACCGAAGGGTCGCGCGAAAAAGGCGATCGAGAAAGTCGCAAACGAGGCCAGCAGCGCGGTCATCGGGTCAGAACCCGGGAAGAACAGCGCTGGGAAGACCAGAACGGCGGCAGTGGCATAGGCGTAGAAGTCGAAGAATTCGATAGTGGTGCCGATCAGACTAGCCAGCAGCACACGCCGCGGCGAATTCTTCGGCCCTTCGGCGGCGCTGCCGCCGGCCAGAGTGGTGTCAGACATTTCTCAATCCGGGTAATTTTGTTTCACTGGCGGGTCGCTTTTCGCAATCCGCGCTGCGTGCTGGCGGTAACGGTTTGTCAACACCTGTTAAAGGCGCAAAGCGCGGGTGACTGTCCGGGTTGCGAAAAATGCATGGCTTGCATGGTTCACCGTCTGGCGCTGACCGCTAAAGCAAATACGAAAACAGCACTGCCAGCACGACAAGAGCCTGGAACAGCGTAACCAGGCCCTGCATGACAGGGATGCCCGCCTGCGGGTGGTCTGACCTTTGGCCTGTGCTCTCCTCCTTCTGCAAAGGCGGAAGCTGCCGCAGCGGGCCAAACCGGAAAGTTTCCTGTTCCGAGGTGAATCCCAACCCGGCAAACATGCGCGCCGAGGCTGTATTCCCCGCCCAGACATGCGCTGTCAGATTGGTGGTATCCTTTGCCACGGCCAGATCCACGACGCTCTGCGCCAGCGCGCGACCGATCCCCTGGCCGCGCCATTCCGGCAGAACCGCAATGTCATGAATAACAATCTCGGCCCAGGCGCCGCGCGTCATCGAGGCCCGGAACCAGACATATCCCAGAAAGGCATCCCCACCGAAAGCGGCGTGGATTTCGCGGCTCTCCGGCAGGTCAGTGCCATCCCCATCCTGAAAGCTTTGCAATATTCCCGGCTCGAAACTGCTCTTATGCATATCAGAGGCGAAGGCCCAGGGCTGGCGGGCGCGATGCTCTTCCAGCGTCAGGCGGCTGAGGGTAAGAATGTCCCCGATCACTTCGGGCGGAGCAGGCCGGATCTGCGGGGTCAACCGTCACTCCCCTGAAAGAAGAAGGGCGCCGGATCTCTCCGGCGCCCTGTTACTTTGCAATCAGTTGCGGGCCTTGTCGACCATTTTGCCCTTGGAGATCCAGGGCATCATTTCGCGCAGTTTCGCACCGACCTTCTCGATCTGATGCTCGTCATTGGCGCGGCGCGAGGCTTTCAGCGTCGGCTGGCCAACGGCATTTTCCAGCATGAAGTCGCGGACGAACTTGCCCTGCTGGATATCGGCCAGCACTTCTTTCATGCGGGCTTTGGTCTCGTCATATTTCAGAATGCGCGGGCCGGTGACATACTGGCCGTATTCTGCGGTGTTCGAGATCGAGTAATCCATATTGGCGATGCCGCCTTCATAGATCAGATCGACGATCAGCTTCACTTCGTGCAGGCATTCGAAATAGGCCATTTCCGGCGCGTAGCCGGCTTCAACCAGGGTCTCGAAGCCGCAACGGATCAGCTCGACCAGACCGCCGCAAAGGACAGCTTGTTCGCCGAAGAGGTCGGTTTCGCATTCTTCGCGGAAATTGGTCTCGATGATGCCCGAACGGCCGCCACCGATGGCCGAGCAATAGCTCAGACCGATGTCGAGCGCCTTGCCCGAAGCATTGGTGTGAACCGCCACGAGGCAGGGCACGCCGCCGCCTTTGGTATATTCGCCGCGCACGGTATGGCCCGGGCCTTTCGGTGCCATCATGATGACGTCGACGCCGGCTTTCGGCTCGATCAGGCCGAAATGCACGTTCAGACCATGGGCGAATGCGATTGCAGCGCCTTCACGGATATTGTCATGCACGTATTTCTTATAGGTTTCAGCCTGCAGCTCGTCGGGCATGGTGAACATGATCACGTCAGCCCAGGCAGCCGCTTCGGCAATGCCCATGACCTTCAGGCCTTCGCCTTCGGCTTTCTTCGCGGAAGGCGAGCCATCGCGCAGGGCAACGACGAGGTTTTTCGCCCCCGAATCGCGCAGGTTCAGCGCATGGGCATGACCCTGGCTGCCATAGCCGAGGATCGCCACTTTCAGGTTCTTGATCAGATTCACATCGCAGTCGCGATCGTAGTAAACGCGCATAACAGCACTCCTTTGCTGAAGATGGGGGCAGAATAGGAATATTTCTCGCGCGCTCCGTTCAAAAATCGCCCAGATGACAGTAAGATGAACATTATCATTCATCATCCTGGTATTTTGTGAAATGATCATGCAATGAGCCTTACTCTCGACGATACAGACCGCCGCATCCTGCGCCACTGGCTGGCAGAGCCGGATCTCGCCCGCAGCGATCTGGCGCTGCGCGCCGGTGTCACCCAGGCCACGCTCTGGCGCCGGATCGAGCGGCTGCGCGAGGCGGGCGTGTTGCGCGGCGAGACTATGGTGATCGACTGGCGCGCGCTTGGCTATGAGGTGGAAGTCAGCCTGCGCTTCACCCTCGACAAGACCGAGCCAAGGGCGTTCGACGATTTCATCGATGCCGCGCGCGGGGTGCCCGAGGTGCTGGCGATCGAGACCTTTCTTGGCCGCGTCGATGTGCGCCTGAACGTGATCGCCCGCGACATGCAGCACTGGACGGAAGTCTATCGCGAGAAAATCCTCGCCTTGCCGCATATCGCCGAGGTTGACGCGCTGATGCTGATTTCGACGATCCGGGATGACAGCGCCCTGCCCTTGTGAGCCATCGCCCTTCATTCAGACTTAGCCGATCATCATAGAACTGGTAAAAAAGGCCAGATCGAAAGGAAAGTGCGCCTCGCCCGGCTATCTGCCTTACTGCTCGGGGGGCAATGGGCACGGCTATACCGTCGATGTGATCGTGGCGGATGACAAAGGCAAAGCGCCGGCAAGCGTGACTACAGGCATCGGGTGCGACTGACGCAGGACGCCACCAAAGGAAAGGAAAGCGGCATGACCATCGCCGGGCTGGATGAGACCGACCGCGCCATTCTTCGCGACCTCGCGATGGATGCCAACCTCGGCGCCGGCGAGATCGGGCGGCGCCATGGCCTGTCGCAGCCCGCCACCTGGCGGCGGATCCGGCGGCTGGAAGAGACCGGCGTGATCAAAGGCCGCCGGGTCGAGGTTGACCGCGCAAGCCTCGGCTTTGGCGTGACGGTGTTTCTTGGGATCAAACTGGCGACCAAAGGCCGCGTCAGCCTTGAGGATTTTGAACGCGCCGCCACCGCCATTCCCGAAGTCCAGGTCGTGCAGCATGTGCTGGGCCTGTTCGACTACCGTCTGCGCGTCGTCGCCCGCGATCTCGCGGATTTCGAACGTGTGCTGCGGCGGCGGGTGATGACGCTGCCCGGGGTCGGCAATGTCGAGGCCAATGTCGTCCTGACCGAAGAGCGCCGCCCCGGGCCTTTCGGCTGATCCTTCGGGGTGAAATTCCGGTGGCGGAGCCCTGCCTGCGGCGCTAGCGTCACGCTGCCACAGGAGGAATATAATGAAACTGCCGCATGACCATATCGACCCCGAGGGGCTGGAGGAATTTTCGGTCGTCTTCACCGACCGTTCGCTGAACCATATGTCAGCGCGGTTCCAGCAGGTGATGCGCGATGTCTCGGGCTGGCTGCGCGAGGTCTATAATGGCAGCGCCGTGGCACTGGTTCCCGGCGGCGGCACCTATGCGATGGAATCGGTTGCGCGCCAGTTCGGCCGTGGCCGCGCCTTGGTCGTGCGCAACGGATTTTTCTCGTTCCGCTGGAGCCAGATCTTCGACATGGGTGGTTTTGCGAGCGAGGTCGAGGTCGCCATGGCCCGCGCCGCCGGCAATGACCCGACCTCGCCTTTCGCACCGCCTCCTGTCGGGGAAGTGGTCGCGAAGATCCGCGAGAGCAGGCCTGACGCCGTTTTCGCACCGCATGTCGAAACCGCCTCCGGCATCATCCTGCCCGATGATTACATCCGCCAGATCGGCGAGGCCGCGCGCGAGGTCGGTGCGCTGTTTGTGCTTGATTGCATTGCATCGGGCACGATCTGGGTCGATATGGCCGCGCTCTCGGTCGATGTGCTGATTTCGGCGCCGCAAAAGGGCTGGTCGTCCTCGCCGGCCGCCGGGATCGTCGTGCTGGGCCCGCGCGCCGAGGAACGCCTCGCCGAGAGCACGTCGAACAGCTTCGCTTTGGATCTGAAGAAATGGCGCGCGATCATGAAGGCCTATGAGGATGGCGGTCACGCCTATCATGCCACCCTGCCGACCGATGCGATCCTCGCCTTCCGCGACGCGATGCAGGAAACCCTCGAGATGGGGCTGGACGCCGCGAAAGAGGCGCAATGGGATCTGGGCCGCAAAGTCCGCGCTGAACTGGCCGCGCGCGGCATCCGCTCGGTCGCAGCCGAAGGCTTTGCTGCCCCCGGCGTTGTGGTCAGCTATACCGAGGATCCCGCCATCCAGAACGGTGCCAAATTCCGCACCGAGGGCGTCCAGATCGCCGCAGGTGTGCCTTTGCAGATCAATGAGGGCGAGGCCTTCCGCAGCTTCCGGCTCGGGCTGTTCGGTCTCGACAAGCTGAAGGATGTCGATGGCACTGTCGCGCGGCTGACCCGCGCACTTGACAGGGTGATCTGAAGATCCGGGGTGATCTGAGGACCGGGGGGCCGTCTGGCCCCCCTTTTTTCCTGCACTTTTCAGCCGGGCCTTACGATTTCAGCCCGGTCTCGCGCAAAATCCCGCGACGCTTGGCCTCGTAATAATAGCCATTGGCATACCACTTCTCGGCCCGGTCCTGGCTGCCATCCGAGACCATCCAGGCGCCGCGGAGATATTTCCCGGCATAGCGCAGATTGGTCTCGGCATTCAGCAACCCTTCGGGCGGGCCATTATAGCCCATGGTCCTTGCGGTCTGCGGATGGATCTGCAGCAGCCCGTAATAGGGCCCGTTGCGCGCCGCCGGATTATAGCCGCTCTCGCGCCTGATCATCCGGTGCAAAAGGCTCTCCGGGATCTGATGCTCTGCCGCATATTTGCGGATCAGGGCCCGCATCTCGGGCGTCTCCCCGGCATTGAGCCCCTGCGAGGGCGGCGGCCCCGCAGGTTCCCGGCGCGAACAGGCCACGAGGGCCAGGGGCGCAACAAGAGCAAGGGCAAGCAAAGAGCGGCGGTCCGGATGCATCCTGAGGGCTTTCGGGTAAGGGTTGCAGATATGACGGGCGTGGCTTTGTTTTCTCCGGACCAGGACAGCCCCGGTCTTCGCGAGCCTTTGGCGCGGGTTTATGCGCTCGCCCGTCTTCCGGCAAGGGCAAGGCCGGACACCCGATTGCGCAACGGCAGACCCTTGCCGGCATCCGCTGTCATGCCCCTGTTTCACTCAGCCGCCAGGAAGAGGTAACGCCCCGGAGATCAGCCGTCACCAGGGGGTTGCACAGGGGTCGCGCCCATATATAGTCGGCTCGTCCGGATCGGTGGAACAGTATGGGGCCGAAGCCCTCTCCGCCGCCCGGACCGACCGGGCCAAATACGGTGCGGCCATACCAGCTGAAGGCAGGAGCCGACGGATATGGAAGGCAAAAGCTCTGGATATAAGGCGAAGAAGGCCGGGGTTGCGGCGGGCCTTGTGCTGCCCTGCGGCTGTTTTCTGCCCCATGCCCGTCTTCACAGCCCCCGCCCCCGTTCCAGCTGCCCCCATTGTAGTTGCCCCTGTCCCGGCGGCCTTCGCGTCACCGGGCTGTGTTCCGGGCATCGCCGTTTCGCGCCTCACCGCCGCGCAACCGGCCCCTTCTTCCGGCAAAGTTGCAGCTGGCCGCATCCTGGTCAGCAAACCATCCGTCCTGTCCGCCAGATGAACACGCAGACGAGCCTTCGGACGACACCATCGAGAAATCCATATCGGGCGCGTGCTGGTCACGCGCCTTTTTCTTTTTCCGCAGCCGGCCGCAGCCGGGTTTGCTCTGCCCCGGGAAACGCCCCGCGGCGGATGGCAGAGAGTAATATGTGATGGCGATACAGACCCTTGTCCTGAATTCAGACTTCCGCCCCCTGTCCTGCAATCCGCCCTCGTCCTGGCACTGGAAGGATGCGGTGACGGCCATCATCCTGAACCGGGTGAGCCTCGTGGCCGAATATGACCATGTGGTGCGTTCGCCCAGCATCACGATGCGCGTGCCAAGCGTGGTGGCGCTGAAACAGTATCAGCGGCTGGATGGCTGGCCGGCCTTTACCCGCTTTAACATCTATTGCCGCGACAAATGGCTGTGCCAGTATTGTGGCCGGCGGTTTCTGTCGGATCAGCTGACCTTCGACCATGTCCAGCCACGCTCGCGCGGCGGGCGGTCGTCCTGGGAAAACATTGTCGCCGCCTGCGCGCCCTGCAATCACCGCAAAGCCAACCGGACGCCGAAGGAGGCCGGGATGAAGCTCCTGCGCGCCCCCTACACCCCGACCCGGCGCGAACTGGTCATGGCCGCGCCACGCTATCCGCAGTCAGACGTGCATCACAGCTGGCTCGATTTCCTCTATTGGGACAGCGAGCTGGAGAGCTGACCTGGCGCGACGCCAGGGGCAATGTAAATTACACCATGAAATTCACCAGAACGGGCTGTTTGTTAGTTACGACTATGCGTCGGATTCACAATCTGCCGATTTTCGGCAGTTTCAGAGCGGTGACAGGCCGAGTCCGCTTGGCACAAATGTATGTCTGAATAGCCCCGAGTTTCTTAGACGCCTTCGCATCTCATCTTCTGCTGCCGTTCGAACTCGGCGGGCGACAGCATCCCGTTCCTCGCATGCTTGCGCTTTGGATTGTAGAACATCTCGATGTAATCGAACACGTCCTGCCTTGCGTCTTCGCGGGTCCGGTAGGTCCTGCGCCTGATCCGCTCGCGCTTGAGGAGGTTGAAGAAACTCTCGGCGACCGCGTTGTCGTGGCAGTTGCCGCGGCGGCTCATCGAATGCTCAAGATTGTGGGCGGGCAGGAACGCAGCCCAATCCATGCAGGTCGAACTGACTGCCCTGGTCCGAATGGACCAGCACCCTGTTCTTCGGCTTGCGCCGC
>NZ_JAEFCF010000090.1 GCF_016405985.1 Paracoccus sp. IB05
CATTCAAGGACTGGGTGCTGCCCCCGGCGATGGCCGCGATCCGGCGCAAGCTGAAGGGCAGCGATGATAGTGATCGGCAGATGGTCCAGATCCTCAGCTGCGTCCGCGACGACGGCCTGCTGGCTGTCGAGGCTGCCTGCAGGGAAGCCCTCGATCAGGGCGTCCATTCTGCCCCGGTGGTCATCAATATCCTGGCGCGCAGCCGTGACCCGGCGCCCGCCGTTCTGCTTCCCACCCCCGCAACCCTGCGCCTGACCCACGAACCCGTGGCCGACTGCGCGCGCTATGACAGCCTCAGGAGGACCAGCCGACATGGAACGCACCCAACTCCTCGACCTGATGGGGACGCTGAAGCTCTACGGAATGCGCAGCGCCCCCGCCCGAATTGCGGGCATACGCCCGCGGGGACGAGGTCATGGCCAGCGGCATTAAGCGCCAGCACGAACCCCCGCGCATCGTGGGCGATCTGCTGCAGTCGGAGATCGCCGAGATCGAGCCGGTGGTTCGCCATCGGTTCGAGAACCACTGGCGAGGGGCGCGTTCAATTCGTTACCAGATGACCGTCGCCAAGCTGCCCCTGGCCAAGGACATCAGCGAGTTCGACTTCACCGGCACACCTGTGAACGAAGGTCTCGTCAGAGAGCTGGCAACGGGCAGCTTCGTGGCCGACCAGCGCAATGTGGTCCTGATCGGCGGCACCGGCACCGGAAAGACCCACCTCGCCATCGCCATAGCCCGCGCTCTCATCCGCACCGGCACCAGAGGGCGCTTCTACAATGTCGTCGAGCTCGTGAACCGCCTCGAGACAGAGACCCGAGCCGGAAAGCAGGGGCGCCTGGCCGATTACATGACCCGGCTGGACTTCCCCTCCTCGGGAAAACGATCCCCCGGATCGTTTTCCGATCCTCGTCGACCTCGACGAGCTGGGCTATCTGCCCTTCGCCCAATCCGGCGGCCAGCTGCTCTTCCATCTCATCAGCCGCCTTTACGAACGCACCTCGATCATCGTCACCACCAACCTCGCCTTCGGGGAATGGCCAGCCGTGTTCAGCGATCCGAAGATGACGACCGCGTTGCTCGATCGCCTGACCCACCACTGTGAGATCATCGAGACCGGCAACGAGTCCTGGCGCTTCAAGAACCGCGCCTGACGATCAGGGCATGACCCGCCTTCACAACATGATCAGTTCCGTCGGCTCAGGCCCTGATCGCCGACCGCCGGGTGGGGTCAATATTGCGCGCCGATAGGGGGTCAGCTTTC
>NZ_JAEFCF010000091.1 GCF_016405985.1 Paracoccus sp. IB05
GCCTTTGGTCAATGTGCGTGCCCTGCGTGGAGGTCGATTTCGGGTGGCTTTTTGAGGCTGCAGTCTGCGTCGCCGACCCAGTCGATGGCGACGGTGGGGTGTTCGATGCTGAACTTGTCCTGCAACTCCTGGGTGACTTTTTCGGCGACGGCCCGGATATCAGCGCCCTCTTTGGGCTGGATGTGCAGCGTGGCGAGCGAGCGGCCCGAGGTGATCTGCCAGACGTGGATGTGGCTGACTTTTTTCAGACCGCTGACCGTCTGCATGAGATGGCGTTCGATCTTGTCCGTTTCAGCATCGGCGGGAGCGCCCTCCAGCAGGATGTGCAGGGTCTTCTTGAGCAGGCTCCAGGCGCTGCGCAGGATCAGGAGCGAGACGAAGACCGACAGGATCGGGTCGATGGGGGTCCAGCCTGTGTACCAGATCACGATAGCCGCGACGATGGCACCGACCGAGCCCAGAAGGTCGCCCATCACGTGCAGGACGGCACCTTTGACGTTGACGTGGTCAGAGTCACCGCGGGTCAGGTACCACAGCACGAAGAGGTTCACCAACATACCGACGACGGCGACAATGAACATCGAACCGGCCATCACCGGAGAAGGCTCGCGGAAGCGCTCGACCGCCTCATAGACGATCCAGCCGACGATACCGAACAAGGTCAGCGCATTGACAAGGCCGGCGATGACCTCGAACCGGGCATAACCGAAGGTGCGCTGGCTATCCGCCATCTTGCGGCCGAGACGGAAGGCCACATAAGCCAGCAAGAGAGCGATAGCGTCTGTCAGCATATGGCCGGCATCGGCCAGCAGCGCCAGCGATCCGGAGACGATGCCGCCGACGGCTTCCACGATCATGAAACTGAAGATCATGAAGAACGAGATCAGGATCTTGCGCTCGTTCTTGCTGGTCACCTGAGGGGTGTGATCGTGATCATGCCCGGCATGGTCATGACCCGCGTGGTCGTGGGCGGAGTGGTCGTGCGGGGCATGGTTGTGCCCTGAGTGGTCGGTGTGGTTGTTTGGGGGTGCCATAGGGGTGTGCTCCGATTCGAATTGACGCATGAATAGATGTTCATACGTTCACATGTCAAGCTGCAACCGTGGCGGCATCGACATGCCGCGTGCCCATGCAACGAAGCAACACCGCCAAAACCGCGCCCACCCCCAACTCCCGAGCAAACCTGCAAACCCCACAGAAAAATCGGCGGAAATCCCCCGTTCCAATCATGGGAACCGTTGAT
>NZ_JAEFCF010000092.1 GCF_016405985.1 Paracoccus sp. IB05
GGCTTTGTTGCGCTATTCTGATTGAGGCCGCATGTGTCCCTTTCCCGCTAGCTTCAGCGCATGCGGACGGTCTCGGGCGTTCCGAGTGAGGTGAAGCGGTTCATGAGTGCGATGCGGATCTGAACCTCTGCATCCTGCCTGTCGAAGTCTCTGGCCATGATGCGCTCGCCGAGGAGCTTGAGGCATCTCATCTTGGCCTCGACGCGACTTCGTCGATGATATCCGGACCATTTCTTCCAGTTGGCCCGTCCGAAGCGCTTGCAGGCGCGCAGGGCTTCGTTGCGAGCCTGCAGGCCGGGATCATGTCCCTTCCAGTCCCGGGCATTTCGTCGTGGCGGTATGATGGCATCGCCTCCCCGAGCTGCGATGGCGGTATGACAGCCTTTGGTGTCATAGATGCCGTCGGCGGTGACGCTGCCGATCCGCTCATGCACCGGGATTTGCGCCAGCAGACCGGGCAGAACGGGCGCATCTCCGATGCAGTTGCTGGTCATCTCGACCGCGCGAACTTCAAGGGTTTCAGCGTCGATACCTATGTGGATCTTGCGCCATTGCCTGCGACGGCTGGCCCCATGCTTGCGGACCTGCCACTCGCCTTCGCCTGAGAACTTGATTCCGGTGCTGTCCACCAGCAGATGCAGCGGCCCGGACGCCGCACGATACGGGATCTGCACCTTAAGGTGCTTCTGTCTGCGGCAGAGCGTT
Organism: Paracoccus sp. IB05; assembly: GCF_016405985.1. GTDB lineage: Bacteria > Pseudomonadota > Alphaproteobacteria > Rhodobacterales > Rhodobacteraceae > Pseudogemmobacter. The sequence continues at coordinate 706 of NZ_JAEFCF010000092.1, forward strand.
GTGTAATCCGGCACGGGCCAGTCGAGCCCTGACAGGGCCAGAAGGCTCTCCACAAACCCTGTCGTTTGACGGAGCGGCAACCCGAACAGCACCTTGATCGAGAGGCAGAATTGTATCGTAACCGCCGAAAACCTCTCAGGGTGACCCGCCTTGCCGCTCGGGACCGCGAACCAGGCCATCTCCGGATCAAACCATACCATCAGAGAGCCACGCCGCTTCAGGGACCTGCTGTAGCTGGACCAGTTCGTCGTGCGGAATAGGGGGACGGGCTTGCTCATGGCGCCAATCTAACCCGCTGACTCACAAACATGAATCCGCAGATCAGAGG
>NZ_JAEFCF010000093.1 GCF_016405985.1 Paracoccus sp. IB05
TCCGGCTTTTTCACCGAATCTCTTTCCTCGCGCGACCCCGAGCTTTTCGGGGCGATGCGCTCTGAACTTGGCCGTCAGCGCGATGAGATCGAGCTGATCGCGAGCGAGAACATCGTCTCCCTCGCGGTTCTGGAGGCCCAGGGCTCGGTGCTGACGAACAAATATGCCGAGGGCTATCCGGGCAAGCGCTATTATGGCGGCTGCCAGTATGTCGACATCGCCGAAACCCTCGCGATCGAGCGCGCGAAAGAGCTTTTTGGCTGCAAATTCGCCAATGTGCAGCCGAATTCCGGCAGCCAGATGAACCAGGCCGTCTTCCTCGCGCTTTTGCAGCCGGGTGACACGTTCATGGGGCTCGACCTGAATTCGGGCGGACACCTCACCCATGGCTCGCCGGTCAATATGTCCGGCAAGTGGTTCAAGGTCATCTCTTACGGCGTGCGCCAGCAGGACCAGCGCCTCGATATGGATGAGGTGCGCAAGAAAGCCCTCGAGCACAGGCCGAAGCTGATCCTGGCGGGGGGCACCGCCTATAGCCGTGAATGGGACTGGGCCGCCTTCCGGGCGATTGCTGATGAGATCGGCGCTTACCTCCATGTTGATATGGCGCATATCGCGGGCCTTGTGGCCGGCGGCGTGCATGCCTCGCCGCTGCCGCATGCCCATGTGGTGACCACCACGACCCACAAATCCTTGCGCGGCCCGCGTGGGGGTATGGTGCTCACAAATGATGAAGACATCGCTAAGAAGATCAATTCGGCGGTCTTCCCCGGCCTGCAGGGCGGCCCGCTGATGCATGTGATCGCGGCCAAAGCGGTCGCCTTCGGCGAAGCGCTGCGCCCCGAGTTCAAGGCCTATGCCGCCCAGGTGAAAACCAATGCGGCGGCGATGGCGGATGAGCTGATGAAGGGCGGGATCGACATCGTCTCGGGCGGCACCGACAACCATCTCTGCCTCGCCGATCTGCGGCCCAAGAAAGTGACCGGCAAGGCGGCCGAGGCGGCGCTTGGCCGCGC
>NZ_JAEFCF010000094.1 GCF_016405985.1 Paracoccus sp. IB05
TTCCGAGTGATGTGAAACGGTTCATGAGTGCGATACGGATCTGAACCTCTGCATCCTGCCGGTCGAAGTCTCTGGCCATGATGCGCTCGCCGAGGAGCTTGATGCATCTCATCTTGGCCTCGACGTGACTTCGACGGTGATATCCGGACCATTTCTTCCAGTTGGCTCGTCCGAAGCGCTTGCAGGCACGCAGGGCTTCGTTGCGAACCAGCAGGCCGGGATCATGGCCCTTCCAATCCCTGGCATTCCGCCGTGGTGGTATGATGGCATCGGCCCCTCGAGCCGCGATGGCGGCATGGCACCCCTTGGTATCATAGATGCCGTCGGCGGTGACGCTGCCGATCCGCTCCTGCACCGGGATCTGGGCCAGCAGACCGGGCAGAACGGGCGCATCCCGGATGCGGTTGCTGGTCATCTCCACGGCGCGAACTTCAAGGGTTTCAGCGTCGATACCTATGTGGATCTTGCGCCATTGCCTGCGGCGGCTGGCCCCGTGCTTGCGGACCTGCCACTCTCCCTCCCCCGAGAACTTGATCCCGGTGCTGTCCACCAGCAGATGAAGCGGCCCGGACGCCGCACGATACGGGATCTGAACCTTTAGGTGCTTCTGCCTGCGGCAGAGCGTGGTGTAGTCCGGCACGGGCCAGTCGAGCCCTGACAGGGCCAGAAGGCTCTCCACAAACCCTGTCGTTTGCCGCAGCGGCAGCCCGAACAGCACCTTGATTGAGAGGCAGAATTGTATGGCCGCCGCCGAGAACCTCTCAGGATGACCCGCCTTGCCGCTCGGCGCCGCGAACCACGACATCTCAGGGTCAAACCACACCATCAGCGAGCTACGACGCTTCAGGGCCCGGCTGTAGCTCGACCAGTTCGTCGTGCGAAAAAGAGGGATCGGCTTGCTCATAGTGCCAACCTAACCCGCTGTCTCACAAACGTGAATCCATGAGCGAGCCGGATAGTGCAACAAAGCC
>NZ_JAEFCF010000095.1 GCF_016405985.1 Paracoccus sp. IB05
GTCGTCATGAGCGCACAGGGCTCAGTCTTTCCCTCTTTCCGGCCTCTTCGATCATGGGTCTGCTGATCGGTGGTGCGTTTTGATCGCGCTTCCTGCCCTGTCCCTCTTCCCGATCAAGCGCTTGGGCGGCAGGTGCCGATCCGACGTCTCGGCCGTATCCAATCTGATGCGTCGACTTGCCCGTGGCGGCAGGTCGGCGGGGAAGGGCGCGCACTGGCCTGCTTGCAGCCCGGGTGATCACCGCCGGTGGTTGCCTGTGGGGTCGTCCTGCCGGTTCCTTCTGGATCGCCGCTGTCTCCTGTCTCTCTGGAGGTGACGGGACCGCTCGCATGCGTCCTCTGTGATGGGCTGATCTGGCCGAAGATCAGCGCGCGGGAGCGCGCTTCGACGTCTCGGCGCAACAGCGTCGTTGAACTTTCTTCCCCTGCCGGCGGTGCCGTCATTCCTCGCGGAAGACAAGAAAGCCCTGCCTGTGCTGTCAGGGTCCCGGACGGGACTGCGCCGGCCGTCGTCTCCGGCCTGTCGATCGCCATCGAGGCCGCAATGGAGCGGACTCGAACACGAGAGAATGGAGACAGACAATGGCGACCATCGGCACCTTCAAGAAGACCGGCAACGAATACACCGGCGAAATCGTCACCCTGAGCGTTCAGGCCAAGGGCGTGCGCATCGTCCCCGACCTGCGGGCCACGGGTGAGAACGCACCTTCGCACCGGATCCTGGTCGGGCGCGCGGAGATCGGCGCCGCCTGGTCGAAGCGCTCTACCGAGGGCCGGGACTATCTGGGCCTGAAGCTGGACGATCCGAGCTTTGCGCACCCGATCTACGCCAACCTCTTCGACGACGAGGACGGCGAGGGCTCGAGCCTGATCTGGTCGCGCCCCAACAGCCGCCGAGGGGAGTAATCCCCCCAACCAGGGCCCCGGTCGAAAGGCCGGGGCCTTT
>NZ_JAEFCF010000096.1 GCF_016405985.1 Paracoccus sp. IB05
CACCAGTAGATATCGCCGTCATGATAATCGAAGGTATATTGATGCGTCATCGCGGCATAGGTGAGATAGCCACCCGATGTATGCACGACGCCCTTCGGCTTGCCGGTCGAGCCGGAGGTATAGAGGATGAACAAAGGATCCTCGGCCCCGACCTCGACATAGGGGCAATAGGGTTTCGCCTCAGCCATCTCGGCCAGGAGATCGAAATCGCGGCCCGAGACCCAGGAGGTCTGCTCGCCGGTGCGCTTCACCACCAGGCATTTCACCCGGTCCGAACAATGCAAAAGCGCCTTGTCGGTATTGTCTTTCAGCCCGGTCTTCTTGCCCGCGCGCGGTGCCCAGTCGGCGGTGATGACCAGCTTCGCCTCGGAATCATTGATCCGGTTCGCCAGAGCATCCGGGGAAAATCCCCCGAAAACAACGGAATGCACCGCGCCGAGCCGGGCACAGGCCAGCATCGCACAGGCGGCCTCGGGGATCATCGGCAGATAAAGCACGACGCGGTCGCCCTTTTTCACACCATGCGATTTCAGCACATTGGCCATGCGCGAGACCTGCTCGAGCAGCGCGCGATAGGTGATGTGTTTCGCTGGTTCTTTCGGATCATCCGGCTCCCAGATGATCGCGGTCTGCTCCGCCCGGTCGATCAGATGGCGGTCGATGCAATTTGCCGCCACATTCAGCGAGCCGTCGCCAAACCAGCGGATCGAGATATTCCCTGGCGCGAAACTGGTCTCTTTGACCCTGCTATAGGGCTGGATCCAGTCCAGGCGAAGCCCCTCACGCCCCCAGAACGCATCAGGAGACCCAATCGATTCGCCATAAAGACGCGCATAGCCCGCAGCATCAACATGCGCG
>NZ_JAEFCF010000097.1 GCF_016405985.1 Paracoccus sp. IB05
CCATGCGTACCCGTGCCGCCGTTGCTCTTGCCGCAGGCAAACCGCTGGAAATCATGGAAGTGAACCTCGAAGGCCCGAAGCGGGGCGAGGTTCTGGTGGAGATCAAGGCCACGGGGCTTTGCCATACCGATGAATTCACCCGTTCGGGCGCGGATCCGGAGGGGATCTTCCCCTGTATCCTCGGCCATGAGGGCGCGGGGATCGTGATCGAGGTCGGCGAGGGCGTGACGACGCTGAAGCCCGGTGATCATGTGATCCCGCTTTACACGCCGGAATGTCGCGAATGCTATTCCTGCCTCTCGGGCAAGACCAATCTCTGCACCGCGATCCGCAATACCCAGGGCCAGGGGCTGATGCCCGATGGCACCACGCGGTTCTCGCTGCTCGATGGGACGCCGGTCTATCATTACATGGGCTGCTCGACCTTTGCGAACCACACGGTGATGCCGGAGATCGCGCTGGCCAAGGTCCGCGATGACGCGCCGTTCGAGAAGATCTGCTATATCGGCTGCGGGGTGACCACCGGGATCGGTGCGGTGATCAATACCGCAGGCGTCGAGATCGGCTCGACCGCGGCGGTGTTCGGCCTTGGCGGTATCGGGCTGAACGTGATCCAGGGCCTCAGGATGGCCGGGGCCGATATGATCATCGGCGTCGATCTGAATGACGATAAAGAGGAAATGGCGCGCAAATTCGGCATGACGCATTTCGTGAATCCGTCAAAAATCGAGGGCTCGGTGGTGCAGGAGATCGTCAATCTGACGAAGCGCGGCGCGGATCATCTCGGCGGTGTCGATTATTCATTCGATGCGACCGGCAATGTCAAAGTGATGCGCGACGCGCTGGAATG
>NZ_JAEFCF010000098.1 GCF_016405985.1 Paracoccus sp. IB05
CTTCATCGTCTTCAGCTCCTCTCCAAGCCGGGAAATGCCAGCCGAAAACTCCAGCCGAAAACGGTACAGTTCTCAGGGGGCAGAGCAACTTGAGCTACTCCCCGGTCTTTGGGGAGTTTTCCGGCTGATTTAAGCTACTGCCTTCGTCTGCTGATCGGTTTCGATGCTGTTGAAGCAGACCACGGCGGGCGGCTGCCCGCCATGGGCGGTGTGGGGGCTTCGGTGATTGCAGAAGGTCATCCATTGACCGATGGCAGATTGCCGATGGCAGACTTTGCCTGTGAACCTGTCTCCCAGGCGTGCAGGTAGACGCATTCATACTTCAGGGATCGCCAGAGGCGCTCGATGAAGACGTTGTCGATGCAGCGTCCTTTGCCGTCCATGGAGATCCGGGTGCCAACGCGCTTCAGCCGATCAGTCCAGGCGAAGGACGTGAACTGTGAGCCCTGGTCCGTCTTCATGATCCCCGGCGCGCCGAAGCGGTGGATGGCCTCGTTCAGCGCCTCGACGCAGAAGTCGGCCTCCCCTCGCCATAGCCCTCGAACCAATGGCGACCCATGGCTCGATGCTGGAGATCCGCCAGGCCAGAACCTTGCGGGTGAACCAGTCCAGGATGGCCACCAGATAGAGGAAGCCCCGGCGCATCGGCAGACAGGTGATGTCGGCGCACCAGACCTGGTTGGGCCGGTCCACCCGCAGCCCGCCCAAGCCGGACAGGGGCAGGTCTTGTGCCCCTTCGCGGGCCTGCTGGTGTCGGGCTTCTGGCAGAT
>NZ_JAEFCF010000099.1 GCF_016405985.1 Paracoccus sp. IB05
CTTGCCGGAATGGAAGACATGCAGCCCGAAATCAAACAGCGCCGCCGGGACCGGACGCCCGTCGATCAGCAGATTGGCCTCAATGAGATGCAGACCGCGCGGCCGCAGGATCAAAAGCGCCGGATCGTCTTTGACCTGGCGGGTCTCGCCGGTTTTCGGATCGGTGCAGCCAAGCGCATGATCGCGGTAATCGAGCAGGTTCACCTGACCCTGGATCATGGTGTCGAACCGCGGCGCGCTTGCGTCTTCCAGATCGGCCATGAAGACCTTCGCACCGGAATTCAGCGCGGTGATCATCGTCGCGCGATCCACCGGACCGGTGATCTCAACCCGGCGATCCATCAGCGCCCGGGGCACCGGAGCCGCTTCCCAGATCCCCTGCCGAATGTCTTTCGTCTCGGTCAGATATTCCGGCAACATACCCAGATCATAACTGTGCTGACGCGCGCGGCGCGCGGCCATTAGCGCGTCGATCTGGCCGGAAAATGCACGATGCAGCCCGGCGAGGAATGCCAGCGCGTCAGGCGTCAGAACCCGGTCGGCGCCAGGAACTTCGCGCAGGATCACGGGCGGCAGGCTATGGGGCGGACGGTCGAGCGGCATAACGATTCTCCGATGTGGCTCTGGCGTAAAGTCACTATGGTAATGTTATGCCGCATGTGCATTATATACCTGAAATTAAAGGGTAATGATGTAATCCTTGTCACATTACCCTTGCTTGATCTGTAAGGTTTGTCACA
>NZ_JAEFCF010000009.1 GCF_016405985.1 Paracoccus sp. IB05
CTTTTGGACGCCGATCACCCCAGAAGCGGGGTCCTTATTGCAAGCCGTTCAACACTCAGAAGTGCCGGGCGCCCGGTGATCCGGGCGACCAGTTCCTGCAATGCCGCAATGGGCCACAGGATCGAGACCGGAATCTTGCGCTTCGGTGCGGGAACCCCGGTGACCTGCTGGTAGATTTGTACCAAATCCGGCATGGTGATATGGTGTCCGGCGGCGAGATAGTGCTCGCCCCTTCGTGCTTTCTCGGCTGCAGCGGCCATGGCGAAGGCCACATCCCGCGCATCGACGAATGAGAATGTTCCGGGTGGAATCCCGGGCAGCGCCTGTTTCAGATAATCCAGCGTGAACTGACCCGCCGCCGTCGGCCCCAGATCACCGGGGCCATGCATCCAGCCCGGCATGACGAAGGCCGCAAACATCTCGGGGTGGCTGCGCAGGAAATCCTGCACAACAGCATCGGACTGTATCTTGCTACGGTAGTAGTCATCGGCATCCTGCGGGTCGCGGGTCATGCTCTCATTGATCAGCGCGCCGCGCGGACCGTTCACCACGGCGATGGAGCTGGTATGGATGAGCCGGCGCACACCTGTCGCATATGAGGCGGCGATCAGCTCGGCCGTCGCATCGACATTGATCCGTTTCAACATCGCCCAATGCTTGCCGCCGCCATAGCTCTCGCGGAAATAGGCAGCGGTGTGAAAGACCACATCGCAGCCCGTGAGCGCCGGCGCAAAACCCGCAACATCCTGCATATCGCCCTCTATGATCGTCAGCCCGGGGATTTCGCCGAACTGCGCCCTTGCCTTTGCCTGCGATCGGGCCAGCGCCCGCACCACCAGGCCGCGCTCCAGCAAGAGCCGCACGAGGTTGTTGCCCAGAAGCCCGGTCGCGCCGGTGACGAAGACGGTGTGCATGTCGATTATCCTGCCCGGCGCGGAATGCGCCTGTTGCCCTGCAGATAGCGCGGCAGGGCTTTGCGCAGAACGTACACCATGGCAAAACGGCTTTGCCTGAGTGCAAAGCGAGGTGACGAGATGAACTGGGATGATCTGCGTCTTTTGCTGGCGGTAGCGCGGCGCGGCAGTTTCCTGCGCGCGGGCGAAGCGCTCGGGATGGCGGCCTCGACGCTCTCGCGCCGGATCACTCAGCTCGAGGCCGGGATCGGCGCGGCGCTGGTCGAGCGGGGGGCGGATGGCACCAAGCTGACCGCGCGTGGCGCAGCCTTGGTCCAGGCGGCGCAGGATTTTGAAACTGCGCTGGTGCCGCCCCCGGAAACCACCGGCCTCTCTGGTCGCGTCAGGGTCACCGCAGGCGAGGGCTTCATCGGCCCCGTCACCGATGCGGCGGCAGAGTTCACGACACGGCATCCTGGATGCACGGTGGATTTCACCGTCACACCCGATTTGGTGAAACTGTCGCAGGGTGCCTCGGATATCGCCATCCGCACGCTGCATATGGGCGAGCCCTCGCTGATCTACACGCGCTTGCCCGACGTGGCGTTTGGCATATTTGCCATGCCGGATCTGGCATCCCCGCTCGGCAATGCACCCGAGAGCCTGCCAATGATCGGGTTGTTGCCGCCACAAGACCAGCTTCCACATGTGAAAGCCGCGCGGGCCGCCGGATTCGGCAACATCCGCATCCGGGTGTCTTCATTTGCGGCTCAACTCGAGGCGGTCCGGCGTGGCCATGGCGCCGCAGTCTTGCCCCGGGTTCTGGCAACCGGGCTAGCCGAGCCATTCCCCGATCTGTCACTGCCCGGGTTGGAGGTCTTTCTTGTCACACGGCCACAAGCCCTGCGGCAGCCTCAGATCAGAGCATTCCTGGACTTGCTGAAGGTGCGGATGCTGGGCTCAGGCGCAGCCGGACTGCCTGATGCGTGAAAAGCACACTTCCGCGACCTGTGCCGCTGCCCGGCTCCTTAGTGGTCTTCCGGAAAATCCTTTGAAACGCAGCCCTTTAGGCTGCCTTCCTCCAGCTCATTCTCAAGCGTGGCGTTTTCGCCCTTCGACCACCAGATATACGGGCCCGAAGCATAGCGTGCTCCCGACCCTGAAACGACATTGACGAAGATGCGCTCCTCACCTTCGACAAGCACAAATGCCAGCGCATTGGCCCCGGCATTGAGATACTACACCTGGAAGGGCTCTCCCCCGGCGCAGCTATAGGTTGCGGTTTTCACTGTGCTGGTCGCTCCGGCTTGCAACGGGATCGACAAGGACACCTCGGCAAAGGCCGAACCGGAGATCATTGCGCACCAATACCCAGGATAAGGGTACGCATGGAGAAAGCCCCTTATTTTCATCGAGCATAATGAGCCGTCTTGCCTGCCTGCAAATCACGAACGGCTGTGAACGGCGGCGGCAGTGATATAGGCGGCCACCTGCTTTGTCTTGATGTCTGCTTCGCTTTCCAGCCGGATATGACGGCGCAGCTTGCCCTTGCCCTCAAGCATCAGGAAGGGATCCGAAAGTGTATGACCTTCGCTGAACTCGACAGTCACATGGGATTTATAGGCGAAGACACCGCAAAAATTACGCGACGTGGCGAACAGAATACCGCCATACTTGAAGTCCTCGGTAACGCCCGGTCCCGCCGCCAGCGCCAGCTGACGCAGTGCGCTGACAATCGGGTAAAGCTCAGATCCCTGCAGGCGCAGGTCCTCCAGATATTGCGCGATCCTGTCCATCTGGTCCTTCCCTGATCGGGGCCGCAGCCCTTTCGGGTCAACCATCCGCATTGTTGACCTGTTTGCAATCAGCCAAAGCGCGGCTGTCAGAGACGATCACCGCCCGCTCCGATGCCGAGCTTCATGGCAAGCCGTGGTATGGAAAATGTACGAAGGGCCGGGTGATCCGGGTTAATACCTTATCCCATTACACCAAGGTACGCGGCCGGATCCACAGCTGGGTGCACAAACAGGGCCAATTATGTCGCGCCTCTATAGTATCACGAAGACTTTCGTTCCTTCCCGCGAGGCGGGCTCAGAGCTGGAACTCGTCATCGCAACCCCACCCGGCGCGGGCCGCTTTCCGGCAATGGTCTTCAATCATGGATCGACCGGACGCGGGCTGAATGAGGCGGTCTTCCGGCGCACGATCAGCCCTGCCGTCATCGCCGGGTATTTCGCGCAGCGCGGCTGGATCACAATCTTCCCGCAGCGGCGCGGGAGGGGGAAGTCAGGCGGCGTCTATGGCGAAGGGCTGACCCCGGAAGGGGGCTACTCCTGCCACACGGCAATTGCATTGGCCGGGTTTGAGCGTGCCGTCGAAGATATAGACGATGTGATGGATTCTCTGCCCGCGCTGGCAGGCGTCGACATGACCCGTCTGGCCATCGGCGGAGTGTCGCGGGGCGGGATCCTCGCCATCGCCTTTGCAGGTATGCGGCCGGGGCTGTTCAAAGCGGCGGTCAATTTCAACGGCGGCTGGCTCGGGCAAGCCTGCCCGGGCTATGAGACGCTTAACCCGCAGCTCTTCCGTCGCGGGGCAACCGCAGGTGTTTCCACACTTTGGCTCCACGGCAGCAATGACCCATATTACAGCATCGCCCATTGCGTGAAAAACCATGCGCAGTTTCTGGAGGCGGGCGGCCTGGGCCAGTTTATCGCCCTGCGTGCAGGCCACGCGCTGATGTTCAAACCGGCACTCTGGGCAGCCCATATGGACGAATATATCGACGCTCAGTTCCCGTTCTGAGCACCCTAGCCCCTATGTCTCATATTCCCGCCAGAAGTGTGCCAAGCGCCAGCAGCGCGGGCAGCGTCTGGATGAACAGGATCTTGCCTGTCACTGTCGCCGCACCGAAAATCCCTGCAACTGCCACACAGATCAGAAAGAACAGTTTGAAAGCCATCCCGGCCGACCCCATCGCAAGGCCCGTGATAAGCCCCGCTGCCAGAAACCCGTTGTAAAGGCCCTGATTGGCGGCCATCACTTTGGTCTTTGCCGCGAGGTCTTGGGTCAGATTGAACGCGCGCCGGGCTCTCGGTGTGGTCCAGAGAAACATCTCGATGACCAAGATGTAGAAGTGAAGCGCCGCAATCGCAGCGATCAGAATGTTGGCGATCATGGACGAACCTCCTTCAGTTTCGGTGTTTCCGACGTATCCCGGTAGATCGCCCCTATCACTCAGCTGCGAAGGTGTGGGCGGGGTAGGGCGCTCGCGCAGAAACAAGACCGTGCAGAGCTTCAGGACGAATATGGGTGTATCGCCGTAGCATCTTCCAATCCTTGTGCCCTGTCACCAGAGCAACTTGTTCGATGGAAAGACCAAACTCGAACAATCTGCTTGTGCCCTCATGTCGCAGGTCGTGAAAGTGCAGGTCGTCGACCTCGACCTCGGCGCATGCGCGACGGAACGCTGTTCCTACGGATCGGGAATTGTACGGGAAAATCGGTCCTTTCGGGGTCCCAACGTGCTTGGCTTGTTCCATTGCCAAGGCCCATGCGTCGAACCCAGTCGCAGCAAACAGAGGGATCCTTTGGTCATTACCAGTTTTTTTCCGAGGATCTTTACGGTCGCGGATCACCAACATACGCCGCCCTATGTCCAGATCATTCCAATCAACCCGACAAATTTCGTCGAGACGGAGCGCAGTCGCGATGGCAAACTGTACGATGCGGGACATTGGCATCGTCAAACGTGCGTTATCATCAAAGCAACGGAAAAGGCGGTTGAGTTCAGCCGTTGTCGGTCGGCGATCTCTCTCGACGCCCTTACCGATCAGACCGAGCCGCTTGAGCGCCACGCGGGCGAGATCGACGGGTTCAGCTGAAATCTCCAGCCCGTGAACGGCGGCAGCATGGGTCAGGATCATCTTGATCACGCCGATGTCGATGCCGAGGGTTACAGGGCCGGCACCCTGGTCCGCGCGCTTGCGACCATACTCGATCAGCTTGTGTCGATCGAGGTGACCTACCTTCTCCTTGCCGAGGTCGCGCTTGAGTGTCGCAAGGGTAGCTTCCTTGCTGCGGCGGGGTGGTTTCCCTACCGCACACATATCGGCTATATGAAGGTCAATCAGGTCACCGAAGGTGTGCAGACGAGAGATGGACGATCTGTTGGGGGGAAGCCCCTGATCGACGAGCGTCTCAGCTTGCCGGGCCCATTTCTGCGCGTCGTCCCGACGCAGGAAAGTCTCGCTCGCGTAGCGGCCTTTCCGTCTGATCTGGACCCGGTATGCGCCGGATGGAAGCTTGGAGATTGAGGCCATTTTCGTGTGCGCTCTGTGTGCAATGAGTCGTCGTAAAGGGGGAAATTCGGGGATATCGGGGCGTAACCTGGCGTAGGGACAAACTGGGTCAACGGATTGAAGATACTATAAAAATGCATAAAAATCAATCGCATAGACTATCCGTGGCCCCTATGATGGACTGGACGGACAGAAATTGTCGCTATTTTCACAGGATCATGAGCCGCCGTGCCATGCTCTATACTGAAATGGTCACCGCGCCTGCGATCCTTCACGGGCCCAAAGCGCGGCTGCTGGACTTTTCGGGCGAAGAACATCCGGTGGCGTTGCAGCTCGGCGGCTCTGACCCGCGCGAACTGGGCGAGGCGGTGCGGATCGCGCGCCCCTGGGGCTATGATGAGGTGAACCTGAATTGCGGCTGCCCTTCCGACCGGGTGCAGTCGGGCTGTTTCGGCGCGGTGCTGATGAAGGATCCCGATCTCGTCGCGGAATGTGTGACCGCGATGCAGGCCGAGGCGGATGTGCCGGTGACGGTGAAATGCCGGATCGGGGTTGATGATCAGGACGAAGAGGCGGTGCTGCCTGCCTTTATCGAGCGTCTCGCCAGGGCTGGGATCACGCATTTCATCATCCATGCGCGCAAGGCCTGGTTGCAGGGGCTCTCGCCGAAAGAGAACCGCGAGATCCCGCCGCTGAATTATGATCTCGTCCTGCGGATGAAGGCCCGCTTCCCAGACCTGACCATCTGCCTCAACGGAGGTGTCGCCGATCTCGCCAGCGCCAAAACCCTGCTTGATCAGGGGCTTGATGGCGTAATGACCGGTCGGGCGGCATACCACGATCCCGGCCATGTGCTGATCGGGGCGGATCGGCTCTGGGGTGAGGAGCGGCTGCTGTCGCGCGATGGGGTGGTGCGGCAGATGCTTCCCTATATCGACGCCCATATCGCTGATGGCGGGCGGTTGCATCAGATCACCCGCCATATGCTGGGGCTGTTTCACGGCCTGCCCGGCGCACGGGGCTGGCGTCAGGTGCTGTCAACGAAAGCCAGCCGTGAGGGCGCAGGGGGTGATGTCGTGCTGGAGGCGCTGGAACAGGTCACCCGGCTGCCTGCGTGACAGACCTCCGGCCGAGGCGGGCTCGTGCCTGACAGGCCGCTGATTTGCTCCCGCGCTGAGAACGCCGTTCTTTGCTTTGATATGCCTCCGTTTGTTCACCTGGCCTGGCTGGCGGGTTACTGCCCTGGCCTGCCATCAATGGCGAAGCCGTCGGGGCGCATCCATCAGGGCCTGCATGACAATAATTGCCACGGCCTGCGCCATCGCAGAACCATATTCCAGGGACGAGAGCCGCACGAAATAGCCGCAAGAGGGGCAGCGTGCGACAGTGCCAGCAGCTTTGCAGGCAGGTTGTCGGGGCGGATGGACCCTGGCCGGATCTTGACCTGGACACTATGGGCGGTGGTTTGCGGATCAGCCGAGAGCAGGCCACCGATCACCGTTCGAAGGGAAGGGCAAGGCCGGGCCATTGGTCTGGCACCTTTCTCGCCTCGGCGCGGGCAGTTCTTCAGGCGGGCATGAGGGAGGGTTTGGAGAGTGTTTTGCCAGTACTCGCGGCATCAATGGATGCCAGAAATTCAGCCATTCGCCGCGATGCCCAGGCCAGGGCGCGGGCATCAGCTGCCACTTCCCCGGCAGAGCGCTTCAGGGCCGGGTTCCGACGTTCCGGGATTTCACTGATCGACCAGACCGGTTCCGTGATCTGCGCGACCGCATCGCGGTTGGACTGATCCGTGAAGCTGGCCGTGCCCGTCATGACCCTCTTGCCTCAAGCCTGGCAAAAAAAGCGCCCACGAAACATGGGCCTGTTCGCTCCGGCCGCGACGGCCCGGTGGTGATATGTGCCGGTTGTCCGCTGCCTCTGATCCGGAGGTGCTGCCCTGCGGCGGATATTAATATAATCAAAGGCATGCCCCTAGTTCAAAAGCCTCTGACGGAGCAGTTTCTGATCTTGCGCCAGCCGTCGGCCAGCAGACCTTGCCCCTTGACCGGCCTGCCGGCCGAGCCCGGTTCGCGCGAGAAGCGCCAGATCAATCGGCCGCACCCTGAGTAGAATCCGATCCTGTGCGACCTCAGTAACCCGGCGTAACCTGCGTTCTGGCAGGGGGCTCACTCGGATCGGGAGGCTGGCAGGAAGCTCTGCTGCGGCTGAAGGGCTGAAGAACCTGAAGCAGGGGAAACACATTTCATCAGCCGGACCTGAATGAAGGTCAGGGGAGACGGGTGTTCGGAAAAGGTAATCGCAGTTCAACGCTACATGAAATATAAACAGGCAATTTAATTGTTGTGTCTGGCGAATATATCTCCTCATTCGGAAATATATTCCGCCGGTAAATCCTGAGTTCCGCGCGAATGGATGTGATGGCTGGAACAGGTAAAAAGGAACCTGATCTGTCATGATTTCCTTTGGTGTGATGGAGAATGCAGATGGCAGACAGTTGTGTGATTCGTGATGTCGTTCGTATTGTCGATGTCAAAAAGCTGAGACGCGCCGCTCTCGCGTCCTTTCTCGCATCCTGGGCAGAGGCAATGAAACTGGAGCTGGTCGGTGATGACCCTGCCGATGGCGGATATGACACTGGGATGAAGCCAAGGCTGACGATCCTCAGTGTCGGGGGGACAGGGATCAGAAAATGCACTCTGTTCGGCATTTCCGATCTTGAAGGGTTTGCGCTATCCAATTCACCGTGTCTGATCATATCGGATCTGAATGATGCTGAGGAAATGACCACTGCCGCGAAAGCAGGTTTCAGAGGTTTCATCACCACCGACACCGAGCCGGATCTGGCAATGAGGACACTGACCTTCGTTCTGGGAGGCGGAGTGTCCTTTCCGCGCGAAGCGATTTTGCGGGAAAGAGTCAGGATATATGTCGATGTGAAATTTGTCGGGGACAGCCCGGGTTCCCTGACGAATTTGACGCCCCGGCAGCATGAAGTGCTGGATTGTCTCTGCAAGGGCAGATCGAACAAGCTGATAGGGCGCGATCTGGATATGCAGGAATCTACCGTCAAGGTGCACGTCCGGCAGATCATGCGCAAACTTGGGGCGGCAAACCGTACGCAGGTGGCCTTGTTTGCGGGGAACCGCGTCAATGGCCACATTCTGGATCAAAAAACGAAATAGCAATTGGCCAAACCCATCCTCGCCATTGAGAATGCGGGTTCATTCCGATGTTTTCGGCAGCATGGGCTCAGATATGCTCTGTTCAGGAGGAGGGCATACATCTGAAGGTGTAGATACGTAATTGCATTGGCCTGACTCACCCGCGAGCCGCTATTCCTGTAGCAGTCACAGGAGATCGCCATGAGTTTTCGAACAGGCTATTCTGGCCGGGGCCATTGCACCGAAAGACTGCCGCCGGGCGCGATGTCCTGCACATCGCCGCGTGAAACCGTGACGACAGGCAGTCTCACGGTGGTATCCGCAATCTCGGTTACGGTCTCGGTGGCTGTGGACGCCTATGGCGCGGCGACGCTGGCCGATGCAGTCCTTACCGTAAATGTCGTCAGTCGCGGGCTGCTGAGTTTCGCCTATGGCCAGGCCAGCATCTTTGGCGCGGCATCCGGCCCGGATGGCGAATCCGGCTATGTCTCGGGGTATATTGGCGTCGATCTTGCGGGCCAGGGGCCGCTGGATTTGCAGGCCACTGCCCAGGGGGACGCCGCTGTGATGTCAGGTGGGCTGTCCTTCCTTTCGGTCACGCTGGCACTTCCGCAAATGCTCGGGTTCACCTCGTCCGGGCAGGCGTCGGACGCGGCGGGCTCCCAGGGCGGGGCCATGAGCGGCAATGTGGCCACGTTTGCGGCAAATATCACGGCAGCTGGCGAAAACAGCTCTGCTGAGCTTCAGGCCGACATCTTTGCCGTCGAGGGCCAGATGTCTTCGGTCGTGATGTCAGCACAGGCCGCAGTTTACCAAGAAATTGAATTCACGACGATTACCGGGACGCGCCAGGCCGATATGATCACCACAGGCGCCGGTGACACGCTGCTTTATGCCGGGGCGGGGAAGGACATGATCCGGGCCGGTATCGGCGATGACTGGCTGTTTGCAGAGGATGGTAAAGACAGTGTTTTCGCGGGTGAGGGAGATGACGCAGCCTTTGGCGGCACCGGTGAGGACGGTCTCTGGGGCGAAGGGGGAGACGACTGGCTTTTCGGCGGGCGCGGTGATGACAGCCTCTTTGGCGGCTCCGGCGAGGATATGGTGCTGGGCGGTGCGGGGAGTGATTCCCTTGACGGTGGTGCCGGCAATGATCTGTTTGATGGGGGGATCGGCCGGGATATCCTGACGGGCGGTGCCGGCAATGATGTTTTCCGCATGGGCGCGCGCGGCGGGGATGACGACGATATTTACCGCGGCGGCAGCGGTGCGGATCTTTGGCTGATCACCGATCGTTTCGATGATGATGTTATCCAGGATTTTCGTATCGCCGAAGGGGACCGGCTTATGGGGCCAGGCGCGGGCTGGGATGATCCCGCGACAATGGCGCTTCGAAACGGAACCATGCTGTCACTCGGCCGCAGCGCCTGTGACAGGGATGATCTGGAAATCACCTTCCGGTTTGATGGCCGGACTTCGGTTCTCACACTTGACGAGTTCTTTGTATTGAATCCCGGCTATGGATCCGCAATCCCCATCAGGGGAATGCTCAGCGATTATCAGGCCGAGGCCATCATGCGAGATGTATTTGGCGATGACGCTGGCGTATATGCAGACTCGCAGGCCTATTTGCTTGTAATCGGAAATCAGATCAGCGACCTGGGCTGATAATCCTCAATGCTATGAAATTTATATATGCCGGGGGCTTTGCCTCCGGCATATATATATCCTTTTGTCACCTGTTTTGAAATTTCAGGTTACGCCCTTAGTATTATGCAACCTTCGCGCCTTTGTGCTGTCTGAATAACTGGAATAGTAAATGATGGCCGGGATCTGCCGGGACAGCGAACCAACAGGAGATTGATATGACCTACTGGAACAATTCGGACGTCGACTTCGATGCCAGCTATGACTATTCGGCGACCGTCGATATCGACTACAGTGCAGTTGTGGATTTCACCAGCGACGTTTCGGTGAATCACGACTACAATGTCGATGTCTGCATCGACGGCAACGAAGCGGTGTTCTCGATTGACGTTCAGGCCTATGGCGATGACAGTGCAACCGAGCTGAACCTTGTCGTTTTCGTCAATGATGACTACTCGTCCATCACGGCAACCGGCTGGGCTGCCGTTGCCTGACCTGCAATATCGTTCCCCTGGTATGGCCGGGGCATAACGAGGAGTGGCCTCGCGTCGCGAGGCCCTCTTTTTCGCCGGGAGATCCTTTCTGACTGTAATATTTCAGCAAAACGGCCTGATATTCAGATGAAGTGAATAACCGGATATTCGAATCTGAAAATAATCATTATCCGGAAATATGACCATTTTTATCAACGAAAACGCGACTGCTGAAATATCTGCCGGATATCCTTCCGGTTTCAATGATGATGTTCTGGAGATGCGATATGGTTACTGTTCAGTCGACAAGAATAATCACGTCGCGGGCCAGAACGCCTGACCCCCTTATCATCCCGCCTGCACCACCGGCAGGGGTAGCGGCGGTCGCATTTGTTGCGGCTTCGGGTCATACCGTCATTACCGGCACCGAGGGGGCGGATACGCCGACCCGCGCCGAAAATGGCAGGCTGCGGATTGAAGGTCTCGGCGGGAATGATGTGATCACGGTCGCACCGAACAGCACGGGCGGCGATTATCTGGACGGTGGCGCCGGCGACGATACGCTGAACGGCGCCGGGTCGGACGATATTCTGGTCGGTGGCGCCGGGCGCGATGTGCTGAACGGCGGGGCGGGCGTCGATACGGCGGATTACACCGCCTCGGACGCGGCGGTGACGGTGATCCTCGCGGCCGATCCGACGAAAACGGCACGCGGCAATGGCGGTCACGCGACGGGCGATGTGCTCTCTGGCATCGAGAACCTGACCGGTTCGGCCTTTGACGATCTGCTGAGCGGCAACCGGCTTGACAATCAGCTCGTCGGCAATGGCGGGGATGACATTCTGCGCGGCATGGATGGCAATGACATCCTGTTCGGCGACAGCATGGCTGATGCCAATCTGGACGGGGTGGCCGATGATCTGGACGGTGATGGCCTGCCTGATGGCACCAATACCGATCCGTCCGGCGGCAATGATCTGCTGGATGGCGGCTTCGGCGATGACCGACTTTATGGCGGCGGCGGGGATGACACGCTGCAGGGCGGATTTGGCCATGACACCGTCTTTGGCGGGTTCGGCGCCGATCTCTTGAATGGCGGCGATGGCGATGACGTGCTGGACGGCGGCGCGGGCGCTGACACGCTTTTGGGCAGCCTGGGCCATGACCTCATCCGCGGCGGGGATGGCGATGATTTCCTGAATGGCTCGATCGGCAATGACAGCCTTTATGGCGGTGTCGGCGCAGATGAGATCCTCGCAGGTGACGGCAATGATCTGGCCGATGGCGGCGAGGGCGATGACCGGCTGATCGGCAATGGCGGTCATGACAGCCTGACGGGTGGCGGCGGCAATGACCGGATCGAGGGCAATGAAGGCAATGACAGCCTCTATGGTGGCAGCGGCGATGATACGCTGACTGGCGGCAATGGCGCCAATGTGCTGGATGGCGGCGATGGCATCGACACCGCCGATTTCTCGGCGGGGGGCGCGGTCGGGTATGACATGGGGTCCGGCACCGGCAGCGGAGCGGCTGCGGGATCCGTCCTGATCAGCATTGAATCGGTGATCGGCTCGGGCTTTGGCGATATTCTGATCGGCGATGCCTCGGCCAATACCTTCATCGGCGGGGCAGGGGCAGATACGCTGATCGGCCAGGGCGGCAATGACACGGCGGATTATTCCGCCTCGGCGGCGGCGGTGAATGTCAGCCTCAACACCACAGTTGCAGACCCGGTTGCGGTCGGGATCGGTCTGGGCGGCGATGCCGAAGGGGACCGCCTGCAACTGATCGAGCGGCTGATCGGATCTGCCTTTGATGACACCCTGACCGGGGGAGAGCTGAACGACACATTGATGGGCGGGGGTGGGGCGGATCTGCTGACCGGCGGCCTTGGTAGTGATACGGCGGAGTATTCTACTTCTGCCACGGCAGTATCGGTGCAGCTGACCACCGGCGGTGGGGCGATCACAGCCGGCGGCGACGCGGCGGGCGATGTTCTGAGCGGCATCGAAAACCTGATCGGATCTGCCCATGCCGATTTCCTCGCCGGAAATGAGGGCGCCAATCGTCTGACCGGCGGCGCGGGCAATGACCTTTTGCGCGGCGGGGCGGGCGCGGATACGCTTCTGGGCGGCGATGGCATCGATACGGCGGATTATTCGACCTCGGCGCTTGGGGTGATCGCACTGCTCAGCGACGCGGCGGATGGCGGGTTCCTGTCATCGGGCGGCGATGCGGCGGGCGATCTGCTGAACGGGATCGAGAACCTGATCGGCTCGGCTCAGGCGGATCAGCTGATCGGGTCGGGCGCGGCCAACCGGCTGGAAGGCGGCGCGGGCAATGACCTTTTGCGCGGCAATGGCGGCGCGGATCTGCTGATCGGCGGCGATGGGGTCGATACTGCCAGCTATGCCAATTCCGCCTCGGGGGTCTTTGTCACCCTGACAGATAGCGGCTTTGGCACCGGGATCGGCGGTGATGCGGCGGGCGACCAGCTCAGCACCATCGAGAACCTGATCGGCTCGGCTTACGGCGATCTTCTGGTCGGCAATTCCGGCGCCAACCAGATGCAGGGCGGCGCCGGCGACGACATTTTCCGCGCGGGCCCTGGCGCCGATATCCTGGTGGGCGGCGATGGGGTCGACACGGCAGATTATTCGCTTTCGGCGGGCGCGGTCTTCGCGCGGCTCTATTCCGGCACCAGCGGCTCGGCCAGCCAGGGCGGCGATGCGGCAGGCGATGCGCTGTTGCAGATGGAAAACGCCGTCGGCTCGGCCTTCAACGATCTGCTGCACGGATCGGAACAGGCCAACCGGCTGGAGGGCGGGCTGGGGAATGACCAGCTGGTGGGCTTTGCCGGGGCGGATACGCTGATTGGCGGGGCTGGGCTTGATACCGCAGACTATTCGGCCTCGACTGCGGGGGTGAATGTCGGCCTCAGCGCGACCGGCAGCACGCTGGGGGCCGGGGGCGACGCCGAAGGCGATATCCTGAACGGGATCGAGGCGCTGATCGGTTCGGCTTTCAGTGACCAGCTGGTCGGCAGTGCTGCGGACAACAGAATCGTCAGCGGTGCCGGCAATGATCTGATCTATGGCGGCGGCGGCGAGGATCTGCTGGTGGCCAGCGGCGCGGGCACCCGCAATATCTTCGGAGACGGGCCAGGCACGGTGGCCGGGATGGACACGTTCCGCATTCTGGCCGGCACCAATACGATCCGCGACTATCAGGCGGGCGAGGATCTGCAGCTCAACAGCCTTGATGCCGGGGGGATCTCGCTGGTCGGGCTGGCCGGGGGGCTGCTGGCCGGGCGCTTTGTCGGCGCAACCCACACGACCTATGTCCTCCTCGGCACCACGGCTGATGTCGCCGCGGCCTCTGCGGCGCTGACTTTCCTTGTGCAGAACGACCTGACCGTCGACCCGGGCCTGATCGCCTGAGGCCATTCCCTTCTTCCACGGCCCGGGATGGCCGGAAACGGCACCGGGAAAACAACGGAAAGCAGATCATGGTCAGTGAAAAGACAGCTGCGCTACGCAATCAGAGCGGTGAACTCGACCGCGCGATCAGGGCCTGCCGGTCAGCGGCCTGGGTGATGTTTGCCTTCAGCCTTGCGATCAATGTGCTGATGCTGGCCTCGCCGCTTTACATGCTCCAGGTCTATGACCGGGTGCTGGTGACGGGGCGGGTCGAGACGCTGATCATGCTGACGCTGCTGATCGCCGGGGCGCTGCTGGTTCTTGGGCTGCTCGATGCGCTCAGGGCGATGATGATGGTGCGGCTGGGCTGCTGGCTGAATGCGCGGCTGGGGCCGGTCTTGCTGGCAAGCGGGGTGCGGGCGCGGCTTGTCGGCGATACGGCGGGCGGGCAGATGCTGCGCGATCTCGCCCAGGTGCAGGGCTTCGTCTCCTCGCAGGGGCTGATCATGTTCTTCGATGCGCCCTGGACGCCGGTCTTTTTGCTGCTGATCTGGTTTTTGCACCCGCTGATGGGGATGGTGGCTGTCACCGCCGCGGTGCTTTTGCTGGGGCTCAGCCTGTTGAATGAATGGCTGACCCGCAAGGCGACACTGAACGCGGCGCTGGCAGGCATGGCGGCGCAGGGCTCGGCGGATGCGACCATCAGGAATGCTGAAGTGGTGCGCGCCATGGCCATGCTGCCCGCGCTCAGCGCCCGCTGGGAGGAAAGCAACAACGCGGCCCTCTCGGCCACCCAACGCGCCGCCGAGCGCGGCGCGCTGATCCTTGGCCTGACCAAGTTCCTGCGGCTTTTCGTGCAATCGGCCATACTTGGCCTCGGCGCCTGGCTGGTGATCAGGGGCAATGTCTCGGGGGGGGTGATGATCGCCTCGTCGATCCTTCTGGGCCGCGCGCTTGGCCCGGTCGAGGCTGCGATGTCGACCTGGCGCAACTTCATGGGCGCGCGCATCGCGTTCCGGCGGCTGAAAACCCGGCTGGGTGCCATTCCCGCCGAACCGGAGCGCTTCCTGCTGCCGTCGCCCACCGGCCGTATCACGATGAACCGTGTCAGTTTCATTCCGCAAGGCGCGCGTGCGCCGGTGCTGGACGGGGTCTCGCTGACCATCCGCCCGGGTGAGGTGACGGCGGTGATCGGCCCCTCGGCCGGCGGCAAAAGCACGCTGTGCCGGGTGCTTCTGGGCCTGAATGCGCCTGGCAGCGGCCAGATCCGGCTGGACGGATCCGAACTGCATCACTGGGATCCGTTGCAGCTTGGCCGCGCCTTTGGCTACCTGCCGCAGGATGTGGAGCTGTTTTCGGGCACCATCAGCGAGAATATTGCCCGCATGGGCCAGATCGACGACGAGGCGGTCCTCAAGGCGGCACAGCTCGCCCATGCGCATGAGCTGATCCAGTCGCTGCCGCATGGCTACAATACCCAGATCGGCGAGGGCGGTGCCCGGCTCTCGGGCGGCCAGCGCCAGCGTATCGGTCTGGCCCGCGCGCTTTACGGCACGCCCTGCCTCGTGGTGCTCGATGAGCCGAATGCCAATCTCGACCAGGCCGGCGAGGCGGCTTTGTCGGCGGCGATCCGTGACATGCGCGGCGCGGGATCTGCCATGGTGATCGTGGGGCACCGGCCCTCGACGCTGGCCTGTGCCGACCATCTGGTCTTTCTGCGCGACGGGCGCATCGAGATGCAGGGCCCGCGTGACGAAATTCTGGCGCGGCTGCGCAGCGGCTCTGCGGCGGCGGGCGGGATGGCCAGCGTGCCACGCGCAACGGAGGCCACAGCGGAGGGCGGCCCGGTCGTGAACCGCTCCGCCGCGCAGGGAAGCGAACGGGAGCTCCAGTCATGACCACCAGCAATGTGTCCCGGTTGCCCACGGTGAACTTTCGGCGCCCGCCGCTGGTTTTGACGGCCCCCGTGCAACCTCCGCCGGGGATCGGGCGGATCATATTCGGGCCGGCGCTGACGGGGTTTCTTCTGATCGCCATTTTCCTTGGTGGCTTTTCGGCCTGGGCCGCACTGGTGCCGATCGCCTCGGGCGCCGTGGCCTCGGGCGTCATCAGCCCGGACGGCAATCGCCGCATCATCCAGCATTATGAGGGTGGCATCATCGCCGAGATCCTGGTGCGCGACGGCGATGAGGTCGCGCAGGGGCAGCCGGTCATTGCGCTTGAGGGGCGTCAGGCACAGGCCAGCCATGATGCGGTGCTGGCGGAATACCAGACCGCCCTTGCGATTGTCGCGAGGCTTCGCGCCGAGACCCTGCAGGCCGAAACCGTCACCTACCCGCCGGAGCTGGTGGCGGATATGCCGGGCGCGCAGGCGGTGATCCATGACCAGAACGCCATTTTCGAACGGCAGCGTGATTATCTCGCAGCGCAGAAGAGCATCCTGAAGTCCCGCGATGAACAGCTTATGGCCCAGGTTGCCGCGCTGGAAGCCCAGGGCAAAAGCATTGAACGCCAGCTGGCGCTGAATGCCGAAGAGCTGGCAGCAAAACAGGCGCTGTTTGATACAGGGCTGGCGACCATGCCGCAGCTGCTGGAATTGCGGCGACAGGAGACGGCCCTGACCGGGGAAAGCGGTCGTCTGAGCGCGCTGATGTCCGAAGTGGGTGACAAACGCGCCGAAGTCGCGCTGCAGCTTCTGTCGCTGGATGCGGCGCGCGCGGATGAGCTGGCCACCGAGACAGATACGGCCCGCGCCCAGCTCGCCACCGTGACCGAGCAGCTGAATGTCAGCTCTGACATCCTCGGCCGTACCGTCCTGACCGCGCCGGTCAGTGGCAAGGTGGTGAATTCGCGCTTCATGTCTGCGGGCGGGGTGATCCGTCCGGCCGAGCCGATCATGGAGATTGTCCCCGACCAGGAACGTCTGCTGATCGATGCGCGGATTTCCGTCATGGATATCGATTCCGTGCATAGCGGCATGGAGGCGGTGGTTCACCTGACTGCGCTGGCCTCGTTCCGGCTGCCGAAGATCAAGGGCAGGGTGATCTCGGTCTCGGGTGACCGGATGACCGATCCGGCCACCGGCCAGGCCTATTTCCTCGCCCGGGTCGAGGTATCCGACGAAAGCCTCGCGCTGATCGGAGACAATGAGCTGGTTCCCGGAATGCCTGCGGATGTGTTGCTGGTCACCTCGACGCGCACAATGGCGGCCTATCTGTTCGAGCCGATCCTCGCGACCTTCAGGCGCAGCTTTCATGAAGAATAGGCATGCTTCCGGGACAGCGACGGGCGGGCAGGGCGGAGGCCGCCCGGGGAGCAAACCGGCCCTGCCAGACCCAGACCCCCGGCCAGGGGTTCGGGATGGAAAGGCGAGGCTTGCGAGACAGCACTCCTCCCCGGGGATCAGGCGGGGCAGGCGGGGATCAGGTGATCGAGACGCCCGCGACCAGCGCCAGTCTGACCAGAGAGGGCAGCGAGGAAGCGCCGGTTTTGCGCATGACCGCGGCGCGATGATTTTCCACCGTGCGCTGATTGATCCCGAGTTTGGCGGCGATGTTCTTGTTCGCCGCCCCTTCGAGGACCAGCGCCAGTACATCATGCTCGCGCAGGGTGAGGGATGCGAAGATTGCCTGTGCCGCCCGGCGTGCCTCGCTTTTCGCCTGGTCGCCGGGCGAGCCGGCAATGGCACGCGCAACACTCGAAAGCAGGTCTTTCGCGCTGGCCGGCTTTTCGATGAGATCAGACGCGCCCGCCTTCATCGCGGCCACGGCCATTGCCGCATCGCCATGGCCTGTCAGGATGATCGCGGGAATGTCGATGTTCAGGCGACGAAGGGTTTCCAGCAGCGCCACACCTCCCTGCCCGGGCAAGAGCCCGTCTACGATCAGGCAATCGCCCCTGACAGGCCGTGAGCCTGCCAGAAAGGCCTCGGCCGAGGCCCAGGTGGCGGCTTTCCAGCCCTCGGATTCGAAAAGCCTGCGCAGGGTGTCGCGGATCATGGGGTCGTCATCCACGACATGGATCGTCGCGCTGCCCGGGATTGCGGGGCGATCGCCCGGGTCAGAAGGGCTGGTCCGCAGGATATCTGAGACGCGGCGCAGCAGGGCCTGCAATGCGGCGGGTTTGGAGATCTGGTGAAAGGGTGTCGCCGCGATGCTGCGCATGGTTGCGACCGTGATGTCGCCGGTCAGAATAATCGTGGGAACGTCGCTTGCGGTCAGGCGACAGAGCTCAGTGGCAAGCATCAGCCCGCTCATATCGCCGCGCAGCGCCATATCGGTCAGAAGAAGGTCGGGGGCGCCATTGCCGTCGCCCGCCCAGTGCAGCGCAAGCTTTGGATCCCCGAAAGCGATGACGGAATGCCCCTCGGTTTCAAGCAGACCGCCAAGCAGCATGCGCAGCGGCTCGTCATCTTCAACGAGAAGGATCCGCCCGACCCGCCGGAGGGGCTGCGCCTCCGGGGATCCGGCCTCGGGAGGCGCGATGGCGCGCGCGGCTTCTGTCTGGGCCATCGTGATCGCGAAGGCCGAGCCCGTGCCTGCGACCGAGCGGAGCGAAACGGGGTGGCCCAGCAATGTCCCGAGCCATCTTACGATCGAAAGACCAAGGCCGAGACCATGTGCAGACTGCAGTGTGGACTTTCCGACCTGGTAATAGGGTTCGAATATCGCCTCGAGTTCGGAGACTGCCACGCCAATACCGCTGTCGCAGACCACAAGCTGCACAGCGCCATCCCTGCGCCTGCACCCGATCAGGATGCTGCCGCGAAACGTGTATTTCAGCGCATTCGACAAAAGGTTGCGCAGCATCTGTTCCAGCAGTTGCGGGTCGGTCCGGACCCAGGCGGAGCTTTGGATGACGCGCAGCCTCAGGCCTTTCTGATGGCAAAGCGGGCCGAATTCCTCTGCCATGCGCTCCAGCAGGGGCGCGACCGGAACAGAACGGATGGCGGGCCGGATGATGCCGGATTCGATACGGTTCACATCCAGCAGCGAATCCAGCATGCCGGTCATCGACCCCAATATGCGCTCGAGCAGCGCCGCAAGCCGCGCCGCTTCGTCAGGCTGTTGGTTGCGCGCCATGAGCCCATGCAACAGGGTCAGAGATTGCAGGGGCTGGCGCAGATCATGGCTTACGGCTGCGAGGAAACGCGATTTCGCCCGGGTCACGCGATCCGCTTCATGCATTGCCTCGACCAGCGCCGCATTCGTGCGTTTGCGTTCGCTGATATCGGTAAAGGTGATCACCACGCCGTCGATGCGCCCGTCGCTGGTCCGATAGGGCTGGATCCGGCGCAGGAACCAGACCTCGCCGGCTGTGGCGCCCGCGCCCGCGCCCGCAATCTCGCGCTCGACCGGAACCGTTGTTTTCAGCACGGCGCGCGCATCGGGGATCAGTCCGCTATCCTCGGACAGGGCGGCCAGATCAGCCAGCGGACGACCGACATCGGTGGCGATCACCCGAAAGACCGTACGCGCCGCAGGTGTGAAAAAGCGGATATTGAGGTCAGCATCCAGAAACAGCGTGGCAATATCGGTGCTGTAGAGAACATTTTGCAAATCGTCCGCCGTGGTGCGGTGCCGCTCCAGCGATTCCTGGAGCTGGCCATTCAGCGCGGTCAGTTCTTCGTTCAGGGACTGCAGCTCTTCGCGCGATGCCAGCAGCTCTTCATTGGTCGCCTGGAATTCCTCGCTGATCGAGCGGGCTTCGGCGGTGTCGGCCTCATTGGCTTCGATCGCCTTTTCCAGATCGCGCTGCGCCTGCAGGAGATCGTCGCGAAGCGTCGCAATCTCGGCTTCCAGCGCTGGAACAAGCGCGCCTTCCTGGCTTTGCGGGGTGGCCGAGCCGGAAAGCGGCAAAGGCCGGGCATCATCGACAAAGCAGGCCAGAAGCAGCGGCTCGTTCCCGGCGGAGAGCGCATGCAGCGCAATGCTGTAGCCGGCCCCGCAGCTCAGGCGCCCGCCGGTTACGGTCACCAGCGGCGTCCGGGCATCGCAAAGCGCTGCCGCCTCCCGCAGCCTGACGCGCAGAAATCTCGGGATCAGCGCCGGGAATGTGTTGTCAGGATGGCCCTGCGGCAGATTCAGATAGCGCTCTGTTGACCCGAGAAAATACAGGCATTCCAGCCGGCGGTTCATCAGCACGGCGGCGGGGGCGTAGCTTTCGAGAAGGATCTTCTGGCACAGATCGGCCAGATCGGTCGTGCGTCGTACGGGTGGCACGGGCATGGGGCGCGGGCCGGCGGTCGCAAAAAGGCCGTCTGACTGCGCCCGCCCGTTCCTGCGCCAGAGCCGCGCGTCTTTGTTGGCGAGGGTGAAACGGCCATCCTCCGGACCCGGTGTCTCGGCCTGGCCCAGCAGCAGCAGGCCATCGGGGCGCAAGGCAAAACTGCACAACCCGATCACCCGGCGCTGCGCTTCGGCGCCAAGATAGATCAGCACATTGCGGCACGACACCAGATCAAGGCGCGAAAAGGGCGGATCCGACAGCAGATCGGCCTCGGCAAAGACCAGCGTCTCGCGCAAAGCGGGCGTGACCCGCCAGCCGTTCTCATCGGGCAGGAAGAACCGTGCCAGCCGGTCGGCTGAGACGCTGGTTGCGATCTCTGCCGGATAAAACCCGTCGCGCGCCGTGGCGATGGCCTCGGGATCCACATCCGTGGCGAAGATCTGTAACCCGGCTGTGATGCCGGTTTGCGCCATTGCCTCAAGGCAGATGATGGCGAGGCTGTAGGCCTCCTCGCCATTGCTGCAACCGGCAACCCAGAGCCGCAGCGGTCGCCCGGGCGGCAAAGCGCTCAGGAGATCCGGGATGGTCCTGTCACGCAGTTCGGCAAAGACCGCAGGATCGCGGAAAAAGCCTGTGACATGGATCAGCAGATCCGCAGAAAGACGGGTCAGCTCGTCCGCATCCGACCTGAGGATCGCCAGATAGCGATCCGCCCCATCCTTACCACAGGCGGCCAGCGCCATGCGCCGCTCGATCCGTCGGGTCAGTGTCCCGGGCTTGTAGAGCGAGATGTCTTGCTTGGTGTGACGTCCCACCAGGTCGATGATTGCGGTAAAGGCGGTATCCGATGCCCCGGTTCTGACCGCAGCAGAGGCGCCGCCGGCCCGGGGCGCCGGCTTTCGCGGCCCCCGGGCCAGGATGGCGTCGATCACTGCCGGCATTGCGGCCGTTTTCAGGATATGGTCGACACGGCCTGTTGCAATCGCGGCTTCCGGCATTCCCCTGTATCCCGCCTCATGCGGGTCCTGAGCGATCACCACCGCACCGCTGTCGGCCAGGGCTTCGATGCCGATGCTGCCATCCGTTCCCGTGCCCGACAGGATGATGCAGGTGGTCTGTGTATTTGCCTCATGGGCAAGGGAGCGCAGCAGGGTGTCAAAGGGCAGCCGCACGGGTTTTCCATGGGCGGGGGGCGCCAGACGAAGAACCCCCTCTTCGACCGTCAGAAAGACACCGGGAGGGATGACATGAACCCGCCCTTCGCAAAGAGGCATGGCGTCGACCGCCTCGACCACAGTCAGCCCCATGTCGGGTTCCAGAAGCCCGACCATCATACTGTCATGCGAAGGGTCGAGATGCAGCACAAGTATCAGTGCCGCCGGCAGATCCGGATGAAGCAATTTCAGCAGGGTACGGGACGCTTCCAGACCACCCGCCGATGCCCCGATGGCAATGACGGGTCTGGAAGGACTCGGGCCGTTTCCGGTCAATGCCGACATGGCCGATACCTTTTAACGCTGAAGTCGGGCGGCGAATGCGCCCAACGGACGGTACAAATGCAATCGGCGGCAGAAAATGTGCCGGGAAATCTGACTATAGCAGAAAAGTGCAATTAAACACGCATATTTTATTTATCTTTCGGTAACGCATCCGGCGTTTTGCAGGGCTCAGTACCTGTTCGCCCATGCGCCTCGCCCCATGCCTGAGTAGATTCCGTGTCTGTGCAGCAGCAAACTTGCCGCTTAGCCTGAAGTGGTACGAGTTGATGTCGGATGTGCAGGTCCGCAACCCGGGGGCAGCCCGCTATGTCTGACTGCCCTGACCTGGGGGGCACGCTTATCAGGATTGCAGGGTGATGCGGCTGCCCGGGCGGCACTGCGGGGCATGCGGCGTTTGTCTGGCAGAGCCTGTCACAATCTGAACCTGGCAGCTGGCAAGGCCAGGCCAGGCCAGCCGAACCCCACCTGTCCGCACAAAGTGTCCCCTATCGCCTGTCCGACTGAACGATTGCTGCAGCTCTTTGTTGGGATCGCCTGCGCCGCCCGGCGCGAAAAAGATCCTGCAACCCCGCCACGGAAAAGGAGAGACCAGATGACGGAGCAAGATCTGACCCGGATGTTCATTGATACCCTGCGCAGTGAGGTCGAGGCCGCGCGCAGCCTGCGCCGGGCGACAAATGTGCTGACATATATTCCGCGTGAGCATTCAGAGCTTTCACAGCTGTCCTCGGGTGGGGCAGGGCTTCCGCTGCGCCCCGATGCCATCATCAGCGTTGATCGCCTGATGCGGATCATCAGCAGGGATCGTCGCCCGGGTTACGGACCGCCGCCCGCCTGAGCATAACGGGCCAGCGCAGAGCGCGGCTTTCGCATGACCTTTGCGGGATCCGTTACGCAACCGATCGGCTTTCTTCAGGACAAACCACCGGGTCTCCGCGCCGGTCACGGTGCACCCGGGCGAGAGAGGCATCACCAGGCTCTGGCCCCATAAGGGCCAAGGCCCCGGACAGAGCCCGCGATCTGCCGCCTCTGATATGCGGGTCATGCCTGCGCCAGTAAGCGCCAGCCGAAGGGCGACATGTCCGACGAACCGGCCGGCATGTTTTCAGAACACAGTGCTGTCGGTCAGGCGGTCAGGCAGTCAGGCGGTCAGGCGGGGGCCGAGCACCTCCGCCGCCCGCAACCCGGCCTTGCCAGCTTTCCGGATAACAGCGTCGCGGCGCTCATCAGACATCAGACATCAGACATCAGACATCGGGCCCCGGCTGTGACAACAGACCGCTGCAAACCTCTCCCGGTCCGGGGGGCATCTTTCTGTTCTGCCGTCGCACCCCGATCTGCCAGGGCAGGGCGGCGATGTGGTGTGTCGCCGGGTCTGCGACATCGGCGGTATTTCGTAGGGATGTCCGGTTTGCGCAATCCACGCCTTGTCTTCTGCGCTGTCCGACCCCATCTTGTTCCTGCGACTGTTGGTCCTGCGTCGAGAAGCCTCCGCCCGACCCCGTTTACCTTGATACCCTGAAATTGTCGGCACCTCGCAGATCAGGGGTGTTTCCGATTCCCGGTTCTGATCCGACCCTGCGGCTTTTGCCTTTGCAGGGACCGAACCCCATATCCGCGCCCCAGGGCCGGATCATCAAAGGATAGTATCGTGGCCAAAGAAAACAAACGCGGCAACCGCGAAGCGAAAAAGCCCAAACAGGTCAAGGTCGCGCCCGTCGCGGCACCGCTGTTCGAAAAGGGCACCCTGTTTGCGGCGGCAGCGCCAAAGAAGAAAAAGGTTTGATCCGCCTTCTCCTTTCGGCCGCGGCATGGTTGCGAAACGGGGGCGGAAGCAGGGAGAGGAGAGGTGAGACCGGCCCCGGCGCCGCAGGCGGGTTTCCCGGCGCCGCAGGCGGGTCCCCCGGTCCTGCCGGCCTTTGGTCAGACACCGCGCCTGTGCGGGCAGAGCTGTTCAGCGTCGAGCGGCTGGAGCAGCACGCGGTCACGCTGGCCGCGGCACAATCGGTTGCCCCACATCGCAACAGGATGCCGCCGCTGCGCCGCAGGCTTGATGCCAATGCCAGGGTCCTGCTCGCGGCCTGGCGGGCCAGCGCCCGGGAAGTGGCTGCCGGCCATGATGTGGTTCCGGCGGCCGACTGGCTTTTGGACAATTACCATCTGGTCGAAGCGCAGATCCGCGAGATCCGCACCGATCTGCCCGATGGATATTACCGTCTTCTGCCCAAGCTGGCGGAGGGGCCGTTTGCGGGGTATCCGCGGGTCTTCGGTATCGCCTGGGCCTTTGTCGCCCATACCGACAGCCATTTCGACCCGAAGATCCTGCGCCGCTTTCTGCTGGCCTATCAGACGGTCCAGCCGCTGACGATCGGCGAGCTTTGGGCCGTGGCCATCACCCTGCGCATCGTGCTGGTCGAGAATCTGCGGCGGCTAGCAGATCAGATGACGCTGGGCCGGGCCGAGCGGGCCGAGGCCGACAGCCTTGCCGATCAGATCTGTGCCCCAGGCCAGGCCCATGCGGCGCTGCTGCCCGAGGTCGAACGGCGCGCGCGTGGCCCCCTGTCCGAGGTATTCGCGGCCCAGCTGGCCAAACGCCTGCGCGACCGCGATCCGCGCACCAATCCGGCACTTGGCTGGCTCGAGGAACGGCTGGAGGCTCAGGGGACCAGCATCGATACGGTCGTGCGCCACGCCCAGGAACGGCAGGGGGCGTCGAATGTCACGCTGCGCAATGTGGTGACCGCGATGCGCAGCATCTCGGCCACCGACTGGGCCGATCTCTTTGAAAGCGTCAGTCTGGTCGAGGCACGGCTTCGGGAACAGCCGGGCTATGGCGAGATGGATTTTTCCAGCCGCAACCTGTACCGCAGCGCCGTCGAAGACCTGTCGCGCGGCAGCGCGCTCAGCGAGACTGCCGTCGTGGAACAGGCGCGGGCCCGCACAGAAGTGCACCTGGCGGGAGAGGCGCAGGCCGATCCGGGCTGGTCGCTGATCGCCGCCGGACGGCAGGCATTCGAGCGGCAGATCGGGTTTCGCCCCTCTGCCCGGCAGCGCTTTCGCCGTTGGGGGATCGCTGCGGGCTTGCGGGGCTATCTTGGCACGATCTGCGGTCTGACGCTGGCCCTGCTGGCGCTCTGCGCGGTTTGGGTGGCGGACAGCGGCCCCGGTCTCATCTGGCTCCTTGCCATGGTGCTGCCGGTCAGCGGCGTTGCGGTGATGCTGGTGGACCGGCTGGCGGGGGCCGGTCTCGGGGCGACACTGCTCCCCGGCCTCGATCTGCGGGGCGGAGTGCCGGAACAGCTGCGCACCGTCGTTGCGGTGCCGGTTCTGGTCACCGGCAGCAAGGATCTGGAAGACCAGATCGGGGCGCTGGAGGTGCATCACCTTTCCGGGGCAGGGGGCGATCTGACCTTCATCCTGCTGACGGATAATGTGGATGCCCCTCAGGAGGTCATGCCGGAAGATGCGGCGCTGCTGGCTCAGGCAGAGGCAGGTATCGCTGCCCTGAACCGCCGTCATCCGCCGGGGCCGGCCGGTCCGCGCTTCCTGCATCTGCACCGCCCCCGGCAGTTCAACCCCGCCGAAGGGGTCTGGATGGGGTGGGAGCGCAAACGCGGCAAACTGCATGAGCTGAACCGCCTGTTGCGCGGTGCGACGGATACCGGCTTTCGCACAGCCGACGGCGAGGTGCCGGCTGTTCCCGCTGCGGTGCGCTATGTCATCACGCTGGACGCCGACACCCGGATGCCGCGTGACACGGCGGCGCGTCTGATCGGCAAGATGGCCCATCCGCTGAACCGGCCGGTCTTCGACCCGGAGGTGCAGCGCGTGACCAGCGGCTATGGCATCCTGCAGCCGCGTGTCACCCCGGCGCTGGAGCCGGGCGCTCCGGCGACGCTTTACCATAAGGCCAGCGCCGGTCCCGGCGGGATGGATCCCTATGCATCCGCAGCCTCGGATCTGTGGCAGGATCTGTTCGGCGAGGGCGCCTTCACCGGCAAGGGCATTTATGACATCGACGCTTTCGAGGCCGCGATGCGCGATCGGGTGCCCGAAAATACCCTGCTGAGCCATGATCTGCTGGAGGGCATCTTTGCCCGCGCCGGTCTTGCCTCGGATGTTGAGCTGGTCGAGACATTTCCGGGTCGCACCGATATCGCCGCGCGCCGCCAGCACCGCTGGACACGGGGCGACTGGCAGCTCCTGCGCTGGCTTTTTGCGCCCGCCGTGCCGATGCTGGGCCGGGTCAGGATGGCCGATACGCTGCGCCGCTCGCTGATCGCGCCCTCGATGCTGGCGGCGCTGGTGCTGGGATGGGTGCTGCCGGGAGGGGCCGCACTGGCCGCGACGCTGCTGCTGCTCGCTGCGCTTGCTGTACCGCTGGTGTGGCCGGCGGTTCTCGGGCTGATCCCGCACCGGGCCGGGCTGGATCTGTCGGGCCTGTTGCGCCAGGCGGCGGGCGATCTGGCGATGACGGGCCTGCGGGTCGGGCTGGCGGTGACATTCCTTGCCGATACCGCCTGGCGGATGATGGATGCGATCCTGCGCAGCCTGTGGCGGAGCGGCGTTTCGCACCGCCATCTGCTGCAATGGACCACGGCGGCGCAGGCCGCGGGCGGGGCGAGACCCGGGCCGTGGCGCCTCGCATGCTTCATGGCCGGCGGCATCGGCCTTGGCGTTGCGCTGGTGGGGGTGGCCGTGCTCATCGCGCCGGCAGCGGCGCCGCTGGCGCTGCCTTTTGCAGCATTGTGGCTTTGTGCGCCGTTGATTGCATGGCGGATCAGCCATGCATCGGCCCGGTCGCCGCAGGAGACCCTTACCCCCGATGCGGCGCGGGATCTGCGGCTGATCGCCCGCGCCACCTGGTCCTACTTTGAGACCTTCGTGACGGCGGAGCACAGACACCTGCCGCCCGACAATTTTCAGGAAGTTCCGGTGCCGCTGACGGCGGCCCGCACATCGCCCACCAATATGGGCCTCTATCTGCTGTCTTGCGTGGCGGCGCGCGATTTCGGCTGGATCGGCACATTCGAGGCCACGGCGCGGCTGGAGGCGACGCTTGCCACGATGCAGGCGCTGCCGAAGCAAAAGGGCCACTTTTACAACTGGTACCGGACCCTGGACGGCGAGGTGCTCAGCCCGGCCTATGTCTCTTCGGTGGACAGCGGCAATCTGGCGGGGCATCTGATCACCCTGGCAAATGCCTGCGACGCCTGGGCGATGGAGGACGGCTTGCCGGACAGCGAAACCCAACGCGCAGGTCTCACCGACACGCTCAGCCTTGCCCGCCGCTCGCTGGAAGGGCGCTCACAGGGGGGCGATGGCTCCCGGATCAGCGCGCTGCTCGACGATCTGGAAGCCGCGATCCTCGCCCCGGGCGAGAGCATTGCCTGGCCTGCCATCCTGCGTCTCGCCGTCAAGGCAAAGGGCGCTTTGGCGAGCGATCCGCTGGCTGACAGCCTGCGGGGATGGTTGCAGGCCCTGTGCGATCAATGCGCCTGCAATGCCCATCCGCATGATCCCGAAGCATTGCCGCCGCGCCTGCACGCCCTGTCAGCACAGGCACGGGAAATGGCGCTGGCGATGGATTTCGCCTTCCTGTTCGATCCCGATCGCAAGCTCCTGTCGATCGGCTGGTCGCGTGACGACAACGCCCTTGATGAGAGCTGTTATGATCTGCTGGCATCCGAGGCCCGGCTGGCAAGCCTGTTTGCCATCGCCAAAGGCGATGTTCCGGTGCGTCACTGGTTCCGGCTGGGCCGCTCGGCCAGGCCGGCGCGGGGCGGTTCGGTGCTGGTGTCCTGGTCGGGCTCGATGTTCGAATATCTGATGCCGGCGCTGGTGATGGAGGAGCCGGCGGGAAGCCTGCTTGATCAGACCAGCCGGCAGGTGGTGTCCTGGCAGCGCGCCTATGGCCGCCAGAGCGGCATTCCCTGGGGCATATCGGAATCCGGCTTTAATGCCCGCGATCTGGATATGAATTACCAGTATTCCACCTTTGGCATCCCGGGGATGGGGCTGAAGCGCGGGCTTGCCACCGATCTGGTGGTGGCCCCCTATGCCACCGGGCTTGCAGCGATGTTCGCACCGGTCAGGGCTCAGCAAAACTATGCCGCGCTGGAGGCGACAGGCGGCCGCGGGCGCTACGGCTTTTATGAGGCGCTGGATTTCACCCCCTCGCGGCTGCCCGAAGGCCAGGCCGTTGCCGTGGTGCGCAGCTATATGGCGCATCATCAGGGCATGACCATCGTTGCCATCGCGAATGTTCTGCATTCCGGCCGCATGAGGGCGCATTTCCATGCCGAGCCGATGATCCGCGCCACCGAGCTCCTGTTGCAGGAACGCATTCCGCGCGACATTCCGGCGGTGACCCCGCGCCCCGAGGCGGTTGTTGTTCCCGACAGCACGACCGCGCTCGACATTCAGCGCATGGCGCAGATCACGGGCCCGCCGCAGGGGCCGCCTTTCAGCCATCTGCTGTCGAACGGGCAGCTTTCGGTGATGCTGACCGCAACGGGCGGCGGCTATACCCGCTGGGGAGACATCGCGCTGACGCGCTGGCAACCCGATCCGACCTGCGACAGCGATGGTCTCAGGCTCTGGCTGTGGGATCTGGCGGATGGGCGCCTTTATCCGGTTGCAGGCTCAGCCGGGGCCGAAGACCGCGAAGTGCAATACTTCGAGGATCGCGCCCTGTTTGCGCATCGTGCGGGCACGCTGACCACGACAATGGATGTCCTGGTCTCGGGCGAGGACGACACCGAGGTGCGGCGCGTTTCGATCAGCTCTTCCTCGCGGCGCCCGCGCGAGGTGGAGCTGACCTCTTACCTCGGCCTCGCGCTGACCACACCGGCGGCAGATGCGGCGCATCCGGCCTTTGCGCGGATGTTCGTCGAGACGGAATATCTGCCCGAATTCGGGGCGATCATAGCCACCCGCAGGTCGCGCGCGGCTGATGAGGCACCGGTCTGGGCCGCCCATTTCCTGACGGTCGAGGGGGAGACTGCGGCGGCAATGGAATTTGAAACCGACCGCGCCGCCTTTATCGGGCGCGACAATGACATGTCCTCGGCGCAGGCGCTGAGGCCCGGGGGCAGGCTGGCGGGCGGCATAGGCACTGTGCTGGATCCGGTCTTTGCACTGCGCCAGCGGGTCCGGATCGCGGCCGGCGGCACGGTGCGGCTGGCATTCTGGACCGTGGCCGCGCCGGGCCGGGCCGAATTGCTGGACCTGATTGACCGCCACCATGATCGCAGCGCCTTTGACCGTGCCCGCACCCTGGCCTGGACCCAGGCCCAGGTGCAGCTGCGCCATCTCGGTGCGACCCCGCTGCAGGCGGCGGCGTTTCAGCGGCTGACTGCGCCGATCCTGTTCAGCGATCCGCGCTTTCGCGCCCGGCCTGATCTGATCGCCAGGGGGGCGGGCAAACAATCGGCGCTCTGGCCGATGGGGGTCTCGGGCGACCTGCCCATCGTGCTGCTGCGCATCGATGATGCCGATGACATGGCGCAGGTGCATGAGGTGCTGCTGGCGCAGGAATACTGGCGCGGCAAACGCCTCGCGGTGGATCTGGTCATCCTGAACGAGCATCCCGCCTCCTATGTGCAGGGGCTGCAATCGGCAATCGACGCCGCACTGCGGGGCGCGCGCACTGTCAGGGTCGGCGGCGGGGGGCAGGTCTATGCCTTGCGCGCCGATCTGATCTCACCCGAGGCGCGGGCGCTGCTGATTTCGGTGGCACGGGTGCTTCTGGTGGCGCGGCGCGGCCCCCTGGCCGAACAGATCGCCGCGATCCTGGCAGAGGATACTGACGAAGAGGCGGTCGCCGCGCCGCGCCTGCGGCAGCGCCCCGCCGCGGCCAGCCCGCCTCCGGTCGAAGAGCTGGAGTTCTTCAATGGCATTGGCGGCTTTGCGCGGCAGGGACGGGAATATGTCACGGTCCTTGACAGGGGCGCCCCGACCCCCGCGCCCTGGATCAATGTCATCGCCAATGACAGCTTTGGCTTTCACGTCTCGGCCACCGGCAGCACCAGCGCCTGGGCAGAGAACAGCCGTGAGAACCGCCTGACCCCCTGGTCGAACGACGCCGTGGCAGATCCGGCGGGCGAGGCGTTCTACATCCGCGATGACGTCACCGGCGAGGTGTTCTCGCCCACCGCCGCGCCCTTGCACCAGCCAGGCCGCCATATCGCGCGTCATGGCTTTGGCTACAGCCGGTTCCGGCATGAGGCGGGCGGGATCGGCTTTGATCTGTTGCACTTCGTCCCGCTGACCGAGCCGGTCCGGATCTCGCGCCTGAGCTTGCGGAACCTGTCAGGGCAGCCAAGGCGGCTGACTGTGATCAGCTATGCCGAGCCGGTCATGGGCCCGTCGCGTGCGGGCGCTGCGCCGTTCCTGATCACCGGGCGCGATGCAGAAACCGGCGCGCTCTTTGCCCGCAATCCGTGGAATATCGCCTTTCCGGACCGGGTCATGTTCGTCGATATGGCGGGCGCGCAAAGCGGCTTTACCGCTGACCGCACCGGGTTTCTGGGCCGGGGCGGCACTTTGGCCAGTCCCCTGGCGCTGGGCCCCGGGCAAGCGCTTTCGGGACGTAGCGGCGCGGGCCTTGATCCCTGCATGGCGCTGGAACGCCAGCTGGATCTGGCGCCCGGAGAACAGATCGTCACGGATCATTTCCTCGGCCAGGCGGCCTCTGCCGAAGAGGCGCAAAGCCTGATCCTCCGCCTGCGCGCAGGCGATCCTGATGCCTTGCTGGCCGAGGTCGAGGCGCATTGGGAAGCGGTGCTTGGTACGGTTCAGGTCACGACACCCGACCGCGCGACCGACATCATGGTAAACGGCTGGCTGCAATACCAGACGCTGGCCTGCCGGGTGCAGGCCCGGGCCGGGTTTTATCAGGCCAGCGGGGCCTATGGCTTTCGCGATCAGTTGCAGGATGGCATGGCGCTGACTGTGCCGCAACCCGAGCGGGTACGCGCGCATCTCTTGCGCGCAGCCGGACGGCAGTTCCCCGAGGGCGATGTGCAACACTGGTGGCTGCCGCATTCCGGGCAGGGCGTCCGCACGAGGATCTCGGATGATTGCGTCTGGCTGGCCTATGCTGTCGCCGATTATGTTGCGGTGACGGGCGATACGTCGGTGCTGGACGAGGAGGTCCCCTTCATCGAAGGGCCCGCACTGGCGCCCGGCCAGCAGGATGCCTTCTTCCTGCCCGATATCTCCGGCAGCAAGGCGGCGCTCTGGCAGCATTGTGCGCTTGGGCTGGACCGGGCGATCACGCTCACAGGCGGGCTTGGCCTGCCGCTGATCGGGACGGGAGACTGGAATGATGGCATGAACCGGGTGGGCGAGGGCGGGCGGGGCGAGAGTGTCTGGCTTGGCTGGTTGCTGCTTGACACGCTGCACCGCTTTCTTCCCCTGGCGGTGAGCCGCGATCCGGCCCGTGCCGCGCGCTGGCAGGCGCATGCCGACGGGCTGCGCATGGCGCTTGAGCGCGAAGCCTGGGACGGAGACTGGTACCGCCGCGCGACCTTTGACGACGGAACATGGCTTGGCTCTGCCGCAAGCTCCGCGTGCCGGATCGATTCCATCGCGCAAAGCTGGGCGGCGCTGTCGGGACAGGCTGACCCAGTGCGCACCGCGCAGGCCATGGCCTCGCTCGACCGGCACCTGATCCGCCCGAAACCGGGCATCGCCCTTCTGTTCACCCCGCCCTTTGACAAGGCTGATCCCGGATCTGGCCCCGATCCGGGCTATATAGCGGCCTATCCTCGCGGATTGCGCGAGAATGGCGGCCAGTACAGCCACGCGGCGATGTGGGCGGTGCTGGCGCGGACAAAGCTGAAAGATGGTGACGGGGCCGCGCGCCTTTTCGCGATGCTGAACCCGGTCAATCACGCGCTGACACCGGAAGACACGCAATGCTACAAGGTCGAACCCTATGTTGTGGCCGCCGATGTCTATTCCGTCAACCCGCATGAGGGCAGGGGCGGCTGGACATGGTATACCGGCTCAGCGGCCTGGATGTATCGCGCGGCGGTCGAGGGCATACTGGGCATCCGGCGCGAGGGGAGCTATCTGCGGATCGCCCCCTGTCTGCCTGCCCATTGGCCGGGCTTTGCCGCTAAGCTGCGCATCGCCGGCACCAGCCTTGATATAAGCGTGACGCAGGGAAATTCTGCACCGGAAGGGGCGGTAACCGCGCAGGGCGGCGAGATGCGGGTCGCCCTGGACGGCGCGCAGCATCGGCTCAGGATCCACCTTCAGACCGGCGCTGCCTGAGCGAAGGCCGCCGCAATCCGGCCGCTTGCGCAAGGCGTCTCAGCCGGGCGTCTCTGCGCAAGCGTCTTCCGAGACAGTGACAGTGACCGCCATTTCGATCAGCGCGTCACTGCTGCCGGTG
The DNA here is from genome assembly GCF_016405985.1 of Paracoccus sp. IB05. Taxonomy (GTDB): domain Bacteria; phylum Pseudomonadota; class Alphaproteobacteria; order Rhodobacterales; family Rhodobacteraceae; genus Pseudogemmobacter. Next base: position 32,030 of record NZ_JAEFCF010000009.1, read on the forward strand.
AAGCTGCCCGTGACGGGCACGATCTGACGCACATCGCGGGCCACGGCCACCGGAATCAGGTTCTTCGGGCCGACGCTGCGATTGGTGGGGTCAAAAGTGATCCACCCTGCGCCGGGGACATAGATCTCGGTCCAGGCATGGGTCGAGCCCGGCCCGGCTGTGCCAGGCAGATCATTCTGAGGATTGAACAGGTAGCCCGACACGATACGGGCGCCAAACCCCAGAACACGCACCGCTTCGGCCAGCAGGACCGCAAAATCCCGGCAGGCGCCCCAGCCACGCCGGAGCGTCTCGAGTGGCGTCTGGGTGCCTTCGGTTTCGCGGCATTGATAGGAAATCTGGTTGGCCACCCCGGTGCTGATATCCTTCAGCAGGGACAGCGTGTCGGTCGGGCGGCTGCAGACAAAGCCTTCGGCCCAGCGGAGGAGGTGACCTTCCGGATCAGCATATTGTGGCGCAGATAATGCGCCAAGATCGCTCCATTCGTCCTCCGGGTAGCGGAAGGGCCAGTTTATCGCCGGAGCCGCGATGGAGAAGACGGGCCAGACCTGCGCCGTCAGCTTGATCCTGGCCCGGCTTTCGATCTCGAGATAGGCCGTTGGTTTTGCGAATGTTGCTGTGGCAATGGTATTGCCCGCCACATCATGCGCCCAGGTCATATCCGCGTCCGGAGACACGGAAACGCTATGGGACAGCAGGCGCAGATCCCGCGATTCACGCGGGCGCAGCATCAGCCGGTGTTGCCCAAGAAAGACCTCGGTGCGGTAGCGATAGAGGGTTTTGTGAAAGGTTGTGAGAATGGTCAACCGGCATCCAGTTCTGTCCTGTGGAACAGCCCGGACGCCTGTGAGCTCCTCAGGTCTTCCGGGATGTTGCGTGATGGAAGTCTGCGGCGTTTTTCCAGCCATGTGATCCTTTGCAGCGTTTGCAGATACGTTCGCCGAACCCCTCGCTCGGGAACGCCGTCGCGCAACGCAGGCAGAGACGCATCTTTGGCGCATCCGCCAGGGCACGTTGCAAATGGGGCTCGTCCGGCACATCCGCGTTCATGGGACTGTCGCCCCGCGCGCAGTCAGCCGCCCGCCACCTGCCGCCCGTATTCGATCGCTCCCGGTCAGCCGCCTCTGATCTGCGGGCACGCACCGGATCGGATTCAGCATCCCTGCCTCCCGGGCCTTTGCAATCCGGGCTTTTCCAGTTCCAAACATGTGGCAGATCCGGCCTTGCGCCATCAGGGCGGGCTTCGGCCACCCTGATGGCATTGCGGCGGAGCGTTGCTGCCACCTGGCCCCGGGCGCGGCGCCGGGCATCGGGGTTTCCCGGATCATCGCTCATTTTGCGCGGCCCCCGGCGGGCGTGGCGCCAGATCACGGAATACTGCGGCTTCCAGGTCTTTCTCGGTGACCGGGCGCATCTCATCCCGACCGGAGCGGTCGCTGACCATTATATAGGTCGAGGTTCTGCGCCAGGCCTCGAAACTCAGCCCCTGCAAAAGCTCTTCCTCGATGAGGATATCATAAGGCCCGGCGGGGAGCAGGTCCACGTAGCCGGGCAAGGTGAAGGAATGGGCGAAAGTCACGCGCTTCCTGGATGACCGAATGTTCATCTGTGGCCCCCGATCTGGTCTGAATCGCATGCCCGCGCGTCGCGTCAGACCCGCAGACATGCGACGGCAAGGTCTGGTCAAACATAGGACCGGCGGGCAGGGACGGGGCTGATGGGTGTTAGCTTTCTTTAAAAATACAGCAACATGGACGCAGGCGGTCGGATTTCCTGGGGAGGGTGGCGATCCGGCGCGGGCGACAAACAACCCAGGGTCCCCCCGATGTGGCTCCCCGATGTGGCCCCCCCCGATTTGGACCCATGCCGTCGCCCGCCTTTGTCGTCCCGGCCAGCCTGTTCAGCGCAACAGCGGGCCTTCATGATCCATATAGGCCGTATCGAAGCCTGCGAGGGATTGCAGCCGGGCCAGGTCGTTGAAGACAACCCTGCCTTTCTGGAAGGTGACCATTCCATCCTCCCGCAACTGCCGCAGCACCCGGTTGACATGGATGGCGCTCAGCCCAAGCGCATCGGCCAGGTGGTATTGTGTCAGCGGGCAGGAGAACCCCGTCCTGTCGCCAACCCCGACAAGGTTCAGCCGTGCCCCGAGTTCCAGCAGCAGATGCGCCATACGCTCGACCGCCGAGCGACGTCCAAGATTGACCAGATGCTCGACCATCATCGCCTCGTCCCGCGAGGACGCCCAGAGCACAGCGGTCGCAAGCCGGGGCGCCCTGGCAAAGGCGCCGAGAATATCCGGCGCGAAGACCTCGGATGCTTCGATATCTGTCAGCGCCTCAAGGCTGAGGTCCGAGCTGCGGAACAGGATGCTGCGCAACCCCAGAAAATCGCCGGGAATCTGGAAGTTGATAACCTGACGCCCGCCATCGGGCAGCATCTTGTAAGAACAGGCCCAGCCTTCGGCCAGGATAAAGGCGGAAGCGTTGGACTGGCCTTCATGCATCATCGTATGCCCGGCAGGAAAGGTTCTGCGCCGGTGATGAAAGCGCGCAAGCGTTTCCAGATCAGCCTCGGACAGGGCCACAAAGGCCGAGAGTTTCCGGGTCAGGGGACTGCTTTCGACCAGCTTCAACGGCGTCTCCCGAAAAGGGGCGGAATGCAGAAATTGGATCGGTGAGGCTGCTCTGGATCAGTCCGCCCGGCAGAGCTTCCTGTCAGGATAAAGCAGCGCATCGGGATTCTGTCTTGTCCCGATCCCTTATACACCAAAAAGGACCACGCGTGATGCCCGTCCAGACAGATCATGCAGGCATGGCCGCGCTTTCCATCTGCGAGGCGCTTTTGCTGGCCATCAGTGACCACAGGCTTCTGCCCGAAAGCGAAATCGCCGGCGTTTTGCGCGATGCGGCGGCGGTGCATGAGAATGCGGTGGGCGATGCAGCAGAGAGGGAAGTGCATCAGAGCGTTGCCGGCCTGATCAACGGGATCAATGCCGGCATGAACTCATCCGGTCTGCACCGGGGCTGAACAGGGCGGACCTGACAGTCCGCAAGTCTTTCGGAGGCACAGACCAGACGGCCCACAGGCGGGGGCATCCCCGGGGGTCGCCGGGTGGTGTCCCCGCCTGCACGATACCGAAGCGCGAGGAGCAAAACAGCATGTCTGCAAAAGATGTCATATTCGGCGATGAAGCCCGCAGCCGGATGATGAAAGGCATTGATATCCTTGCCGATACGGTCAGGATCACCCTTGGCCCAAAGGGGCGCAACGTCATCCTGGACCGGAGCCTTGCGCCGCCGCGCATCACCAAGGACGGCGTGACTGTAGCGCAGGAAATCGAGCTTTCGGACAGGTTCGGCAATATGGGCGCGCGCCTCGTGCGGGAGGTGGCATCCCGCACTCATGACGAGGCCGGAGACGGCACGACGACCGCCACGGTGCTCGCCCAGGCCATTGTCCGTGAAGGCATGAAAGCCGTGGCCGCCGGCATGAACCCGATGGATCTGAAGCGCGGCATCGACAGGGCCGTGCGTCTCGCGGTCACAGGCATCAGGGATATGTCGCGCCCGGTCACCGACAGTGACGAGATTGCCCGTGTCGGCATGATCTCGGCCAATGGCGACGCGGCCATCGGCCGCCAGATCGCGGATGCGATGCAGCGGGTTGGCAAAGAGGGCGTGATCACCGTCGAAGACGCCAGAGGCAGGGAGACCACGACCGAAATGGTCGAAGGCATGCAATTCGACCGCGGCTGGCTGAGCTCCCATTTCATCACCGATCCGCAGAAGATGAGTGTCGGGCTCGAAGAGGCTGTGATCCTGCTGCTCGACAGCAAACTGTCGGCGCTGAAGCCGATGCTGCCGCTGCTCGAGGAGGTGCTGGAGGCCGACAGGCCGCTGCTGATCGTCGCCGAAGACATCAGTGGCGAGGCGCTTGCGATGCTGGTCGTCAACAGGCTCCGGGCGGGGCTGAAGGTTGTCGCGGTGAAATCTCCCGGCTTCGGCGAAAGCCGCAAGGCCATGCTGGAGGATCTCGCCATTCTCACCGGGGGCGAGGTGATCTCGGCCGATCTGGGAACGCGGCTTGAGGATGTGACCCTGGCCCGGCTGGGCAAGGCGAGAAAAATCCTCGTCAGTAAGGACGCCACGACCATCATCGACGGCCAGGGGGACAAGGCGGCAATCGCCGCACGGGTCAGCCGGATCCGCGCGCAGATCGCGGAGCAGGTTTCGGATTATGACAAAGAGAAGCTGCAGGAACGCCTGGCACGTCTTGCGGGCGGCATTGCGGTGATCCGGGTCGGCGGCGCCACCGAGACCGAGGTGACCGAACGCAAGGACAGGATTGATGATGCGATCCATGCGACACGCGCGGCGGTCGAAGAGGGGGTGGTCCCCGGTGGCGGGGTGGCGCTTTTGCTTGCGGGCAAGCTGTTGGCGGATCTGAAAGGGGACAATCCCGATCAGGATGCCGGGATCAGGATCATCCGCAGGGCGCTGCAGGCCCCCTTGCGCCAGATTGCCGTGAACGCCGGAGCCGATGGGGCCGTCATCGCGGGGAAGATCTCTGAGGTCGGACGTCCCGGCTATGGCTATGATGCGCAGACCGGAACCTTTGTCGACATGTTCGGGGCGGGTATCCTGGACCCGGCCAGGGTGGTGCGTATCGCGCTGGAAGATGCCGCATCGGTTGCGGGCCTTCTGATCACCACAGAAGTCATGATCGCCGAACACCTGTGAAGACACTCAGCTGCCGGCAAGATCGGCTGCCGCGGGGCCGGCCCCGGCAGCGATCTGGCGGTCTGACTCTGTCGAATTTCGGCAAGAATCCAGAACCATCGCGGCCGATCCTAACATCAATCAGTCCCGGGGGCGCGGCCATCCTGTAAGATTGTCCTACCCCGGCCGGAGCGGTTCAGGCCGCCTCTGGCCGAAGATCACCTTCTCTGGCTGCAAGACAATATCAGCCTCTGATCCGCCCCCGCTTCGCGTCAGGCGCATCCACGGATGATTTTCGCCCACGACGCCTGCATCCTGAAAGGACACAAAGATGACACCTCCTGAATGGCTCAAACCCGGCATTTATGGCGCTATCCTCGGTGGTATCGCTGTGGTTGTGATCGGCTTCGGATGGGCGGGATGGTCCACCGCAGGCGGCGCCAGCCGAATGGCACAGACTGCGGCGAGCGAGCAGACCGTTGCCGCCCTCGTCCCGGTCTGTCTGGCAATGTCTGCCGCCGATCCCGAACGTGTCACCAAGATCGCGACGATCCGGCAGGCAACAACTCCCGGCAGGCGCGATGCGCTGATTGCGACCGGCTGGGCGACGATGCCCGGACGTGAAGCGCCGGATCGCGCTCTTGCGACCGCATGCCTCGCCGCGCTGGAGCTTCCCACCGCCTGATCGCGGCTCTGATCATATAAGATTTCGATCAGGCCGGCGCATTGTGCGGCCCGATCGCAAGGTCCCGCAGCACGCCCCGGGATCGCCCCGGGGCGTGCTGGCGTTACCGCAGGGGGGCAGATCTTCGACACGGAACACCATGTTCAGCGCCGTCGCGTCGCAGGATCTTTGCACCGGCCAGGCGGCACTGCCGCCCGCCACGTCTCAACGCTTCATATCGCGCCGGATGCCGGGCACCGTGTGATCACTGACCGCGCGCTCGTTCCCGACAGGGAGCGAACCACGCCACGCAGCCCCGTCACGCGGCTGCCTTGCCGGGCACAGCGGCGAGGGTGCCAGGGCAGTCACACGGCCAGTGAGGGATCAGCATGCGTCGCAGGTGCAGCAATGCGCGATGATTCTGACGCATCCCCTGGCGTATAAAACTGTATCACTGCGCGCCGCAGACGCAGATCCGGGGCGGCGGGAGGGCAACGCTTTTCGGGCGGCCCTTTGTCACCTTCCACGGGAAAAACCAGAGGCAGATGACATCGGCTCCATGCCCCCTCATCTGTCCTTAAATATTCCGGGGGACGCGGCAAAGCCGCGCGGGGGCAGGGAACCCGACTGCCGCCCTTAATCCTCGCCCCGGCCGAGCCGGGCCGCGCGTCCACCGCGGCGCTTTACCAGCGAGGCCGCGCGCGAGGGAAGCTCATCCATGATACGCCGGCGTTCGGGCGCGGTGATCGAGGACCAGGCGCCGATTTCAGAAAGCGTGCGGTAGCATCCGACGCAGATCTTCGCGTCGGAATGGATCACACAGATCTTCACGCAGGGGCTCTCGATCTCGTTGCGGGCCCAGATGTCGTCCTTCACGATATGCCTTTCTGTCTTCGGCCCCGGATCTTGGGTCATAGGGTCACCGGTCCGGCGGTCATCGGACATCTGGTCATCGGCACCGCGCTCATCCATGGCGCGCGATCTGGTCCAGCCGGTCCAGCGCGCCTTGCAGAATATAGCCCGCCGCCACCGCGTCGATCACCTCTTTCCGACGCTTTCTCGACGCATCCGCCTCGAGCAGCGCCCTTTCCGCCGCAACAGTCGACAGCCGCTCGTCCCACCAGGTGATCGGCAGCGGCGTCAGCTTTTCCAGATTGCGGGCGAAGGCGCGGGTCGATTGCGCCCTTGGCCCCTCGCTGCCATCCATGTTCAGCGGCAGGCCCAGCACGATCGCCTTCCCCTCGCGCGCCTTTATCAGCTCCAGCAGCCGCGCGGCATCGAGGGTGAATTTCTCGCGCCGGATCACGAGTGTCGGCGTGGCGACCGAGCGGCGCAGGTCCGAGATCGCGACGCCGATGGTTTTGGTGCCCAGATCCAGACCGATGATCGCGCCGGAGGGCGGCAGTTCGGCCATCAGCTCCGAGATATCGTCAAGGATCATGGGGAAACCTCTGCTGCCGGGAGGGCTTTGGCAGCGGCTTCGATCAGCGCGCGCTCTGAGCCCTCAGAGTCTTCAGACCCCTCCGGCCAGGCGCTGCGGGCCTGCTCCAGCATGTCCCGCGCCTCGTCCAACCGGCCCAGCACCACAAGGCCGCGGATCAGCTGCGCCCATTCTGCGCCCGAGCCACCCTCGCTTTGCAGCCGCGCACTGAGGCCCGCAACCATGCCCGCCGCCATCTCGGCGATCTCGGCCTCGCTCTTGCCGGCGGCGGCCGCGATGTCTTCGGCACCTGGCCCGCGCAGCGCCGGGTCCCGGGCGGCGGTTTCTGCGGCTTCTGCCTCCGGCAGCTGATAATCCCAGGCCCCGGCAAACCAGGCCGCAGCGCGGATCTGATCGCGCAGGCGCGGCACCCAGAAACCATCCTGCGGCCCCTGTTCGATCAGCGGCCGCCAGAGCGCAAAGGCCCGGTCCGGTCGCCCGCCCTGGGCATAGAGCTCGCCGGCATAGAGGAAGAGGGGGCCGGTGGCCTCGCTGACCGGCGGCAGCGCCGTCAGCACCGCGCGGTCCTCGCCCTGGGGCTGGAAGCCCTGGGCTGCGGCCAGCAAAAGATCCGCCACCCGGTCCAGCCCGGCGCGCCCGTCAAGGCCAAGCCCCCGGACCACCTCGGCCTCGGCCTCGGGCGAGACATAGCCAGAGGCCTGTTCCACCAGCAAAAGCGTCAGAAAGCTGTAATCGGTTGCGCTGGCCTCAGCGCCGCGCACCTCAATCAGACGCCGCTGCGCGAGGATCGCATCGGCGTAATTCCCCAGCCGCGCTTCGATGGTCGCGCGCAGCCCGAGGCCCTGGAGGTTGTCAGTCACCGCCGGATCCACCGTTTCGCGCAGCTTTTGCAGCGGCTCGACCATATCCGGCTCCGGCTCGGCCGGGATGATCGGGGGCAGGTTCGCGACATAGACCGCCTGTGAGGGCCGGGTTGCCATACGGGCTTCGGCCTCGGCCAGCCGCGTTGCCATTGGCAGATCAGGCTGCCCGGGCCGCCCGAGATGCAGATAGAGAAAGACCGCCCCCGCCACCGCAAGCACGATCACCCCCGCCGCCAGCACCAGATCGCGCGACGAGCCCGCACCCGATACCGCGCGCCGGTTCTGACGGTCTGCCTCCAGCAGACGGCGCCCGATTTCGGCCTTAAGCCGCTGCGCCTCGTCCCCGGTGAGCACGCCGCGCGCCTCTTCCTGCCCGATCCCGGCAAGCTGCTGGCGATAAAGGCTGACATCGCGTGCGAGTTCTGGCTCCGGCGGGGTGCTACGGGCAAAGAACAGGCTGAGGGTCAGGAGGATCGCAATCCCGCCCGCAAGCATCGCCGCCACCATCCAGAACCCGGTGGCATCGCCCAGTCCATCCATCATCTGCCCCATCATCCGCGCATCAACCCTGTGGGTGATGTAATGGTTTTACCGGCTTTGCAAAAGCCCGCGCTGCCGGGCCAATCGACGCAGCCCGACAGGCGGGCAGAGGCCTGCGGTCTTGCCGGGGCCTCCACGAGGTCGCGGTGTCGTAATTTTCCCGATTGTGCCGCGTGAAGGCGGTGGCGTTTTCCAGCTGTCGGGCAGAAGATAAGAGGCCGGTTCCGGGCCTGCATTCCCCGCCCGCCCTGGTCACGACTACGGGCCGGGCAGGGGGGATGACCGGAAACCGGAGGCTATGAAAGCGACATGCGAAACGCGCGGCGGAGGTTCACCAGATGAGGCGTTATTCGGTCTTTGCCCTTGCCCGCGAGGCGTTGCGCTACCATTCCGGCTGGGGAAAGGCCTGGGCCTCGCCCGAGCCGAAGAAGCACTATGACGCGATCATCATCGGCGCTGGCGGTCACGGTCTCGCAACGGCTTATTATCTAGGCAAAAACCACGGCATCAGGAATGTCGCGGTGATCGAGAAGGGCTGGCTCGGCGGCGGCAATACCGGCCGCAATACAACCATCATCCGCTCGAATTATCTGCAGGATCCCTCCTCGGCGATCTTCGAAAAGGCGCGCGCGCTTTATGAGAACCTGAGCCAGGATCTGAACTATAATATCATGTTCTCGCCGCGCGGTCTTTTGATGCTGGCGCAGACCCATCACGAGGTCCGGGGCTATAAGCGCACGGTTCACGCGAACCAGCTGCAGGGCGTCACCACCGAATGGCTGGAGCCCGAGCAGGTCAAAAAAGTCGTGCCGATCATCAATCTGCACGGGCCGCGCTATCCGGTTCTGGGCGGTCAGTGGCAGGCGCGGGGCGGCACAGCGCGCCATGACGCCGTGGCCTGGGGCTATGCGCGGGCCTGTTCCGACATGGGCATGGATATCATCCAGAATTGCGAAGTCACCGCCGTGCGTCAGGAAAACGGCGTGGTGACCGGGGTCGAAACCACCCGCGGCGAGATCGGCTGCAAAAAGCTTGGCATTGTCGTGGCCGGTCATTCCGGCGTGCTCGCCGAAATGGCGGGGTTCCGGCTGCCGATCGAATCAATCGCGCTTCAGGCGCTGGTCTCCGAGCCGATCAAACCGGTGATCGACATCGTCGTGATGGCCAATACTGTCCATGGCTATATCAGCCAGTCCGACAAGGGCGAGCTGGTGATCGGCGGCGGCACCGACGGGTTCAACAATTATACCCAACGCGGCTCCTTCCATCATATCGAGGAAACGCTGCGCGCCCTTGTTGAAACCTTCCCGATCATCTCGCGGCTCAAGATGCTGCGCCAATGGGGCGGCATCGTCGATATGACCGGCGACCGCTCGCCGATCATCTCGAAAACCCCGCTCGGCAATTGCTTCATCAATTGCGGCTGGGGAACGGGGGGCTTCAAGGCGATCCCGGGCTCCGGCTGGGCCATGGCCGAGCTGATCGCCAAAGGCGAGCCGGGCGCTCTGGCCCGGGAATTCGACATGTGGCGCTTCAAGGAAGGCCGCTTCATCGACGAATCCGTCGCCGCCGGGGTGGCCCATTGATGGTTCCCGCTCATTTTCTGTCTCTAAATATCCCGGGGGCCCGGGGGCAGCGCCCCCGGCTCGCGGCCAGCCCGAGGGCGCACCAATGCTGATCCTTGAATGTCCCTGCTGCGGCGTCAAAGCCGAGGAAACCGAACTTGCCCCCGGTGGCGAGGCGCATCTGAAACGGTTTGGCCCAGGCTCCTCTGACGCCGAATTCGAGACCTATATGTTCGCGCGCAAGAACCCCAAAGGCGTGCATTTTGAACGCTGGCGCCATGCCTATGGCTGCGGCAAATGGTTCCTTGCCGCGCGCGACACCGCGACGCTCGAGGTCTTCGGGACATATCCGGCCCAGACCACGGAACCCCCTGCGGAACTGATTGCAAAGATCCAGGCGAAACGGCCGGGTTGGAAGGGCTGGAAATGAGCGCGAGGCTGCAAAAAGGCGGGCGCCTGATCAACCGATCGGCCCGGATGGAATTCACCTTCAACGGCAAAAAGCTGAGCGGCCTTGCCGGCGACACTCTCGCCTCGGCGCTTCTGGCCAATGATCAGCTGCTGGTCGGGCGCTCGTTCAAATACCACCGCCCGCGCGGTATCATGGCCTCGGGCCCGGAAGAACCCAATGCGCTGGTCGCCCTGGGCGAGGGCGCGCGGTTCGAACCCAATCAGCGCGTCACCACGACCGAGCTCTTTGACGGGCTGACCAGCGCCAGCCAGAACCACTGGCCCTCGCTGGAATTCGACATCGGCGCGGTAAACAACAAACTTGCGCGCTTCCTCCCGGCAGGTTTCTATTACAAGACGTTCATCCATCCGCGTTCGGCCTGGAAACATCTCTTCGAGCCGATCATCCGCCGCTCGGCCGGCCTCGGAAAACCGCCGGAAGAGGCAGATGCCGACCGTTATGAATATACCTATGGCCATGCCGATATCCTGATTGCGGGCGGCGGTATTGCCGGTCTGCAGGCGGCGCTGGTTGCGGGGGCTTCGGGCGCGAAAGTGCTCCTCCTCGAGCAGACCGCGCATTGGGGCGGCCGCGCGCCGGTCGATGGCGATATCATCGATGGCAAACCGGCCGAAGCCTGGATCGCCCAGGCGCTGCAAACCCTTGGCAGCATGGCGAATGTCAGCTTCCGTGCGCGCACGATGGTCTCTGGCGTCTATGATCACGGCTATGTTCTGGCCGAGGAACGTATCGCCGATCACACCCCCGGCGACGGGCGGCCGAGGAAACGCCTCTGGCGCATCCGGGCCACCAAAGTCATTGCCGCAACCGGCGCGCTGGAGCGGCCGCTGTCTTTTGCCGGCAATGATATTCCCGGCGTCATGCTGGCCTCTGCCACCCGCGATTATGCCGTGAATTTCGCGGTCTCGCCTGGCGAGCGCACGGTTGTCGTCACCAATAATGACGATGCTTACCGCACTGCGATCACGCTGAAAGAGGCGGGGCTTGAGGTCACCGTGGTCGATGCGCGCGCCTCGACCTCCGGTGAGCTGCCGTCCCGTGCCCGTGCCATGGGCATCCGGATCGAGACCGGGCGCGGCATCGTTAAGGTGAAAGGTGGCAAGCGCGTCACCGGCGTCGCCATCGGCCTCCAGGCCGGTGAGGGCGGCGCGGTGGAAGAGATCGCCTGCGATGCGGTCGCGATGTCGGGCGGCTGGTCGCCGGTCGTGCATCTGTGGTCGCATTGCGGCGGCAAGCTGATCTGGGACGAGGCGCGCGCGCTGTTCCGCCCCGATGCCACCCGCCCGCCGCTGGGTGAGGACGGCACCGCCATGGTCTACCCGGCAGGCGCCGCCAATGGCGCGCTGGCGGCGGCAGAGGCGCTGAGCGATGCGGCCGCGCAGGCGGCTCTGGCGGTTGAGGCCACTGGCCATAAGACGGGCGCGGCTGCGACTGCTTCGGCGGATGTCGTAGAAGAAGGCGCGATGCTTCCGGTCTGGATCATGCCGGCCTCGGCCGGGATCGATCTGAAATCGAAAATGTGGCTCGATTTCCAGAATGACGTGAAGGTTTCCGACGTCCAGCTTGCGGCACGCGAAGGCTATGTCTCGGTGGAACATACCAAGCGCTACACCACGCTCGGCATGGCGACGGATCAGGGAAAACTCTCGAATATCAATGGGCTCGCGGTGCTTGCTGATGCTCTGGGCGAACAGATCCCGCGCGTCGGCACCACCACTTTCCGCCCGCCTTATGCGCCCGTCACCATCGGCGCGCTGACGGGTGAGGCTCGGGGCAATATCTTCCAGCCGCTGCGCAAGACGCCGATGCATGACTGGCACCTCGCCCATGGCGCCTATATGGAGCCGGTCGGCCTCTGGCAGCGGCCCTATACCTATCCGCGTGCGGGTGAAACGCATGACCAGGCCGTCAATCGCGAGGTGCTGAACACCCGCGAAAGGCTGGGCCTGCTGGATGCCTCGACGCTGGGCAAGATTCTCGTGAAAGGGCCGGATGCGGGGAAATTCCTCGATATGCTCTACACCAATGTCATGTCGAATCTCGGGATCGGCAAATGCCGCTACGGGCTGATGTGCAATGAGCAGGGCTTCCTGTCCGATGACGGTGTGGTGATCCGCATCGCCGAGGACACCTGGCTCTGCCACACCACCTCGGGCGGGGCGGACCGGATCCATGGCTGGATGGAAGACTGGCTGCAATGCGAATGGTGGGACTGGCAGGTCTATACCGCCAATCTGACCGAGCAATATGGCCAGATCGCGGTTGTCGGCCCCAATGCGCGCAAACTGCTGGAGAAACTGGGTGGCATGGATGTCTCGAAAGAGGCGATCCCCTTCATGACCTTCAAAGATGGCGAGCTTGCGGGCTTCCCCGTCCGCGTCCACCGCATCTCGTTCTCGGGGGAACTCAGCTACGAGATCGCAGTGCCTGCGAGCCATGCGCTTGCCTTCTGGGAGCTCCTGTATGCCGAGGGCCAGGCCCTGGGCCTGCAGACCTATGGCACCGAAGGCCTGCACGTCCTGCGCGCCGAAAAGGGCTTTATCATGATCGGGGATGAGACCGACGGGACGGTGATCCCGCAGGATCTCAATCTCGACTGGGCGATCTCGAAGAAGAAAGAAGACTTCCTCGGCAAACGCGGCCAGCAGCGCACCTTCCTCGCTGCAAAAGACCGCTGGAAGCTGGTGGGCTTTGAAAGCCTGGACGGTTCGGTGATCCCGGATGGCGCCTATGTCATCGCGGCGGGCACAAATGAATACGGGTTCCGCAATTCCCAGGGCCGCATCACCTCGACCTATCATTCGCCGACGCTGAAAAGAGGCATCGCGATGGGGCTTCTGAAGGATGGCCCGGCACGGATGGGCGAAGTGGTCGAATTCACCGCCATGACCGGCGGCGTCTCGGTCGCGGCAAAGGTGGTTGACCCGGTTTTCTATGACAAGGAAGGGGAGAAGCAGAATGTCTGATCCGGTTTCTGCCCTGCAAGGCGCGGTGGCCCAGGGCTTTGCCCGCGTGGAAGAGATCGGCCCGCTGGGGATGATCACGCTGCGCGCCAAACCCGGCACTGAGGGGCTGGAGGCGGCGATCAAAGCCGCAACCGGCTGCGATCTGCCCGGGGCGCGCAAGATCACCCATCAGGGCGCGAAAAGCTGCGGCTGGATGAGCAATGACGAATTCCTGCTCGTCCTGCCTTACGCCGATGTGGCGAAAGCGCTCGGCGCGATTGCGGCGGCGCTGGAGGGGGCGCATCACCTGGCGGTCGATGTCTCGGATGCGCGGGCGGTGTTTCGCGTGACCGGGCCAGAGGCCGATCAGGTGCTGCGCAAGCTGACCCCGGCCGATCTGGATAAGGTGGAGGCGGATGAGATCCGCCGTTCGCGCTTTGCCCAGGTGGCGGCGGCCTTCTGGCCGGCAGATGGCGGCTATACGCTGGTCTGCTTCCGTTCTGTCGCGGGCTATGTGATGGGGCTTTTGACCCATGCGGCGCAATCGGGCAGCGAGATCTGATCTCTGGACTTTTGCCCGGGGATGAGCGCCCCGCCCCCCTCTGTCATTGACCCTGCATGATTGAAAGCGGCGCCGGAACCTCCCGGCGTCGCTTTCATCTTTGTGACGGAAGTTCAGGCTTGAAAACACCGTTGCTGCAGGGTCTCCTGACTGCGGGCCATGACCGGCCAGCGATTCCAGCGAGAAATATAGATGATCCGGTATTTTAACAGCTTCCTTCCCATCGTTGTCTTTGCCTTTGCCGGGACGCTCGCAGCCACGCGCGCCGATGCGCTGGTGCTGATCTGCGATCTCGATGTCAAAGCAAATCGAGGGTTCAGCACCACACCGCTGGTCATCTCCCTTGAGCCGGGCAAGGGCCCGGTTGCGGTCTATGATCCGCTGATTCATGCAATCTATGGCGAGCCGATCGAGGCCAGTCAGACCGCGGAAAGCAAGAAGATCAGGCTGGAATGGGTGGTTAAAAACCATCGCGACGAGAAGACTGGCCGACGGGCGAATTTTGGCTACAGCGCGAAATGGAACCAGGGCGATGGGCGGATCTCGGTCCGCAGCCATGCGCATGGCTATGACAATACGCCGGTTGTTGTTTACGGCAATTGCAAGGAAGAACAGCAGAAAACGCGGCGCAAGGGCAAGTCGCGGGGCTGACCCCTGATCCCCGCTTTTTGCAGCGCGGTATGTTGTTTGGGTCCGGCGATATGACGCAAATCCCGGGCGCGCGTGACCGTGTTTCCCTGGCGGATATTGGCGCGAGAGGCCAGTTTTTCTCCTCGCCGCCGCAATGCGAGCGGGTTCATTTGCCTCTCCGGGCTTGACCTTCGGGGCGGATGCGCCCTTATTCCAGACGTAACGCCCCATCCGAACAGGAGTGAGTCCGATGACGTTTCATCTTCCCGATCTGCCCTATAAATACAACGCCCTTGAGCCGCTTGGCATGTCGATGGAAACGCTGGAATTCCACCATGACCTGCATCACAAGGCCTATGTCGACAATGGTAACAAGCTGATTGCCGGCACCGAATGGGAGAAGAAGTCGCTCGACGAGATCGTCGTCGGCACCTATCAGGCTGGCGCTGTGGCGCAGAATGGCATTTTCAACAATGCCTCGCAGCACTGGAACCACAATCTGTTCTGGGAAATCATGGGGCCGGACCAGGTCGGGATCCCCGGCGCGCTGGAAAAGGCGCTGACCGAGAGCTTCGGCTCGGTTGCGAAATTCAAGGAAGATTTCGCCGCAGCCGGCGCTGGTCAGTTCGGTTCGGGCTGGGCCTGGCTGGTGAAAGACAAGGACGGGTCGCTCAAGGTCACCAAGACCGAGAATGGCGTGAACCCGCTCTGCTTTGGTCAGACCGCGCTTCTGGGCTGCGATGTGTGGGAGCATTCCTACTATATCGACTTCCGCAACAAGCGTCCGGCCTACCTGTCGAACTTCCTCGAAAAGCTGGTGAACTGGGAAGCCGTCGCCGCGAAACTCTGATCCGTCCCTGACGGATGACAAAAGGGGCCCCGCCGCATTGCGCTGGCGGGGCCTTTTTTCGGCGCGGCTTTGCCACGGGATCCTGTGCGCAAGATCCTGGCTTTGCGCCTCCTGACCAGGGGCAGCCCGGCGCGTCGCGGATGCTCCGGACCTGTACGGAACGCATCTTCCCTTTCCCCTGGCCCGGGGCGAAAGTCGGCGCCGGAGAATGGTTAAGGGCAGGAGCCGGCGGCATGGGGTGGAGAAAAACGGTACCGGCGCTTTGCCTGGCGCTCAGCGCAATGCCCGGGCTGCCGCAGCCGGCCGCGGCCCAGGACTGGTTCACGCGCGAGGCCTGTAGCACGGGTGAGATCCGGGTCTGGCGCGAGGTTCTGTCCGTCGCGGAAGAGGCGCGCTATTCTGCCATCGCCGGGGAGGTGCCGAACAGCCTCGGGCGGTTCTGGAAGATCACCGCGCCGGGCGGCCAGATCTCCTGGCTCTGGGGCACCTATCATGTCTCTGAGCGCCGCCTGCTTGATTTGCCACAAGAGCTGCGCGAGGTGCTTGAAACTGCTGATGTTGTGGCGCTGGAGTTCAATGCGCAGCCCGACACCCGCGCCGATATCCGCCGCGCCAATGACCAGGCCTGGATGTTCATCCGCCCGGGCGCCGCGCCGGATGACCGCGCGGATTTCCCGCCACAGATCCTCGAGCATATCGCGCTGCGGCTTGAGACCTTTGGCTGGGATCCGGGCTATATGTCGATGATGACCGATGCCGGTCTGTTCAGCCTGTTGCTGTCAGACCCCTGTTCGGATTTCACCCCCTTCATGCCGGCCCAGGACTATTTCATCGCTCAGACCGGCTGGCTTGCGGGGGCGCGGATCGCGGGGCTGCAAGAGCCATGGGAGCTGGGCGCAGAGCTGACGGCGCCGGAACGCGCGGCGGCGGCACGGGCGGCGCTGCTGCTATACGGGCTTTATCTCGGGCCGGATTCCGCGCTTGCCGGGCTGCGGGAGACCGGTTTCGCGCTTTATCTCGAGGGCCGGATCGGGCTGATGGATGCCTGGTCGGATGCCTGGGCGGAACAGGTGCTGGGTGCGGCGCGCGGGCGTGAGGTGGTGGATCTTGCCGAGCGCTATCTGCTGGTCGAACGCAATGCGATCTGGATGGAAAAGATCCGGAGCCTGGCCGGTCAGGGCAATGCGGTGATTGCGGTCGGGGCCTCGCATCTGCCGGGGGATCTGGGGCTGGTGAGCATGATCCGCGATGCCGGCTACCATGTGGAGCGGGTGGTTTTGCCGGGCGAGAGGCCCTGAGCCCGGTGACCATGGCCCGCCGGGTATGCCTCCGGCGGGAGTATTTGGGTCAAGAGGAATGGCTCAGGCGGTGAGGCGGGCCTGGAGCGCGGCTGTGAGCGCCTCTGTCAGGGCCGGGACATCGGGGACGGCGCTGAACTGGGTTTTCAGCGAGGCATCGGCAAAGCCCTCGCGGATGATATGGTCGATCAGCGCGAGCAGCGGCTGCCAGTAGCCATCGGTATCGAGCAGGAAGATGGGTTTCTTATGCAGCCCGATCTGCGCCCAGGTCAGCACTTCGAAAAATTCGTCGAGGCTGCCGGCGCCGCCCGGCAGCACCACAATCGCATCCGAATTCATGAACATGACCTTTTTGCGCTCATGCATGTCTTCGGTGATCACAAAAGTGGTCAGATCGCGTTTGCCTTTTTCAAGCCCCAGCAGATGCACCGGAATCACGCCAAGTGTGGTGGCGCCGGCCCCCTGGGCGGCGCGGGCGACCTCGCCCATCAGGCCGACATCGCCGGCACCGTAGACGAGGCGCCATTTCTGCGCGGCGATTTCACGCCCGAAGCTCTGGGCGGTGGCGACATGGGCGGGATTGGATCCGGGGCGCGAGCCGCAGAAGACGCAGATTGAGGGAAGCTGCATTGGGACTCCTGAATTCGATTGCCAGCGGGGGCGATATCGGGGTTTCCTTTAGGGGAAAACCTGCCGGGATGCGATGGGAAACCTGACGAAGAGGCGTCGGGGAAACCTGTCCGGCCGGAAGGGGGCTGAGGCCGCGCGGATCGCGCGACGGTGACGGAGAGGGGAACGGATGAAGGCCTGGAGTGACTTGGGCGCGGGCGCGCGTACGGTGGTATCGGTTGCGGGTGCGGGTGCGGCTCTTGCTCTGGGGGTGATGATATCGGGCTGGCGACCGGACGCCGGTGGTGGCACGGGCGGGGACGAGGGGACGCAGCCTGCCGCGCAGATCGCGCAGCTTCCGCAGGATGGACAGGCTGAGGACAGTGCCGCACAGGCAGGGCAGGGCGGGGCGGTTGCTGCCGCCGATGCGCCTTCCGGGGCCGCAGATATTGCGGCGCCGGTCATCACCACCTGGGCGGTGGCTCCGGGCGGTCATGCGACCATCGGCGGGCTCGGCGAGGCGGATGCGCAGGTGCTGGTTCTTATCGACGGGGCCGAGATCGGCATGACGCGGGTGACGCGTGGCGGCGAATTTGCGCTGGTGACCACGCTCGCGCCCAATCCGTCGCCCGCGATCCTCAGCCTTGTGATGGTGCTGGAGGATGGAAGGCGGATCCCGTCGGCCGAGGTGATCGCGATGGGGCCGGTGACTGGTGCGGTTGTGCCGCCTGCGGAGAATGCTGCGGCGCAGACCGCAACAGGAGAGACCGCAACGGGAGCCGCAGCCACGGCGGAGCAGCTTCCCGATTTCGCACCGGTTGCGATTGCCGAAGCAGGCGCAGAGGCTGCTCCGGTGGCGCTGAAGATCAGCGAGGAAGGGGTCGTGCTCCTCCAGCCCGCAAACCCGGCGGACACACATCTGGTGTCCCCGGTGCTTGTCCAGACCATCTCTTATCTGTCGCCCGGCATCGTGCAGATCGGCGGCAGTGGCGCGCCCGGGGCCTTTATCCGTCTCTATCTTGATGACCAGCCGGTGGGGCCGGCAGAGGTCGGGGTCGAAGGGGCGGGCGGCTGGCAGGCAGAGATCCCGGCCATTGCGCCGGGGCTCTATACGTTGCGGGTTGATCAGCTGGATGGCGGGGGCAAGGTGACCTCGCGGGTCGAGATCCCGTTCCGCCGTGAGACACCCGAGGCGCTGGCGACGCTGGCGGGGGGCGGTGTCGATGCGGCTGCCACCGGGACGCCGCCGCCCGAAAATACCCGGCCCGAGGGGCTTTCGCCTGAAGCAGCGCCGCAGCCGGCAGAGGCCGCGGCTCTTGCTGTCGTGGCGGCGGCGCCTGAGCCGGAGCCGGAGCCGCAGCCCGGGGCTCAGGCCGCAAGCGAGGCAGTACCTGCAGAGCTTGCCGCGCTGGCCAGGGCAGAAGCCGCCTTGCCGGAAACATCAGAACAGCCGCTCGCGTCAGCGGCGCCCGCCGGTGCTGAAGCGCCCGCTCCGGCTGTGCCGGGGATCCCGATACAGACCGCCTTGCCGGCGTCGCCCGCCATTTCGGTGACGGTGCAGCCTGGCCATACGCTTTGGGCCATCGCGCGCGAGGAATTCGGTGAGGGGGTCTTGTATGTCCAGCTTTTCGAGGCCAACCGCGACCGTATCATCGATCCGGATCTGATCTATCCCGGCCAGGTCTTTACGATTCCGGGGCGTTGACCGGCTGGTTTGCGCCAGACTGGTTGGCGGCAGTCTGTTCCGCAACGGGCTGGTTCGCGACGGGCCTGCCGCTTTGCGGCGGCCCGGCCCTGGTCATATTGCCCTGGCAGCAGGCAATCACTTCGGGATGCTCGGCACAGCAATCATTCAGCAAATGCGAAATCGCGGCTCCGACACCGGCGGGATCAACCGCGTAGAACACATGCCGCGCCACTTTGCGGGCGGTCAGCAACCCGGCCTGCTCCAGTTGCGACAGGTGGAACGACAGCCGCGAGGCCGAAAGCCCAAGCAGGCGCGCGATCTCGCCCGCAGCCAGCCCGTCCGGTCCGGCGGGAACCAGCAGGCGGATCAGATCAAGCCGGTCGCCATGTGACAGCGCCGAGAAAGCGCGCAGGGCCTGCCCGCGCTGAAGCGGATCAAAGGGAGCGGCCATCCCGGGAGCGTCCAGACCGGCTTCGCCGGAGGGCGCCGCACGGAACGCCGCAGGTCCCGGCCTGGCGGCGAGATCTGCGGGGCGTGCCAGGTCCGGAAGATCCGTTATGCCTGGGTGATCGGGGTCTTTACTCTGATCCATGTTTCAACTATTCATGAAACCTTGAAATAACTCAAGCCACCATTGCGCCAGGCCGCAGAATTTGCGGCCGCAGCACATAAAGCCCGCAATGGCAGCTCTTCGCGAAGGCCATCCATGTCCGCTCCCGACCCAATTCCCTCCGCATCGCCCGATGCGCCGGCCTCCGGCTGGCAGACCATCCTGCGGGTTGCGCCGCATCTGTGGCCGAAAGACCAGCTCTGGGTCCGGCGCCGGGTGATGATCGCGCTGGCCTTCCTCCTGGTGTCCAAAGTGATTTCGGTGATCACACCCTGGTTTTACAAACTGGCGGTGGACGGCCTTGCCGGCGAGGGCGCGGCGGATCCGGCGCGGATCATGGCGCTTGGCGCGGTGGGGCTGGTGGTGGCTTACGGGCTGGCGCGGCTTGGCGCGGTGCTGTTCCAGGAATTGCGCGATGCGGTCTTCGTGCGGGTCGCCCAGGGGGCGCTGAGGCGGCTTGCGCTTGAGACCTTCAGCCATATTCACCGGCTGTCGATGCGCTACCATATCTCGCGCCGCACCGGCGGACTGTCGCGGATCATCGAACGCGGTGTGAAAGGGGTCGAGTTCCTCTTGCGGTTCCTCTTGTTCTCGATCGGGCCGCTGATCCTCGAACTGGTGCTGGTGACGCTGATCTTCGCTTTTGCCTTCGGGGTGAGCTATGCGGTCGTCGTCGCGGTGACGATTGCGCTTTACGTCTGGTTCACCTTCGCGGTGACCGAATGGCGGGTAAAAATCCGTCAGGAGATGAATGATCAGGATACCGACGCCAATCAAAAGGCGGTGGACAGCCTGCTGAACTATGAAACCGTCAAATATTTCAACGCAGAAGCTCGCGAGGCCGAGCGCTATGACGGCGCGATGAAGCTGTACGAATCGGCGGCGGTGAAGACCGGGCTCTCGCTCTCGATCCTCAATGTCGGCCAGACGCTATTGATCACCGCAGGGCTGATCGCGGTGATGGTGATGGCGGCTTTGGGCGTGCAGCAGGGGCAGCTGACGGTTGGCGATTTCGTCATGGTCAATGCCTATATGATCCAGATCACCCTGCCGCTCGGCTTTCTGGGCACGGTTTACCGCGAGATCCGCCAGGCGCTGGTCGATATGGGGGCGATGTTTGGCCTTCTGTCGCAGCCAGCTGAAGTTGTGGACGCCCCCGATGCAAAGCCGATCGCGGTTAACGGCTGCGAGATCACCTTCGACAATGTGTTCTTTTCCTACGATCCCTCGCGCGAGATCCTGAAAGGCGTGAGCCTGCGGGTGGCCCCGGGTGAGACCCTCGCGCTGGTCGGGCATTCCGGTTCGGGCAAGTCGACCATCGCGCGGCTCCTGTTCCGGTTTTATGACGTGACCGGAGGGGCGATCCGGATCGACGGCCAGGATATTCGCGATGTGACGCAAAGCTCGCTCCATGACGTGATTGGCGTCGTGCCGCAGGATACGGTGCTCTTCAATGACACGATCCGCTATAATATCGGCTATGGCCGCGCCAATGCGACCGAGGCAGATATCATCGCGGCGGCGCGGGCGGCAAAGATCCATGACTTCATCGAGAGCCTGCCGGACGGCTATGACACCACCGTCGGTGAACGCGGGCTGAAGCTCTCGGGCGGTGAAAAGCAACGGGTCGGTATAGCGCGTACCATCCTGAAGAACCCGCCGATCCTGATCCTCGATGAGGCCACTTCGGCGCTGGACACCCAGACCGAGCGCTCGATCCAGGAGAGCCTGCATGAAATGGGCGAGGGCCGCTCGGTGATCACCATCGCGCACCGGCTTTCGACCATTGCGGATGCGGATTGCATCCTGGTGATGGAAGCGGGCCGTGTCATCGAACAGGGTCGCCATGACGCGCTTCTTTCCAAAGGCGGCCGCTATGCTGCGATGTGGGCGCAGCAGCGCGCCGAAGAAGAGGACGCGGCGGCATGACCTTTTCCGGGCTTTGCAGCCCGGATGCCTCCGGCGGGGATATTTAAGAGACAGAAAATGAGCCCGGATCTCTTCATTTTCTGTCTCTAAATATCCCGGGGGAAGCGGCAAAGCCGCGAGGGGGCAGCGCCCCCTTTCTTGCCCGGTCAGGATTCCCTCAGCCGGCGGTGCGGATTTTCCCTTTGACCCGGGCGTGTCGCAGCGCGAGACTGGCCACAGTTCCGGATCACTCAGATGCTGCGCCGCTTTCTCTTTGTTCTCCTGCTGATATTCGGCCTCGCGGCGCCGGCTCTGGCCGAACGGCGTGTGGCGCTTGTGCTGGCCGCGCAGGACTATCGCCATCTGCGCCCGCTCTCGAACCCGGTGAATGATGCCCGTGCGATTGAGGATATGCTCAAGGGGCTCGGGTTTGAGGTCTGGACCGAGACGGACCGCGATCTGAGGCGGATGCGCCGGGCGCTGGAGGATTTTCGCGCGGATGGTGCCGGCGCCGATCTGGCGCTGGTCTTTTATGCCGGGCATGGCGTGGCGATTGACGGGGTGAATTACCTGCTGCCGGTCGATGCCGAGGCGAAAAGCGCCGCCGGGCTCGCGGCCTCATCCCTGCCGTTGTCCGAGGTGCAGGAGACGCTCGCGGCCATTTCGCCCAATGCGGTCTTTCTGCTCGATGCCTGTCGCGACGATCCTTTTGCCGGCAATGGCGCCTCGGATCCGGACGGGCGCGGCGCGGTGGCTCTGGCGGATGACAGCGGTGATGCGCCAAAGACCGTGCCGGGACTTGGTCGCATCGGGCGGGCCGATGGCGCGCTGATCGCTTTTGCCGCCGCCCCGGGCGAGACCGCTGCCGATGGCAATGGCAAGAACTCGCCTTTCACCGAGGCGCTTTTGCGTCATTTCGGCCGCGAAGGCACCGAGTTGCGGCTTTCACTGACCCTCGTGCAGCAAGATGTCTATGACCGCTCGCGCGGGCGCCAGATGCCCTATATCGAAAGCGGCTTGCCGCGCCTCGTCTACCTCTCGGGCGAAGGGGATCTGCCGGAACGCGAGCTTCTTCTGGTCGCGATGGAGAAATACCCGCCCGACCTGCGCGGCGAGGTCGAGGCGGTGGCGGCGCAAAATGACATGCCGCTGGCGCCGCTTTACCGTGCGGTGGTGACGGGGGATCTGGAAAAGCTTTCAGCCGGGGAGCGCCGGATCAAGCTGGAAGAGGCTGCCCTGTCTTATACGGCTTTTGAATCCGATTTGCTCCGGCTGGCCTCGGATGATCCGCGGGTCTCGGAACTCAGGGCAAAGGCCGAGGAGCAATTCGCGCTTGGGGCCTCGGAGGCTGGCCGTGTGCTGATGGCCGAAGCGGCGGCAATTGATGCGAAATCGGAAAGCTCGATCCGCGACAATCTCGTGGCACGCACCCTGTCGCAGGCGGCGACCCATGTGCTGAATGCCAATGCGGCGCGGGCCAGCCTGCGCTATGATCTGGCGATCGGCGATCTCACCCATGCGACCGAGCTTTACAACCGGGTCCGCGCCGATCTGCCTGACCGTGATGCGAAAGAGGCCTATGCGCTGGCCCTCAGCGATCTGGCCTGGCTCTATCTGGTTGCGGGCAACAGTTCTTCCGCGCTGAGCATCACGCTCAGCCAGGTGGATTATCTTGACAGCCTGACCCGCGCCGAACCGGATGATATCGGCTGGCGCCGCCAGTTGATGTGGGCGCTGAAAGGATCGGGCGAGATCAAGGCGCAGCAGGGCTTCCTGGCCGAGGCCGATGCAGACTATGCCCGTGCCGATGACCTGACCGCCGCGCTGATAGCCGCCTGGCCCGAGGACCAGGATCTGCGTCGCGAGCGCGAGGTGATCCTGAACAGCCGAGGCTCGATCCGGCTGACATTGTCGGATTTCCAGGGCGCGCTTGCCGCGCATCAGGCGGCGCTGGAGATTGCGCTGGCGCTTTATGACCTGTCGCCGGACAGCGTGACCCATGCGCGCGATGTCTCGTTCACGCAGGAAAAGCTCGGCGATGTCTGGTCGGCGCTTGGCGATTATGAACGCGCCCGCGCGGCCTATGACATCGCGCTCGGGATCAGCCAGGACCTCGTCAACAAACATCCGGGCATCGCGGGCTACCAGCTTGATCTGGCGGTTGGCTATGAGCGGCTGGGCGAGATGCTGATGGGCGAGCAGCAATATGATTCGGCGCTGGCGGTGCTGATGGAGGCGCAGAAGATCCGCGACGAACAGCAGGCGAAGGATCCGGGCAATGTCGTGCATAAGCGCGACAGCGCCGTCACCCTGTCGCGGATCGGTGATGTGCTGCTGGCAATGGGTGACACCGGCTCTGCGCTGATGAACTGGCAGCATGCGCTCGGGCTCCGGCGTGAGCTGGTCGATCTTGACCCGCAAAACGCGATCTGGCTGCGTGATCTGTCGATTTCCTATGAGCGGATCGGCGGCCTCTATCTCGGCGAGGGCGCGCTTGACGAGGCGCTTGAGGCGGCGAATGAGGCGCTGATCCTGCGGCAGGCGGTGGTGGATATCGACCCGCAAAACCTGCCGCCGCAACGCGATCTGACGATCTCGCTGGAGCGGCTGGCGCGGATTTATGGCGAACTGGGCGATGCGACCACCGCGCGCGAATTTTACACGCGTTCGCTCGAGATCCGTCGCTGGCTGGCCGCGACCGCGCCGACGGTGCAGCTTTACCAGCTGGATGTCGCTTTTACCCTCGTCTCGATGGGCGAGGCGCTCTGGCGCAGTAATGAGCCGGCGGCGGCGCTGCCGCTGCTGGATGAAAGCCGCGAGATCCGCGAGGCGGTGCGGGCGGCGGCGCCCACAGACCGGCCCGAGGATGTCTCGCTTTTGCGCGAGCTGAGCATCGGCCTGAACATCCAGGTCCAGGTTCTGCTGGCTTTGCAGGATATTCCCCGCGCAATCGATCTTGCCCGCCAGTCGGTTGAACGGATGGACCGGGTGGCTGTGCTGCGCCCGAATGACCCCAGTTTGCTTCTGGACCGGATGTTCGCCGCCAACCGGCTGGCAAGCGCGCTGGAAGCCTCGGGTGATCTCACGGCGGCGCTTGCGGCGTATCGCGAGGCGGCGGGCTTTGCTTTCGCGGCGTCCTCCGCGGATCCCTGGAATGTGATGGCCGCCCAGGATTACGCCTCGGCGCTGGAAAATGCGGGCCGGGTGCTGATGGCGCAGGAGAATTTCACCGCCGCAAAACAGGATTACGAGGCGGCGGTGGCGCTGCGGAAATGGATCGCGGGGCAAAAGCCGGCCTCTCTCGTCGATCAGCGTGCCCTGGCCTATGCGCTGCGCTTTCTGTCAGACGCGAACTACTTCCTCGCGGAGCTCGAAGCCGGGCGCGGCAATGAGGAAGAAGCGCTGGCGATCCTGCGCTGGCTTGCCGGGGTCGAACCGGAAAACCCTTATAATGTGACCGATCTGGCGCAGAGCCTGTATCGCGCGAGTTTCTACTACCGCGATGGTTCGGTCTATCTCACCGAGTCAGTGGCGCTTCTGAACGGGCTTGAAAGCGCGGGGCGGCTGCCGGAGGGGCCGTTCCACGACTGGATCACGATTTACGGCGAAAGGCTTGCGGCCCTGCGGGCCGGGACGGGGGCGGATGCCGCGCCGGTGCCCTGACCCGGCAGGGGCAGGCGCGGGCGGCAGAGGCAGGCCCCTGGCACAGGTCATGGGGGCGGATAGGGGCCTAAAGGGGCGCGCGGGACTTGGCAAGATTGCCGGAATCCCTGTAAGACGTGGCGGAACAAGGACTGACGGCAGGAAGGCCCGGGGCAAGTGAGCGACACCAACAGTTTCATTGACGAAGTCACCGACGAGCTTCGCCGCGAAAAGCTGACACGGGCTTTCCGCCGCTGGGGCTGGGTCGGCGGCGTCCTGATCCTGGTGATCGTGGCCGGTTCGGGCTGGCAGCAATGGTCACAGGCCCGGGACGCGGCACGGGCCGAGCTTTTTGGCGACGCGCTTCTCGAGGCGCTGGATACCGGCTCGCCCGAAGCGCGGCGCGAGGCGCTGGCGGCGATTCCCGCCACCGGCTCCCAGGCGGTGATCCGCGATATGATCGAAGCCTCGGACCCGCAGGAAGACAGGCCGGCCACGCTGGCAGCGCTGGACAAGGTGATCGCCGATCAGACCCTTGACCCGGCCTGGCGTGATCTTGCGATTCTGCGGCGGGTGATTGTCGCAGGGGCGGATCAGCCCGCAGCCGAGCGTCGTGCGGCGCTTGAGGCCATCGCGGTCCAGGGCCGGCCCTACCGGTTGCTGGCGTCCGAACAGCTGGCCTGGCTGCTGATCGAAGAGGGCAATGCCACGGCGGCGATTGCGGCGCTGAACAGCCTCTCGACCGATCAGGAGGCCAGCGCGGCCTTGCGCGGCAGGGCAGAGCAGATCGTCACCGTGCTGGGTGGCAAGCCGGCCGAAGTGGTGAACGATCTGGCACCGGCGGAAGCTGCGGCAGCGTCCGGCGCAGCGCCATCGGGCAACGAATAAACGGCAAAGACCACGTGCTGCGGGAGAGGCCAGAGCGCCGCCGGCAGAGCAGAGAAACTGGAATGATGAGGCAGGGCGTGAGCATGAAACGGCGGATCGGCTGGCTGATGGGCGCAGTGGCGGGGCTGGCACTTCTTGGTGCCTGCGGGGAACGTGAACTGATCCTCTCCGGTGAGCGGGTCGATGTGCGCGATGTGCTGGCCGGCTCTTCGTCGCGCGATGCGGGCCCCGTGGCGCGTTCCGCCCCGATCAGCCTGCCCGCACAGCAAAACAATGCCGACTGGGCGCAGCGCGGTGGCAATGTCCGCCATGACGCCCCGCATGCGGCGCTGCGGGCCACGCCGCAACTGGCTTTCGCAACCTCGATCGGCGAGGGCTCTTCGCGCCGTCACCGCATTGCAGCCGCGCCGGTTGTCGCGGGGGGACGGGTTTTCACCATCGACGCGGCCATGGTCGCCTCGGCAGTTTCCAGCAGTGGCGCGCTGTTGTGGCAGGCCGATCTGACGCCCGCAACCGACCGCGGTGGCCGTGTCTCGGGCGGCGGTCTCGCGGCGGATGGCGGGCGGCTTTATGCCTCGACCGCTTATGGCGAAGTCATCGCCATGGATGCGGCCACTGGCCAGATGCTCTGGCGGCAACGTGTCGACAGCCCGGTCCAGGGCGCGCCGGCGGTGGCGGATGGCGTGGTCTATGTTGCAGGGCGCGACGGCGCGGCCTGGGCGCTCAATGCCAATGACGGCAAGGTGCAATGGCAGGTGATCGGCACGCCGGGCGTTGCGGGCTATATGGGCTCGGCGGCGCCAACGGTTGCGGATCGCGCGGTGATCTTCCCTTCGGGAGCCGGTGATCTGCTGGCCGTGCTGAAAATCGGCGGCGGTTCGAAAGTCTGGCAGAAATCCATCGCGGGGCGCCGGCC
This sequence comes from Paracoccus sp. IB05, assembly GCF_016405985.1. Lineage (GTDB taxonomy): Bacteria > Pseudomonadota > Alphaproteobacteria > Rhodobacterales > Rhodobacteraceae > Pseudogemmobacter. The sequence goes on from NZ_JAEFCF010000009.1 coordinate 58,841, forward strand.
TGGCATCGCCTATGGCGAGGCGCAGGATGTGACCGGTGACGCGGCACTTGTGGGCGGCACGCTTTACACCGGCACCGCAGCCGGTCGCACGGTTGCGATGGATGTCGGCTCGGGCGAGCGGATCTGGGAGGCCGAAGAGGGCGCGCTCGGACCCCTGGCGATGGGCGGCGGCTCGGTCTTTATCGTCTCTGATGAGGCGCGGCTGGCGCGGCTTGACGCCGCGACGGGCGAGGTGATCTGGGCGGTGGCACTGCCCTATTTCACCGCCGAGAAGGTCAAAAAGCACAAGGCGATCACTGCCCATTACGGCCCGGTTCTGGCCGGTGGCCGGATCTGGGTGGCCTCGTCGGATGGCGTGTTGCGCGGCTTCTCACCGGTTGACGGCGCGCTGGTCGCGACTGTCGAAATCCCCGGCGGTGCGGCCACACAACCGGCAGTCGCGGGGGGAACACTTTACGTGGTCTCGAACAGCGGTCAACTTCTGGCTTTCCGCTGAGGCGATTGCCGTGTAACAGGGCGAGCTTCAGGAGAACCGTGTCATGAGCTTCACCCTCGCCATTGTTGGCCGCCCGAATGTGGGCAAATCCACGCTGTTCAACCGGCTGGTGGGCCGCAAGCTTGCGCTGGTCGATGACCAGCCGGGTGTCACGCGCGATCTGCGCGAGGGTGATGCCAGGCTCTTTGATCTGCGCTTTACCGTGATCGATACGGCGGGGCTGGAGGAAGTCACCGATGACAGCCTCCAGGGCCGGATGCGCCGGCTGACGGAACGCGCGGTTGAAATGGCGGATATCTGCCTTTTCGTGATCGACGGGCGCGTGGGGGTGACCGCCACCGACGAGACCTTCGCCGAGATCCTGCGCAAGAAAAACGCCCGCGTGATCCTTGGTGTGAACAAGGCCGAGGGCAAGGCCGGCGACGCCGGCGCAATGGAGGCCTATTCGCTGGGTCTGGGCGAGCCGGTCCGGATGTCCGCCGAACATGGCGAGGGGATGGATGATCTTTATCATATCCTGCGCCCCTACGAGGCCGAATTCGCCGAACGCGAGGCCGAAATCACCCCGGACACCGATCTTGACCTGCCCGAAGACAGCGAGCTGGACAGCGATGACGAGGGCGCCGATGAGAGCTGGCGCCCCTCGGCGGCGAAACCGCTGCAGATCGCGGTGATCGGGCGCCCGAATGCGGGTAAATCGACGCTGGTGAACAAGATCCTTGGCGAGGACCGGATGCTGACCGGCCCCGAGGCCGGGATCACCCGCGATGCGATCTCGATCAAGACCGACTGGCTGGGCACGCCGATCCGGATCTGGGACACGGCGGGCATGCGCAAAAAGGCGCGGGTGGTCGAAAAGCTTGAAAAGCTCTCGGTCTCGGACGGATTGCGCGCGGTGCGGTTCGCCGAGGTCGTGGTGGTGCTTCTCGACAATGAGATCCCGTTTGAAACCCAGGACCTGCGGATCGCCGATTTTGCCGAGACCGAGGGCAGGGCGGTCGTGGTCGCGATCAACAAATGGGATCTGGAGACGGAGCGCCAGGACAAGCTGGCCGAGCTGAAAGAGATGTTCGAGCGGCTGCTGCCACAGCTGCGCGGTGCGCCTTTGGTGACGATTTCCGGCAAGACCGGGCGCGGCATGGACCGTCTTCATGATGCGATCCTGCGCGCCCATGCGGTCTGGAACCGGAGGGTGGCGACGGCGCGGCTGAACTCCTGGCTCTCGGCCATGACCGAAGCACACCCGCCGCCCGCGCCGGGCGGGCATCGGATCAAGATGCGCTATATCACCCAGGCCAAGACACGGCCGCCGGGTTTCGTGATCAAATGCTCGCGGCAGGATGAAGTGCCGGAAAGCTACAAACGCTATCTTATCAATGGGTTGCGGGATCATTTTGAGATGCCCGGCACGCCGATCCGCCTCTTCCTGCGTGGCCAGGGTGATCAGAACCCGTTCCGTGAGAAGAAATTCCACACGCCGTCGCGGCTGCGGAAACACCAGGGCAAACAGGTGAAGAAGTAAGAGAGGGGGGCAGCCCCCTCGCGGCAACGCCGCTCAGCTCCGGTCCCGAAATATGCCGATGGTGAAATCAGCCGGTGGGCGATAAGCCCTGGAAATCACTGAAACGGGATCTGCGACCGCGGCGTGCCTTGTTGCAGCTTTCTGCGCCAGGTGACGCGCAGATAGCCATGAATGCCAGTTAATGCGGCAGGTGCAGACATTTGCGGGCGCTGACCCTGGCGGCTTCGTACTCCGGATGCACCTCGCCAATGTCTCGTGACCCGATGGCGTTCCTGTCGCGGGACCGGTGAGAGCCTTCTTGAGATTGTGGTGCACGGAGCCGGGGATCTGGAGAAGGCAGTCTCGGGGGCTCGATCTGTCAGCTTTTGAGGTAAGCCGAGTCACCGCGAGCTTGAGGCGAGGTTCAAGGCCAGGAAGAGAAAGGGCCAGCCAGCGGGGAGACGATCGCGGGAAGCGCTTGCTCCTCCTTCACATATCTCTCCCGCCTGCGGATCCGAAATGCCCTCCTGGCCGCGAAAAGGGCGCCCGGTATCGGTGCGAGTACCGGCAGGCATGGGACGCAAACTGGTGGCGGGAGACTATGTGACAAATCTCTGTGACAGCCCGGATAGGGATGTCGGCGCCTCAAGTTGATTTCAGAAGAAACGGAGGCTGCCGACTTCAGAGTACCCAGCCGCCGGCAAGGGGGCCGCGAGGCCCCCTGGTTCTTTCTCAGGCCAGAGTGCCATCCGCCCCGATGCGGGTTTTGCCACCGAGATAGCGGTGCAGCACCTGCGGCAGTGCGACAGATCCATCCGCCTGCTGACCATTTTCCAGGACCGCGATCAGGCAGCGCCCGACGGCAAGGCCGGACCCGTTCAGCGTCGCGATGAAATCGGGCTTGCCCCCTTCGGACGGGCGGTAGCGCGCGTTCATCCGCCGCGCCTGGAACTGGCCACAGGTGGAGACCGAAGAGATTTCACGGTAGCGGTTCTGCCCCGGGAGCCAGACCTCGATATCATGCGTCTTCTGCGCGCCAAAGCCCATATCCCCGGTGCAAAGCACCACGGTGCGATAGGGCAGGCCCAGCTTTTGCAAAATCGCCTCGGCCTGTGCCGTCATACGCTCATGTTCCGCCAGCGCGGTTTCCGGCGTGCAAAGCGTCACCATCTCGACCTTTTCAAACTGGTGCTGGCGCAGCATGCCAGTGGTGTCCTTGCCGGCCGAACCGGCTTCCGAACGGAAGCATTGTGTATGGGCGGTCATGCGGGTCGGAAGCGCGGCCTCGTCGATAATCTCGCCGGCGGCGGAGTTGGTGAGCGTGACCTCCGAGGTCGGAATCAGCCACCAGCCATTGGTGGTCTCATAGCTGTCTTCGGCGAATTTCGGCAGCTGGTTGGTGCCGAACATCGCCTCAGACTTCACCAGAACCGGGGTCCACATTTCGGTCAGCCCATGGTCGTCAACATGGGTGTCGATCATGAACTGCGCCAGCGCCCGGTGCAGCCGGATCACCGCGCCTTTCAGCACCACAAAGCGTGCGCCGGAGAGTTTGGCGGCGGTGGCGAAATCCATGCCCGGTTTTACGCCGGCAATCTCGAAATGCTCGACCGGCGTGAAATCGAAGGTTTTCGGCGTGCCCCAGCGACGGATCTCAACATTGTCAGTCTCATCGGCGCCTTCGGGCACTTCGGCGAGCGGCAGGTTCGGGATCGTGGCCAGCTGGTCGCGCAGGGCTTTGTCTTCGGCCTCCGCCTCAGAGGTCAGGCGGGCGATCTCGGCCTTTTTCTCGGCCACCAGCGCGCGCAGCCGCTCGAATTCGGCATCATCGCCACGCGCTTTCGCGGCGCCTACCTCTTTCGAGGCGCGGTTCTGGTCTGCCTGAGCGGTCTCAGCCGCGAGGATCTTCGCGCGGCGGGCCTCATCCAGCGCCAGCAAGGCAGGCGAGAGAGCGGCCAGCCCGCGACGGGAGAGCGCCGCATCAAAAGCGGCAGGGTTTTCGCGGATCATGCGGATATCATGCATGGAACTGGCCTCGCTGGCTTGCAGGAATTGCGGTCCTGTTTATGGCAGATGCCTGCGGGCGGGGAAAGAGGGCGAGGCGTGTGCTTCTGGCTGCGGGCGGATGCCTCCGGCGGGGATATTTAGAGACAGAAAATGGAACTGAGCTTCGCTTGCCATTTTCTGTCTCTAAATATCCCGGGGAGTGAGCGGCTTTGCCGCGAGGGGGCGAGCAGCCCCCTTTCTGCCGCGCGACAGAGCAGACCATCACGCCCGTGCCGGTCATGGTGCGGTTCCTCTGGCGCAAGCGGCAAAAACCGCTTAGATGGGCCGGTGATCGGGGAGGCGGGGCGCGCGCCGGATGGTGCGGCCTGCCTTCTCACTGCCAACCGACAGATGCCGGAGACATAGCCACAATGTTCGTGACCCCCGCTTTCGCCCAGGCCGCCGCGCCCGGAGCAGGTTCCGCCCTCGCTTCCTTTGTTCCGCTGATCCTTATCTTCGGCATCATGTATTTCCTGATGATCCGCCCGCAGCAAAAGAAGATGAAAGAGCATCGTGCCATGGTCGAGGCGCTGCGCCGGGGCGACCAGGTGGTCACCCAGGGCGGGATCGTCGGCAAGGTGGTCAAAGTGCAGGAAGACGGCATGGTCGAGGTCGAGATCGCCGAGGGCGTCAAGGTCAAAGTGGTCAAGCAGACCATCACCCAGGTTCTGAACCGCACCGAAGCTGCGGCGTCCTGAGACCCCGCGCAACCCCGGGCTTTCCCCGGGGCCGCACCTGATGCCGGTCCGCCTCCCGGTCCGGTATATGATATGTGACTTCTGAGGCTGACATGACGCCGACCGAGACCTGGAAAAGAGTTCTGATCCTCATGGTATGTGCCTGGGGGATCATCGCTGCGCTGCCCAATGCGTTTTACGACCGTGTGGAGCGGCATAATGATGCGGCTGCCGACATCGCGAAAGCCGATGGTGTGGCCACGGTAGAAGAGGCGGCGGATCTGGCGCTCTGGCCGAGCTGGGCCCCTTCGGCGCTGATGCCGCTGGGGCTTGATCTCAGGGGCGGCGCGCATCTTCTGGCGCAGGTTCAGGTCGAAGATGTCTACAAGGCGCGGATCGACGGGCTCTGGCCCGAAGCGCGCGATGCGCTGCGCGATGTGCGTGATGATGTCGGTTCCGTGCGCCGCGCGCCCTCGCCGGAAGACACGCTGCGCATCACCATCTCGCGCCCCGAGAATATGGCCAAGGCGATGGCCGCGCTGCAAAAGCTCGCCTCGCCGGTGATGACGCTGACCGGCTCGCAGGCCTCGGATATCACCATCACCTCGCAGGGCGCGGATATCGTGATCCAGCTGACCGCGAGCGAAAAGACCGCGACCGATGACCGCACGATGCAGCAAAGCCTCGAGATCATCCGCAACCGCGTTGACCAGGCCGGAACCCGCGAGCCGACCATTCTGCGCCAGGGCTCTGACCGGATCCTGATCCAGGTGCCGGGCATCGGCTCGGCGGCCGAGCTGAAATCACTGATCGGCACCACCGCGAAACTGACCTTCAACGCCGTGGTTGGCTCGACCTCGGATGCGGGGGCCAATCCGGGGCCGCGCAATATGCTGCTGCCGTCGAAGGACCAGCCCGGCCTCTACTATATCGTCGAGGAAACCCCGGTCGTCTCGGGCGAGAACCTTGTCGACAGCCGCCCGGCCCAGGATGAGATGCAGCGCCCGGCGGTGAGCTTCCGCTTTGACACGGCAGGCGGGCGCCGCTTTGGCGATTACACCGCCAATAATATCGGCAAACCCTTTGCCATCGTGCTCGACAATCAGGTGATCTCGGCGCCGACGATCCAGTCCCATATCTCGGGCGGCGCAGGGATCATCACCGGCCGGTTCTCGGTCGAGGAAACCACAGAACTTGCGGTTCTGCTGCGCGCCGGAGCCCTGCCGGCAAAGATGGATTTTCTGGAAGAACGCACCATCGGGCCGGAGCTGGGCGCTGATTCCATCGAGGCCGGCAAGACCGCCGCGCTGATCGGCCTTGCGGCGGTGCTGATCTATGTGGTGGCCTCTTACGGCCTGTTCGGCTGGTTCGCCAATGTGGCGCTGGTATTGAACGTGGTCATCCTGGTGGCGCTTTTGTCGGCGATCGGGGCGACACTGACATTGCCCGGGATCGCGGGGATCGTATTGACCATGGGCATGGCCATCGACCAGAACGTGCTGATCTTCGAGAGGATCCGCGACGAATTGCGCGACGGTGCCAACCCGCAGCGCGCCTGTCAGGTCGGGTTTGAACGCGCCTTCTCGGCCATTATGGACGCAAACGTGACCGCGCTGATGACCGGTTTCATCATGTTCTGGATCGGCTCGGGCCCGGTCAGGGGCTTTGCGGTGACCTTCACGCTGGGCGTGATCACCTCGATGTTCACCGCCGTCTATGTGACGCGGCTGGTGGTCGAGCTCTATATCAACAACAAACGCCCGAAAACGCTCGTAGTTTAAGGGGAGGATACGGTTATGGCATGGCGTCTTAAACTCGTCCCCGCAAAGACGAATTTCGACTTCTTCAAACATCAGTGGATCACCTTCTCGCTTTCGGTCGGGATGATTGTCGCCTCGCTTATCTGCGTCGCGGTGATGGGGCTGAATTTCGGGGTCGATTTCAAAGGGGGCACGACGATCCGCACCGAATCGACCGCAGCGGTCGATGTGGCGGAATATCGCGAGGCGCTGGCCGCGCTTCAGCTGGGGGATGTCTCGATCTCGGAAGTGAAGGACCCGTCCTTCCGCGATGATCAGCATGTCGCGCAGATCCGGATCGGCGCGCGTGAAGGCGAAGAGGCGGTGACGCCCGAGGTGATCCAGGAGATCGAAGAGGCGCTGAAGGCCGTCGATCCGGCGATCACTTTCCCTTCGGTGGAATCGGTCGGGCCGAAAGTCTCGGGCGAGCTGATCTGGAAAGCGGTTGCCGCGATCCTTGCGGGCTCGGCCGCGATCCTTGTCTATATCTGGATGCGGTTCGAATGGCAGATGGCGGTCGGGCTTGTGGCGGCACTGTTGCATGACGTGATCGTGACGGTGGGGATCTTCTCGCTGTTCCAGATCCGGTTCGATCTTTCCATCGTGGCGGCGCTGCTGACGATCCTTGGCTATTCGGTCAATGATACCGTGGTGATCTTTGACCGGCTGCGCGAGAATCTTGCGAAATACAAGGCGATGCCGCTGCGTGAGATGATGAACCTCACCACCAATGAGACGCTGTCCCGGACCGTGATGACGGCGACCTCGACGCTGCTGGTGCTGATCGTGCTGCTGATCTGGGGCGGAGATGTGATCCGGGGCTTTGTCTTCGCGATGACACTGGGTGTGGTTCTCGGAACCTGGTCGACGCTCTATATGGCGAAGAATATCGTGCTTTATCTGGGTGTTGATCGCGGAGACAAACCGAAAGCCCCGAAGAAATCGAGCGAATTCGCCGATGTCGATGCGTAAGTCAGTATTGCGAATGGGTCGGGCATGCGCCTGACCGAAATCAGCTATGCCGAGGCCCGGCCGATTGACGGTTACGGGCCCGGCTTTTTCCGGGTGAATGATCATGTGCTGCGCGGGCCGTCGCTGATCACGCCCTGGGATGCCGGCCCCTGGGGCGGGCTTGAGGATCTGGCGAGCCTGCTGGACCTGACCGGGCGGATTGATGTGCTGCTTCTGGGCATGGGCGCCGAGATCGCCTGGCCGCCGCGCGCCCTGCGCGAGACGCTGGAAGCCGCCGGGATCGGCGTCGAGCCGATGTCCTCGCCCGCCGCCTGCCGCACCTATAACCTTCTGCTCTCCGAGGGCCGCAGAATTTCGGCCGCGCTTTTGCCCCTCGGCTGAGGCAGCCCGGAATTTTGGAAAATTCCGGCCCAATTCCTTCACAGGAATTGGCGCGGCGCGCGAAACGGGCTAGGGCAGTGCGATGGAACTCAGGGTCGAAAATCTCGCGGTCGCCCGTGGCGGGCTGGTGGTGCTGGAGGGGATCAGCTTCACCCTGTGCCCCGGCCAGGCCCTTGTGCTGCGCGGCCCCAACGGCATCGGCAAGACCACATTGCTGCGCACCATCGCCGGGCTGCAACCTCCCGTTTCCGGCGCGATCAGTGCCGCCACGGATGACCTCGCCTATGCCAGCCATGCCGACGGGCTGAAATCCGCGCTGACGGTGGACGCGAATATCTCCTTCTGGGCTTCGGTCTATGGCAGCGGTCAGACGGCAGCGGCAGCCGCGCTGGACCGGCTGGAGCTGACTGCCTTGCGCCACCGCGCCGCCGGGCAACTGTCCGCCGGGCAGAAACGCCGCCTCGGTCTCGCGCGGCTTCTGGTCACCGGACGGCCGGTCTGGCTGCTGGATGAGCCGACCGTCTCGCTTGATCAGGCCGCCGTTGCGCTTTTCGCCGGCGTCCTGCGCGCCCATCTCAAAGAGGGCGGCGCGGCGCTGATCGCCACTCATATTGATCTCGGCCTTGAGGAGGCGGGGGGGCTGGATCTCACCCCCTTCCGGCCAAAGCACCAGCGCGCCGTCGCCGGTGGCTTTGACGACGCGTTCGGCGAGATCATCGGAGCGCCAGGATGATCGCGCTCCTGGCCCGCGACCTCTCGCTTGCCTTCCGCGCCGGGGGGGGCTTTGGCCTTGGTCTCGCCTTCTTCCTGCTGGTTGTGGTGCTGGTGCCTTTGGGTGTCGGGCCGGACAGCGCCATTCTTGCCGCGATCGCGCCCGGCGTCCTTTGGGTGGGGGCGCTTCTCGCCTCGCTCCTCAGCCTCGACCGGATTTTCGCGCTGGATCATGAGGATGGCAGCCTTGACCTTCTGGCCACGGCGCCCTTGCCGCTTGAAGGGGTCGTGGCGATTAAGGCGCTGGCGCATTGGCTGGTCACGGGGCTGGCGCTGACGCTGGCCGCGCCGCTGCTCGCGGTTTTGCTGAACCTGCCTGCCCCCGGATACCCCTGGCTTCTGCTCTCGCTCGCGGTCGGCACGCCGGCGCTTTCGGTGATCGGGGCCTTTGGGGCCAGTCTGACCATCGGTCTCAGGCGCGGCGGGCTTTTGCTCTCGCTCCTCGTGCTGCCGCTTTACGTGCCGACGCTGGTCTTTGGCGCCGAGGTGGTGCGGCGCGGCGCGACCGGTCTGGCACCGGCGACACCGCTTGCGCTCCTCGCCGCGATCACAGCTGGTTCGCTGGCGCTGCTGCCCTTCGCCGCAGCCGCCGCAATTCGGGTTAACTTGCGCTGAATCAGTCTATAACAGAGTCTCGCGCGCTACAAAGCACGGGTGAGGCAGAACAGACGGGCCGATATGTCGATTTGGGAATTCGCCAATCCGAGAAATTTCATGCGGCTTTCCAGGCGGGTCCTGCCCTGGATCGCAGCACTTGCAGGCCTGTCGCTGGGGATTGGCCTGATCTGGGGCTTTTTCTTCACCCCTGACGACTACAAACAGGGCTCGACCGTCAAGATCCTCTTCATCCATGTGCCAGCGGCGATGATGGCGATCAATGCCTGGATCATGATGCTGGTCACCTCGCTGATCTGGGTGATCCGGCGTCACCATGTCTCGGCGCTGGCGGCACGGGCGGCGGCGCCTGCGGGGCTCGTGTTCACGCTGATTGCCCTCGTGACCGGCGCGCTCTGGGGCCAGCCGATGTGGAACACCTGGTGGGAATGGGATCCGCGCCTGACCTCATTCCTGATCCTCTTGCTGTTTTATCTTGGCTATATCGCGCTCTGGTCGGCGATCGAAGATCCTGAAACCGCCGCCGATCTGACCGGCATTCTCTGTGTCGTCGGTTCGGTCTTTGCGGTGATGTCGCGCTATGCGGTCAAGTTCTGGAACCAGGGGTTGCATCAGGATTCGACCATCCTGAAGGTCGGCGAGAAAGACCCGCTGGATGTGGCCTATTATGTGCCGCTGGTGATCTGTCTCGTCGGATTCGTGTTGTTTTTCATACTGATCGTGCTGCTCAGAACCCGGATGCTGATCCGGGCGCGGCGGCTGATCGCTCTTGAGGCAAGGGAGAGGCTTGGATGATGCCGGATCTTGGAGACTATGCGGCAACGGTGCTGGGCGCCTGGGGGGCAACGCTTCTGGCTCTGGCCGGGCTGCTTGCACTGACGCTTGTGCAATCCCGGCGGGTGGCGCGGGCGCTGACCGAGGCAGAAGCACGGGTCGCGCAGGCAAAAGCTGCGGGGGCCAAAGCATGAAGGCGCTTTATCTGGTGCCGCCCCTAGCCTTTGCCGGTCTCGCCGCTGTCTTCTGGTTCGGGATGCATCGCGACGGGCAGGGCGAGATCCCCTCGACCTTTATCGGGCGCGCGGCGCCGGTTCTGCCCGCGACATCCTTGCCCGGAACACCGCTTCTGACGGGGGATGACCTCCGGAAGGGCGAGGTGACGGTGGTGAATTTCTGGGCCTCCTGGTGCCCGCCCTGCCGGGCGGAACACCCGGTTCTGAAGGCGATGGCGGCGGATGGCATCAGGGTCGCCGGCGTGAATATCATGGACAAAGAGGCCGATGCGGCCGGCTATCTCGAGAAAGACGGCAATCCGTTCTTTGCCATTGCCACCGATCCGGACGGGCGCAACCGGGTGGAATGGGGCGTCTCCGCGCCGCCCGAGACCTTCATCATTGATGGAGACGGCACGGTTCTGTTCAAATTTACCGGGCCGCTGGTCGGCACCGATTACGAATCGCGCTTTGTCCCCGCCCTTGCCGCCGCTCTGAAATGAAAGCTTTTATCTTCGCTGCGTCATTTCTGACCAGCGGGGCGATGGCACAGGCAGAGACGCTCCGCCCCGATACAAGCTTTTTCACCGGCGTCTATGAGCGGGTCGGGCGCAGCGGTGCCGAGGCTCCGGCGCTGATCGACGATCTCGTCCGGATCGCGCCGTTCGAGGGGGCATGGGCGCTTGATGTTTTCCCCTGTGCGACCGGGGCGGAGCAGGGTGCGCCGATCCGCCTGAGCCCGTCGGAATTTAACGAGGTGCCCAATATCGTAGAAGGGAAAGCCGGGCGCTTCGGCCTCTGGTGTCAGTATTTCACCGATCACAGCAATTACCCGATCCTCACCTGCCAGTCCGAGACAGGCGCGCGGTTCACGCTCTGGCCGATTACGGATGAGCGTATGACCGCCTGTATGACAGCGGCGGGCCAGCCGCTGCCCTGAGACAAGGCGACGCGCAGGCGCGGCCACCCTGATGCGGGGCACCATGAGGCGAGCTATCGTGACGCAATGCGGCGTGACGCAGGACAGGCTGCATGAGAACCAGACCGGGCAGACGCTCAGTTCAGCAAAGACAGCGTCAGCATCCCGAATGGCATCAGCAGTTCGGCAAAGGGCAGCGCGGGCAGCGAGACCCGCCTGCATGCCACGGCCTGCGATGCGGGCGCAGTCAGCCGGGCGGTTTTTGTAAGCAATGCGGTGCTTTCGGCCAGCCAGATCTCGGATTGCGAGGGCAAAGGCGGGAAGAGAGCGCGGGCCGGGATCCCGCGGTCACGCATGTCGAGACGGGTGGAATGGCGCATGAAAAAGCCCTTCTGGCTGAACCCTTCCAGATTGCGCGATTCGGGTAAAAAGGAACTTAACCGGAACGAATAGGCCGGATCGCTCCGGCCCATTTGCGATGCCGCTTTGTCATGCGCCCCGATCAGGCGCCCCGATCAGGCGCTGGCGAGATTGCGCAGCACGTAATGCAGCACGCCGCCGTTTTCGACATATTCGACCTCGATTTCGGTATCGATGCGGCAGCGGATCTCGACGGTCCGCTCGCTTCCATCCGCTCTGCGGATCGTCATGGGGACCAGGCTCAGGGGTTTCAGCCCGCCGGCGAGGCCATGGATCGAGATTTCCTCGTCCCCCTTCAGGTTCAACGTTTTGCGGGTCTCTCCGCCGGTGAATTCAAAGGGGATCACCCCCATGCCGACGAGGTTGGAGCGGTGGATGCGCTCGAAACTTTCCGCGACGACCGCTTTGACCCCCAGCAGCGCCGTGCCCTTGGCCGCCCAGTCGCGCGACGAGCCCGCGCCATATTCCACGCCACCAAAGATCACCAGCGGCCGGCCCTGCGCCTGCCAGGCCATCGAGGCGTCAAAGATCGAGGTCTGCGCCCCGTCCGGCCCCAGGGTATAGCCGCCCTCGACGCCGCCATGCTCGTTGGACAGCATCTCGTTTTTGATGCGGATATTGGCGAAAGTGCCGCGCATCATCACCTCATGGTTGCCGCGCCGCGAGCCATAAGAGTTGAAATCGCGAGGTGCCACCTGGCGTTCCTGCAGGTATTTCCCCGCCGGAGTCGTCGGTTTGAACGAGCCCGCCGGTGAAATATGGTCGGTCGTGATCATATCGCCGAGGATCGCCAGCACCCGCGCGCCCTCGATATCCGAGATCACGCCGGGGTCGCGCCCCATGCCCTGGAAATAGGGCGGGTTCTGGATATAGGTCGAGGCGGGCGGCCAGTCATAGGTCTCGGCGCCGGTGACTTCGACCGCCTGCCAGCGGGCATCCCCTTTGAAAACATCGGCATATTTGGCCTGAAAAACCTCGCGCGTGACGACTTTGTCAACGATCTCGCTGATCTCTTTCTGCGTGGGCCAGATGTCTTTCAGGAAGATGTTCTCGCCCCCGGGCGTCTGGCCGATCGGGTCGCGGGTCAGGTTGACGTTCAGATCGCCGGCAATCGCATAGGCGACCACCAGCGGCGGCGAGGCGAGGAAATTTGCCCGCACATCAGGGCTGATCCGGCCCTCAAAATTGCGGTTTCCCGACAGCACGGCCGTCGCCACCAGGTCATTGTCACTGATCGCTTTCGAGATCGCCGGATCGCCCAGCGGCCCGGAATTCCCGATACAGGTGGTGCAGCCATACCCCACGAGGTTGAAGCCGAGCGCATCGAGATCTTCCTGCAGCCCTGCGGCCTGAAGATAGTCCCCCACCACCTGTGAGCCGGGCGCGAGCGAGGTTTTGACCCAGGGTTTGCGGGTCAGCCCCAAAGCGCGGGCCTTGCGCGCCACCAGCCCCGCGCCGATCATCACATAGGGGTTCGAGGTATTGGTGCAGGAGGTGATCGCCGCAATCACAACCGAGCCATCGGTAAGGGAGTAATCCTTGCCCTCGACCGGCACGACCTTGCGCACGTCTTTCGGCGGAGCGGTTACGGCGCCGCCCTCATCACCCATATCCAGCGCATCCGGGCTGACATCAATGCCGCGGTAATCGGCCACGACCTTGTAGAAGCTGCGGGCCGATTCCGTCAGCGGCAGGTAGTCCTGCGGCCGTTTCGGCCCCGAGATCGCCGGGACGATGCTGCCCATGTCGAGCTCCAGCGTGCTGGTATAGATCGGATCGTAATCGCGCCCGCGCCAGAAGCCGTTTGCTTTGGCATAGGCCTCGACCAGCGCGATGCGGGCCTCATCACGGCCGGTATTTCGCAGATAGCGGAGCGTTTCGTCATCAATGGGGAAGAAGCCGCAGGTGGCGCCGTATTCGGGGGCCATATTCGCGATGGTGGCGCGGTCGGCAAGCGGCAGGTGATCAAGCCCTTCGCCGTAAAATTCGACGAATTTGTTCACCACGCCATGTTTCCTCAGCATCGCCACGACCTTCAGCACCAGATCGGTCGCGGTGGTGCCTTCGACCATTTTCCCGGTCAGTCTGAAGCCAACCACTTCCGGGATCAGCATCGACACCGGCTGGCCCAGCATCGCCGCCTCGGCCTCGATCCCGCCGACGCCCCAGCCCAGAACGGCGAGGCCATTGACCATGGTGGTATGGCTGTCGGTCCCGACCAGCGTGTCCGGGTAGGCCACCAGCTCGCCATTCTGGTCTGTGTCGGTCCAGATCGTCTGGGCCAGATATTCCAGATTGACCTGGTGACAGATTCCGGTGCCGGGCGGCACGACGCGGAAATTGTTGAACGCCTTCTGCCCCCATTTGAGGAAGGTGTAGCGTTCCATATTGCGTTCATATTCCAGGTCAACATTCATCTGGAACGCGCGGGGAGTGCCGAATTCGTCGATCATCACCGAATGGTCGATCACCAGATCAACGGGGTTCAGCGGGTTGATTTTTTGCGCGTCACCGCCCAGCCCGATGATCCCGTCCCGCATCGCGGCCAGGTCCACCACCGCCGGCACCCCGGTGAAATCCTGCATCAGCACGCGGGCAGGGCGATAGGCGATCTCGATCGGATTGCGCCCGCCCTGGGCGCCCCAGGTCGAAAACGCGCGGATATCGTCGCTGGTGACGGTCTTGCCATCCTCAAAGCGCAGCATGTTCTCAAGCACCACTTTCAGCGAGGCGGGCAGGCGCGAGAAATCCCCAAGCCCGGCCTCTTCCGCCGCCGGGATCGAGTAATAGCTGACGGTCTGGCCGCCCGCGCTCAGGGTTTTACGGGTTTTCTGGCTGTCATGTCCGACGGTGACGGTCATGTCTTCGCTCCTTGAAAAACTGGCGTGGCATCTTGCGGCTGCGGCGGGCGAGGCGGTGCCCGGGAATCTCAGAAGTTATGTATGCAGTAGTATACCGAATTTCCAGACCCCGGAGGCCGTGGTGGCGGACGCGGCGGCAAAGGGGCGAGAACGCCGGCGAAACTGCATTGCGATTGCAGCATGGAGAGGGCGGCGAGGAAAGGGGGAAAGCGGTCCGGGGCGCGGAAGATTGCAGGCAATCGCAAAACCTTGATTGGCAGGCAGGGGGTCGGTTTCCTATACAGGGTTGAGTACAGGGACGGGCGGTGTCCGGGCAATGCTCCGATATCCGCTGACGCCAGCCGGGAAAGACATGAGATGCGACATTTGCTCAGCGCCGCCTGCGGCCTGGTTCTGACCTGCGCGCTTGCAGGTCCGGGCACCGCCGAAGACCTGGCAGAGAAGGCGGCGCCTCTGGCCGCCGGCGCCGGCCCGGTGGTGGTCGAGCTCTTTACCTCGCAAGGCTGTGTCTCCTGCCCGCCGGCGGATGAGTTTTTCGCAAGCCTCACCAAAGACAAGCGGGTGATCGCGCTCTCGCTGCATGTCGATTACTGGGATTACATCGGCTGGGAAGACAGTTTCGGCTCGGCGGCGTTCACCGAGCGGCAAAAGGAATATGCAAGGACCATCGGATCGCGCACGATCTATACGCCGCAATTCATCATCGGCGGTGTCGAGCGCATCGAGGGCTTTGACCCGGAAGCGACGCTGAAGGCGCTGGCCGATCACGTTGCCGCCAAAAGCCCGGTGACGCTGGTGGTCACGCGTGACGGCGACAACCTGGTGATCCGCGCCAAAGCCGACCCGCCGCTGGAGGCCCCTGCCAGGGTCGGGCTTGCGCGCTATATGCCCGAGGCCACGGTCGATATCGAGCGCGGCGAAAACGCCGGCAAGATCGTGACCTACCGCAATATCGTGACCGAATGGGAGAGCCTTGGCGACTGGGCCGGGCAGGAGCCGCTTGAGGTCAGCATCCCGATCACCGGGGCCAATCCTGCGGTGGTGTTCATCCAGGACGTCAGCGGCAAAGGGGCCAAAGCGGCAGGGCCGGGGCGGATCTTTGCGGCTGCGGTGACCCCCTGAGACAGAACGGGTCCGGGCTCTGTCTGCCACTTGCCGCCAGATCACGGGACAGGTCTTTCCCTGAAGCCGTGCTTCCCGGCGAAGCCGTAAACATCCTGCAGGCTTTGCCATTGTCAGAAATCAGCTGAAACGGGTCGTCCCGCAGGTGATCGTCGCTTTGCAATCCGGCACAGTTTCGCCAGCCATCGCACCGCAGCAGGCGGCAGAGGGGCCACCTCATTCCGGTGCATCAGTTTGGCACCAGGACCCAAAAGCGGCAGGAAAGAAGCACAGGCAGAAACAGACCCCGGGTCAGGTTTCGGCATCCGGCAAAGGCAGTCTGGCGCCGCCATGTTTCCAGCGTTTGTGGATCCAGAACCACTGGCCGGGATAGCGGCGCACCAGCGCCTCGAGGCTGTCATTCAGCGCCTGGGTCATGGTGACCGGGTCGCCATGCGGGATCGGGTCTTCCACAATGACCTGGAAGGACAGCCCGTCCTGCTGGCGCACCGCATAGACCGGCACGCAAAGCGCATCATATTTCAGCGCAAGCTCTGCCGCCGAAAGCGCTGTCTGCGCCTCATGGCCGAAAAAACCCAGAAGCGGCGCGCGGGTCATATGCTGGTCGATCAGCATCCCGAGCATGCCGCCCTGGCGCAGGAATTTCACCATCTGCCCCAGACCCTCGCGCCCGCGCGGGAAAAGCGGTGTGCCGATGGTGGAAATCGCCCTGAGGTAATGCTCGTTGAAATAGCGGTTCGACATATTCATGTAGAGCGCGCCGACCGGAAATCCGCGTGCGATCAGGGCGGCGCGGGTGGCGTCATAATTGCCGAAATGCGCGGTGACGAGGATCACGGGGCGGTTCGCGCGGCGGGCTTCCTCCAGCGCGACAACCCCTGCGCCGGTCAGCGGCAACCCGGCGGCGCGGGCGATGAATTCCTCGCCTGAATAGATCTCGATCAGGGTGCGGCCGACATTGTCGGGTACATCGCGGACGATTTGCTCAACCTCGGCCTTTGGCAGATCCGGCATGACAAGGGCCAGATTGCTCCGGATGCGGCGGCGGTAGCCCGCCAGCGGTGCGATCACGCCCGAGACGATCTTGCCGCAGAGGGGCACCCTGATGCGGTAGGGCAGCCGCTTCAGGGCCCAGATCAGCGCCCGGAACAGGCGGTCCTGCAGCCAGTGGCGTGGATTTGCCTCTTGTTTCTCGCTCATTATGCAGCCCGTTTGCAATCCTGGATCAGCGCTTGTGCAGCCGCGTTTCCCGGTGCCAGACATAGAGACCGGCCCCCACGATCACAAGCGCGCCGGTCACCGTCCAGACATCGGGATATTCCGAGAAGAAGAGCGCGCCCCAGAGCGTGGCGAACACCACACCGATATAGGTGAAGGGTGCGACGGTCCCGGCCTCGGCAATCGAAAGAGAGCGGATCATCAGCACCTGGCCCAGCGTGCCGATACAGCCGACAAAGATGAACAGCGGCAGATCGGCAGCCGCGACCGGCACCCAGTTTGTGGGAAGAAAGAGAGTGAAGGCCAGCGTCCCGAAGATCCCGCCCCAGAGCATTGCGGTCCAGACCGGCTCATATTGGCCGATACGCCGGGTCAGAAGCGAATTGGCTGCGAAAGAGACGGCTGCGGCAAGCGGCATCAGCGCCCACCAGGTGAACACGCCGCCACCGGGGCGCACGATGATCACCGCACCGACCAGCGCCACGCAGATCGCAAGGATCCGCCTCGGCCCGAGCCTTTCTCCCAGAAACAGCGCGGCCCCAAGCGTGACGAGAACCGGGCTCGTGTCGGTGAGCGCGGTCGCTTCGGCGAGGCCGATGAAGTTCAGCGAGGTGAAGAACAGCGCGGCCGTCGTGACCTGAAAAAATGCGCGCAGCACATGCAGGCCGGGGTAGGAGGTGCGAGCCATGACCAGTGTCCGCCCCCTCAGGATCAGCACCACGATCAGCACCTGGCCGAGAAAACGTGCCCAGATCACCTGCGGCGCGGGATAGCGCTGCAACAGGCCCTTGGCGCTCGCATCGAGCAGGGTGAAAGCGAGGATTGCGAGGATCATCAGAAGGATGCCTCGCGCGGGGTTCTGCGCAGTTTGCATAATGCCCGCGACGCTACCTGGGTGCCGCGGAAGAGACAAGAGCGGAAGGCTGGCCTGGAGCCAATGTGGCCTGCTGGAATGCGGCTGGTTCAGACCGGGACCATGACGGCCTGCCCATGCGAGCAGGGTGGGGGTGAGGAAAGGGTTTGTTTCCGCAAGTCAGCGTCAGGGGCCGGACAGTTCAGCGACACCGGTGACTGGATTGCGACGGGCGGGTCGTCTTTGGCACGGGCCGGCAGATTTTGCCCTTTTGCCTTCGGACATCAAAGATCGGATCGGGAAGGCGTGGCGGGGGAACGGAGAATCTTCACCACCTGCACAGGGTCAGGCCAGAGATACAGAAAATGGGGCATGGGCTGCGCTGATTTCCAGGTGACCGGGGCGGTACGATTGAGGCACCTCCGCCCGGCCGGGAGGCGCGCGCAGACCGCAGTCGCTGTCGGCCAGAAGACCCGCATGCGAATGCCCAAGGCGTGGCAAGGGCACCGGAGATCGGCTGTATCTGTGCAATAAGAGACACGGCTGAGTGAGGTGCAGGAGGCTTGCGGCGAGGTCATGCCAGGGCTGTGGGCGTGGAGAAAGGAAATGCCGGGATCATCCGTCACGGCGCCTTTGGTTCGGGGCCAAAGGCGAACGGGGTGAGATGTGATCCGGTGCCTGCGGCAGAGCCGCCTTGCGGAAAGCATCGGGCTGTTGCTGATGGGGTTTCGGCCCGGGGCCCGGCCTGCCGCGCCAGTGGCTGCGCCGGATGGCCTGGTCAAGGGAGCGTGAGAGCCGAACGCCACCACGCGGCGCTGGCCGTTTTGTCGGGGCAACGCGGGCGCGCAGAGGCGTTTCGTGGATCTCTCCAGTCATTCCGCGCCGCGACGGGGACGTGCCCGCAGAGGAGCCACCGGATCTTTTGTGGCGGAGATTTCTGGCCGGGGATGCGGCCAGAGAGGCGTTAGGCCAGAGACGGGTTTTGCCAGAAAGGCGCTTTGGGCGCTGACGGGTCATTCCTCCTCTTCGGGCAGCAGCATGACCAGCTCGCCCTGGGCCTCCAGGCTGCGAGCGGCGGCGACGATTGCGCTCATCGCGGTCTCGCCGTCCCTGTCCTTTACCTTCGGCGCCTGTTCGACCTCTTCACGGATGTTTTGCGCCATGCGCTGCGAGATACAGGCGAGGATGAACTCGCTGGCGGCCTCCAGCGGCGGTTTGCCTTTGCTATAGGCGAAGGCGGTGACCAGCGTGGCCTGATCGACCAGCCGCACCACTTTCGGAATGTCGCGACCGGTGACACGGCCGGGGAAATGCGCGAAGGTGAAGATGGCGCGACGCACCTCTTCGGCAAAGCCGGCATCCTCGTCTTCCAGCCCTTTCAGCACATCTTCCCGCACCTGGGCGGGTGAGACATTGAGGATCGCCCCCACCCGTTCAACCGGGCCACGGTCAAAGGCCTTTTGCGGCTGCGCGTCGATCTGGCCGAGAATGGCAATGCCGATCCGACGCACGGTATCGGGGTCGGTATTGGCGGTTTGCGAGACGGCAAAGGCAATGCGGCGCGCGCGTTCGCCGGGGAGTTTGCCCAGAAACTCTGCCGCCTTTTGCACCGGCATTTTCGACAGGATCACCGCCGCGACCTCGATCGCTTCGTTTTCGAGCACCGGAACCAGCCGCTCGGGGGGCAGCGCGCCCAGCCGTTCCCAGGGGTCGCCGCGCGCGCCCACGCCCACTTTGCGGCGCAGCCGGCTGGCGGTGGATTGCGAAATATGGCCATCCATCGCGTTCAGCGCGCCTTCCAGGCCGCCGGGAAAGGCGAGGCCGACCGAGTCCAGTTCGGCCATGAATTCCGAGATGACCTGGTCCAGCGTTTCGCGGTCGACCAGCCGCATCTGGCCCATCTGTTCGGCCAATGCGGTCTGAAGATGGTCCGGCAGCTGCGCAATCGGCAGGTCGGCGCCTTGCGCCAGCATATAGCGCACCACCACCGCCGCCTTTTCGCGCGCGCTGAGCATCCGGCGCACCCCGTTTCCCTGCGCGCTATAGTGACCACCCGCACCCGGATGCTGGGCCGGAGTTATCCGTGCCAGCTGAACCCCATGGGACATATGCTGCCTCTCAACCTGATCTCTGGCTGATCCTGGCAAAGCGGGGTTAACCGGAGATTGTCAGCGCAGGATATTTTCACAAGAAATGCGGCCTGAACTTCCGGGCCGCATAAAAACTGCCCGCGACAGCCCTGCCGCGGGCAATTTCAGCGGGGCTTTGCGCCCGTCAGCTTGCGGGCTGGATCACGCAAGAGGCACTTGCCTCATCCCAGACCGCGCCGGGCATACAAAGGGACGCCGTCGTGTCTTTCGGTTTCATACAATCGCGCGCCGAGGCGAGGCCCGACATCAGCATCAGGGGAAGCACGGCGATCAGTGCGGCCCTGCGCAGAGGTCTCGTCATCTTAAATCCTCCTGTGTTCCGCCGCCGGAGTGACGACGCCCGCAGGATGCCATGAAAAACCCCCCGCCCGCAGGGAAATTGCGGATGGGGGGCATGATCGGCCTCAGAAACGCGACAGCTGCGCCGTGTCAGGGCTTATTTGCCGAAAACGCGGGCAAAAATCGTGTCGACATGTTTGGTATGGTAGCCAAGATCGAATTTCTCCTCGATCTCGGCGGGGGAGAGCGCTTTGGTCACTTCCGCATCGCCGAGCAGTTCGGTTTTGAAATCGGCGCCCTGTTCCCAGACCTTCATCGCGTTGCGCTGCACCAGACGGTAGCTGTCTTCGCGCGACACGCCGGCCTGGGTCAGGGCCAGAAGCACGCGCTGCGACATCACAAGCCCTTTGAACTTGTTCATATTTTTCAGCATGTTTTCGGGGTAGATCACCAGTTTCTCGATCACACCCGCCAGCCGGTGCAGCGCGAAGTCGAGGGTTACGGTGCTGTCAGGGCCAATCGCGCGCTCGACCGAAGAATGCGAGATGTCGCGCTCATGCCAGAGCGCCACGTTTTCCATCGCCGGCACCACCGACATGCGGACAAGGCGGGCAAGACCGGTGAGGTTTTCGGTCAGGACCGGGTTCCTCTTATGCGGCATCGCCGAGGAGCCCTTTTGCCCGGGCGAGAAAAACTCTTCCGCCTCAAGTACTTCGGTCCGCTGCATATGGCGGATCTCGATTGCGATGTTTTCAATCGACGAGGCGATCACACCCAGCACCGCGAAATACATCGCATGGCGGTCGCGCGGGATGACCTGCGTCGAGACCGGCTCCGGCTCCAGCCCGAGTTTCTCGCAGACATAGTCCTCGACGCGCGGGTCGATATTGGCGAAAGTGCCGACCGCGCCGGAAATTGCGCCGGTGCGGATCTCGTCTTTCGCGGCTTTCAGGCGACGCAGGTTGCGGTCCATCTCGGCGTAAAACCGCGCGAAGGTCAGGCCCATCGTGGTGGGTTCCGCATGGATCCCGTGGCTGCGGCCGATACGGACCGTGTCCTTGTGTTCAAAGGCGCGGGTCTTCAGCGCGGCCAGCACGCGTTCCACACCTGCGATCAGGATGTCGGAGGCACGCACCAGCTGGATGTTCAGCGTGGTGTCGAGCACATCGGATGAGGTCATGCCCTGGTGCACAAAGCGCGCCTCATCGGCGCCGATGATCTCAGCCAGATGGGTAAGGAAGGCGATCACGTCATGTTTGGTGACAGCCTCGATCTCGTCGATCCGGGCCACGTCAAAAGCCACGTCCTTTGCCTTCCAGACGGCTTCGGCATTCTCGCGCGGGATCACGCCAAGATCGGCCTGGGCGTCGCAGGCATGGGCCTCGATCTCGTACCAGATGCGGAATTTGGTCTCGGGCGACCAGATGGCGACCATTTCGGGGCGGGAATAACGCGGGATCATCACGGACCTCTGACTGGCGGCTTGACTGGCCTTCCCTTAAAGAGCGGTCGGGGCAGGTGCAAGCAATCGCAGGAACAGATGCGCAGAAATGGCGCACAGAAATGGCAGGTCGAAATGGCAGGACGGATGTGGAAAGCCGGGGCGCTGGTCCTGAGCCTTGCGGCGGGTATGGCGCAGGCGGCGGCGGACTGGGCCACGGTGCCGGATGACCGGGTCGAGACGGTGCTGGCCGCGCGGACCATCGGTTTCGCGGATGGCGTGACCTGGGGGTTCTTTGCCGATGGCCGTGTTCTCTCGGGGGAGACATGGGGGCGGTGGAGCCTCGGCGACGAGACGGTCTGCCTGTTATGGCCTGGGGCCGAGGCGATTTGCTACCGGCTTGATGAAAAGGGCATCGACCTGCGGTTTACCCCGGTCTCTGGCGGTGCGGCGCGGGTGGGGCGCTATATCGATCTCTGACGCGCGCTCTGGGCGGGTGGCGTTCGTGCTGTGACTGCCGCAGAACTGGCGCTGGAAAACGTGGCGGCTTTCAGCGATTCCTTAACCTTCGCGCTCCAGTCTCCGGGGGAAATACCCCATGGCGACAGAAGGAGCCGGCGATGAGACTGCTGCTGCGACCAGAGGATCGGAGCGACCGGCAAGACCGGAAAACCTCTCCGCGCGGCCAGGTCTTTGCATCGGGCGGCATTCATTGCGCCATGGCCCGACAGGTGCCGGGGCAGGGTGGATCCCCCCTGGCCGACGCCGGCCCGAAGACACGGGGCGAGGCTGGTCTGCCGCAGATGCCCGCGACCGCCTGGCGGGTGCCCGGCTTCACCCGACCCGCGCGGCTGAGCCGCAGTGACTGGCTGATCCGGGCCTTTGCGTTGCTCGCCCGATCCGGGCATCCTGCGCTGAATATAGCGGTTCTCTGTGATTGCCCGGGGGCATCGCGGGCCGGGTTTTACGGGTTCTTCTCCGATCTGGCGGCCTATCGCCTCGAGGTGATTGCGCTGTGGGAGCGGACCTCGCGACAGCCGGTTCTGTCTCTCCCCCCGGCTGAGACGGGCGCGCCCCGGCTGGCTTTGGCGCGCCTGCTGGAACTGGCGGATGAGGCCATGATCCCCCCCTCCGCCGCAACCGAAGACGGCGACCCCGATGCGCCTTGTGCCGTGATGATCGAGCGCGCGATTCGCGATTGGGCGCGGTGTGATGTCATGGTGGCGGCGGCGCTTGCGCGCGTTGATGGCTGGCGGCTCGCGCAGGTGCAGGATCTGCTGGTCAGAGCAGGGTTGTCACAGCGCCGCGCGGCAGAACGGGCGGCGGTTTTCTACGCGGCCCGGCTGGGCTTTGACCGGCTGCGCGACAGCACCGATCTCTTCGCGGCGGCGCCGATGCGGGCGCTGGCACTGGCCATTCTCGGTGGTCGGGACATGGGCGGGGGGCTGCCCCTGCGCGAAGTGCGCCCGGTGCGGCATTCGGGGATGGTGACCGGGTAATGGGGGCAAACTGTTCCGGGTGTTGCTTGGTTTCGAACGGTAAGCCGGCCCGGCCCGAACAATCTGCAAAGCCCGGAACAATGCCATGATTGTGCCAGTTTCACGGCTTCTTCCCGGCACATTCCTGCCGCCTGAGTGATTTATTCCGGGCCTTGCCGCCTGACCTTCAGCAATCACCTGGTGAAGGCCGGGGCCGTTCCGGGTGACGTGACATGAGGGTTTGGGCCTGACCGCTTTTGGGCGGACTTTACCGGTCTGGCCGAGACGGGGGGCCTGCGGGTCCTGATCTTGCGGGGCCGCGTTTTGAAAGACGGGGCCTGAGGGACTGGGTGCTGAAGGTCCGGGTTCTTCGCCTCCGGATGTCGGGGCGACGACAAGGGCAGGAACCCGGGAATACAGGCCATTCCCCGGCAGGATTGCCCCTGAGCAGGGATCCGTCCGGGGCAATGAATGATGGATGGGCCGGGGCCGCTGGTGCGGTTTCGCGATTTATGTGAGCGACGGATTTAAAGATGATGAAAAGTGACAGTGATGAGTCCCGTCCGGCAATCTGGGCCGAGGGCAGTCAGATGCCCCCGTTCGAGCCGCGTGCTTTTTTCCGTGTCGCGCTGAAGATCGGGCGCGAAACCGTGTCCGGCATCCTTGCGCGCTGTGGCAGCAGTGCCAGAGACATCGGCGGCGATCTGCGTAACGGTCGCCTGCGCATCCCCGGGGAGCGGCTCGGCCATACCGGGCGCTTTCTGCCCTCGGCGTCGAGCACCGGGCTCGCGGTTCTGGGCGGGGCCGGAATTTTGCGCCGCGCGTCAGAGCTTACCCAGCCCAATGCTTATGTCAGCGCGCCGAAAGACATCGACGCCGCCTATCGCGACCTGTTTCGGGGGCGCGTCGCACCCGCCGAAGCCGCGCCCCTGGCGCAGACCACAACTCACTGCGCAGGTCAGGCCGCGGCAGTGGCAGGGCCGCCCGATACTGCCGGGGGGCAGCCCGGGCCGGATGAGCTCGCCGCGATCCGGGATATGCTGCGCAATCCGCAGCAAGGGGCGGAAGAGCCAGCTGGAAAACCGGGCTGCAAGAATGACGCTCCGGCGCAACTGCCCCGGGCGACGGCCGAGAGCCTCGCTCTGAGCCAAAGGCTGCGCCATGTGGCCGGGGAAGGGGCCGCGCGTATCCTTGGCTACTGGATGATCGCTTTTGCGTTTCCCTATGGCGCGATCCGTGCCGGGCTCGCCCATTTCAGGGGCGAAGACCTGCGCAAGATCCGCAGCAGCGGCGAATAATCCGCAGACTTTGCGGGCGGGGCCAGGGTTCCGTCCCCCGACACCGGTCCTTCAGGGGCCGGGCCCGCTTATCGGGGCCATTTCAGAGGGCAGATCCGGGGCGCGGGCCTGATGCCGTTCAATGCACCGCCGCCAGCAATGCGTCATGTTCATCGGCCGTCACCGTATCGGCCCGGACCAGCCAGGTGTGAATCGCAAACACCACCGCCCTGGTGACTGGCAGCCGGATCAGCGCCTGTTTCTCGCAGCGGATATAGCGGTGCTCTTGTGGCCGCGGGCGCGGCTGGCTTTCAGGGCGCGGCTGATGCAGCTCCGGGTCGTCATAGGTCAGGTAATTCATCCGCCAGAGCGGCTGTTCCGGCCGGATCGCATCAAAAAGCCGCTGCACCCCCCGGGCGAGGCGCTCATCATAGGGCTCCACCGGTTCATGGATGCGCAAAAGCGAGCGACCGATCTTTTGCGAGAGCGTCCAGCCCGCCGGGAAACACAAAAGCGCGGCGGTCAGGCGATGGCTGTCGGCGCCGGTCTCTAGGATGCAGAGATCCTCCTGCACCAGTCGCCCGAGCGTCAGCAGCGGCTGGTCAGGATCGGGGCGGATCGTCACGCCATCGGGGCGCGTAATCGCCGCACCGCCCTGCGCAAAGCGGTAGCCCGGATCACGGCCAAGCCGCGCCAGGACCATGTCATAAAGCTCGCGCGCGGCTGGTTCGGCCTCGGGCAAAAGCGCGTGGACACGGGCGGGGATCTCAGAGATCAGCGCGTCGCGCCGCGCCATCTGGCCGGCGAAAGCCTCGTCGCGGGCGATCCAGCTGTCATCGGTCAGGGGCTGGATGCCGGGCAGGCGGCTGCTGCGCGGATCCATCCAGGGCAAAAAAGGCAGGCGGGTCTGCAGGATGGCGGGATCGGCTGTCACTGGCGCGTCGGTCTCATAGGGGCATCGCCGGAGACCCTAGTCCGGCTGCCCGTGCCAGAGCAAGGCCAGAGCAAGGCCAGAGCCGGACCAGGAGCCGGCATGGCCCCCGGCCAAAGAAAAAGGCCGCCCCCGAAGGAGCGGCCCGTTTTCATCCACTGACCGGAAGATCAGAGCTCGTCCAGAGCCTCGACCGCCTTTTGCAGATCGTCTTTCGAGACGTCCTTCTCGGTCACTTTCGCGAGGCCGACGATGTGATCGACAACCTTGTCCTCGAAGATCGGCGCGCGGAGTTGCTGCTGGATCTGCGGGTTCTTCTGCACGAATTCGAAATAGGCGCGCTCCTGGCCCGGATACTGGCGGGCGGTCTGGATCACGGCCTGGGTCATCTCGGCATCGGTGACGGTGACCTCAGCCTTACGGCCGATTTCCGCGAGCAGGAGGCCCAGGCGCACGCGGCGCTCGGCGAGCTTCTTATGCTCGTCGGTCGCTTCGATATTGCCGTGGTTATGGCCATGCTCTTCCGGGTGCTCTTCATGCCAGAGCTGATGCGCGATCTGGTTGGCTTCCGCCTCGACCAGTTTCGACGGCAGCTCGAACGACACGAGACCATCCAGCTGGTCCAGCAGCGCACGTTTCAGAACGGCGCGCGAGGCACCTTTATACTCGGCCTCGAGGCGCTCACCGATCTGGGTTTTCAGACCGGCAAGATCTTCAGCGCCGAATTTCTTCGCCAGCTCGTCGTCGATCTCGGCGGCTTTCGGCGCTTTGACCTCATGCACGGTGCATTTGAAGAGGGCTTCTTTGCCTGCGAGATGGGCTGCGCCATATTCGGCCGGGAAGGTCACTTTGACCTCAACCTCGTCACCGGCTTTGGCACCGGTCAGCTGATCCTCGAAACCGGGGATGAAGCTGTTCGAGCCCAGAACCAGCGGATAGCCTTCGCCCTTGCCGCCCTCGAAAGCTTCGCCATCGACGAAACCTTCAAAATCGATCACGACCTGGTCGCCCTCTTTGGCTTTCGAGCCTTTCTTGCGGGCTTCGAAATCTTTCGCATTGTCGGCGAGGTTTTTCAGCGCTTCGTCCACATCGGATTCGGCGGCCTTCACGACCAGCTTTTCCAGCGCGACTTTCGCAGTGTCGAGTTCCGGGATCTCCGGCAGGGTCTCATAGGCGACCTCGACCACGACGTCCTTCTCGGGCGACCAGCTTTCGCCGCCTGCCATCTTGACCTCGGGCTGCAGCGCCGGGCGGTCGCCGGTTGCCTCGAAATGGTCCTTCATGGCACCATCGACAGCATCCTGCATGGCTTCGCCCATCAGGCGGTCGCCAAATTGCTTGCGCAGGATCGCCAGCGGCACTTTGCCCTTGCGGAAGCCTTTGATTTCAATGTCGGGCTGCGCTTCGAGCAGTTTTTCCTGCACTTTCGCATCCAGCTCTGCTGCGGTCACCGTGATGGTATAGCCGCGCTTCAGGCCGTCTTTCAGGGTCTCGGTGACCTGCATCTGTTTACCTTCCCAATCCTCAAATGGTGCGGGTGGAGGGACTTGAACCCCCACGCCGTAAGGCGCCGGAACCTAAATCCGGTGCGTCTGCCAATTCCGCCACACCCGCATCGCTCATGTTCTTCCAGGATAACGAAACGGGGACCAGACCCTGATGTGACAGGCCGGCCCCCGCATATGCCCGGAAAATCCGCGCCCTTCTAGCAAAGGCCCGATTGGGATGCGAGAGGAAAATCATCGCCACATTCCCGCCACAAGGCGGATATTCCTGCCACAAAACCGGCGCATCGGCCGGCAAAAGCCTGGAAATGAGCGCAGGCCTGACCAATTCCTGCCATAGTTCGGGGTGAAACAAGGTCAGTCAGCGCGAAGATCAGGGATTGAGACCATGATGATCGAAAGCCTCCTCAGCGTCGAAACCGACCTTCCGGCTGTCGAAGCCGCTGCGGCGTCCGGTCTCACGGTCGGCACCACGGTGCTCACCCTCGACGGCGCTCTGCCGGTCCAGTTCCTCGCTCCGGGCGACCGTGTCATCACACGTTCAGGCGCTAAGATTCTGAAATCAATAAAAGTTTCCGTGATGCGCGATGCCGGTATGATCCGCGTCAGCGCCTCGGCGCTTGGCCATGACCGCCCGGAAGCTGATTGCTTCCTCGCGCCGGGCCAGAGGATCATATTGCGCGACTGGCGCGCCAAAGCGCTCTACGGCCAGGAGGTCGCCATGGTCGAGGCGCAGCGTCTGTGCGACGGCGATTACATCCGCTCTGAAACCGTGTCGGAAATCCGCCTTTTCACGCTGACCTTCGATGGCGATGAAGTCATTTATGCAAATGGCATGGAACTGCTCTGCGCGGGCGCCAGAGTCACGGCCTGATCCTCCCCCCAGGTTAAAGAGCGCGGCGCCCCTCGGGCTGGCCGCGCTTTGCCATGTCACTCTGACACAAATACGCCTGCCGGAGGCGCTCCGAACAAGGGCAGAGGCTCCCTCCACCGCTCTGTCGCACTGAGAACCTTTGGCAGCGCCTCGGGCAGGTCTTCCGCGATCAGCCCCGGACCAAAGCTGCGCGCCGCCTCGACATGCAGCCAGGCACCGAGACAGGCGGCCTCGAATGCCCCGATCCCGCGCGCCAGAAGTCCGGTGATGATCCCGGCCAACACATCCCCCGATCCCGCCGTCGCGAGCCAGGGTGCCTCCCGGCCATAGGCCGCGGAATTGATGACCACGCGGCCAGCCGGATCGGCGATCACTGTGTCGCGCCCCTTCACAAGGACGATACAGCCCGTCTGACGCGCGGCTGCACGCGCGGCGTCTATGCGCGAAAAGGCTGGGCCTGCACCGGGAGCCGCCGCCAGTCGAGCCGCTATTTCGGGGAAGAGACGGCCGAATTCGCCGCCATGCGGCGTCAGGACCGTATTTTTGTGCAGACATGCAAGAAGACCGGGGTTCGCCGCCAGCAGCGTCAGGGCATCTGCATCAAGCACCGCTGCCCGCCCGGACTCCAGCACCGCCCGGAGCAGTTCTGCCTCTCGCGGGCCTGTCCCGAATGCCGGGCCGATGCAAAGCGCGTTGATCCGCTTGTCTTCAAGCAAAGCGGTCAGGGCCGCGCCATCCCTGAGCGGCGACAACATGATCGCATCCAGCCGCGCCGCATTCTCGGCCATCGCATCCGGGGGACTAGCCAAAGTCACCAGCCCTGCGCCGATCCGCAACGCGCTGCGGGCGGAAAGCCGCGCGGCGCCGCTGCGCCCGGCGGCCCCGCCTGCGACCAGCGCATGGCCATGGCTGAATTTATGGCCGCCGGTGTCATGCCAGCCTTTGTCGAGCCTGCTCTTCTTCCCCGAAACGCCCGGACGCAATCCACGACCATCTTCGATCCCGATCAATGCCGAAAGATCAGCACGGGGCAGGGGACGACCAGGATCTATACGGCGGAAAAGCCGTGACGGCGCCTCCGGATCCAGCCCGATATCGCAGCAAAGCAGCCTGCCGCAATGGGATGGGCCCTCGGCGAGAAAATGGCCGCATTTGAAAAAGCCGAAGGTGACGGTCAGATCGACCTCATACAGACTGCCGAAGGCCTTGCCGCTGTCAGCGCAAAGCCCTGAGGGAAGATCGACCGCGACCGAGAGCCCCTCTGCAAGCGCCACCGCCTCGCCGAGCTTATCCAGCGCCGCGAGCATAGGCCCCTGAGCCGGGCGCGAGACGCCGGTCCCCAGCAGGGCATCCACCACCAGATCGGGCCGGACATCCCAGGGATCGCAGGCGGCAGGGTCCTGGACCGGGCCGAGGTGCAGCCAGCGATCGTGGTTGGTGCGCGCATCCGCTGGCATCCGCGCCGGATCGCCGGTCAGATAAACATCAACCTTCCACCCCTGATCATGCAGCAGGCGCGCGATGACAAAGCCGTCGCCGCCGTTATTGCCCGGGCCGCAGAAGATCATGGCGCGTCCCGACAGCGGTCGCGCCGCGGGCCATGAGGCGAGAATCGTGTCAACCACCGCCTGACCGGCGCGCTCCATCAGCTCCAGACCGGTGACCCTACCCGAGGCTATGGCGTCATTTTCAACCGCCCGCATCTGCGCCGAGGTCAGAACTATGCTCATTTTTTGCCTGTTTGCTGCATGGGCGTTTCAACCTCGCCTGTTTTTGCGACGGTGTGATTAAATATTGTGCATGTCGCGCGAATTTCCGCCCGGCTTGCACGCTTGCCGGGCCATCGAGATTGCCCGTCTGATGCGGAAATGGTCGATGGTCAGAGACAGGAACGGAGGAGTCGGCGGATGAAGAAGGTTGAGGCGATCATCAAGCCCTTCAAACTTGATGAGGTCAAGGAAGCCCTGCAGGAAGCCGGAATCCAGGGGCTCTCGGTCACCGAGGTCAAGGGGTTCGGGCGTCAGAAGGGGCATACCGAGCTGTATCGCGGGGCCGAATATGTCGTCGACTTCCTGCCCAAGGTGAAGATCGAGGTGATCCTGGCGGATGACATGGTCGAAGCGGCCGTCGAGGCCATCGTTTCGGCCGCGCGCACCGACAAGATCGGCGACGGCAAGATCTTTGTCTCTCCGGTCGAGCAGGCGATCCGCATCCGGACCGGCGAAACCGGCGATGACGCGATCTGACACGATGATCTGATCCGGCGATCTGATCCTACGAATTTCCGAATACGGGCAGGCGCAGAGGGCGCGGGCTTGGCAAGTGTTAACCCTGAACGAAAGGCAGTCAGATGAGCGCGGTTGCGAAGGCTCTCAAACTGATCAAGGACGAGGAAGTCGAATATGTCGACGTCCGCTTCACCGACCCGAAAGGCAAGCTCCAGCATGTCACGCTGGTTGTTGATCTGATTGATGAAGACTGGTTCGAAGAAGGCTTTATGTTCGACGGCTCGTCGATCGCGGGCTGGAAGTCGATTGATCAGTCCGATATGAAACTGATCCCGGATCCGACCTCGATCTATCTCGACCCTTTCTATGCCGAGAAAACGCTCGCGGTGCATTGCAACGTGGTCGAGCCCGACACCAATGAGGCCTATGACCGTTGCCCGCGTCAGACCGCGACCAAGGCAGAGGCCTATCTGAAAGCCACCGGGATCGGCGATACGGCGTTCTTCGGCCCGGAAGCTGAATTCTTCATCTTCGACGACGTGCGCTATTCGATCACGCCGCAGAAGGTGTCTTTCCAGATCGACGCCGAGGCGGCTGCCTGGAATACCGATGCCGAAATCGAAGGCGGCAACCTCGCCCATCGTGCCGGCCATAAGGGCGGCTACTTCCCGGTGAACCCGGTGGATGAGGCCCAGGACCTGCGCGGCGAGATGCTCTCGACCATGAAGCGCATGGGGATGAAGGTCGACAAGCACCACCATGAGGTCGCCACCTGCCAGCACGAGCTGGGGATGATCTTCGGGGGTCTGGTCGAACAGGCCGACAATATGCAGAAATACAAGTATGTGATCCACAATGTGGCGCATGCTTACGGCAAGACCGTGACCTTCATGCCCAAGCCCATGAAGGGTGACAACGGCTCGGGGATGCATGTCAATATGTCGATCTGGAAGAATGGCAAGCCGCTGTTCGCAGGCGATAAATATGCCGACCTCAGCCAGGAAGCCCTGTGGTTCATCGGCGGTATCCTGAAGCACGCGAAAGCGCTGAACGCGCTGACCAACCCCTCGACCAACAGCTACAAGCGTCTGATCCCGGGCTTTGAAGCGCCGGTTCTGCGGGCCTATTCGGCGCGCAACCGCTCGGGCTGCGTTCGTATTCCGTGGACGGAATCGCCGAAGGCAAAGCGCGTCGAAGCGCGGTTCCCCGATCCGGTCGCGAACCCCTATCTGGCCTTTGCCGCGCTGCTGATGGCTGGCCTTGACGGCATCAGGAACAAGATCGATCCGGGCCCGGCATCGGATAAAGACCTCTACGACCTGCCGCCCGAAGAACTGGCAGCGATCCCGACCGTTTGCGGCTCGCTTCGTGAGGCTCTGGAGGAGCTGGAAAAGGATATGGATTTCCTGGTCGCAGGCGATGTCTTCACCAAAGACCAGCTGCAATCCTATATCGCCCTGAAATGGGAAGAGGTTTATGCCTATGAGCATACGCCGCACCCGATCGAATATGCGATGTATTATTCCTGCTGACCCGCGGGGAAAGACCGGAAAGGGCGGCCCGATGGGCCGCCCTTTTTCATTTCAGTGCGCGGTCATTTCGGTGACGATCTCTGCCCCGCTGAGCGCGGCGGGGTAATAGGTCGGCCAGTTTGTCAGTTCCTGCAGCAAAGCCGCGCGGTCATCGCCGAAATAGAGATGGAAATGCCCGGATTTTTCGGGCGCGATGATATGGTCGCTGAACTGGATGAAGCCTGGCGCGCGCGCGTCGCCGGCGGTCTTTCTGAAGATGAAGCGTACGCCGCGATTGCCCTTTTCATAGGTCAGGATCTCATATCCATCCGCAGCATAGGTGCCGGTCGCCGTGCCGTCCGCGGTCTGGAAGGTGATCTGGTCGCCGGTGATGGTGATGCGGTCGGTTTCGGTGGCATAGCCCGTCTCGTAATAGGCTTTGTACCCGGCTGCCGATTTGTCGCCATGCGCGGCCTTTTCGGCCATAACGGCGTCGAGCGTGCCGTCTTTCAGCAGCGGATAGACCGATTGCCAGTCGCCCTCCCAATCGGAAAGCGCGCGGGTGCCGATCTGGCTGTCTTCGAAATATCCCTTGTAAATCTGGCTCTTCGCCTCGTCATGGCTGTGGGAATGGCCATGCGAGTGGTCATGGTCTTTCTTTGCAGTATCGGCCATGGCAAGCGAGAGCGAGGCGGTGAAGGCAAGTACCCCGAGGAGCAGCGGGCGGTGAAGGAAGGCGGCCATGGTCTTTATCCCCTGGATCGGGCGGAAGGTTCCGCGATTCGTTATGTGATACTATAACTATTTATGACTACCGAGCCGCGCAGCGCGGGGCAAGAGAAACCTGCCGGCCGGGGCAGGGATCCGCCGCAGGGGTACGGCAATGAAAAAGGCCGCGCCCGATGGGGCGCGGCCTTATCGATCCGGAGCGCCGGATCTGATTATTCGTCGTCCGACGCGGCAGAGCCCATGTCGTCGAACAGCTCGGAGATCTCGAATTCCGCCTGGGCTTCCGCCTCGGCTGCGAGTTCCTGGACCGACTTGCCCGAAGCCTGCAGAGCAGCTTCTTCGACCGAACGGGCCACGTTCACCGAAACGCTGACCGAGACTTCCGGATGCAGCACGACGGTGATCGGGTGGATGCCGAGATATTTGATCGGCTGATCCTGTGCGACCTGGCCACGGCCGATGGTGAAGCCCGCAGCGGTAGCCGCTTCGGACACGTCACGACCGGTGACCGAACCGTAAAGCGCGCCCGATTCGGAGGCCGAACGGATCACGATGAAGGTCTGACCGTCGATCTTTGCAGCGGCGGCTTCGGCTTCTTTTCTGGTCTCGAGGTTGTCGGCTTCGAGCTGCGACTTGCGCGTCTCGAAGGACTTGATATTGGCCTCATTGGCGCGCAGCGCCTTGCCTTGCGGCAGGAGGTAGTTGCGGGCATAGCCCGGCTTGACGTTGACGACTTCGCCCATCTGGCCGAGTTTCGCCACGCGCTGGAGCAGGATCACTTGCATGGTTCGGTGCTCCTCACTTCACGGCATAGGGGAGAAGCGCGAGGAAACGTGCGCGCTTGATGGCCCGTGCCAGTTCGCGCTGTTTCTTCGCCGAGACGGCGGTGATGCGCGACGGAACGATCTTGCCGCGCTCGGAAACGTAGCGCTGCAGGAGACGGGTGTCTTTGTAGTCGATTGCCGGAGCATTGTCGCCCGAGAAGGGGCAAACCTTGCGGCGGCGGAAAAACGGTTTATTCGCCATGGTTTATGGACCTTTCTTCAGGCGTTGATCAGCGACGCTCGCGGCGTTCGTAACCGCCACGGTCGCCGCCTTCGCGGTCGCCACGGCCTTCACGCTCGTCACGTTTCTGCATCTGAACCGAGGGGCCGTCGGTGTGCTTATCGACCTTGATGGTCAGGATACGCATCACGTCGTCATGCAGACGCATCAGACGTTCCATTTCCTGCACTGCAGCCGCCGGAGCATCCGACTTCAGCAGGGTGAAATGGCCCTTGCGGTTCTTGTTGATCTTATAGGCCATCGTTTTGACGCCCCAGTACTCGTGCTCGACGACTTTGCCGCCGTTATCTGCGAGAACCGTGGAGAAATGTTCGATGAGGCCTTCGGCCTGCGCGTTGGAAAGATCCTGGCGCGCGATGAAGACATGCTCGTAAAGCGGCATGAGGCTTCCTTGCTGACAGGGCGGCTTCATAGGACGGGCAAAGACCTTTCCGGGCCCGTCCACGAGAGGCTACGCCGGTTCATGGGTATTCGGAAAGGATGGGGCCTTATACAGGGAAAGCGGAGGGGCGCAAGGACGAAGGGCGGCGGAGGGGACAATGGCAAAAGCCCGCCGTTCACGGAGGGTCTGGCGGGATTGTGACTGTTCACAGGTGCAGGGATGCTGTTCGCTCCTGCCGGATTGTGCGTCTGCAGCATGACCGGCACTCTCGCACCATCTTAAGTCCATTCATGGAGACAGGTATGACCCGCCCGCTTTCTTTCGCTCTTGCCGCCGCCCTGGCCGCTTTCACCGCCCCCGCTTTCGCAGAAGCTGTGAAATACAATGTCGATCCGGGGCACAGCCAGATCGTTTTCAGCTACAACCACCTTGGCTTCTCGACCAATTACGGCATGTTCTCGGGCTTTGCGGGTGTGGTGAATTTCGACGCGGATGCACCGGCGGAATCGTCGGTGGAAGTGAGCTTCCCGGTTTCGACCCTGATCACCGGCTTCCAGGCGCGCTATGATCACTTCATGACCGCCGATTTCTTCAATGCCGAAGTGAATAAGGACGTGACCTTCAAATCGACCTCGATCGAGGTGACCGGCGAGAAGACCGCGAAGATCACCGGCGATCTGACGCTGAACGGTGTGACGAAAGCGGTGGTGCTGGACACGGTGCTGAACCAGGCCGGCGAGCATCCGATGGAGAAAAAGCCCTGGATCGGCCTGACCGCGACCACCACACTGATCCGGTCTGAATTCGGGCTGGGCATGGTCGCGCCCTTCGTCAGCGACGAAGTGCCGGTGACGATCAACCTCGAGGCCGGCAAGGCTGACTGACCAGTTCCGTTGCAGGAAGATCTGAGGCCGTCCGGAGAGATCCGGGCGGCCTTTTTCTTTGGCGGGCCGGGGCTGCCTCCGGCGGGAGTATTTTTCTCAGGAGGAAGGTGCGGCTTGTGTGTTTTGCGGAAGCTGGGGTGCGCACGAAAACGCGCGCCCGTGGAGGAGGGCGCGCGTATAAGCAGCCAGGCTGGGATCTCTCAGTTCTGGCGTTTGGCAGTCAGCCCGATGGTGACGAGGACCGGGAAGCCGACCTGGGATTCGTCGCCGAAGCTGGCGCCCATGCCGAAATCACGGCGGTCGATTGTGGTTTCGCCCTTCATCACGGCGGTGTCGCCGGTGATCGTGAGGCTGAAGGGAAGGCTGACCGGTTTCACCTGTCCGCGCAGATCAAGCGTGCCTTCGGCGATATACGCCGCGCCTTCGGGACGGATGGTTGCGGTGAAGGTGGCGCCTGGATGGTTGGCCACGTCAAAGAAATCCGCGCCTTTCGCCTGGTCGGAGACCGAGCCGAGGCTGAGGCTTGTGGTGTCGATCTTCACGGTGACCTGGCCGTTGCGGCCTTCGGTCGGGGTCTCATCGAAGGTGATATCGGCGGACCAGGTGGCGAACTGGCCTGCGACGGCGCTGCCCATTTGTTGCACCGAAAGCGCGAGGCTGCCGCTTTCAACCTGCCAGGTGGCGGTGCCGGCTGCTGCGGGGGCCTTGGGCTGCGGTTGCGCCTCCTGAGGGGGGGCAGAGGCTAAGGCCGTGTTGGGCAGGGTAGTGGCGGGGCGGCTGATCTCCCATGCGGCAAAGCCGGCGGCGGCCCAGAGGAGGAGTGCGGCCAGGACGGGCGCCTGGGCCTGATGCGGATGGCCGGCCATGGAAGGCGTGCCTTTGACCATGCGCGCCAGCGTCACATCGCGGTCGATGATCACATGTTTCAGCGCCCCGGCGATATGGAGGACCAGCGCGGCCAGCAGGATCCAGACGAAAAGCCCGTGGGCTGCGCCGAAGACCTGGCCGATGATTTCGGATTTCGGCACCAGGGGCAGGTTTTGCCCGAAAGGCCACAGGATCGGGGCGAAGCCCTCGACCGCCGCGTGATGGATCCAGCCTGTCAGCGGCACGAGGACCAGCGAGATATAGAGCGACCAGTGCACCGTTTCGGCCGCGAAGGTCTCGAGCCTGCGGCCGGGATGGACCGGCGCGGGGCGGGTCTCGGTCAGGGCCCAGAGGATGCGGGCCAGCGTCACGAAGAACACAGTGACCCCCAATGTTTTATGGACCGAGAAGAGCTGCGCCTTGAGCGCGAGCTCTTCCGAGGTGGCATAGGGCAGGTTTTCGGCGATGAGGCCGAGGGGGAAGGTGGTGATGATTAGGGCGGCGGTCAGCCAGTGGAAGCTGCGGCTGACGCGGCCATAGCTGGCAACCGTGTTGCGGGCTTGCATTATGGGCTCCGGGGTTGGTCTGGAGAGATGTCTGACCGCCAGAATAGCAGGATCGGCGCCAGGAGACATCGCGGATCTGGGCACAGCGGCTGTGCGGCGCTTGTGCTCAACATTGCGAGAGGGGGGGGATCGCGCTATCTGAAGGGAAATTCATGGAGGATCACGCATGAGCCGTGCATTTGTTTTTCCCGGTCAGGGCGCTCAGGCGATCGGGATGGGAATGGAACTGGCCGCGACCTGGCCGGTTGCGCAAGCCGTCTTTGATGAGGTGGATGAGGCTTTGGGCGAAAAGCTCTCGGTCCTGATCCGCGAGGGGGATATTGCCGAACTGACGCTGACGCAGAATGCGCAGCCGGCGCTGATGGCGACCTCGATTGCGGCGGTGCGGGTGCTGGAGGCGGAGGGCTTTCCGCTGAAGGGCACGGCGGATTTCGTCGCCGGGCACAGCCTTGGCGAATATTCTGCGCTTTGCGCGGCGGGGAGCCTGAGCCTGACCGATACGGCGCGGCTGCTCCGGGTGCGCGGTGTGGCGATGCAGGAGGCGGTGCCGGTGGGCGTGGGGGCGATGGCTGCGCTTCTCGGGCTTGATTTCGCGACGGCCTCAGAGGTGGCGGCGGAAGCGGCGCAGGGTGAGGTCTGCCAGGCGGCGAATGACAATGACCCCGCCCAGGTGGTGGTGTCCGGCCATAAGGCGGCGGTCGAGCGTGCGGTCGAAATCGCAAAAGCGCGTGGCGCGAAGCGGGCGATCCTTTTGCCGGTCAGTGCACCGTTCCATTGTGCCCTGATGCAGCCTGCGGCGGCCCGGATGGCAGAGGCACTGGCCGGGGTGGTGATTTCCGATCCGGTGGTACCGCTGGTCGCCAATGTGCGGGCCGAGGCGGTGACGGAGGCGTCGAAGATCAGCGATCTTCTGGTGGCGCAGGTGACCGGCTCGGTCCGGTGGCGGGAATCGGTCCTGTGGATGGAACGTGCGGGCGTCACGGAATATTGGGAAGTCGGCGCAGGTAAGGCTCTGGCGGGGATGATCCGGCGGATTCAGAAAGAAGCCGTTGTGAAGCCTCTGGGCACGCCTGCGGATGTGGCGGCGCTGAAGGGCTGAGCCTTTCGAAAGGGGGCACGGGCCGGGGGTAAGCCCGGGGCCGGCCCCCGGCGACCATTGGTTTCCCGAACCTCTGGCGCAAGGACTGGTCCCACCCCGGGATATTTAGAGACAGATGAAAAGGCCTCAGGTCTTTGGGAGAATGGTTTATGTTTGATCTGACGGGAAAGACGGCGCTGGTGACCGGCGCTTCTGGCGGGATCGGCGCGGATATTGCACGCGCTTTGCACAAGGCGGGCGCGGTCGTCGGGCTGTCGGGGACGCGGGTGGCGCCTCTGGAGGCACTGGCGGCAGAGCTTGGCGCGCGGGCGCATGTGCTGGAATGCAATCTTTCGGTCGCGGAAGAGGTCGAGGGCCTTGTGAAACGCGCAGGCGAGGCGATGGGATCGGTCGATATCCTCGTCAACAATGCCGGGATCACCCGGGACGGGCTTGCGATGCGGATGTCGGATGAGGATTGGGCCAGCGTCATCGATGTCAATCTGACCGCGAGCTTCCGGCTGTGCCGTGCCGCGATCCGGGGGATGATGAAGGCGCGCAAAGGGCGGATCATCAATATCTCTTCCGTCGTTGGCACCACCGGCAATCCGGGCCAGGCGAATTACTGCGCTTCGAAAGCGGGACTGGTGGGGATGTCGAAAGCCCTTGCGACGGAAGTCGCGAGCCGGGGCATCACCGTGAACTGCGTGGCGCCGGGCTTTATCGAGACCGCGATGACCGACAAGCTGAACGAGGCACAGAAGGGGGGGATTCTCTCGGCGGTGCCTGCGGGGCGGATGGGGCGCCCCGAAGAGATTGCGGCGGCGGTGATTTATCTGGCCTCGGATGAGGCGGGCTATGTGACGGGCGCCACTTTGCATGTGAATGGCGGAATGGCGATGATCTGAGCCCGGACAGAAGCGCTGATATGAGGTTTTCCGGGTCTTCGGATGGGGTCGGCAGGGTGTCGGCACTTGACCTTTGGCCCGGAAAGCATTTGCCATGGAGCGCGGCTGTGCTATAGCGCCCGCCAGAATCCGGGGGCTCGCCCCGGTGCTGCCGCGATCGGGGAGACCATCCCCGGCGCGGATAACCAGGCCGGGGGCATGACCCCGCGAACGGAGTAGAGGACGAAACATGAGCGACATCGCAGATCGCGTGAAAAAGATCGTTGTCGAGCATCTCGGCGTTGAAGAGGATAAGGTCACCGAGACCGCTTCCTTTATCGACGATCTGGGTGCTGACTCGCTGGACACGGTCGAGCTGGTCATGGCTTTCGAAGAAGAATTCGGCATCGAGATTCCGGATGACGCCGCTGAAACCATCCAGACCTTCGGCGATGCGGTCGGCTTCATCTCGAAAGCTGTCTGATCGTTTTGTCCCTTTCGGGATAAGAGAGGCTCCCCGGTTTCGGGGAGCCTTTTTGTTTTTATGCCCTGGCGGCTATCGGCGGGTGCGCCAATGGGGGGAGGGATCCCAGTTGGAGGAAGGACGCGGGCGTTCGATCAGCCATACTGCAAGGGTAATGACGAACGCATAGCCGAGGACGAAGCCATAGCCGGCGACCTGAAGGCTGCCCTCGCGGATGAGAGGCGTGTGCCCGTAGATCAGGGTCCCGCCTTCCAGGTATTGTGAGAAGAACAGGCGCCGGACCAGAAGGGCGCTGATTCCGAACAGCGGCACCAAGCGCAGAGCCGAATACCGCCTGGGCACCGGGAACAACAGCGAGACCAGGAACGCAAGGGCCACGATCAGTGCCAGCATGACCAGAGTGGCAAAGGCGAGGCCAAAAAGGCTTCGCTCGGTGATGGCGAGCGAGCCGATAACCAAAGCCAACATGAGCAATGTTCTTCGCAAATACATGTTCAGCACCGCAGGAATGTTTGAGCGGAGAGGGACCAAAGCTAACCGTAAGGCCGTTTCTTCCAGAAGAAACGTGTTTTGTCTTTGCCTCCGATTGCCTGCGTCGTTTGGGACGGGGGGATTCCAGGCCGGGGACTGCCGATTTCCGTGTGCGGGGGAAGCAGCCGGTGGCATGGCTTTGCCCGTATAGTTGCCCTTCTGTTGCGGGCGCGCGGGTGCGCGTGTATCAGGCGAAGGGAAATGATCGCCTTGCGAGGGAGTGCACATATGCGCCGTGTAGTCGTTACGGGTCTGGGAATGGTCACGCCGCTGGCCTCCGGGGTGGAAGAGACCTGGAGCCGCCTGCTGGAAGGACAGTCGGGCGCTGGGCCAATCACGCGGTTTGATGCCACGAATGTGGTCACGCAATATGCCTGTGAAATCCCGCGCGGCGACGGCAGCAATGGCACCTTCAATCCCGATGACTGGATGGAGCCGAAAGAGCAGCGCAAGGTCGATGACTTCATCCTTTACGGGGTGGCAGCGGCGGTGCAGGCGGTGCGGGATTCGGGCTGGGAGCCGGAATCTGAAGAAGACCGCGAGCGTACCGGTGTGATGATCGGTTCCGGGATCGGCGGGCTTTCGACGATTGCCGAGACCGCGATCCTGATCAGAGAAAAAGGGCCGAAACGGGTTTCGCCTTTCTTCATCCCGGCCTCGCTGATCAATCTGATCTCGGGGCAGGTGTCGATCCGTTTCGGCTTCAAGGGGCCGAACCATGCGGTCGTCACGGCCTGCTCGACCGGGGCACATGCGATTGGCGATGCGGCGCGGCTGATCATGCTTGGCGATGCCGATGTGATGGTGGCGGGCGGCGCCGAGAGCCCGATCTCGGAAATCGGGATTGCCGGGTTCAATGCCTGCAAGGCGCTGTCGACGAAGCGCGGCGATGACCCGACCAAAGCCAGCCGCCCCTATGACGCCGACCGCGATGGATTCGTGATGGGCGAGGGCGCGGGCGTGGTCGTGCTGGAGGAATATGAGCACGCGAAGGCGCGCGGCGCGAAGATCTATGCCGAGGTGCTGGGCTATGGGCTTTCGGGCGATGCCTATCACATCACCGCACCCTCGGAAGATGGCGATGGCGGCTTCCGTTCGATGAAAGCGGCGCTGGCCCGGGCCGGGATCACGCCCGACCAGGTGGATTACATCAATGCGCATGGCACCTCGACCATGGCGGATACGATTGAGCTGGGCGCGGTGGAGCGCCTGCTGGGTGATGCGGCGGGGAATGCGGTGATGTCCTCGACCAAATCCTCGATTGGTCACCTGCTGGGGGCTGCCGGCGCGGTGGAGGCGATTTTCTGCATTCTCGCGATTCGCGACCAGGTGGCGCCGCCGACGATCAATCTGGACAATCCGGCGGTTGCGCCGAAGCTGAACCTGGCTGCAAACAGAAAGGTCGAACGCAAGATCGACATCGCTTTGTCGAACAGCTTTGGCTTTGGCGGCACCAATGCCAGCCTTGTTCTGGGTAAGGTCAGGTAATCTATGTGGAAAAGTATCGCCTCTAACGCGCTGACGTTTTTCATCGTTCTGTTGATCGCGGCGGCGGCGCTGGTGGCCTGGGGGCGCAATGTCTATGTCAGC
This sequence comes from Paracoccus sp. IB05, assembly GCF_016405985.1. Taxonomy (GTDB): domain Bacteria; phylum Pseudomonadota; class Alphaproteobacteria; order Rhodobacterales; family Rhodobacteraceae; genus Pseudogemmobacter. The sequence continues at coordinate 99,218 of NZ_JAEFCF010000009.1, forward strand.
CCCGGGCCGCTGACGGAGGCGGTCTGTGTGCAGGTCGAGCGGGGCGCGAGCCTCGCCTCGGTCTCGCGCAGCCTGGAGACGCGCGGCGCGGTGGCCGATGCGCGGATCTTCCGGATCGGCGCGGAATATTCGGGACGGGCCAAGGATCTGAAATTCGGCTCTTACCTGATTCCCCCCGGCGCCACGATGGATGACGTGCTGGGGGCGCTGACGCTGGGCGGGGCTTCGACCTGCGGGCAGGAGATCCAGCTGGTGATCGGTGTGGCGAGCGCGAATGTGGTGCTGCGCGAGCTGGACCCCGCGACCAACCGCTTTGTCGAAGTGGCGAAATTCGCGCCTGATGCGGTAGAGCGGCCCGCGGATTATACCGACGCCGCGGCCAAACCCGATATGCGGTTCACGGTGACGGTGGTGGAGGGCGTGACCTCCTGGGCGGTGGTTGATGCGCTGAAGAAGGTGGATTTCATGTCGGGTGAGATTGCCGGCGTGCCACCGGAGGGCTCGCTTGCGCCGCAAAGCTATGACGTGGTGCGCGGCGGCGACCGTGCGGGCCTGATCGCGCAGATGAGCGCCAATCAGGAACGGATCATGGCCGATCTGTGGATGGGGCGTGATGAGGATCTGCCCTATGACACGCCGGAACAGGCGATGATCATGGCCTCGATCATCGAGAAGGAAACCGGCGTTTCGGAGGAGCGCGGGCTGGTCGCCAGCGTCTTTGTCAACCGGCTGCGGCAGGGGATGCGGCTTCAGACCGACCCGACAGTGATCTATGGCATCACCAAGGGCGAGGGTGTGTTGGGCCGGGGGCTGCGGCAAAGCGAGCTGCGCCGTTCAACCCCTTACAATACCTATGTTATTGACGGGCTGCCGCCGACCCCGATTGCCAATCCGGGGCGGGCATCCATTGCTGCGGCGCTGCATCCGGAACAGTCGGATTATGTGTTCTTTGTTGCGGATGGCACGGGCGGACATGCCTTTGCGGTGACGCTTACAGAGCATAACGCGAATGTCGCGCGCTGGCGTGAGATTGAGGCGCAGCAGGGGCAGGCCGGTCAGGGCGGCGTGCAGAGCGCAGAGTGAACGGGCTTGAGGTCTTAACAAAACGTAAACGCGACGTTCGCTTAGGTGACTGTTTTCATTGACATTTTTCTTGACTCTGCGTCCGCTCTGACGTAGAGATTGTGACATGCTGAAAGAGGTGTGAAAGCGGCCAGGGGGCGACCCCGGGGCCGCTTTTTTATGTCGCAGGTTTGCAGGCCGGAGACGGAACGCAACCGGCAGGGCTGGCTTTTGAAGGAGCGGCAAAAGGGCGGGCTGGCATCTATGACGATCAGATTTACGGAAGGGGGCGGCGACCCCGCCCGCGCGAGCGAGGCGGCGGGCGCGCTGAACCTGACCGAAGAGCTCTACCGGATCGCGGTGGAGGAACTGAACGAGGCTTTCGCGGCGATCCGCGAGGGCCGGTTCGAACTGGCAAAAGAGGGCCGGCGGGCGGTCAGGGATCTGGCCGATCTGTCAAAGGCGCTGCTGGAGGAGAGAAGGAATGTCGAGAAACTCCGCAAAGAGCTTGCCGGAGGGGGCGCAGGAGATGGCGAACTCGACCTCGGGGCGGCGCGGGATGAGATCGGGCGCCGACTGGCTCGCCTCCGCGCTGCCCGGGGAGATTGATGAATTTCTGAGCGGCTTAAGTGACAATGCGCTGCGGGCGCTGCCGTGGATCTTCGATTTCTGGGCGCTGCCGCATCAGCTGCCGCCCGAAGGCGCGTGGAAGTCCTGGGTGATCATGGGCGGGCGCGGTGCGGGCAAGACGCGGGCGGGGGCGGAATGGGTGCGCGCCATGGTCGAGGGTGATACGGCGCTGGCTCCGGGCCGGGCGCGGCGCGTGGCGCTGGTGGCGGAAACGCTGGAACAGGCGCGGGAAGTGATGGTGCTGGGGGAGAGCGGCATTCTGGCCTGCTCGCCCCCAGACCGGCGGCCGAAATGGATTGCGTCGAGGAACCGGCTGGAATGGGCGAATGGCGCGGTGGCGCAGCTGTTTTCGGCCCATGATCCGGAGCGTCTCAGGGGGCCGCAATTCGATGCGGCCTGGGCGGATGAGCTGGCGAAATGGCCCAAGGCGGCAGAGACCTGGGATCAGCTGCAGTTCGGGCTGCGGCTGGGGGAAAACCCGCAGCAGGTGGTGACGACGACACCGCGGAATGTGGCGGTGCTGAAGGCGATTTTGCAGAACCCTTCGACGGTGGTGACCCATGCGCCCACAGAGGCGAACCGGGCCTGGCTGGCCGAGAGCTATCTTGAGGAGGTGAAGGCGCGCTATGGCGGCACTTCGCAGGGGCGCCAGGAGCTCGAGGGGCTGTTGATCGAGGAGGCCGAGGGGGCGCTCTGGTCGCAGGCGATGATCACCGAGGCGCAGGCGGCGGCAGAGATCCGGCCGATGCGGGTGGTGGTGGCGGTCGATCCGCCGGTGACAGCGACCAAGAAATCCGACGAATGCGGTATCGTGGTGGTCGGGGCGGATACGAGCGGAGCGCCCGGCGAGTGGCGGGCGGTGGTGCTGGCAGACCGTACGGTGCGGGGTGCGAGCCCGGATGGCTGGGCGCGGGCGGCGGTGGCGGCGATGGAAGAATTCGGCGCCGAGCGGCTGGTCGTCGAGGTGAACCAGGGCGGCGATCTGGTCGCGGGCGTCGTGCGCCAGGTTGATCCGCTGGTGCCGGTGCGGGAAGTGCGGGCGATGCGGGGCAAGATGCTGCGGGCCGAGCCGGTGGCGGCTTTGTATGAGCAGGGCCGGATCGCGCATCGGCGGGGGCTTGGCGATCTCGAGCAGCAGATGGTTAAAATGACGCGGACCGGCTGGCAGGGGCAGGGAAGCCCGGACCGGCTGGACGCTCTGGTCTGGGCGCTGACCGAGCTGATGATCGTACCTTCCTCGCGGATCGGACAGCCTGGCATGCGCACGATCTGAGGCTGTGCTGCGGGATTGCGGCCGGGGGCCAGCCCCCGGACCCCCGGAATATTTGGATCAAGAGGAAATTAGCGGCGGGGTGCCTTTTTCGGGGCGGCTTTCGCATGGCTTACGAGAGGAGCGGCTTTGTGTTCGATTTCCTGAAGATCAGGTCGAGGGTGCCGCCGGTGCCCGGGCAGAAGGCAAGCGCGACGGGGCGGGTGATCGCCCGGAGCGTGGTCACGGGAGGCGGTGGCAGGGTTGCGGGCGGAGCGCGTGATGCCGTCTCGCTGACCCGGGCGGGGTTTCAGGGCAATCCGGTCGGGTTTCGTGCCGTCAGGATGATTGCCGAGGCGGCGGCGGCTTTGCCGGTGATCTGTCAGGATTGCGAGCGTCGCTATGAGGCGCATCCGGTGCTGGCGCTGCTGGCGCGGCCCAATGGGGCGCAGGGGCGGGCGGAGCTCCTGGAGGCGGTTTACGGCCATCTTTTGCTCAGCGGCAATGCCTATGTGGAGGCGGTGGCGGGGCCGGGAAGCGGCGCAGTGCCGGGGGAATTGCACGCATTGCGCCCCGACCGCATGTCGCTGGTGCCGGGGGCGGATGGCTGGCCGGTGGCCTTTGACTATTCGGTGGCGGGGCGGGTGCATCGTTTTGATGTCACGGAAGGGCTGAGCCCGGTCTGTCATATCCGCAGTTTCCATCCGCAGGATGACCATTATGGCCTGTCGCCGATGCAGGCGGCGGCGGTGGCGGTTGATGTGCATAATGCGGCTTCGGCCTGGTCGAGGTCACTTCTGGACAATGCGGCGCGGCCTTCGGGGGCGATCATCTATAAGGGCGCCGACGGGCAGTCCGTTCTGACGCCGGACCAGTATGACCGGCTGGTTTGCGAGATGGAGGCGCATCACCAGGGGGCGCGGAATGCCGGGCGTCCGATGCTGCTGGAGGGCGGGCTTGACTGGAAGCCGATGGGGTTCTCGCCCTCTGACATGGAGTTTCACGAGACGAAGCTCGCGGCAGCACGCGAGATTGCGGTGGCCTTCGGGGTGCCGCCGATGCTGATGGGGATCCCCGGCGACGCCACTTATGCCAATTACCAGGAGGCGAACCGGGCCTTTTACCGGTTGACGGTCTTGCCGCTTGCGTCGCGGGTGCTGGCAGCGCTGTCGCATTGGCTGGCGGGATTTGGCGGCGAGGCGGTCGGGCTGCGGCCTGACCTTGATCAGATCCCGGCACTGGCGATGGAGCGCGACCAGCAATGGGCGCGGGTCGGCGCGGCGTCTTTTCTGAGCGAGGCGGAGAAACGCGCGCTTCTGGGCCTGCCGCGCCTGCCCGGGCCAGGGGATGGGCCAGAGAAAGAAACGGGCGGTGAGGGGGGCGCATGAACCAGCGCAAAGAGGGAGCGGGCTCGCGCTTTGTCTTTGACAGTTTCGACGCCGCCCATGCCCGGATCGAGGCCAATGAACGGGTGATGGAGGAGCGTTGGGCGGGGCTGGAATTCCGGCTTGGCCAGATCGACGCGGCGCTGGAACGGCTGGAGCGGCGGATCTGGCTCGGGGTCTGCGGGGGGGCGGGGTTTTTGCTGGCTCAGGGCGCCGAGGCGGTGATCCGGGCGGCGATGAAATGAGGGTGAGCGATGCTGGAACATAAATTCTGCCGGCCCGAAGCGGGGCTGACCCTGAGCGAAGGGCGCGAGCTGTCGGGCTATGCCTCGCTGTTCGGGGTGAGGGACCAGGGCGGTGATCTGGTGGCGCCGGGGGCCTACGCGAAATCGCTGGCCCGTCTTAAGGCGAAGGGCGGCAAGGTGCGGATGCTGTGGCAGCATGACCCGACCCAGCCCATCGGCATCTGGGATGAGGTCCGCGAAGACGCGACCGGGCTTTGGGTCAGGGGGCGGCTGCTGACCGAAGTGGCAAAGGGGCGCGAGGCGGCGGCTTTGCTGGAAGCGGGCGCACTGGACGGGTTGTCCATCGGCTATCGGACGCTGCGCGCGGAGCGCGATGGCGCCAGCCAGAGTGCCGGTAAGGGCAAGGGGCGCAGGCTGTTGGAACTCGAACTTTGGGAGGTCTCTCTGGTGACTTTCCCGATGCTGAGCGAGGCGCGGGTGGCGGCGAAATCCGACGAGGTGACGTCGGTTTTCGACGGGCTCGCCGCGCTGTTTGAGAGCGCAAGGCGTGACCTTGCGGGGCGCTGAGCGCGCGCCCGGGATTTCTGCCTGACAGAAGGAAGAACGGATGACGGAGAGCGAGATCCGGGCCGGGGAGATTTCCCCGGGCCTGAGCCCGGCTGCGGAGGTGAAAACCGCCATAGCCGGATTCCTGAAGGAATTCAGTTCCTTTCAGGTCGACGTGAAACAATCGCTGCAACATCAGGAAGAGCGACTGACCATGCTTCAGAAGAAAACCATGACCTGGGGCCGCCCGGTACTTTCCGCCGTGCCGGAGGAAAACGCACCGCACCGCCAGGCCTTCAACGCCTATCTGCGGTCGGGCGATGACGAGGGCTATCGCGGGCTGAGCCTTGAGGGCAAGGCAATGTCGACTGCCGTGGCGGCGGATGGTGGCTATCTCGTCTCGCCGCAGACGGCCGATCAGATCCGCTCAATGCTGATCTCGACCTCGAGCCTGCGCTCGGTGGCCAATGTCGTGCAGGTCGAGGCGACCTCGTTCGACGTGTTGGTGGACCGTTCCGAGGTCGGCTCGGGCTGGGCGACCGAGGCGGTGGCGACGACCGAGACGGCGACGCCCACGCTGGAGCGGATCCAGATCCGCCTGCATGAGTTGTCGGCGATGCCGAAGGCCAGCCAGCGGCTGCTTGATGACAGTGCTTTCGATGTGGAAAGCTGGCTTGCGGGCAAGATCGCCGCGCGTTTCATCCGGGCCGAGGCTTCGGCTTTTATCAATGGGGATGGCGTTGATAAGCCGAAGGGCATCCTGCTGCCGGCAAAGGTGGCGAATGCCTCCTGGGCCTGGGGCAATCTCGGCTATGTGCCGACGGGGGCTGCCGCCGATTTCGCGACCACCAACCCGGCCGATTGCATCATCAACCTGGTCTATTCTCTGGGTGCCGATTACCGTGCCAATGGCACTTTCCTGATGAATTCGAAAACTGCCGGCGCGGTCAGAAAGATGAAGGATGCCGATGGCCGCTTCCTGTGGTCGGATGGTCTGGCGGCGGGCGAGCCCGCGCGCCTGATGGGCTATGCCGTGCTGATCTGCGAGGATATGCCCGACGTCGGCGCGAACAGCTTCCCCATTGCGTTCGGTGATTTCAACGCCGGCTACACCATCGCCGAGCGCCCGGACCTGCGCATCCTGCGCGACCCGTTCTCGGCCAAGCCGCATGTTCTTTTTTATGCGACCAAGCGCGTAGGTGGTGACATTGCCGATTATGCAGCCATCAAACTGCTGCGTGTCGCGACCTCCTGACGATCTGATCCTGGGCCGGGCCGTTCGCGGTCTGGCCCCCTTTCTTCGGCTGAGAGCAATGGGGGGCGCAGGGTATGAGACTGACGGAAGAGACGGTGGTGCCGGTGGCGAGCCTGCCGCTTGGGGCGCTGAAGGAACATCTGCGCCTTGGAAGTGGTTTTGCACTGGCTTTGGGGCAGGATGCGCTGCTGGAGAGCCATCTGCGCGCGGCGATTGCGGCGATCGAGGGGCGGGTCGCCAAGGCGCTGATGCGGCGGCGGTTCCTGCTGGAGATGGAGGCCTGGCGTGATGCCGATGCCCAGGCGCTGCCGCTGGCGCCGGTAGCATCCCTGATCAGCGTCGAGTTGGTGTCGGCGGCGGGCGTTGTCACAGCAGTCAATCCGGCGCGCTACCGGCTGATCCAGGATCAGCATCGCCCGCGGGTCGCGGGGACAGGTGCGGCGCTGCCGGAACCTGCGACCGGCGGCGGGGTCAGGGTGCTGTTCGAGGCGGGTTTCTCGGCGACCTGGGCCGGGGTGCCCGCCGATCTGCAACAGGCGGTAATGCTGCTTGCGGCGGAATATTACGAATTCCGGCATGATCCGGGCACGCGTGGTGCGGGTCTTCCCGGCGCGGTCGAGAGCCTGATCGGGCGCTGGCGGCTGATCCGCGTGCTGGGCGGGGGGCGGCGATGAGGGCGCCTCAGCTGCGCCAGCAGCTCGCGCTGGAGGAGGCAAGCCGGCTTCCGGACGGCGTCGGAGGGTTCACGCTGAGCTGGGCGCTGGTGGGTCTGCTTTGGGCAGAGATGGTTTCGGGCAGTGGCCGCGATCCTTCGGGTGAGGAAGTGATCCTGACCTCGGTGGCCTGGCGGATCACGGTGCGCGGCGCAGCCGTCGGGACGCCCGCCCGCCCGCGCCCCGAACAGCGGTTCAGGCTGGGGGGGCGCATTTTTACCATCCTCGCAGTGGCCGAGAATGACCCGGGCGGCCTCTGGCTGACCTGCACCTGCCGCGAGGAGGCGCCGAAATGAGCTACGCAGCAGCAGCAGCTCTGCAGGCGGCGATCTTCCAGCGGCTGAGCACGGCGCCGGCTCTGGCGGGGGTGGCGGTGCATGACGCGCTGCCCCCTTCGCCGCCGGGGCTTTTCGTGCTGATCGGGCCGGAGGAGGTCCGCGATGCCTCGGACAAATCCGGGGCGGGGGCGGATCACCGGCTGCTCGTCAGCGTGATCAGCGATGCCGAGGGGTTTCTGGCGGCAAAGGCGGTGTCGGTGGCGATCTCGGATCTCATGGCAGGGCCGCTGCCGGCGTTGTCGCGCGGGCGGCTGGTGCGCCTTGCCTTTGACCGCGCCGTGGCGCGGCGGATCGGCGAGGGCATAGTGCGGCGCATCGACCTGACCTTCCGGGCGCGGATCGAACTCTGACCTCCGCATTCACATTTTCAAGGAGACAACCATGGCAGTTCAGGCCGGGAAAGACCTTCTGATCAAGATCGACCAGACTGGCGATGGCCAGTTCGAGACCATTGCCGGACTTCGGGCCACCCGCGCCAGTTTCAACGCTGAAACGGTGGAGGTTACGAGCCTTGAGAGCTCGGGGGGCTGGCGGGAATTGCTGGCGGGCGCGGGGATGAAATCGGCGAGCATCTCGGGGTCTGGCGTGTTTCGCGATGCCGAAACCGATGAGCGCGCCCGCCAGATCTTCTTTGACGGTGAGATCCCGTCCTTCCAGGTGGTGATCCCGGATTTCGGCGTGGTGCAGGGGCCGTTCCAGATCACCAGCCTTGAATATTCCGGCAGCCATAACGGTGAGGCGACCTATGAGGTCTCGCTCGCCTCGGCGGGCGCCCTCAGTTTCACGGCACTCTGATGGTGAACCCTTACGCGGGTGAGGTGGAGATCACGCTCGACGGGGTGCCGCATGTGGCGAAGCTGACGCTTGGCGCGCTGGCGGAGCTGGAGGCGGGGCTGGGAGAGGCCTCGCTGATGGATCTTGTCGAGCGGTTCGAGGGCGGGCGGTTTTCGGGCCGTGACGTGCTGGCGCTGGTGGTTGCGGGCCTGAGGGGCGGCGGCTGGCGGGGGCAGGCGGGCGATCTGGTCGCGGTCGAGATCGGCGGCGGGCCGGTGGCTGCGGCAAAGGCCGCAGCGGAGCTTCTCGCCCGGGCGTTTTCGTTCGGAGAGACGAAATGAGCCGCAGATTCGACTGGCCGGGGCTGATCCGGGCGGGGCTGCACGGGCTGGGGCTGGAACCGCGCGTGTTCTGGAGCCTCACGCCGGTCGAGTTGCGGATCATACTGGGGGCGGAGCGGGGGGCTCCGCCCCTGACGCGGGCGCGGCTGGCAGAACTCGCCGCATCTTTCCCCGACAGAGGGGCCGAGCAAATGAAAGGGGACGAAGATGGCGGAACCGGATCTGCTGGCGGAGCAGCTGGCGGGGCTTGAGGACAGGCTGGGGGCCTCGGCTGCGATGGTCGCGGCTTTTGACGGCGAACTGGCGCGACTGAGGGACAGCGCGACCTTCACCTCGCGCGAAGTCTCGACCCTGTCGAATGGCATTGCGGGGGGCCTCAGGCGGGCGTTTGATGGGCTGGCCTTTGACGGGATGCGGCTCTCGGACGCGCTGAGGGGGGTGGCTCAGACGATTGTGGATACGGTCTATTCGGTGGCGATGCGGCCGATCCACTCTGCGGCCGGCGGAGCGATTGCCAATGGGATCAACGGGTTGATCTCCGGGCTGATGCCCTTTGCCAATGGCGCGGGGTTTGCGCAGGGGCGGGTAATGCCCTTTGCCAATGGCGGTGTGGTTTCGGGCCCGGTGTCTTTTCCGATGCGGGGCGGGCGCGGGCTGATGGGCGAGGCCGGGCCGGAGGCCATCATGCCACTGACCCGCGGCGCGGACGGGAGGCTCGGGGTACAGACCCAGGGCAGCGGGCGGCCTGTCAATGTGGTGATGAACATTTCCACCCCCGATGTGACGGGGTTCCGGCGCTCGGAAAGCCAGATCGCGGCACAGATGGGCCGGGCGCTGGCGCGCGGTCAGCGGAACAGGTGAGGAGAGGCGCATGTTTCATGAAGTAAGGTTCCCCGCCAATCTGAGCTTTGGCTCGGTCGGCGGGCCGGAGCGGCGCACCGAGATTGTGACGCTGGCCAATGGGTTTGAAGAGCGCAACACGCCCTGGGCCCATTCGCGCCGGCATTATGATGCAGGCGTTGGGCTGAGGTCCCTTGATGATCTTGAGGCGCTGATTGCCTTTTTCGAGGCGCGGCGCGGGCAGTTGCATGGGTTTCGCTGGAAGGACTGGTCGGATTACCGCTCCTGTCTGCCATCGGGCAAGGTTGGTCCCCTGGACCAGCTTCTCGGACATGGGGATGGGGCAACAACGGCTTTCCCGCTTCTGAAGGCTTACCGTTCGGGCGAGGAAGGCTATTCGCGACCGGTCCGCAAGCCAGTGGCGGGCTCCGTGCTGGTCGCGCTGGCCGATGATCCGAAGGTCGAGGGCATCGAGTTCACGGTCGACAGCGCGAAGGGCGAGATCCTTTTCGAAGTGCCGCCTCCTTTGGGCACAAGGGTTACGGCGGGGTTTGAATTCGATGTGCCGGTGCGGTTCGACGCCGACCGGATCCAGGTTTCCGTCGCGAGCTTCCAGGCCGGCGACGTTCTGAATGTCCCGGTGGTGGAGATCAGACTGTGACACTTGCGCTGGATGATCATTTGCAGACCGGGGTGACCGGCCTTTGCCATCTGTGGACCGTTGCGCAGCCGGATGGAGAGGTGCTTGGCTTCACCGATCACGATTGTGATCTTGCTGTAGAGGGGGTGATCCATCGCGCGGGTTCGGGGCTGACCGCCAGCGCGCTTCAGCAGGCCACGGGGCTTGCGGTGGACAATTCCGAGGCTGTGGGGGCGCTCAGTGCTGCGGCAATCACGGCAGAGGATCTGGATGCGGGGCGGTATGACGGCGCCGAGGTGCGGATCTGGCTTGCGATCTGGGCACAGCCCTCAGAGCGGCGTGAGCTGTTTCGCGGCTCGCTGGGCGAGGTGAGCCGGCGTGGTGCGGCCTTTCGGGCGGAGTTGCGCGGCCTTGCTGAACCGCTGGGGCAGCCGGGGGGCTTTGCCTATACGCGGAGTTGCTCGGCCGTGCTGGGGGATGTGCGCTGCAAGTTCAGCCTGCAGACCCCGGGCTATTTCTGCGACATCGGACTGCAGCAGGTCAGCGAGGACCGGAGAGAGTTCACCTTTGATGCCTTGCCGGGCTTTGATCCGCGCTGGTTTGAACATGGCCGGCTGAAAGTGCTCAGCGGTGCTGCAGCTGGTCTCAGCGCGATGATCCGCTCGGACGATCTGCGGCCCGGGGGGCGGCGCGTCGTGCTTTGGGAGGGCATTCGCGCGGCGCTGATGGCGGGGGATCAGCTTCGGCTCTTTGCCGGTTGCGATAAACAGGCTGGAAGCTGTCGCGCTAAATTCAGAAATTTCAATAATTTTCGAGGATTTCCTCATCTTCCGGAGGAGGACTGGCTGACAAGTTATCCCCGCTCTGACCGACCCGCGACCGGGGGTCGGCGCGTCTTGCCGATCTGGGCGAATACCAATGGCAGAAGCTGACGCAACGGCTCGCACGGCATTGCGCGCGGTTGCTGAGGCGCGGCTCTGGCTTGGAACACCCTATATCCATCAGGCGAGTTGTGCTGGCGCCGGCGCCGACTGTCTTGGTCTGATCCGGGGCATCTGGCGCAAGCTCTATGGGGCCGAGCCCTGTGCGCTGCCAGCCTACAGCGCCGACTGGGCCGAGGCCGGCGCAGGTGAGGTTTTGCAGGAAGCCGCCAGCACCTGGCTGATCGCCAAAGCGACCGCGCCTGCCATTGGTGATGTGCTTTTGTTCCGGATGCGGGACGGCGGAGCGGCAAAGCACCTTGGGCTCCAGTCGGCCACGGGGCGCGATGCACGGTTCATCCATGCCTTTTCCGGCCATGCGGTCACTGAAAGCGCACTCACATTCCCCTGGGCGCGGCGCATTGCTGCGCGCTTTTCCTTTCCGCCGATCTGACAGACGGAGCGATATACGATGGCAACGCTTTTGCTCTCGGCGGCCGGGGCCGCATTTGGTGCGGGCTTTGGCGGCACTGTGCTGGGCCTTTCGGGCGCTGTTATCGGGCGCGCAATCGGGGCTACGATGGGTCGGGTCATTGACCAGAAGATCCTCGGGGGGGGCGCGGATGCAGTTGAGGTCGGTCGCATTGACCGGCTCCGGCTGATGAGCGCGGGTGAGGGCAAAGCCATCGCAAAGCTCTGGGGCCGGATGCGGCTGGCGGGCCATGTAATCTGGGCCTCGCAATATGAGGAGCACAGCCGCTCGCGGCGGGGTGGCAAGGGGGCACCGTCGGGGCCGTCGGTGACGGAGTATTCCTATACAGTCAGCCTCGCGATCGGGCTTTGCGAGGGCGAGATCCTGCGCGTTGGCCGTATCTGGGCCGATGGTACCGAAATCGAGCCGCGCAGCCTTTCGCTCCGGGTCTATCATGGCACCGAGGACCAGCTGCCCGACCCCAGGATCGAAGCGATCGAGGGCGAGGGGGAGGTGCCGGCGTTTCGCGGTCTTGCCTATGTGGTGATCGAGGATCTCGACGTGACCGCTTATGGCAACCGGGTGCCACAGTTCAGTTTCGAGGTGGTGCGCAGTGCGCAGGGGCCGCATGTGGCGCCTGAAGATACGCTTTCCGGACTGGTGAGCGCGGTCGCGATAATCCCCGGAACCGGAGAATATGCGCTGGCGACGACTCCGGTCCATATCAGCTATGGCCCGGGCGAGAATGTCGCGGTCAACAGCACGTCACCCTCAGGCCTTACCGATTTCCGGACCGGGCTCGATCAGCTCTCGGGCGAGTTGCCGAACTGTGGTTCGGTCTCGCTGGTCGTGTCCTGGTTCGGAAGCGATCTGCGCTGCGGCAGGTGCGAGATCCGGCCCAAAGTCGAACAGCGCAATCATGATGGTCAGGGGATGGCCTGGCATGCGGGGGGCGTGACACGGGCAACAGCCGGCGAAGTGCCCAGGCGCGACAGTGGTCCGGTCTATGGCGGGACGCCAGCTGATGCCTCGGTCATCGAGGCGATACGCGCCATCCGGGCGGATGGGAAAGAGGTGATGTTCTATCCGTTTATCCTGATGGAACAACAGCCGGAGAACGGGCTGCCCGATCCCTGGTCCGGCGCTGCGGATCAGCCGGTCATGCCCTGGCGCGGACGGATCACCACCGATCAGGCACCGGGACGCCAGGGGAGCACGGATCGAACGGCACAGGCCGATGACGAGGTTGCGGCCTTTTTTGGCGCCGCACAGCCGGCGCATTTCAGCGCTGCGGGCAGTCATATCCTGTATTCTGGACCGGAAGAATGGCGCTATCGCCGCTTTATCCTGCATTACGCGCATCTTTGCGCCCTCGCCGGCGGCGTCGATGCGTTCTGCATCGGCTCTGAGATGCGCAGCCTGACGCAGATCCGCAATGGAGCGGACGCTTTCCCGGCGGTGGCGGGGCTGATGCAGCTCGCGGCTGAGGTGCGGGCGATCCTCGGGCCGGCGGTGAAGATCAGCTATGCCGCTGACTGGACCGAATATGGCAGCTATGTCGCGGATGGAAACCTCTATTTCCCGCTGGATGATCTCTGGGCGCATCCGGCGGTGGATTTCATCGGGATCGACAATTATATGCCGCTGTCCGACTGGCGCGATGGCGAAGATCACGCTGATGCCGCCTGGTCGGCGGTCTGGAACCCGGACTATCTGAAGGCCAATATCGAGGGCGGCGAGGGGTTCGACTGGTATTACGACAGCCCGGAGGGCGAAGCGGCCCAGGTCCGGCTGCCCATCACAGATGGCGCCTTTGAGGAGCCCTGGGTTTTTCGGGTCAAGGATATGCGCAACTGGTGGCAGATGCCGCATCACAGCCGGACAAGTGGAGTGCGTTCAACCACCCCGACGGCATGGGAGCCGCAGTCAAAGCCGATCCTCTTTACCGAATATGGCTGTGCGGCGGTCGACAAGGGCACCAACCAGCCGAATAAATTCCTCGATCTTATGTCCTCGGAATCGGCCTTACCCCGGGCCTCGAACGGGGCGAGGGACGATCTGATCCAGATGCAATATCTGCGCGCCATGAACAGCTATTGGCGAGATCCGGAAATGAACCCGCAATCCTCGCGCTATGACGGGCGGATGATAGATATGAGCCGCGCCCATGTCTGGGCCTGGGATGCGCGGCCTTTCCCGGAATTCCCTGGCCGCGTGGATAAATGGACCGACGGGCCGGCCTATCTGCGCGGCCACTGGCTGAACGGGCGGGCGACCGGCCAGCCGCTGGCAGCCGTGATCAGAGAGATTTGCGGCAGCCATGGCATCGCGATGGCGGAGACTGCCACGGCGCAGGCTGTTGTGCGCGGCTATCTGGTGGATCAGGTGCAAAGCGGCCGCGCAAGCCTGCAACCCTTGCTGCAGACCTTCGGCGTCGATGCTTACGACCTGGATGGTAAACTGGTCTTCCAGCGCCGTTTGCCAGGCATTGATCACCGGCTCGCCTCCGAACTCTATGCGGTGGACGAGCTGGAAGGCCAGGCCGAAGTGACGCGCGCGCCAGAGGTCGAGACCGGCGAGTCTATCCGTCTTGGCTTTATCGACGCAGAGGCAGGTTACGAGGCGCGGATGGCCGAGACCCGGCACCCGGCGGACAGGTTGCACCGTGTCGCGGGCACCGAGGTTTCGCTTGCGATGACATCGGCAGAAGGGCTTGGCGTCACCCGGCGCTGGCTGGCAGAATCGCGGATCGCGCGGGATGGCTTGCGCCTCAGCCTGTCGCTTTCCCGCATGGATGTCGGGCCTGGGGATCGTATCGCGACGCAAGACGGCTCGGTCTGGCGGGTGGAGCGCGTAGAGCAGACCGAACAGCGCCGTATCGAGGCGGTGCGAATTGAGGGCGGGATATATGAGGTCCGCGATGAAGGCGGCGTGCCGCCCGCCCTGGCGCCCTTTGTCTCGCCGGTTCCGGTCTGGCCGGTGTTTCTCGACCTGCCGCTGCTCAGGGGGGATGAAGAACCGCACCGGCCCTATATCGCTGTGGGAGCACGCCCCTGGCCGGGCTCGGTCGCGCTCTGGTCGCAGACTGCGGTCGGCGGGTTTACCCTGAACCGCCTTGTCACAGCACCTTCGGTCATCGGGCGTACCGAGACCGAACTTCTCGCAGCGCGGCCAGGTGTCTGGGACCGGGGCGAGCCGCTGCGGATCCGGCTGAGCACAGGCGTGCTGAGCGCGGCCAATCCGGTTGCGGTGCTCAATGGCGCCAATGTGATGGCGATTGGCGATGGCTCTGCCGGCAATTGGGAGGTGATCCAGTTTGCCGGGGCCGAGCTGGTCGCACCCCGGACCTGGGAGGTTACTCTCCGACTGCGCGGCCAGGCGGGGACGGATGGGGTCATGCCTGCGGCCTGGCCCGTGGGCAGTACGGTCGTGCTGCTGGACGGGGTGCCGGCGCAAATGGAGCTCTCGATGGATGCGCGGGGCCTTTCGCGCCGCTACCGGATCGGGGTATCGGGGCGCGGCTATGATGATCCGAATGTGGTCGAGATCGCGACGGCATTTGACGGGATCGGCTTGCGGCCAATGCCGGTGAGCCATTTGCGCGGCACTGCACGGGCCGGCCAGGATCTGAGCCTCAGCTGGATCCGGCGGACGCGGATCGGGGGCGACAGCTGGCAACAGACCGAAGTACCGCTTTCCGAAGAAAGCGAGGGTTATATGGTGCGAATCCTCGTCGCGGATGTCATCAGGCGAGAGGTGACAACATCGGCGCCGCATTATGCCTATCCGCTGGCACAGCAGGTTCAGGATGGCGCGCAGTCCGGCTTTACGGCGATGATCGCCCAGCTGTCGCCATCCTTCGGAGCGGGGCCGTTTCGGTCACTGGCAGTGGCACCCTGAGCGCGGCCGGAACATCTTCCTTTCCGGATTGCCGATTCTGCCCGCATCGGAGATAATCTTTTCTGTTTCCGCCCGCTGATTGCGGCGGCTCGTAACGGGGATTGCCATGGCCGAAACCAGACAACGTGTCACGACGCTCGATCCGGTCTGGACGAGGATCTGCAGCGAGGCGGTAGAGGCTGTCGGCGCAGAGCCGCTGCTGGGCGCCCTGATCCATTCGGGCCTGCTGCACCACGCCACTTTTGAGCGGGCTCTGGCGTACCGCTTTTCGCTAAAACTCGCCTCGGGTGAGATGAGCGAACAGATCCTGCGCGAAATCGCCGACGAGGCCTATGGTGCCGCGCCCGAACTTGGCGCGGCGGCACGTGCCGATCTCATGGCGGTCTATGAGCGCGACCCGGCCTGCCATCGCTACCTGCAGCCCGTCCTGTTCTTCAAGGGCTACCAGGCGGTGCAGGCCTATCGGATCGGCCATTGGCTTTGGGAGAAGGGCCGTGTCGATCTGGCCTATTTCGTGCAGATGCGGGTGTCCGAGGCTTTTGGGGTCGACATCCACCCCGCCGCCCGGATCGGCAAGGGCATCATGATCGACCATGCGCATTCGATCGTGATCGGAGAAACTGCGGTCGTTGGCGACAATGTCTCGATGCTGCATTCGGTGACACTCGGCGGCACCGGCAAGGAAGATGGCGACCGGCATCCCAAGATCGGCAATGGTGTGCTGATCGGGGCGGGCGCCAAGGTTCTCGGCAATATCCGGGTCGGCAATTGCTCGCGGATCGCGGCCGGTTCGGTCGTGCTCGAGGAGGTGCCGCCGGAAACCACCGTCGCCGGGGTTCCCGCGCGTGTGGTGGGCAAGGCCGGCTGCGCCCAGCCTGCGCTGAGCATGGATCAGCAATTCAGGGCGGAGTGAGCAGGGCATTTGACGGCAGGTATTGGTTCCGGGGGTAAGGCCTTTTTCCGCAGAGCGGCTGCCGCTTTTGCCGGCAGCGCAATCACCCTATTCGCGCGGATCGTTACCGCTCCGCGCGCCATCTGGTCGGGGATCGAGCCGCTGCCGAAGCAGCGGGTCTATTTCGCCAATCACACTTCCAATGCCGATTTCGTGCTGCTCTGGACGGTGCTGCCGCCGATGCTTCGGGCGCGAACCCGCCCGGTCGCGGCGCTGGAATATTGGCTGAAAACCCCGCTTCGCGCCTTTATTGGCCGCGATGTCTTCAACGCCGTGCTGATTGACCGCCGCCCGGAAGAGCGGGTCGAGGATCCGGTCGCGCTGATGGGGCAGGCCCTGGCCGAGGGCTCGTCGCTGATCCTCTTCCCCGAAGGCGTGCGCAATATGACGGAAGAGCCGCTTTTGCCCTTCCGCACCGGCCTCTTCCATCTTGCGAAACAAAATCCCGAAATTGATCTGGTGCCGGTCTGGATTTCGAACCTCAACCGGGTGATGCCCAAGGGGGAGATCATTCCGCTGCCGCTGATCTGCACCCTGACCTTCGGCGCCCCGCTGCATCTCGGTGACACTGAAGAGAAGGGGGATTTTCTCGCCCGCAGCCATGCTGCGCTGATCGCGCTGAAAGAGACGGTGCCGGCATGAGCGCGACCCCGCATCTCATCTGGCTCTTGCTTGGCGTGGGGGTGATCCTGGTGATCGCCACCCTGATCGGCGAAATTCTGCGCGCAAGGATCGCACCGGATGGTGACAATCCGGTGATCGAAAACCTGAACGCCCGGATCTCGGCCTGGTGGGGGATGGTGATCCTTTTGTCGCTGGCCTTCCTGGCTGGCAGGCCGGGAGTGGTGATCCTTTTCGCGGTGCTCTCCTTCTCGGCGCTCCGGGAGTTTCTGACCCTGACGGCCAAGGCCCGCGCCGATCACTGGTCGCTGGCCGGGGCGTTTTTCATTGTGCTGCCGGTGCAATACTGGCTGGTAGGTCTCGACTGGTACGGTCTCTATGCGATCTTCATCCCGGTCTATGCCTTCCTTCTGATGCCGGTCGTCTCGGCGCTCAGGGGCGAGACGAAGAGCTTCCTGACCCGCGTCGCTGAAACCCAATGGGCGCTGATGATCTGCGTCTATTGCGTGAGCCATGTGCCCGCACTTCTGACGCTGCATATCGAAGGGTATGAGGGCCGCTCCGTCATCCTGATCGCCTGGCTTATCTTTACGGTTCAGCTGTCAGATGTGATGCAATATGTCTGGGGCAAGCTGTTTGGCAGCCGCCTGGTGGCACCGCAGCTTTCGCCCTCGAAGACCTGGGAAGGGCTAATTGGCGGCGTGATGACGGCGACCACCGCCGGGGCCGCACTTTGGTGGATGACGCCTTTCACCATGCTCCAGGCTGCCGGCATGGCGCTTGCAGTGACGCTGATGGGGTTCTTTGGCGGATTGGTGATGTCGGCGATCAAACGTGACAAGGGCGTGAAGGACTGGGGACATCTGATTGCGGGCCATGGCGGGTTCCTCGACCGGCTCGATTCGGTTGTCTTTGCCGCACCGATTTTCTTCCATCTTACCCGCTGGTTCTGGACCTGACCCATGACAGATGACGATATGCAAGATCCTCGTGCCATCTTTCGGGCCGAACCCCAGGCGGAAGCAGAGGACGCGAATCGTCGCCCGATCCGTGCCCGCCGCAACCGGCTGATGGTCCGCCTCGCGCAATCCCTGGTGCAGCGCCAGATTACCCCGAACCAGATTTCCCAGGCTTCGGTGGTCTTTGCTGCACTTGGGCTGCTCTTCTTCTGGGCAGCCTCGGCTTCGGGGCCAATCGGGCAGAGCCTCTTGCTGGTGCTTGCCGCGCTGGCGATCCAGCTTCGGCTTTTGTGCAATCTGCTCGATGGCATGGTTGCGGTTGAGGGCGGCACGGCGACCCCCTCTGGCGCCTTCTGGAACGAAGCCCCGGACCGCGCCGCTGATCTGTTGCTCTTCTGGGGGGCAGGGCTGTTTGCGGCGGCGCCGGCACTCGGCCTCGGGGTCGGGGCGCTCGCGTTGATCACTGCCTGGCTGCGGGAGCTTGGCCGCGCCGAAGGCTTTGCACCCGATTTCCGCGGCCCGATGGCGAAGCCGCACCGGATGGCCGCGCTGACCTTTGCCGCTTTGCTTGCTGCGTTTTTGCCGGTCAGCACCGATGGCGCGACCCTGATGACCTGGGCGCTCTGGCTGATCGGGGCAGGGGTCATCGCAACTGTCGCGCGCCGCAGCATCACTTTGTTGCAAAATCTCGAAGCACGTGGCTGAGTTCATCTGTCCCTGAGTATTCGCGGGGAGCTTTCGCATTGAAAATGCGAAGGCGGGGGCAGAGCCCCCGCCTTGTGCGGTTTTCCAGATATTCTGCTGGTTCAGGCCAGCATGGTGACCGGGTTCTCAAGCGCCTCGACCACCCCCTTGAGGAACTGAGCTCCCAACGCGCCATCGATGACGCGGTGATCGACGGAGAGCGTCATCGACATCATTGTCGCCACGCCAATCGAGCCATCCTCCGCCACCACCGGCTTTTTCAACCCGGCCCCGACGGCAAGGATCGCGCCATGCGGTGGGTTGATCACGGCGTCGAAATTCTCAACCCCGAACATGCCGAGATTGGAGATGGCGAAGCTTCCGCCCTGATATTCATGCGGCGCGAGTTTTTTCGACTTTGCCCGATGCGCGAGATCTTTCATCTCGGCGGACAGGGCCGAGAGCGATTTCTTATCCGCATCGCGCAGCACCGGCGTGAAGAGCCCGCCTTCAATCGCCACGGCAACCGCAACATCGGAAGGTTTCAGCCTGAGGATCCGGTCGCCGGCCCAGACCGCATTGGCATCGGGCACTTCCTGCAATGCGATGGCACAGGCTTTGATGATGAAGTCATTGACCGAAAGCTTCACGCCGCGCCCGGTGAGGGCATGGTTCAGCTCGGCCCGGAATTCCATCAGCGCATCGAGATTCACCTCGCGCCGCAGATAGAAATGCGGAATCGTCTGTTTGGCTTCGGTCAGGCGGGCGGCGATTGTGCGGCGCATGCCGTCAAGCGCGATCTCTTCGAAGGCGCGATCCTGATACATTTTAAGAACCGTCTCGGGTGAGAGCCCGGCCGGTACCGCCTTTGTCGGGGCCGGGGTCGCCGTCGCTGCGGGCATCGAGCCCGCAGCGACGGCCGCTGCCGCAGGCGCTGTGGTCGGCGCGGTCTCCGATTTCGCCTGTTCCACATCGGCTTTGACGATGCGGCCATGCGGGCCAGTGCCCTTCACCACCGTCAGATCGACGCCTTTGTCTTTGGCAATCCGCCGCGCGAGCGGCGAGGCAAAGACGCGCGCGCCGCTCGCGACCGGTGCCATAGCAGGCGCCGGTGCTGCGACCGCGACCGTTTCGGCCGGGCTTGCCACTGCCGCTGCTGCGGCTTGCGGGGCTGCAACGGGGGCAGAGGCTGCCGAGGCATCCTCGCCCTCTTCCAGCAGCACGGCAATCGGGTCATTGACCTTCACACCGGCACTGCCTTCCGCGATCAGGATCTTGCCGATCACGCCCTCATCGACCGCCTCGAATTCCATTGTCGCCTTATCGGTCTCGATTTCGGCGATGACCTGGCCCGACTTGACCAGATCGCCCTCTTTAACCAGCCATTTCGCCAGCGTGCCCTCCTCCATGGTCGGAGAAAGCGCGGGCATCAGGATCTGGATTGCCATCTTTTTTCCTCCCTCAGCGGTAGCAGACCGATTTCACGGCGGTGACGATTTCAGCAGGCGTGATCAGCGCCAGCTTCTCCAGATTGGCCGCATAGGGCATCGGCACATCCTTGCCGGTACAGGTCACGACCGGCGCGTCCAGATAGTCAAACGCGCGCTGCATGATCGTCGATGCCAGGTGATCGCCGATCGAGCCCACCGGGAAGCCCTCCTCGACCGTCACACAACGATTGGTCTTCTGCACCGAGGCCAGCACCGTGTCATAGTCAATCGGTCGCAGGGTGCGCAGGTTGATCACCTCCGCCTCGATCCCCTCTTTGGCCAACAGCTCCGCTGCGGCCAGCGCATGGGCAACGCCGATTCCGAACGAAACCAGCGTTACATCCGACCCCGCCCGCATCACCGAAGCCTTGCCAAAGGGGATGGCGAAATCATCGCCCACAGGCACTTCGAAACTCCGCCCATACATGATCTCGTTTTCGAGGAAGATCACCGGGTTGTTGTCGCGGATCGCCGTCTTCAGCAGGCCCTTCGCATCCGCCGCCGAATAGGGCATGGCGACTTTCAGCCCCGGGATCGCCGCATACCAGGCCGCATAGTCCTGGCTGTGCTGGGCGCCTACCCGTGCTGCCGCCCCGTTTGGGCCACGGAACACGATGGGAGATCCCATCTGACCGCCCGACATGTAAAGCGTCTTCGCGGCCGAGTTGATAATATGGTCAATCGCCTGCATCGCAAAGTTGAAGGTCATGAACTCGACAATCGGGCGCAGCCCCCCCCAGGAGGCGCCAACCGCGATCCCGGCGAAACCATGCTCGGTGATCGGGGTGTCGACCACGCGCTTCGGGCCGAACTCGTCCAGCAGTCCCTGGCTGATCTTATAGGCGCCCTGGTATTCACCAACCTCTTCCCCCATCAGGAAGACATTGCCATCCCCGCGCATCTCTTCCGCCATGGCCTCGCGCAACGCTTCCCGCACGGTCATGGTCTTCGTCGCCACACCTTCGGGCAGGTCGCTGTGCGGCCAGCCTTTGGCGGCTTCCACCACTGCCGGGCGCGCGGCAGCTGCTGCCGGGACGGCCTCGATGGCCGGCGCGGCGGCGGCCATCGGAGACGCAGTCGGAGCAACGACCGGGGCAGGGGCCGCAGCCACCGCATCCGCGCTCTCGCCCTCTTCCAGCAGCACCGCAATCGGCGTGTTCACCTTCACGCCCGCCGTGCCCTCGGTCACCAGCAGCCGGCCGATGATCCCCTCATCCACCGCCTCGAATTCCATCGTCGCCTTATCGGTCTCGATCTCGGCGATGACCTGGCCCGATTTGACCGTGTCACCCTCTTTCACCAGCCATTTCGCCAGCGTGCCTTCCTCCATCGTCGGAGACAAAGCCGGCATCAGAACTTCAACTGCCATGATCTTTCTCCCCCTCAGACGGTAATATCGGTCCAGAGATCGCTCAGCGGCGGCTCCGGGCTTTCTTTCGAGAATTCAGCCGCCTCATTGACCAGCGCCTTGATCTCTTTGTCGATGTTCTTCAGATCGTCTTCCGAGGCCAGACCGCCCTGCAAGAGCAGATCGCGGACATGCTCGATGCAATCTTTCTCGGTCTTGATCTTCTCGACCTCTTCACGCGTCCGGTACTTCGCCGGATCCGACATCGAATGGCCGCGATAGCGATAGGTCATCATTTCGAGGATATAGGGGCCCTTGCCGGCGCGGCAGTGGGCCACGGCCTTCTCGCCTGCCGCCCTGACCGCCAACACATCCATGCCGTCTACCTGCTCACCGGGGATGCCATACGCCACGCCGCGCTCAAAAAGCGTGGTCGATTTGGTCGAACGTTTCACGCTCGTCCCCATAGCATACTGGTTGTTTTCAATGACGAAAATCACCGGCAGATCCCAGAGTTCCGCCATGTTATAGGTCTCATAGACCTGGCCCTGGTTGGCCGCGCCATCGCCGAAATAGGTAAAGGTCACATTGTCATTGCCAAGATATTTATCGGCAAATGCGAGCCCCGCGCCCAGCGGCACCTGCGCGCCCACAATGCCATGGCCGCCGTAGAAATGCTTCTCTTTCGAGAACATATGCATCGAGCCGCCCTTGCCCTTGGAATAGCCCCCGATGCGTCCGGTCAGCTCTGCCATGACGCCTTTCGGGTCCATGTCGCAGGCCAGCATATGGCCGTGATCGCGGTAAGAGGTCAGGCGCTTGTCGCCCTGCTTGGCCGCAGCCTCCAGCCCCACAACGACAGCTTCCTGGCCGATATAGAGGTGACAGAACCCCCCGATCAGCCCCATGCCGTAAAGCTGCCCCGCCTTTTCCTCAAAGCGGCGGATCAGCAGCATCTCGCGGTAATATTTCAGCAGCTCTTCTTTCGAGACATTGGGTCTCGCATCGGGCTTGCGTGCCATTGGGCTCCTCCCCGGAGTAGGTTCAGCAAATGGTTTAGCGTTAAACCATCCATACAACATCGGGGATTATTGGGTCAAAGTGAAAATGCGCGCAAGCTGCGGGGCGAGGTGAGAGGCGTCTGGCCTTCCTCCGGGGCTCTGCCTATGCTGGCACAAGTGAACAGTGACCCCGTGCAACCGGATACCTGCCGATGTCAGAGCGATTGAATTATTATAAGGCGGCCCCGGTGGCCATGAAGGCGATGCTGGACCTTGAGGCGCAGATCAAATCGCTCTCCATCCCGGCGCCCTTGCGTGAATTGCTGAAAATGCGGGTCTCACAGATCAATGGCTGTGCCTTCTGCCTTGATCTGCATGGCGGCGAGGCGAGGGCGGCCGGGGTTTCGCAGCAAAAGCTGGACGTATTGGCCGCCTGGCGCGAAAGCAGCGCCTTTGACGCGCGCGAGCGGGCGGCTCTTGCCTGGGCGGATGCGCTGACGCTTTTGCCACAAAGCCGGGCGGCCGACACGGATTACGCGCCAGTCGCGGCAGAGTTTACGCCCCAGGAACAGGTGGAGCTGACCTTGATTGTGACCACGATCAACGCCTGGAACCGCTTCGCCGTCGGGTTTCGCAACGCGCATCCGGTGCGCAGGTAAGGCCCTGATTTCGCCAGATTTTCAGCGGATCACGATCTCATCTGCACGCATATAACCCAGCACGTCACGGGCGCGCTCATCCAGCAGATCCATGTCGAGGTAATCATCTGACAGGCGATGCGTCAGGTTCTGCATCTCGGCAAGTTGCACCGCCAGTTTGTCACGCTCAACCGCCAGCCCGCTGGCCTCGGCGCGGATTTCGACCCGGCGGAACACGCCATAGTCGCCCTGAACGGCGGCGAAGGTGAAATAGGCACCCAGAGTGAACATCAGGGCGAAGTAGATGAGCCCGCCCATATTATGGCGCCGTTGTTGCCTGGTCATGTCCTGTCCGTCTCATCTGTCACCCCTCTTATCGGGGGGCCTTGCGAAAAATCATGCCATGAAACGAATCAGAAGGGAATCCCCCATGTGGCGGGATTCCCTTCAGTTTTACGCGAAAGCTGTTCAGCCCGCGATTGAGGCTGCATGGATCGAATCGACCGCCGCTTTCAGCGTGGCGTCGAATTCGGCTTCGGATTGCCCGGCGTTCAGACCTTCCGAAAGGGCGCGCGAGAAGGAGGCGATCATGCCGCGGTTCTTTGCCAGAGCTGCATTTGCCTCGTCACGCGAATAGCCGCCCGAAAGCGCCACCAGCTTCAGGACAGCCGGGTGATCGACCAGGGCTGCGTAGAAATTCGCCTCCGACGGAATGGTCAGTTTCAGCATGACCTGCGTGCCCCTGGGCAGCGCATCCAGATGCGTAAGGATCTCGCGGCGCAGGATCGCTTCGGCGGCGGCTTTATCGGTGATCGAGATCGTCACTTCCGGCTCGACGATCGGCATAAGCCCGTGGCTGATCACCTGTTTCGCGATGGCGAATTGCTGATCGACCACCGCCTTGATGCCGTCTTCATTGGCGGCGGAAATTACCGAACGTTCCTTGGTGCCATAGATCCCGGCGCGCACGGCCTTCTCCAGCAGCGCATCGAGCTCGGGCATCGCCTTCATCACCTGGCAGCCATTGACCTCGGCCTCGAGCCCCTTGTCGATCTTGAGAAACGGCACAACGCCGCGCTTTTCCCACAGATAGGTGGCGGTCGGGATACCGTCGATAGCGCGGTCCATGGTCTGCTCGAACAGGATGGCGCCGATGACCTTCTCGCCGGTAAAGGCGGGCGATTTGATGATGCGGGCGCGCATCGCATGGACCAGGTCGAACATCCCTGCCTCGTCGGACCAGGCATCCGCCTCAACGCCGTAGAGTTTCAGTGCCTTGGGGGTCGAGCCGCCCGACTGATCAAGGGCTGCGATGAAGCCCTGGCCTTTGCCGATCTGCGCCGTCATCTTTTCCGTGGTCATGGACATCACCCTTTGCCGGATCCAGTGAGATTTTGCACGCGCCATAGCCTTTCCGCCGCGGCGCGCGCAATGCTGTTAGCGCGACCAGACCGATTCAGGCCAGCAGAGCCGCCACGCCCGGCAATTCCTTGCCTTCCATCCATTCGAGGAAGGCGCCGCCGGCGGTCGAGATGAAGGTGAACGCCCCCGCAGCCCCGGCCTGGTTCAGCGCGGCAACGGTGTCGCCACCGCCTGCAACCGAGATCAGCCTGCCGGCCTCGGTCAGCCTTGCGGCCTCTTTCGCCGCCGCCACCGTGGCCGCGTCAAAAGGCGGGATCTCGAAGGCGCCGAGCGGGCCGTTCCAGATCAGCGTCGCAGACTGGCCCATGACCGCTTTCAGCCGCGCAACCGTTTCCGGGCCGGCATCAAGGATCATCGCATCCGCAGGGCAGCCTGAGGCATTGGTGATCTGGCTTGCCGCGCCGGCTTTGAACTCGCGCGCCACCACCACATCGACCGGCAGATGGATCTGGCAGCCGGTCTCTTCGGCCTTTTTCAGGATCGCGCGGGCGGTGTCTGCCATATCGCGTTCCGCGAGCGATTTGCCGACCTCGATGCCTTGCGCCACAAGGAAGGTATTCGCCATGCCGCCCCCGATCGCCAGGTGATCGACCTTGCCAACAAGGTTCCCCAGCAGATCAAGTTTGGTCGACACTTTCGCGCCACCAACCACGGCGATCACCGGGCGGGCAGGGGTGCCAAGCGCTGCGTCCAGCGCTTTCAGCTCGGCCTCCATCAGCCGCCCGGCCGCATGCGGGAGCGCGCGCGCGAGGGCTTCGGTCGAGGCATGTGCCCGGTGCGCGGCCGAAAACGCATCATTCACATAGACATCACCAAGTGCTGCAAATTCCGCCGCAAGCGCGGGATCGTTCTTTTCTTCGCCCGCGTGGAACCGGGTGTTTTCCAGCAGCACGACATCGCTTTGCGCCGCCGAAGCAATCGCGGCCTTTGCCACAGCGCCCGTGCTTTCCGTCGCGAAAATCACCTTGCGGCCCAGGCTTGCCTCAAGGGCCGGGGCGATGCGGCCAAGGCTCATCTCAGGGACGACCTTGCCTTTGGGCCGGTCGAAATGCGCCAGCAACACCACTTTGCCGCCGCGCGCGATGATATCCTCGACCGTCGGGCGGATCTTATCGATGCGGGTTGTATCAGAGACCCGGTCCCCTTCCATCGGCACATTGATATCGACCCGCGTCAGCACGGTTTTGCCGGCCAGTGCGATATCATCCAGCGTTTTCCAGCTCATCGGTCTCTCCCAATATGCGTCATTCGGGGTTGGTTAGCGCTAACACCCGGGGTGCATCCTGCTTTTCGCGCAATTCTTTCCGCGCATTTTGCCCTCCCGTCAACCGATCACGCCCATTTGCCCTTCCCCCCTGAGGCGCTTGCGGTTAATTTCCCGCCCGACCAGAAGCCTGCAAGGGAAGCACAATGGCCGAGATCAAGGACCCCGAGAACACCATCATCCTGACGCTGAAAGACGGCGAAGTGGTGATCGAGCTTCTCCCGGATGTCGCACCAAAGCATGTCGAGCGCATGAAACAGCTCGCCCGCGACAAAGCCTATGACAATGTGGCTTTCCACCGCGTGATCGAGGGCTTCATGGCCCAGACCGGCGATGTAGAGCACGCCAATATGGAAAAAGACTACAATCCGCGCCGCTCGGGCACGGGTGGGTCGCAATATGATGATCTGCCGGCAGAATTCTCGAAACTGCCGCATGATCGCGGCACGATCGGCGCTGCGCGCTCGCAGAACCCGAATTCGGCAAACAGCCAGTTCTTCATCAATTTCAAGGATAACTCCTTCCTGAACGGCCAGTATACCGTTTACGGCCGGGTGATTTCCGGGATGGAATTTGTTGACAAGATCACCCGGGGCGAGCCGCCGGTCACCCCCGATCGCATGATCACTGTAAGGGTTGCCGCCGATGTTGCGTAAGGTTCTCGTTGCCACGCTTTTGCTGAGCGCGCCTGCCTTTGCGCAGGATGTTCCCGATCTGCCGGGCCCGAATCTGGTGCTCGACATCCAGGGCGAGGCCAATGGCCGCGTGGTCATTGACCTGCTTGACGATAAGGCGCCGAAACATGTGGCGCAGATCGTTCAGCTCGCGACAGAGGGCGCCTATGATGGCGTGGTCTTTCACCGCGTGATCGATGGTTTCATGGCCCAGACCGGTGATGTGCAGTTCGGCAAACCGGCTACGCTGGCCGAAGAGCTTGCCAAATTGCCGAAAGGTGCGGCTGAAGGCACCTATAAGCTCCATGGTATGGAGATCCCGGCGGAATTCGTCAGCGCCGGCATGGGTGGCTCGCATCTGCCTGATATTCCGGCAGAGTTTTCGGATGTCTCGTTCCAGCGCGGCATCGTCGGCATGGCGCGCAGCCAGGATCCGAATTCGGCCAACAGCCAGTTCTTCATCATGTTTGCGCCCGGTGATTTCCTTGACGGCAATTATACCGTTGTCGGTCGGGTGATTTCGGGCATGGATGTGGTCGATAAGATCAGGCGCGGCCCGGCCGAGCAAAATGGCGCGGTTGCCGAGAACCCCGATGTGATCGTCAAGGCGAGCATCGAGGCTGCGGCTGCAGCGCCAGCAACCGGCGCCGAGCCGGCAGATTCTGCTCCGGTTGAGGCCGCTCCGGCTGAAGCGCCCGCAGAAGCTCCGGCTGAAGCTCCGGCTGAAGCACCCGCAGAGGCCCCTGCGGACGCTCCGGCGCAATAAGCCAGGGCTGACAATCAGAAAGGGCGGCGCGCATCGACCATGCGCGCCGCCCTTTTCCATATGGCGCTGTTTACCTCGGCCACAGCGCGGGATATGCGCGGGCCAAGACTGGCGGCAATCACGCGCGGAGGCCCGCAATGGCGCATTTCCTTTCCACCCGGGATCCCGGATTCGAGGCGGATTTTACCGCTTTCCTTGGCATGAAGCGCGAGGACAGTCCCGAAGTGGATGATGTTGTCGCCGCGATCATCGCGGATGTGCGGGCGCGGGGCGATCTGGCGGTGACCGAACTGACCGCACGCTTTGACCGGCTCTCGCTGACACCGGGCCAGCTGGCCTTCACGCCTGAAGAGATCGAGGCGGAATGCGCGAAAGTCTCGCCCGAGGATGCGGCAGCGCTGACGCTCGCGGCGGAACGGATCCGCGCCTATCACGTCCGCCAGATGCCCCAGGATCAGATGTGGACCGACCCGGAAGGCGCAACGCTTGGCTGGCGCTGGACGCCGGTCTCGGCGGCCGGGCTTTATGTGCCGGGGGGGCTCGCCTCTTACCCGTCTTCGGTTCTGATGAATGCGATCCCGGCACGGGTGGCCGGGGTGGAGCGTCTGGTGATCACCTGCCCGACGCCGGGCGGCGAGGTCAATCCGCTGGTGATCTTTGCGGCAAGGCTCGCCGGGGTCGATACGATCTACCGGATCGGGGGCGCGCAGGCGGTGGCGGCGCTGGCTTACGGCACCGCGACGATCCGCGCGGTCGATAAGATCACCGGGCCGGGGAATGCCTTTGTCGCGGCCGCGAAGCGGCGGGTGTTCGGCAAGGTGGGGATCGACATGATCGCCGGCCCTTCCGAGATCCTTGTGATCGCCGATGGTACGGCAGACCCGGATTTCGTGGCGCTGGATATGCTGAGCCAGGCTGAGCATGACGCCTCGGCCCAGGCGATTCTGGTCACGGCGGATGAGGCTTTTGCCCGTGCCTGTGTGGCGGCGCTGGAGAAGCGTCTTGAGACGCTGGAGCGGCGCGAGATCGCGCAGGCGAGCTGGCGCGACAATGGTGCCGTGATTCTGGTGCGCGACCTCGCCGAGGCCGCAGAGCTTTCGAACCGTGTCGCACCCGAGCATCTGGAGATCTGCACCGAAGACCCGGAGGCGGTCTCGGCGCAGATCACCCATGCCGGGGCGATTTTCCTCGGCCAATGGACCCCCGAGGCCATCGGCGACTATATCGGCGGCCCGAACCATGTGCTGCCGACGGCGCGTTCGGCGCGGTTCTCCTCGGGGCTGTCAGTTCTCGAATTCCTCAAACGCACCACGATCGCGAAGATGTCCCCGGCGGCTCTGGCGGCGATCGGACCGGCGGCGGAGCGGCTGGCGCGGTCGGAAAGCCTGGAGGCGCATGGGCTGAGTGTGCGGGCGCGGCTGGACCGGCTGAACGGGGCCTGAGGGCGGCTGAATGCGGGACCGGGGAGGGGGGCTGTCTGCCCCCCACGGCCTGCGGCCTCCCCCCGAGGATATTTTTCGACAGAAAATGAGGGGCTCGGCGTCTGGCGGTGCGCTTGCGTGCGGCGATGCGCTCGGGCATCAAGGGGCGACGCATTTTCCGGAACACCCGCATGACCAACCGCATCTGCCATATCGAGATCGACGAGAAGGGCCTCATACGCCCGACGCCGGAGATCGAACAGGAGCGCAAGGTCGCGATTTTCGATCTGCTGGAGGAGAACAGCTTCGGCCTTCCCGCCCGCGAGGGGCGCGAGGTGCCGCCTGGCCCCTATCGTCTGGCGCTGGCGATCCGGGAGGGGCGGCTGGTCTTCGGGATTGCCCGCGAGGATGAGGCCCAGGTCGGTGAATTCCATCTGAGCCTCGGCCCGTTCCGCCAGGTGGTGAAGGATTATTTCCAGATCTGCGAGAGCTATTTCGAGGCGGTGAAGCGCCTGCCGCCCAGCCAGATCGAGGCGATCGACATGGCGCGGCGCGGGATTCACAACGAGGGGGCCGCGATCTTGCAGGAACGGCTCGAGGGCAAGGCCGAGGTCGATCGCGACACCGCCCGGCGCCTCTTCACCCTCATCTGCGTGCTGCACTGGGGGTAAGATTGGTCGATTTCCCGCAGTCCATCCTGTTCTGCTGCGACCATAATGCGGTGCGCTCTCCCATGGCCGAGGGGATGGCGAAGAAATTCTACGGCCAGCGCGCCTATGTGCAATCGGCGGGCGTGAAGAATGACATGGAGGTGGATGGCTTTTCGGTGGCGGTCTGCCAGGAGATCGGGGTGGAACTGTCGCGCCACCGCGCCAGGTCCTTCGAGGAAATGCAGGAATGGGGCGATGATCTGGGGCAGTTCGATCTGATCGTGGCGCTGTCGCCGGCAAGCCAGCGCCAGGCGCTGGAGCTGACGCGCTGGCATCATCTCGAGGTCGAATACTGGCCGATACTTGATCCGACCGGACTTGGCGAAAGCCGCGAGGCCAAACTCTCCGCCTATCGCCAGGCGCGCGATCAGATCCGTGACCGCATGATCCAGAGATTTGGCCCGCCGGTGCCGGTCGGGGGCTGAGCGCCCGGAACTCACGCGCCAGAGGACCGGGGTGGGAGTGACACCGGGCGGGGTGCGGTGCACAACGCCTGTGTGCTTTCCGGGGGGAGTGAGGCGGATCGCGCCTTTTCGCCCCGCAAACATCAGCTTTGCGCCGAATATGCGCCATATTGTCCTGGCATCCAGAGGCCAGTGGTCGCATCGTTCAGGACACGGGGAAGCTTATGTCTGGTATTCCGGGATCATCTTATACCCTTCTGGCCTTCTATCTATTGCTGACCGCTGCCAGCTGTTTCCTGATCGGAGGGATGGCGCCGATGATGGTGGTGCTTGCCGGTCTGTGGATGACCATTCGCCGCAGCGATTTGCGCCATCTGAAAAACGCGGGCCTGCTCATCAGCTGGTTCTACGCCGTGGCAGCCATCGTCTCGCTGCTGGTCGCGGCAAGTCACGTCGCCGCGCTTTCCAGCCCGGCTCTGCAGGGGCTGACCATGGTGGAACACCAGTATTTCGTGCGGGTCTTCGGCCTGGCGGCGCTGCTGAGCGCCTTTGGCTGGGCGATGACCAGACATGCGCTTTTGCCGGCCTTTCTGCCCTATGGCCGCGCGATTGCCGTTCATGGCTTCTGGGGAAACCGCAATCGTGATGGTGCTGTGGCGCGCAACCGGCTTGCGGCGGAACTGGCGAAATGGGGCGAAATGCAAAGCGAATTCAGGGTCGCCGGGGAGAAAGGCGGCTCTGATTCCCCTGAGGGGGCGCGGGCCGCAGCCTGATTCGGTCTGCCGGCCTGACCTGCGGGGCAGGCAGCACGGACCGGGCTTTCAGCCCCGGGCTGTTTCGCGTTCAGACAGAGCTGCGTCGCTGTCGAAGCCTGTTTTACCTGCGGCGAGAATAGTCTCCAACTCTGCCTCGATCCAGCCGACCAGACCGATCAGCCGCGCCGCCGCCGCCTGCCCAAGGGCTGTCAGCTCATAATCGACATGCGGCGGCACCACCGGATGCGCTGTCCGCAACACGAACCCATCCGCCTCAAGATCTTTGAGCACCTGGGACAGCATCCTTTCACTGACCCCCGCCACCCTGCGCCGCAATGCGGCAAAACGATGTGGCCCGGTGGCCAGCGCCACCATCACCAGAACGCCCCAGCGGCTGGTCAGATGTTGCAGGATGCGCCGCGACGGGCATTCGGCGGCAAGGACATTGCCCTCGCGCCAGCCCTGCATCAGGCGCTGTGCATCTGTCGTGATGAGGCTGTGCGTCATTGTTCCATACTTACAAAATGGTGCGTACTTATTTTTTGTAAGTATGGTGCTATTATTGTCCTGTCAAATCCGGAACAGGAGAAACCAATGACCATCGCCATCACCGGAGCCACCGGCCAGCTGGGCCGCCTCGCCATTGCCGCGACCAGAACCCGGGGCGCCAGCCCCATCGCTCTTGTCCGCAGCCCGGAAAAGGCTGCCGATCTGGGCGTCGGGGCCCGTGCTTTCGACTATGACAAGGCAGATCCCGCCGCGCTGAAGGGGGTCGATACGCTGGTGCTGATCTCGGCCAATGAGGTCGGCAAGCGTTTCGCGCAGCACAAGGCGGTGATCGATGCTGCCAAAGCCGCTGGCGTGAAGCGGATCATCTATACATCGCTCCTGAAGGGCGATGCCTCGCCGATGAAACTCGCCGCTGAACATGTCGAAACCGAAGCGGCGCTGCGGGCTTCGGGGATCGCTTACACGATCCTCAGGAATGGCTGGTATAGCGAGAACCTGACAGGTGCCCTGGCGCCCGCGATCGAACATGGCACGATCATCGGCTCGGCCGGGGAAGGGCGTTATTCGGCGGCCGCGCGCGCGGATTATGCCGAGGCGATTGCGGTCACCGCGATTGAGGCGGGCCATGAGAACAAGATCTATGAGCTTGCCGGCGATACCGGCTTCACCGGTGCCGATCTGGCCGCCGAAGTGGCCAGACAGGCCGGGAAGCCGGTTGGCTATGTGAACCTGCCCGAGGCGGACTATGCCAAAGCCCTTGAAGGTTTCGGCCTGCCGGCGGGATTCGCCGCAATCCTCGCCGACAGCGATGCCCAGACTGCGAAGGGGGCGCTGTTCGATGACAGCAAAACGCTCTCGCGCCTGATCGGCCACCCGACCACGCCGCTGACTGCGACCGTGGCCGCCGCGCTGGCCTGATCGCTTTCCGGGCGGCCTGTCCCCAGGGGCCGCCCGGAGACCCTGAAAGGGCGTTTTCAGGCTTTCCCCTGCGCGGCAACCGGCTATCCTCGCGCCCAAATGAAAGGGAGAGCCATGTCCGCATCCGACACCCGTAAGCTGATCGAATCCTATTACACCGCTTTCAACGCGCTGAATCCCGAAGGCATGACGGCGCTTGTCAGCGAGGATATCGAACACCGCGTCAATGAGGGCGGCATCCGGTGGGGCCGCGGGAAATTCGCGGAATTTGGTTCGCATATGGGCGTCTCCTACCGCGAAGAGCTCAGGGATATCGTGATCTTCGTGACCGAAGACGGCAGCCGCGCGGCGGCTGAATTCGTCGTTCATGGTGAATATCTGAAGACCGATCCGGGCCTGCCCGAGGCAAAGGGCCAGAAATACATCCTCCCGGCGGGGTCGTTTTTTGACGTGAAGGGCGGCAGGATCACCCGCATCACCACCTTCTACAACCTCAATGACTGGATCGAACAGGTCTCGAAATGAGCCTGACCGTCCGCGCGCTGAAGGGGGCCGAGCTTGAGGCCGCGCTGGACGATATGGCGCGGCTTCGCATCACTGTGTTCCGCGCCTGGCCCTATCTCTATGATGGTACGCTCGATTACGAGCGCACCTATCTTCAGGCCTATCGCGACAGCCCGGGTGCGCTGCTGGTGGCGGCAATTGATGACGGCAGGATCGTCGGCGCCTCGACCTCAGCGCCGATGGAGGATCATGCGGCTGAATTCGCCGAACCGATGCGCCAGACCGGCCTCGCGCTGGAAAAAATCCTCTATGGCGCGGAATCGGTCCTTTTGCCGGAATATCGGGGCAGGGGCGTCGGGCACCGTTTCTTTGACCTGCGCGAAGACCATGCCCGCAGCCTTGGTCGCAGCCATGTCGCTTTCTGCTCGGTGATGCGCCCCGGGGATCACCCGCTGCGCCCTGACGCATATCGCAGCAATGACGCCTTCTGGACGAAACGCGGCTATGCACCGCTGCCGGGCGCCATCGCGCATTTCAGCTGGCGCGACCTCGGGGAAGTCAGCGATACCGAAAAACCACTGCAGTTCTGGATCCGCCAGCTCTGAACTGTCAGCGCGAATGCCAGGCCGGAAAACCCGTCTCTTCGCGCGATCAGCCAGGCGCGCAAACCAGAAAGCCCTTGTAAACCCCCGGCACAAAGCGCATATGCCCGGGGCAGAAGGCCTGCGTTTCCCGCGGGCCCTTTCCTATTCGGAGTGAACATGGCCAAGGAAGACATTCTCGAATTCCCGGGTGTCGTGAAGGAACTCCTGCCCAATGCGACATTCAAGGTCGAACTCGACAATGGCCATGAACTGATCGCAACGATGGCAGGCAAGATGCGCAAGAACCGCATCCGTGTTCTGGCAGGCGACAAGGTCCAGGTGGAAATGACCCCCTACGACCTCTCGAAGGGCCGCATCAATTACCGCTTCAAGTAAGCTGTTATCTTGCGACTGATCCTCGGATCCGCCTCGCCGCGCCGCAAAGAGCTGTTGGCGCAAATGGGGATCACACCCGATCTCATTCTGCCTCCCGATATCGACGAGGATCCCCGCAAAGGCGAGCTGCCGCGCCCCTATGCGGCGCGTCTCGCGCGGGAAAAGGCGCTGGCGGTAGAGGCCGGGCCTGATGATATCGTGCTTTGTGCCGATACGACGGTGGCACTTGGCCGCCGCATTCTCGGCAAGCCCGCAGACGCGGTCGAAGCGGCCTCGTTTCTGGCGCTGCTCGGCGGGCGCCGCCATGAGGTGATCACTGCCATCGCTTTGCGCAAAGGCGCGCGGATCTGGGCGCGGGAAAGCGTCTCGGCGGTTAAGATGAAGCGACTCTCGGATGATGAAATGAATGCCTATCTCGCCAGCGGCGACTGGCAGGGCAAGGCCGGCGGCTATGGCATACAGGGCCAGGCCGGCGCGTTCATTCCATGGATTTCGGGGTCTTACAGCGGAATCATGGGCCTTCCGGTCGCCGAGACCGCACAGCTTTTGACGGCGGCCGGCTATCCGGTCTGGAGGCAGGTATGAAGGGACGGGTTGTTCTTCTCGATCAGATAGACGGGCGCGAGGCGGCGGCTTTGCTGGTTGACGGGATCCTGGAAGAGATCGCGATCGATCCGGTCAGCGTCGATCTGGCACCGGGCGCGATCTGCCGCGCCATTGCCGACCGGCCGGTCAAGGGGCAGGGCGGCGTTTTTGTCAAACTCCCGGATGGCGCGCGCGGGTTTCTGCGCCAGGTCTCGGGCATCGCGCCGGGCCAGCGGCTGATCGTCCAGGTGTCCGGCCCGGCCGAACCCGGCAAGGCGCTGCCGGTCTCGATCCGTGTTCTGTTCAAATCCCGCTATGCAATTCTGACGCCAGGCGCGCCGGGGCTGAATGTCTCGCGCCGGATTCGCGATGAGGATCTGCGTGCAGAGCTTGACGCCCTTGCGGGCCGCGCAATGGCAGGGGCGGCGCCTGATCTCGGGCTGATCCTCCGTTCGGTCTGCGACGCTGCGGATCCCGAAGAGATCGCCGAAGATATTGCCAGTCTGCGCGGGTTGACCGAGGCCGTGCTGGCCGATCTCAATGGCGCGCCGGAACTCCTGGTCGACGCGCCCGGGGCGCATGAGCTTGCCTGGCGCGACTGGGGCGATCCCGCACCTGATGAGGTGATCGAGGAACCGGGCAGTTTTGCCGATTTTGGTGTGGCCGATCAGCTGGATGCGCTGACCGGGGCGCGGGTCGGTTTGCCGGGCGGCGGTCATATCTGGATCGAGCCCACCCGGGCCCTGGTGGCCGTTGATGTGAATACCGGCCCCGATACCTCGCCGGCGGCTGCGCTGAAGATCAATATCGCCGCCGCGCGGGAACTGCCGCGTCAGCTGCGGCTGCGCGGCCTTGGCGGCCAGGTGGTGATCGACTTCGCGCCGATGCCAAAACGCGACCGCAATATCCTCGACCAGGTGATCCGCGCGGCCTTCAAGGGCGGCGGCGAGACCAGCCTGGCCGGCTGGAGCGGGCTCGGCCTGTTCGAACTGACCCGGCGCCGGGAGGGCCTCGCGCTGAGTGCGCTCTGGCCATGACCTGTCCGATCTGCGGCAAAAAGACCGAAGCTGCCGCGCGCCCCTTCTGTTCAAAGCGCTGTGCCGATATCGATCTCGCGCGCTGGCTGGGCGATGGCTACCGGATCGGCGGTGCTGAGGATGATCCCGCAGCCGATGTGCCAGAGGCAGAGCCGTCAGCACCGCCGGATCGGGCTCACTGACCGCAGAGCCTGCCGCCTCTCTGGCGCGGGCCGCTGGCCGGGCAGAGATATAGTTTTCGCAATCTGTGCTCCGGAGCAGTCAGCGTCTCCGCTTGACGTCATTGCAGATTGCACAGTCCCACGCGCCATTGGCTTTCTGCCTGGCTTTATGGGCCGCATATTGGGCCATGCAACGCGACGTGGCAGACAAGATCAGGAAAGCCGTCTCACAAGCGAAGAGGTGACTGGCCCGGTGGCTTTCCTTTCCGGCGGAAAATGTCGCAACTGCCAGTAAAGCAGGTGCGAACCATGGCCGGCCCTGAGGCACCCCGCGAGGGCCCTGGCTGCACGACAACTTGCGGGTCCGTGCCTGCCTCCGGCGCGCCACGCGAGGCGTTGAGCTCCTGTACTCCCAAACCAGACGCCCCCGGAGCGCATGCCTGTCGACCCTGTGCCCCGATCATTTTCTGTTTCGCCTGATACCTGATGCTTCCTGCATGACCCGGGCGGATTCTCCTTCCTGATCACGCTGTCTGTGGAGACCGGTACAGGCCAGACCTCAGCTGCCATATCTGTGCGGCTTCCGGGCTCGCCGAGTTCTCTGCGGGCGGTCTGCTGCGACGGAAAAGGCGTTCCTGACAGAGATGGAGGCAAAATCGGCCAGTCAAAACATTGTTTCAGGACAATGATTTCGCCTTCTTGGAAACTTATTCGTTTTCCCTCTGGACAGCGCCGGACACACTCGGTATCACCCCGCCACCAAGGTTGCCCGGATAGCTCAGTTGGTAGAGCAGCGGATTGAAAATCCGCGTGTCGGCGGTTCAAATCCGTCTCCGGGCACCATCTTTTCAGTGACTTAGACTATGTTGTTGTGTTGCCATGTAAATCTGGCAACATTCGTGTTTCATTCTTGTTCCGTTCCGCGCTTGATTTGTGCAGCCTTTTCTCGCGCTTTTTGGCGCGCCGGACCCGCATACTTTGCCACCATCGCGCTGGTTTTGTATCCGGTGATCGAAGCGATCAACTCGTCGCTGCATCCGGCCACTGCCAGTTCAGCAGCAGCGGCATAGCGCAGGCCGTGAATATCGTATTTCTCTGCGCCGATAGCCTCGCGCACCTGCCTGACAGCCTTTGCAGCTGGGAAATAGGTCAGGGCGCGTCCTTGGGGGCCCCCATGCGCAGATCGTAAGCCCAATGCACGGTGTTGCGTCCACGAGGGCCCTCAGGCGCGCGGTAAAGGGCACCCACCGGCGCGCTCCAGTCTTGCCTTGGGTGACATTAATCCCGTCGCCCTCGATATCGCTCCAGCGCATTTTCAGCACATCCCCGATGCGCTGACCGGTGCCAAGCGCAAGTTCGAAGATCAGCAGCGCGCGCCCGGCGGCTTTCGCGCGATAGGCGTCGATCATGTCTTGCGGCCATGCCTCTCGCGGCGGGGCACCCGACTTAAGCAGGCGCACGCCTTTGGCCGGATTATCCTCGCGCCAGCCCTGGTCAATCCCATGCTCGAAGAGGATCCGCAGCACCTGGACGATGTAATTGGCGAAGCGCACCGTCTCCGCATTGGCATCCCGCGCCCGGATCACGTCCTTGCGCTGCATACCGGCAACGTCCAGCGTACCCAGTTTGCTTTTGATCCAGATCAGCACCTTGTCATAGTCTCGGGCCGTGCGAGGTGCGAGGCCCTTGTATCTCGGGCTGGCATGGTAGGACTGGATCAGAGCCGCAAATGTGCGCCCGGTCGCAGTCTGCGGGGCCACCAGCGCGCCGTTAAGGATTGCGGCATATTCGAAGGCAAACTCCTTGGTGCCGGGGGCAGCATTGATCTTCACCGTTTTCCAGCCCCTTCGCTGAAAATACAGCCCCTTGGGCTTCTGGTAGACGTGAGCGGGCAGCGCGCGTTTCAACGGCTGAAATCCACCATGTCAAAGGCATCGGGTTTCCCGCCTTGCGATCCGGGCGGGGTGATCTCCATGAGGCCGGTGTTGGTATCCCACTGCACCTTGCAGCCCATGGCAATCATTTCCTTCATCACGGCGAGTCTTTCGCTCGGCTTCACTGTCGGCCTGATCTGTTGCATTGCCCCCATCATCCGCCCCCTTTCTCTTGCGCGGCGGCGCGGGCGGTCTCCACCCATAGCCGTTCGTCTGCCTCGTCTTCCGACCAGAGTTTCAGCCCATCAGCCTCAAGGGCGGCGCGGTTCTCTGGGGTGTCGATCACTGGCTCTATGGTCCAGCAATCCCCGATCCCCCCGACAAGACGGCTCTCGCGCAGCCTTGCCCTCAGATCATCGTGTCCTTTGAAACGGAGCGAATGACCCTCGACCGACCATGCGCCGTAGGTGTCAGGGAAGTAATATGCATCGCTCTCGACAAGCTGTTTTCGCAGGACGCCGCGAGGGTCCACCTTCGTCACATGGCCGGTCTTTCGGTTACGCCAGACCATCGACCCATTGGCGTTGATTGTGTCCAGCACCTGCTTGTGCGTCAGGCCAGCATATTTGGCGATTTCACTGATCGTTGCAGAGTCCTTGAATTTCAGCGTGGCTCGGATTGCGTCCAGGACTGGCCGTTCCATCCGCTATTCCCCGATCTTCGCGAGCGCGGCGCGGGCCTTGTCGTGCCAAACGTCCTTGCTTTCGTTCGCTTCCCATCTGGCGCCGAGCCAGTGTTTTTCGTGGCAATGGCGCAGATAAATCAGTTCGGCCAATTCCTCGATCCTAGTCTCACCGTCTGCGCGCAGGTATTCAACCTGATCAATCGCCACATGTGTGGTGGTCGCATAAGCATTGGCCCAGCCGTCCTGGTCGTCGCCTTCCCAAGCCCAGATCCGTTCCGGCCCGCTCATCCCTGCATCCCCCGATAGGCGCGGAGGATGGCGATAAGCCAGGCACGGGCGGGGTTGTCGAATGACGACTGATGCTGCTGGAACAGCATTTCGCTTGGCCTGCTGACCCAAGAAAAATTAAGAATGCCATGTGTCTCGATCTTCCAGACCCACCCCGAGAGCAGCGCCTCATGCAGCGCTTTCGCGGCGTCGAGAGAGCCGTGATATGCGTCCCAAGCAAGGGCATATCTATCGCCTTCGTGCGGAGGGAAGGCTCCGAAGAACAGCCATTGGCCATGCTCCCCCTTTGTGCGCGGCTGATGTGGACCTGTCCCGGTTCTGTTCCGGTCTTCTGAGAGCGATGCTCTCTTCAAAGGA